>CAYYQW010000089.1:0-14574 GCA_964472505.1 uncultured Bacteroidaceae bacterium | reverse complement strand
GCAATAATCTTGTATTTAATAGCGAAGAAATTCTTTATATATGAAATCAAAAGAAAAAAAATATATAGGTGTTCCGGAACCCACAATCAGACGATTACCGACTTATCTCTCATTTCTGAAAGTGATAATGGAAAGCGGAAAAGAAAATATCTCGGCACCGCAGATGGCGCGCGACCTTAAATCGGATTCCACGCAAATCACCAAAGACTTAGCATATACCGGTGTAACAGGGCGAACGCGTATTGGTTATAATGTTGCCGAATTGGTTGCCGCGCTCGAAGAATTTCTCGGGTACAATCGCACCAATTTAGCATTTCTGGTGGGTGCCGGTAATTTAGGCGCTGCTCTTTTAAAATACGAAGGCTTTACAAATTCAGGTCTGAAAATAGTAGCTGCTTTTGATATTGACCCGGACAAAGTCGGAAAACAAATCGGAGACATCGACATATTTCATCCGGATAAATTTAAAAATTTGGCTGAACGGCTTCATTGTAAAATCGGAATCATTACCACCCCGGCCGAAATATCTCAAAATATAGCCGAAATGATGATTAGTTGGGGTATTAAAGCCATTTGGAATTTTTCGCCGACTACCATTCGAGTGCCTGAGGGTATTATTGTGGAAAACACTTCCATATACTCAAATCTGGCTGTTATTCTTAATAAATTGGAGAAATCCGAACATATAAAAAACTCATAAATTTATATAATATGAACGAAAAAAACAACGAAAAAGTAAGAAAATTTGAAAAGGTTCTCGATATTATTGAATCTTTCAATTATGATCGTTCCAAGCTGATTACAATTTTGCAAAAAGTACAAGACGAATATCGGTATCTGCCTGAAGAAGTGTTGGTTTATATAGCCACAGCTTTGAATGTGCCGGTAGCGGAAGTGTACGGAGTAGCTACTTTTTATGCACATTTTACTTTAACGCCGAAAGGAAAGTATGTGGTAAAAGTATGCGACGGTACGGCTTGTCATGTAAAAGGTTCCAAACCTTTGATTTCTGCCTTGCAGAAAAAGTTAGGCCTGAAAGAAGGAGAACATACCACATCTGATATGATGTTTACCCTTGAAACGGTTTCCTGCTTGGGAGCTTGCGGGTTGGCTCCGGTTATGCTTATAAATGAACAAGTTTTTGGTCAGGTAACTAATAAAAAGGTGCCGGAAATCATAGATAAAGCTTTAGAAGAAGAAGCCGTTCCGGCTGGATAAAAAAATATAAGGCAGAAATTGCCGTTTCTGCCTTATATCATAATTCACTCATAAAAATTATACTAAAATGAATACAGTAAACTTAGAAAGAATATCTGAATCATACAAGCAACTGTCCGGAAAAATTACAAAACGAATTGTAATATGTGCCGGAACGGGTTGTATAGCAAGTGGTGCGTTGAAAGTATTTGAAGCTTTCAAAGAAAAAATTGCAGCCGCCAATCTGAATGCAGTTGTTGAGCTAAAAGAAGAGAAACTCAACGGAAAGCCCAATATTCATCTTTCCGGCAGCGGTTGCCAGGGTTTTTGTGCGCAGGGGCCTTTAGTAAATATCTTGCCCGATGATATTTTCTATGCAAAAGTGCAAACGGAAGATGTGGATGAAATTGTTAAAACAACCCTGCTCGAAAGCAAGCCGGTAGAGCGCCTGCTGGTTGAGAACCCGAGTACAAAAGAAAAATATAAAGCCCACGATGAAATTCCTTTTTATAAACTCCAAAAGCGACTGGTGCTCAATGAATGCGGAATGATTGACCCTTTGGATATCAACGAATACATTGCACAGGGCGGTTATCGTGCGGCTAAAAATGTGTTTAAAAATTTATCCGAGGCCGAAGTGTGCCAAACAGTGCTGGAAAGTGGTTTGCGAGGCCGCGGAGGCGGTGGGTTTCCTACCGGAAAAAAATGGGATTTGTGCCGGCTCGAGGAAAGCGATAAGAAATACATCATTTGCAACGGCGATGAAGGCGACCCCGGCGCATTTATGGACCGCAGCCTGATGGAAGGTAATCCGCACCGGGTAATTGAAGGCATGATGATAGCCGCTAAAGCCATAGGGGCTGATGAAGGTTATGTTTATGTTCGCATCGAATATCCTTTGGCTGTATCGCGTATGCGAAAAGCCATTGAAGATGCCGAAAAAATGGGCATTCTCGGTGAAAATGTATTCGGAAGCTCTTTTAATATGAAACTCTATATCATGGAAGGAGCCGGTGCTTTTGTTTGCGGCGAAGAAACCGCTCTTATGTCTTCGGTCGAAGGAAAACGCGGAATGCCTTCTCCAAAACCGCCCTTTCCTGCAAAAAAAGGCCTGTGGGGAAAACCCACCACGATTAATAATGTGGAAACTTTGGCCGTGGTACCGCTTATTTTAGACAAAGGTGCCGAATGGTTTAACCAATACGGCACGGAAAATTCTAAAGGTACCAAAACCTTTGCACTTACCGGGCATGTGGCCAATACCGGCCTTATTGAAGTGCCTTTTGGTTCTACGCTTCGAGAAATTGTTTATAATGTAGGCGGCGGCGTAATTAATGACGACGGCGAGCCGGCCAATGACGGTTTTAAAGCCGTACAGATGGGCGGGCCGTCCGGCGGTTGCCTTACTGCAGATGATTTGGACATGCCTCTGGATTATGATAATCTTACGAAAGCCGGAGCCATGGTCGGTTCGGGCGGCATGGTAGTAATGAATAACAAATCCTGCATGGTGCAGATAGCACGCTTCTTCATGGAGTTTACACAAGCGGAAAGTTGCGGTAAATGCGTGCCTTGTCGCGAAGGTACTAAACAAATGCTTGCATTACTGGATGAAATCATTGAAGGAACAGCTAGTTTGAAAACGCTTGAAATTTTGGAAGAAACAGCTGAAGCCGTAAAAAAAGCTTCGCTTTGCGGTTTGGGCAAAACAGCGCCAAGCCCGGTTATTTCAACTTTAGAAAGATTCAGAGACGAATATATGGAGCACATTGTAAACAAGAAATGCCCTACCAATCAATGCAAAGCTTTGGCCGACATATATATTGATGCGGAAAAATGTATCGGTTGTACGGCATGTGTCAGAAAGTGCCCGGTGGATGCCATTTCCGGTGAACGTAAAAAGCCGCATACCATCGACCCCGATATTTGTACCAAATGCGGTGCTTGCGCAGAAGTTTGCCGCTTTGACGCCGTTGTCGGATTCTAAATCGCATGGGGTTTTTCACTGCAATCATAAATTTTGGAAAATGAATCGAATAAAACCATTAAAATATTATCAGAATGAACAATAACAACAGCATATATATCGACGGAACGGAAATCCCGATAGAGAATGAAAAAAATGTACTTGAATTGGTAAGAAAAGCAAACATTGAATTACCTACTTTTTGTTATCACTCGGATTTGAGTGTTTACGGTGCCTGCCGCATGTGTGTGGTGGATGTTGACGGCATGGGAATTCAAGCATCTTGTTCTTTGCCGCCGCGCCCCGGAATGAAAGTAATAACCAAAAGTAATGAAATTCGTCGCATAAGGAAGGTTAATCTGGAGCTTTTGCTTGCCAATCACGATATTTCATGCCCGACTTGCAGCCGAAGTAATAATTGTAAATTACAGGACTTGTCCGGGAAGATAGGGATTTCAAAATCTCGTTTCAAAAAAACGGACAAAACAGCCGATATTGATAATTTTTCGCACAGCATAGTACACGACCCCAACAAATGCGTACTTTGCGGGGATTGTGTGAGGGTTTGTAAAGAAATACAATCAGTAGGCGCCATTGATTTCGTGGGAAGAGGTGCCGGAACTACCGTAGGTACTGCTTTCCAAAAAGGCTTGAAAGATGTGGAATGTGTGTATTGCGGTCAGTGTGTTTCGGTTTGTCCCGTAGGCGCATTAACACCAAAACCCGAAAGCGAGGAAGTTTGGGAAGCCATTTTTAATCCCGAAAAAGTTGTGGTAGCACAAGTGGCACCGGCTGTTCGCGTAGCTTTGGGCGAAAGTTTTGGTTACGAAGCCGGACAAATAACCACCGGGCAATTAGTGGCTGCTCTTAAAAAAATCGGCTTCGACCAAGTGTATGATACGTCATTTGCTGCCGATTTGACAATTTTTGAAGAAGCTACCGAATTTTTACAAAGAAAACTAAGCGGAGAGAAGCTTCCGCAGTTTACTTCCTGCTGCCCGTCTTGGGTGAAATTTGCCGAACAGTATTACTCAGATTTATTACCCAATTTATCAACTTGCAAATCGCCCCAACAGATGTTCGGGAGCGTGGCAAAAAGAGTGCTTCCCGAAATTTTGGGTGTAAAAGCCGAAAATATCGTAGTAGTTTCGGTAATGCCTTGTACTGCAAAGAAATACGAAGCTAAACGTCCCGAGTTTGAAAAAGACGGAATGGCCGATGTGGACCACGTTATCACAACCGAGGGCTTTGCAAAGCTGATTGAAGAAGCCGGAATTATGTTCAACAAACTTACCCCGCAATCTTTCGACTTGCCGCTTGGTTTCAAAACCGGTGCCGGTGTATTGTTTGGCAATTCCGGCGGTGTAAGTGAAGCCGTTCTGCGTTTTGCCTACGAAAAATTAACCAGAGAAACACTCGGAAATAACGATTTCACAATAGTAAGAGGAGACGATAAAAAACGCGTGGCGGAAATTACCATCGGGAAAACCTCCTTGAAGCTCGGTATTGCTCACGGTCTCAGCAATGCCCGTGAATTTTGTGAAGAAGTCAAAACCGGCGATTCCGATTTAGACCTGATTGAAGTTATGGCATGTCCCGGCGGATGTATTGCCGGCGGCGGGCAGCCCGTAAGTTTTGACCCGGACTTTAAAGAAAAACGTAAAAACGGAATCTATAATGCCGATGTTCAGCTTCAACTGCACAAACCGCAAGAGAATCCTTATGTGAATGAGTTATACGACAAAATTTTGGGCGAACAGGGCGGCAAACTTGCTCACGAATTATTACACACAAGCTATAAAGGTCGTAAGAGAATTGCTGAAACAGAAATGACTATCAGAGATACGGAACATCCCAAGATAGAGGTGAGTGTGTGTGCAGGTACCAATTGCTTTGTAAAAGGCTCACAAACCATTTTAAAACAATTGATTGCTTATGTTACCGAAAACCGTTTGGAAGATATGGTTGGTTTTGAAGGCCAAGAAGAAATGGTGGATGTGAAAGCTACTTTCTGTTTTGAAAAATGTGAAAGAGGGCCGGTGGTCAAAGTAAATAAAACGATTATTGAAAAAGCAACATTTGAAAAAGCCGTGGAAGTGCTCACAAAAGAAATACACAGAGTTGGCAGTCTAATGTCTGTGTAGGTTTCTATTATTTTTATTCTGCCGGAGGTAAATTGAAAAAGGCACTTCCGGCAGTTTTTTCCAAATGCTTTTTCGAGTACTTACAAATTTTCGGCGGCAGGTGTTTTAAACCGTTCGAAATTTAAGTTAATATATGTTCAAAAGCTATTTTAGAATTTGTAAGCATTCGGAAATACGTTCATTTATAATGCTATATTTGCCGAACTTTTTCGAAACCTAATTTGTACGAAAATATGATTAAAGAAAAAACCGGAGTAATATATACCAATAAAGCAAAATGCCGAGATTGCAACCGCTGCGTTTTGCATTGCCCTGTGAAAGCCATAAAGATTGAAAGCGGCCAAGCCCACGTAATAGATGAGCGATGTATCGCTTGCGGAACATGTGTGGAACAATGTCCGCAGAATGCAAAAACCTACCGGAAAGCCATTGATCGGGTAAAAGATTATATTTCTGATAATGAGCAACTTGTAATAAGTGTAGCGCCTTCTTTTGCCGGATTGTATTCCGATTGGAAGCGTTTGCGATTACCTTCGGCCATTCGTCAGACGGGTTTTTCTTTTGTTTCCGAAACTGCCGTAGGTGCATGGCATACCGCCAAATTATCCAAACAAATTATTGAAAAAAATCCTGAAAAATCCCATTTGCTTACGGCTTGTCCGGCTTTTGTAAATTACATTGAGAAATACCAACCGGATTTGATTAAAAATCTGGTACCGATAGATTCGCCCATGATTATTCATGCCAAGCTGTTGCGAAAACAATTCGGAACTTCCGCAAAAATAATTTTTGCAGGCCCCTGCACGGCCAAAAAATATGAAGCCGACCGCAAGGAATACAAGGGCCTGTTAGACGGTGTTCTAACTTTTGAAGAACTTGAAGAACTGTTTGAGTGGAAAAATATTGACTTTTTGCAATGCGAAGAAAGCAGTTTTGATGAATTAGCCGGAATGCATGCCCGAAACTTTCCTTTAGAAGGCGGCTTGCTGAAAACAGCCGATATCTCAGCCGATTTAACTTCGGCCAAAGTGTTTGCTGTAAGCGGATACGACGAAATACATGAGGCTGCAAAATTACTCAAAAAGAACGGCTCCAACTGCATTATCGAACCGCTGTTTTGCCGTTCGGGCTGCATTAACGGACCCGGCGTTCCCGATAAGCAGCTAATTCTTGAAAGCCGAAACGCTCTGATAGAATATTCCGAAAAACAAGGAGAACAACCGGAAACTGAACTTCCGGATATCAAAAATTTTACAACAACATACAGCAAAAAAGACGCTGTAAAATCACCTCTTTTCAGTGAAGAAGAAATTAATGCCACTTTGGCAAAATTTGGAAAATTCACTAAGGAAGACCGGCTGAATTGTTCCGCTTGCGGCTACGACTCCTGCCGCGAGAAAGCTATAGCCGTATTGAGCGGCAGAGCCGAATACGAAATGTGCGTGCCCTACATGCGCCGTTTGGCTGAAGCTAAGAACAACGTGGTTATTGAAACTTCGCCCAACGGAATTATTGTACTGAATGAAAATCTTGAGATTGAGAGCATTAACAATACTTTCAAAAAAATGTTTTCCTGTAACGAAGCCGTTTTGAAAAAGAAAATTTCTTATTTGATTGACCCCGACCCTTTTGAAAAATTGGCTGCCGGAAGCGAAGATGAGATTCGTAAAGTCGTGCACTATGCAAGTTATAATCTCATTTGCAGACAAATTACCTATGCGCTTAGAAGCGAAAAAAAATACATCGGAATGTTTATTGATATAACAGACCTTCAAAACAACCGCGAAAAACTCAAAGATATCAAAACGGAAACCATTCGGCAGGCACAGGATTTAATTGACCACCAGATAAATATGGCGCAGGATTTGGCGCAATTTTTAGGCGACCATACCGCACAAGGCGAAATGCTTATGAATCGGTTAATTGATGCCATTCGAAAAGAATAAGCGGCTTTTATACACGGATAAAAAAGACGAAATTATGTCTTATCATCACATTGATATTATAGACAGGCAAAGTTCCAAAAAAGTAAATGCGCCTTGCGGCGATGCCTTCGGAGTATTGCGTAATGAAGTTGCTACAACCGTGGTTCTCAGCGACGGACTTGGTTCCGGTGTCAAGGCCAATGTGGCGGCTAATCTTTGCGTGTCGCGAATTTTGGGCCTTATAAAAAACGGTGCAACACTGCGCGAAGCCTTTTCGTCCATGGTGCGTACCATGAATAAAGTTTGGGGAACCATAAGCCCTTTTGCCGTATTCAACATTTTGCAGGTACTCAACAACGGCGATGTAACCGTTTTATCTTATGAAAGCCCGCAACCGATTTTGCTTGGGCCTAATAATGCCTACATCCTCTCCGACAGAGTTTATACTTTAGAAAAATCGTTGATTAGCGAAGTAAACACAAAAATTGAAATGGGCGAAGGCATCTTGCTGATGACCGACGGAATTACCCAAGCCGGACTCGGCAACGGATTGGCCAACGGCTGGGAAACTGAAGGCGTTTTGCAGTACATCCGACAATATATTCATCACGAAGATATTTCAAGCCAATACATAGTGGATAGTGTGCATCGTAAAGCTCTGGATTTATGGGGCAATAATTATGGCGATGATTGTTCGGTGCTTCTGGCAAAATCACGCAGCGGTATTGTGGTGAATATTTTTACCGGACCGCCCGCCGATTCTAAAAACGACTGCCGATTGGTTCAGGATTTTTACAACCGGAAAGGCATCAAAATTATTTGCGGAGGCGTGTCTGCAAAAATCGTTGCAAGGCAGTTGGGAAAACAACTTAGGGTGGATTCCAAAAGTACAAGTGTAATAACCCCGCCTGCGTATTCCATAGAAGGAATGAATATTGTTTCCGAAGGAATTGTTACGCTGAATCAAGTTTATAATATTCTTGATGAGGATGTAAGTAAACATAAATCCGATTCCAAAGTATTTCAAATCGCCGAATTTTTGCAAATGGCTGACCGAGTTAATTTTTTCGGCGGCGAAGCTCAAAAGCCCGATGAAGACCGTATTGAATTCAGACAACAGGGAATTCTTCACCGTAAAGAAATCGTACGCTTAATCAGCGAAAAACTGCAAAAAATGGGCAAACTTACCGTGCATTATAAATACTGACAATATTCTAAACTTTTCAAAAGTTTAGAATAAGTTAAAAATAATTGGTGTAATTTTGCATTGAACTAGCTTTTCAAAAGTTTTCAAACTTTTGAAAAGGTTTAATTAAGCAGCGGAATGCCGATTTTTAAATTCATGTAGCGCATATCGTCCAAAAAGTGCCGACTGAAAACCGGAACATAAAATTGGGTGGTAATTTGCCGTCCGTTTTTGTTTATTTTTGTACTTGACCATGTAATTCCCGCATTAAAACCGAGTACGGTGCGTTGTACGGTATTGGTCAGATAATCGGCATTCACCGATTCTTTGTAGGCAAACATATAGGGTGTTCCGGTGAGGTACAGGCTGTTTTTTTCGCCAGATTTTGAATAAAACGAGACGCCCGCTCCGAGATAGCTCATTCCAATAATATTGTAAGTGCTTTTAAGGCTGTGAGTATCTAATCCTTCGTTTCCTAAAGGAATATGAAACCATTTATTTCTTAAATCGGCACCGGCCAAAAAGGCCAACCGCTTGTTAAACGGGTTGGCTTCCAAATTGCAGAATATACCGACATCTAAACCGCCGATAAACAGCATCTGCGGGCCGAGTGTAATTCCGGCGCTAAGTGCAATTTTTTGATTTTGCAATGAATCCGGCTGTGCTTCAAGTTCGGCGGGAAATATTACAAGTAAAAGTATTGCCGAAATACAAACGAATAATTTTATGTTTTGCATAAATATAGTTTTGAATGAATTATTGCAGAATGAATTTGAGTCCTTCGCGCACATTTTCGTTTCGGCTTTCAAGGTGGCTGCCTTTGGCAAGATTATAGCCGGTATTTACATTGGGGTAGTGGGCTTCGAGCAGTTCTTTCAGGCCTTTGGCGCTGTTGCCCATGCCCAAGTCTTCCTTTTCGCCCACGGCCACAAATATATTCGCTTCTGAAGTCTCTAAAGAATTACGTAAGCCGTCTTCAATTTCAAAAAATACATAATCGTCCCAAAACAGAGCCGGGCTTAACACGATGTAGTCGTCAAAAAAATCATTTTGTGCACAAAAGGCATAAGCTGCTGCGAGGCCGCCGAGAGAATGCCCGATGATTCCTTTGCGGGCATCTGCTTCATATACGGAATTGGCTTGCAATATGCTGTCGAGTTCCTCGGCTATGAAGCTGAAAAATTCCGCAGCCATTCCGCTTTCTTCCGGCTCACCGGTGGGCGTGTAATCCCGCGTTCGCGGATTACCCTCCGGGTAGCCTAAGCCTATGAAAACCGTGCGTTGCGTAATGCCCGTCTGCTCCCATTCCGCATCAATAATCGGCAACATGGATGAGGCATCGGTAACAAAAAAAATCATAGGCTCTCCTGAGCTTCCTTTCTCCAAAATGTCAATACTGTATTCAAAACCGGATTTGGGATTTGTAACCGTAAGTGATTGTTTCAAATCTAAATCTTTTGAGCAGCCGGCAAGCAAAACCGTAAGCGGAACAATAAAACACAGTATTCGATAAGCTGTATTCATGCGTTAAGTATTTGTGATATTTCGGAGTAAATATACTACAAGTTCCTTAATTTTTAAAATGACGGATGGTTTTTTTGGGGAAGACGGAACAGAGCACATAAATAGGCTAAGACGGTTATGGAGAATTGCTGATGTGGGCGCAGATTTGTTGGCGCTAATCTGTAGTGAGGGAACTAGCTTGAAAATGTGAACCGAATAAGAGCGAGTATCTCAATTTTCTTTCGCTCATTTTTATATCTTTGGTTTTTTAGGAGGATACTTGGCCAAAACTTATGCAACACAAAAAAATACAAATATTGACAGATACGGGTAAAGCTGTTGAAGCGCAAGCTCCAATAATCATTTCGGCAAGCCGTGCTACGGACATACCGGCATTTTACGGAGATTGGTTTATAAATCGTTTAAAAGCCGGTTACCTGCGATGGCAAAACCCCTTTAACGGTAAACCATTGTATGTGAGCTTTGAAAAGGCAAGGGCTTTTGTTTTTTGGTCAAAAAACCCAAAAGCCTTTATTAAACACTTGCAGTTTATTGAAGATCAAAATATTAATTTCTATTTTCAATTTACTCTAACGGATTATAATAAGCAGTTAGAAACAAAAGTACCGCCTTTAGAAAAACGCATAGAGACTTTTATTGAACTTTCCGAGCGCATTGGCAAAGAGAAAGTTATATGGCGTTTTGACCCCTATATTTTGACTCCCGAACACAGCGTGGATGAATTGCTTAAAAAAACTGAATATATTGGAGAGCGACTTAAATATTACACAAATAAATTAGTTTTCAGCTTTGCTGATATCGCTGCCTACAGAAAAGTAAAAGCCAATATGAGCGCTGTTAATTATTCGGAATTTACCGAGGAACAGATGAAGAAATTGGCTGCCGGTTTGCAGGAAATTAATAAATCTTGGAATTTGGAGCTTGCAAGCTGTGCCGAGAAAATTGATTTGAACGAATTCGGAATTACACATAATAAATGCATTGATGACGATTTGCTGATAAAACTTTTTCCCCATGATCAAGCATTAATGGATTTTCTCGGAGTTAAAATTCAACAACCGGACTTATTTTCGAATGAGAGAAAAATTTTAAAAACAAAAAAATTAAAAGACAAAGGGCAACGCGATCTTTGCGGTTGCGTAGTTAGTAAAGATATAGGTCAATATAACACCTGTCCGCACGGATGTATCTATTGCTATGCCAACACATCTTTAGAGAAAGCAAAAACAAACTTCCGGCAACATCTTAAGAACCCGAAAGGGGAAAACATAAGGGGGGAAACATTATGAGTGCTTATAAAGAAGAGCTGCAAAAATTGATAATTTAGATGCTGTTATTAAATATAACAAATCGCTAAATTTCTTATTCCCGGATTGTTAAAGTTCGGCATTGCTTCTTGCCAATAAATGTCTTCCCGACTGACTGTAAATGACCGTCTTAGATCTGATATTCTTGTAAAATTCAAAATTAAAAACTATATTTATAAATTGTCGAAAAAAGCTGTCACTTACCATCTTAACGTGCAGATATCAAAGTCCGCAGGAAACCCTATGGGAGATCTCTATTGTATTGATAAGCTGTTTCTAAAGTAAATCAAGATCCTGCAATTTTTTTCCGAGTACATGGTCAGCAGCTAATTTCAGCACATCTTCATGCAGTCTGAACACGCGCAATACATTAAAACAGGAACCAAAAGCCACTTTCGGATTTCCTTTTTCAATTTCATGCAATGTTTTTCGGGTAATGTTTGCTCGTTCGACTGTTTGTGCCGTTGTGAGCTTACGTCTTTTACGTGCCAATTTTGATGTTTTATCCGACCTGTTCCGTCAGTTGCAGGTGCTGCGGAAATAATTTTTGCTTTTTTGATTTCATTACCGTGTAATACTTTACGCAAACATATAAATTTTGAGTAAAATAATACCATTTTGTTGTTTTGTTTGTATTTCTGTACAAATCTGCCGGACTTCACAACACAAACAGCCGGAAAGAATGATAGTTTTTCGTACTCGGCAAATAAAAATCCAATTAAATGTCAGGAACCCGCCCAAAGGCAATTATGAAGTGTAGCTTATTCAAGATAACAGCAATATCATTGAACGGAGGAAGTTTGAGCTGTAGGTTTCTTTGAAATGCCTGATGATTAAAGCTGTTTTCTTCTGTAAAAATTCAAAAAAACATTATCTTTCTGCCTTGAAATTTCAAAACAAACAGTATTATCCATGCAAAATACAACCATAACAATACTTAAAGAGAGTATCAAAAAATTTGGAAATCATTTATTCTTATTTGATAAAACCGATGAAGGATGGCAAGGCAAAGGCCTTGAAGATTTGGATCAACAATCGGACTATATTGCTGCCGAATTGCGGCATTCCGGACTCAAAAAAGCTGATAAAGTTGCTCTTCTTTCAGAAGGAAGAAGTGCTTGGGTAATTTCCGAATTCGGCATTATCAAAGCCGGCTGTGTTTCCGTTCCTTTATCCGTAAAGCTTAATCCGGAAGAAATAATTTTTCGTCTGAATCATTCGGAAACCAAAGCCCTTTTCATTTCCAAAAACAATATTGATAAGTTGTTTGAAATATGGAATAAAATCCATTCCAAACGAATCAGCATTATTATACTTGATACCGAAAAGGAAGAAGTCTTAAGTCGTGTTGAGGAAAAACAGCCCAAAGTAAAAAGTCATTTAAGGTTTTTATCAGACATTATTGCCGCCGGAAAGGAATTGGTTGATACCGGAAAAATAAAACCCGAAATCCTTCTTAAAGAAATCAGCGAAGATGATTTGGTGAATATTTCGTATACATCGGGCACTACCGGAAACCCAAAAGGCATTATGCTTTCGCATCTCAATTACTATGCTAATACCGGGGGGTCTTTCGAGTTTTTTTATCAGTACAAAAATTACCGCACTTTGGTTATACTGCCTTTGGATCATTCTTTTGCGCATACTGTGGCTGTTTTTGTGGCTATGCTTAACGGCATGCAACTATATTTTACCGATGCCCGCGGCGGCAATTTGAATATTCTGAAAAATATTCCGTCTAATCTTAAAGAAGTCAAGCCCCATATTCTGTTCACCGTGCCGGCCCTTACCGGAAACTTTATGAATAAAATTACCGAAGGGGTCAGAGCCAAAGGCAAATTTGCATGGACTATTTTTAACCTCGGTATGAAATCCGGCATGGCCATAAACCGAGACGGGTACAGAAAATCCGGCTTTTTTACGCGTTTTTTACGGTGGTTGCCTTACAAATTGGCAGATGCCATGGTATTCAGCAAGGTGCGCGAAATATTCGGCGGAGAGCTTAAATTTTGTGTGGGTGGCGGAGCATTGCTTGATATCAGTCAGCAGAAATTTTTCTATACACTTGGTGTGCCCGTATATCAGGGCTATGGCTTATCGGAGGCTACCCCCATTATATCTGCCAATAATGCAGAAGAGCATAAACTGGGAAGCTCCGGAAAAGTACTGCCTAATATAATTTGTAAAATTGTAAAATCTGACGGGACAAATGCCAAAGCCGGAGAAACAGGCGAAATCACCATTAAAGGCGACAACGTGATGAAGGGCTATTATAAAAACCCCGAAGCCACTGCAGAAGCATTGGTAGGCAGTTGGTTAAAAACAGGCGATTTGGGTTATTTGGATAAAGACGGCTTTTTGGTGGTAACCGGACGCGAAAAAGCTCTGCTGATTTCTGCCGACGGAGAAAAATATTCACCCGAAGGAATTGAAGGAGCCATCACCAACACATCCGAAATGACAGAACAAGTCATGCTTTATAATGACCACAGTAAATTTACCACTGCACTCATTACGCTTAATGAAGCTGAAGTAAGGAATTATGTAAAAACTCATAAACCGCACAATGCATCTGAACTGCTG
The DNA here is from genome assembly GCA_964472505.1 of uncultured Bacteroidaceae bacterium. Classification (GTDB taxonomy): domain Bacteria; phylum Bacteroidota; class Bacteroidia; order Bacteroidales; family JAADGE01; genus JAYEIA01. The sequence continues at coordinate 742 of CAYYQW010000089.1, read as the reverse complement.
AAAGCCCTTACGGAGTCTGTGGACAGTTTTCGTAATGCCCCGGAGTATAAGAATCAGTTTGCAAGTAAATGGTTTCCCGCAGCATATCGTATTATCGGCAGGCCATTTAGCGAGGCCGACGGCCTGATTAATTCCACCATGAAAATGGTTCGTTATAAAATCACGGAACGTTACCGCGCCGAAATTGACTCCATGTACACCGGCGATTGTAAAACTCAATGTCCTGAAAATGTGAAAGCTTTGGAGAAGTTCTTTCAAAAATAGAATATTGCAGATAACATTTGTACAATATCTGATTTTCGTGACAATATTATCCGTATTAATTTGAATAAAAATGCAAATACTTACCGCCTAAGTTGTCCGGATTGAAGAAGTTTTTCGCACAGGCTGCGTATTTGCGGCAGAGTTTTAAGAGTGGGGGGCTAAAACAGCAAAATATGCTTGAAGGGGAGGTGGCTTCCTATTCCGGGTTCATTATTGTTATTTATGCAATTTATTTTGAGAGTTTTTTGAATTATTAAGGAACACTATGGAATTGGGTGCGCTTACCACAAGAGACGATACCACTTCGGGTTTAAGATATGACGACAGAAACGGAAGTGAAGTCTGTTTTGTTGAAGCAAAATATTTATCGGATTTGAGTGTGAAAACTGCGCATAGGCCATTAAGAAATCAGATGGATCGCGTCATTGAAAGTTTACTCTGTTTAGAATTTGACGGAAAGTTTCCCGATAATGTTGTG
>CAYYQW010000088.1:0-14613 GCA_964472505.1 uncultured Bacteroidaceae bacterium | reverse complement strand
TTTAAAATTTATAGGAAATTCCCAATCCAAATAGTTCTTTAAACTGGACTTTATCGGTTTTTGTTCCGTCTTCTTCTTCAAACTTAACATCGTAATCGTAAAGCAATTGGGTACTCAAACTTACGGTTATTAATTTATTAACTTTCATACTGATAAGCATCTCCCAGTTTATGTCTATCTTTTCGGGATTCTCTAAATAATTTGAAAACAGGTCAATTTTTGTTTTTAAATTAATATTCTCTGCAATATCATCGGCATAAGCCAATTTAACGTAACCGCCAAACTCTGCATTCATATTTTCACCGGGCGTTACTACCCTAGCGTTTTCCATAATGGCGGGTTCCACTCCGTAAGCACCGGAATCGGCCAATGCCTGATTCATTACCAAAGTAAGTTTTCCGGTTAAAGGAGCGGCAAAAACAGATAGTTTTTTATTAGGTTTGTAGTCCATTCCCAAAGCTCCCAAAACATAAGCCGGTGCCATAAATCCGGAAATCACCGTAGAGTCGTCCGGATAATCATAACCATCGGTAAACTGGCTTCTGTAGCTCAAAAGCGCGGCTCCGTGAAAGCGACTGCTTACGCGGTAACCGTATTTAGATGAAAAATCAATTTTATCGTCCGTTTTTTGCAGCGATACATTATCATCTTTTCCTTGCCGGAGTATGCCGTAACCCATATCAAGGGTATTGTCCCAGCTTGAATTACCTTTGGTATAATTAGCAGAGAATGAGGCCAATGTATTTAAAGAAATGGAGTTTTGGCCGCCGGCGGCCCAGTTGGTTAAAGAAGTTTGAGCAAAATTCAAATTAAAAACAGCCGTGGTTTTCCAACCCTCAATGCTGTCTATTTCAACTTTTTTTAAATCTTCTTCTTTCTCGGTTACTTGAGCAAAAATTGCCGAACTAAACAGAAGAGCTAAAATAATATTAATAAGTTTTTTCATCATCTAAGTTTTATAATCATTTATGTTTCAAGCTTTTTTATACAATTCATGTGTATGGTCGTTGCGAACCCATATGTTTCATAAACTGTGTCGGCAATGTTGCTGATTAAAATTCCGGCATCGCGCACCAACATATCATCGGGCAGGCGGATATGAAAACTAATTTCCTGCAACTCTCCATATTCATGCAGTTTAAAGTTATGAACTGCCAAATCGAAACCGGCTGCTTCATTGGCTGTTTGGGTAACTTTTTCAATGGTTTCTTCGGATGGTGCCGTTCCAAGAATATCGTCAGCCGCTTCTTTGATAATAACATAAGCAATATGAAAAATAAAACCGGAAACCAATATACCCATAATTGCATCAACATAAGGTACATAAGGGCTCAACAGCATACCACCCAATATAATAACCGATGATAAAGCATCGCTTCTGTGATGCCAGGCATCGGCTTTCAATGATTTATAGCCGGTTTTACGGGCCGTGTAAAAAGCATATTGTGCCGATGCTTCTTTCAATAATATAGAGCCAACAATAATTATATAAGTCAGCATTCCGAACAAAACTTCGGTTTCCTCCTTAAAGCGCTCTATGGATTCAAGCAAAAAATTAAAGCCTACCACTACCAGCATCATACCTATCAGTATAGCCGTAATAAGCTCAGCACGTCCGTGTCCGAACGGGTGGCGTTTGTCGGGCGGCTTTGAGGCTATTTTTGAACCTATTATAATGGCCAAAGAACTAATTGAATCGGATAAGGAATGCCAAGCATCGGTAATGAAAGCTATGGAGCCGGAAACAATTCCCGCCCAATACTTTATTCCGAACAAAATGAGATTGACAACAATGGATATCCAACCTTCGGAACCGGCTAATTTTCGTTTATTTGTCATCCGGTTTTTTTAAACAGTTCTGCTTATTGTTTCAATGAATACACGGCTTTGCCGCCCACGAAAGTTTTTAAAATTTTCGTTTGCGGAACTTTATCAAGGGCATCTTTCATAAGATCCGTATCGCTAACTACAAAATCGGCCATTTTTCCGATTTCAATACTGCCTTTCTTGTCTTCTTCAAAAGCCGATTTTGCAGCCCATATAGTCATGGCTCTGAGGGCTTGTTCACGGCTGAGAGCATTTTCGGTTTGAAAACCTTCCGGAGGAAAACCCTCCAAATCTTTACGTGCCGTGCCGGCATAAAAACCGTAAATGGGATTAATTTCTTCAACCGGAAAATCACTGCCGTTTGGCAACCAACCGTTTTGGTTCAGCAAATCCAAATAGGCATAAGCTCCTTTGATGCGCTCCGCTCCTACTCTATCCTCGGCCCAATACATATCCGATGTAGCATGCGTTGTTTGAACCGAAGGAATAATAGCGTATTGCCCAAAACGTTTGAAATCATTGGGATGAATCACTTGAGCATGTTCAATGCGCCAGCGCCTGTCATTCCCTTCTTTCAAAAATTGCTCATATACATCCAAAACCGTCCGGTTGGCCGAGTCGCCTATGGCATGTATGTTTATTTGATAATTATTATCATGAGCTAATTTACAAACATTTGCAATGCTGTCTGTGGTATTTACCATAATACCGTAATTTTCGGGGTCATCGCTGTATGGCTCAAGCATGCATGCGCCCCGCGAACCAAGAGCTCCGTCTGCATACATTTTAAGCGAGCGTACCGTCAGAAAATCGGTAATGTAATGTCCGTTTTTTACAAACTGTTCAATGTTTTCTTTGGTAGGATTCAGCATGGCATTGATACGCATTTTCAGAACGCCGGCTTCATGCAAAGAATCCATAATCAATACGATATTTTTGTCTAAGCCCGCATCTCCTACTGATGTCAGCCCTACTTCAAAACAGTTTTGTTGTGCGTCTTTCAGCATGGCAACAATTTCATCGGGACCGCTCTCGGGCACAATGGCACGCAATCGATCTAAAGCCTTTTCAATAAGCAAACCGGTAAGTTTTCCGTTTTTAATTTCAAGTTTTCCGCCCTCTATTTGCGTATCTTCCGAAAAGCCGGACAGATCCAAAGCAGCCTGATTGGCTATACCGGCATGCCCGTCCACTCGGGTAAGCAGCACGGGACGATCGGGAAATAGCTCGTTCAACTTTTCATTTGTGGGAAAGGATTTATCTTCCCAATCATTCTGATCCCATGAGCGGCCCAATATCCAGCCATGAGGGTATTTTTCGGCATGGATTTTTAAAATTTCCACAATTTCATCAAAAGAGCCGGTACCGCGCAAATCAGCTGCACGCAGCGTGCGCCCGTAACCGTAAAAATGACAGTGCGGATCAATAAATCCGGGATAAATATTCTGCCCTTTCATATCCAAAACCGTATCTGCCGTGTATTTTTCAAGTATTTCCTTATCGCTTCCTATCGCAATAAATTTTCCGTCTTTCACGGCAAAAGCTTCAGCCGTGTCAAATGCTTCATTTACGGTATAAACCCGAGCATTCTTTACAATTAAATCTGCATTTTCTTTTTTTGTGCAAGAAGCCATGGCAAATACTATTACAAAAATATAGAGGATTTTTTTCATAAATTATAATTTATTAGGTATTAAAAAAGCAAAGACAAACAAGTAAGCCCGCCGTCCATTTTTTGGAATTCAGACATTTCAAGCTCAATTATATCAAAACCCAATGCGCTAATTTGCGCTTTTGTTTTGGGAAAGCCTGCCGGAATGAGCAAATAATCATTCACTCGCAGACAGTTAGCCGCATAGGCTTCATTCGGATCAACCGTTATCTGCTTAAAGTCTTTAAACAAGTCCGCAAAAGCTTCCGTACAAATCACGGTATCGTTTCCCAAGTATGCAACTTCAGTTTTCAGATGCAGAGCATCTTTGACCTCGATTTTAGAAACAGAAAAACCGTAACGCCCCAATATGGCTGAAAGCTGTGCAGCCCCTTTTTCATTGGTTCTTTGCGACATGCCTATATAAAAGTGTTTTCCGATGCGAAGAACATCGCCGCCGTCGAGCGTTCCGGGCAGCATAATGCGTTCTGTTTTTTTGTGTTTTGAAATCACTTCGGCAATCTTTTCTTCTTCACCCAAACGGGCTTGATCGCCCGGCTTGGTTATCACCGCTGCTTGCTCGGCAACTACGGCCGTATCTTCAACAAAACAGCCGTCCGGATAACGCTCATCTGCCTGAAGAACAATGGGTTCAACTCCACATTTTTTGAGTGCTTCGCAATAGGCCTTGTGTTGCGCTAATGATTTCTCATAAATTGGTTTTCCGAGCTTGGAACTTGTAATGCCGTCGGCAAAATTCTTGCCCGGCCTGCGTACGATTGCTTTGGTGTATTTTTTCATTTCTTTATATTTATTCGGCACGAATCTACATAAAATTTTATGTTTGGAGAAACTATACTGTTGCAGCAACAACAAAAACCAAGGCTACCTATACTTAATACAGCGAAATACTTCAGGGATGAGCGGTTAGATTGCATCGGGCGTTGCTCAATGCTGATATATTAAGCTCCTTCAGAGCTTGTTTTTGTTTTACAATATTTTATTTAATTTGGAATTTCTTATTTAAGTTTCTAATAATTAGCAATTTAAACAAATAAAATTCTGTTTTTTCGCTATAAAAATCGTTTATTTCAGACAGTATCAAACCTGCGGAACTTTAGTAAAAAAGCAAAACAAAATTTGTAAATCTTATATTTTTTTGTATATTAGCAAATGTAAAACAGGAGGAATCCGAAAATCCATAAGAGTAGGAGCAATAAAAAATACACAATTATGAAAACAGGATTAAAAATATTAGCAGCATTATTCTTAGGATTATTAATATCTTGCGGTGGTGAAGAAGCCGACAAAACCACTTCTGATGACGTAAAAGAAGAAATTACCGAAGCTGCAGATGCCACCAAAGAATATGCCGCTGAAGAGTACGAAAAAATCATGAATGATTTCAAAGAGTTTGCCGCAGAAACCGACGGAAAAATATCAAACATGCAAACCGAAGTGGATGACATGAGCGATGACGTAAAAGCTGAATACAGTGAAACACTCGGAGAAATTAAAAACAAAAACAACGAATTAAAAAACAAGCTGGAAAAGCTTAAAGAAGCCGGCAAAGAAGAAAAAAAGGAAATCGAGACAGAAATTAAAGATTTAAAAAGCGATATAAAAGCAAGTATCGAAACTTTTGAAAAGAAAAGAGAAGAAGATAAGAAATAAAAAGCTGAACAATTAATATAAAATCGGCATGTTTTTGCATGCCGATTTTTTTTTGTGTCAAAATCGGCACACTTGAACATCGTGTATAACAAAAAAACTTTATGTAAAAAAAAACTTCAATCACTGCTTTTCCGGCTTAAGTTTTGCCTATACTGAGACAGTAATAATACTCGAATTTTGAAAACAGAACACAGCCGCAGAGCATGTTTCTCTTGTAATAAAAACTAATCAAAACAGCTGCTCAAAAAACAGATAAATCGGCTTATTACACAAGCTCAACAAAGTTTTCATTAGCATATTCGCTTATCTTTACTATTTTTGCATTAAAACTAAAACACAGCGCACAAAGTCATGAAGAAACTACTTTTTACCATATTGCCTTATTTGCCGAAAACATTGCTTTTCTTACCTTTATTTTTTGTGTACGGAATTAGTTCGGCTCCAAAGCCCATAACCGTTCACAAAGCCGCCTTAATGGAAAATCCTCCCTTTTTGGCTTATGAATCACAATGGGTAGATTCTGTTTTTCATGCCATGACGATTGACGAAAAAATCGGTCAACTCTTTATGGTGCCTGCATACTCGAATAAAGGCTCGGAGCATAAAAAATCAGTTGAACAGTTGATTGAAAAATATCATGTTGGGGGAATAATTTTTTTTCAGGGAGGGCCTGTCAGGCAAGCGCAAATGAATAATTATTTCCAAGAAAAATCCAAAATACCTTTAATGATAGCCGGCGACTACGAATGGGGGCTTTCCATGCGCTTAGATTCCACCGTGCACTATCCCCGGCAAATGCTCATGGGAGCCATACAAGATAATCGGCTGATTTATGAATTTGGCAAAGAAACCGCACGCCAACTTAAAAGGCTTGGAATACACATAAACTTTGCGCCGGTTATTGATGTAAACAACAATCCCGCAAATCCGGTCATTAACAGCCGGTCATTCGGAGAAAACAAATACAATGTTACCCGTAAAGGCCTTATGTACACCCTCGGTATGCAAGACCACAAAATTCTGGCAACCGGAAAACATTTCCCGGGACACGGCGATACCGATACGGACTCGCATCACGAGCTGCCCGTAATTACACATGACAAACAACGCATCGACTCAATAGAAGCCTACCCTTTTCGGGAATTAATACAAAACGGCTTGGGCGGTATCATGGTGGCTCATCTGAATATTCCTGCGCTCGATGCTGAAAAAAATTCCGTATCCAGCTTATCGCATAAAACCATTCATCAATACCTGAAAACAGAATTGGGTTTTGAAGGGCTTATATTCACCGATGCATTGGGCATGCAAGGTGTTGCGAAACATTACAAGCCCGGCGAAACGGAACTAAAATCTTTTCAAGCCGGTACCGATGTTCTGCTCATGCCGCAAAGCGTTCCGGCAGCATTTTCAGCCATAAAAAAAGGCCTTGCCGACGGGCTCATTACCGAATCGCAACTCAACCGGCGCGTAAAAAAAATATTAAAAGCTAAAAAATGGTTTGGATTGGATGAATACCAAGCCGTAGAGACTAAAAACCTGATAAACGACCTGAACACCGAAGAAGCTCAATTGCTTAACCGAAAATTAACCGAAGCCGCCATTACCATAGCTTCCGATAATTACGGCTTAATTCCCTTTTCACTGCCGGAAGAAAAAAAAGCAGCCTCCATAAGTTTAGGCAGCGGAAAAACAAATAGTTTTCAACACCGACTCTCAAATTACAACCGTGTTCCGGCTTATGCTGTTTTCAAAGACGTATCCGCAAAAGTATTGGATGATTATCTGAAAAGCCTGAAAGCATACGATTTTGTTTTTGTAAGTATTCATAATACCAATCGCAGGCCGCCATATTTTGGCGTTAATCCGAATGCATTCAAATTTATAGATAAGCTCTCTGAAAAAACCAATGTAATTCTGAGTATCTTCGGCAATCCGTACATTCTTAAACACATTACACATCCTGAAAAATTAGCAGCCGTTACCGTAAGCTATAACGACAGAAGCATTTCAAGAGACTTAACTGCACAAGCAATTTTTGGCGGGATTAAAGCCAACGGACGCTTGCCCGTATCTGCCGGAAAATATTTTAAAGAAGGCAGCGGAGAAACCACTAAGAAAATTCGACTAAAATACTCGGAACCTGCCGAACTAAAAATAAGACAAGAAAAACTAAAAAAAATTGACTCCGTAATGCAACGCGCCATCAATGATAAAGCTACTCCGGGAGGAGTCATAATTGGCGCAAAAAACGGCACGGTTTTTTATCGAAAAGCATTCGGCACGCATACCTATGCTAAAATTCAGCAAACCCATGTTTCCGACTTATATGATTTAGCCTCTTTAACCAAAATACTGGCTACTATACCTTCTCTAATGAAACTATATGAGGAAGGTAAATTTAACCCTAAAAAAAACTTAGGGCATTACTTAGATGATGTAAAAGGAACCAACAAAAATAACCTGAAAATAATTGATATTCTTACTCATCAGGCAAGGCTGCAATCATGGATACCCTTTTATATACACACACTGAATGAAGATAAAACAGCTTATTTGGAAGGTGTATATGCTCACAAAAAAAATAAAAAATACTCCGTAGAAGTTGCACGTAACTTATACATTTTGGCCACATACGAAGACAGTATGTACCAAAAAATCTACGATTCGGAACTCAGGAAGCGCTCCGGATATCGATACAGTGATTTGGGCTTTTATATGCTTAAAAAGATTATTGAACAAGAAACCGGAATGTCCATTAAAGAATATACCCGTAAGAATTTTTATGAGCCGCTCGGTGCATATACGCTTGGCTACCACCCTCTGGAAAACTTTCCTCCCAACCAAATTGCACCTACCGAAAATGACATTTATTATCGCAAACAACTTTTACGCGGCTATGTACACGACTACGGTGCTGCTATGACAGGCGGCGTAAACGGCCATGCGGGCTTATTTGCAAACGCCGATGACGTAGCAAAGATGATGCAAATGTATTTGCAAAAAGGCAGTTACGGCAACAGAAAATATTTTTCGCCCAAAACCATTGAGTATTTCACCACACCGCCGCATAATGTTAAGAAGAACCGCCGCGCATTGGGTTTTGACCGTCCGCAAAGGCCGGAAAAGGGGCCGACAGCACAAGTAGTTTCCGACAAAAGTTTTGGGCACTCCGGCTTTACCGGCACTTATGCCTGGGCCGATCCGGAGTATGATTTCGTATATGTTTTTCTTTCAAACAGAATTTATCCGGATATTGAAAATAACCGTTTGCTCAACGATAACGTTCGAACTAAAATTCAACAACTTTTTTACGAATCTTTTATGGAAGAACAGCAACTGGCCGAACATAAAGAATCCGGAACGCTTACGGAATTCATAAATTAAAATAGCTCCTCAGAAGTTAAGAAAGCTTTAAAATGAAAAAAAAACTTAATAATATGAGCTAAGTCGGTATTTTGTATATTTTTGAGCTGATAACAAAAAAAGCACCAAAAAACACAAGCATTCAAATGGTAAAAACATATTTCTTAATATTAATCACAACTTTGGCAGCACTTTCAACGAATGCACAAAACCGTGTTATTGAAATAACCGGTAAAATCATCTCGCATAATACCGAAAAAGCCATCCCTTTTGCCACCGTTCTTAATGTAGAAAAAAATACGGTTTCGCTCAGCGACACACTCGGTTTTTTTCATATCACCATGCTTGAAAAAGAACATTTGCGCATATCTGCCATTGGCTACAATACCGTAACCTTAGATTTTGAAGAGATTCAAGCCAACGAAACCAATGTATATATTATTCGGCTTAAAAGAAAAGTTTATGAACTCTCCGGCATTGATATTTTTGATGCCCGATGGAAAGATTTTGAATTTGATTTTAAAAATGTTCAGCCGGAAGACAATGAAACCCAACAACGTATTCAAGATTGGTTTTACACACTCATATCGCCGCAAGAGTTAGCACTTATTACATCTTCCACCGCTATTGGAATTCCTATCCATTTTAAGAGCTCTCGCGAAAAACAATTAAAAAAATTAGAAAAAATTAAAGCCCGAGAACACAAAAGCAACGTAATTCATCAAAAATACAACATGCAGATTGTGTCCGAAATAACGGGACTAAAGGGTCAAGCGCTTGAAGATTTTATAAGCTGGTGTAACTTTAATACTGAATTCTTGTATTATGCCAACGACTATGACATCATTAATGCCGTAAGAAAACGTTTCGAGAATTATAAAAAAAGAAACTAACAGACTTTTAACCCAAATATCAATAAAACAACACCAAAAGAGCATCGTGAATCAATGCATTGCATTCAACAATTCACCATGAAGCTTAAGCCGGTCAAAACAGAATAAAAAGCCACTCACTCTCCTTCAGCTCAATATAATCCTTATTTAATCTAAGGCATTTATCCCGAAAAGGGAAATTAATATCAAAAAATAATACAAGATTCATCAATTTTGTATATCTTTAAATTGTCTTTGCTTGCATGATATAATAAAAACAATTGAATTAGGCGCATGGATACTACAAATATAAAAAGTACAGCATATTGTTTAAATATGCGGTTCCCCCTTAGAAAAGGGGGACAGGGGGATTGATTACAACAAGATGCGAGAAAAAACAATTTTTGTAGTTCACATTCTGCATGATGAAAACATTTCTTCTAATTAAAACTTTTTGTAATAATTGTCAATCAAGGACTTGTCAGTATTAGTAAAGTGCCTAATTCAAAAAAACAATTTATAAAATTTGCAATCATAAGATCAGCGGTGTTGAGTGTTTTTATATTTTTTTGAATATTTAAAATTATGAATTTTTCAAAACATATGCATCTAATAAACGAATAAAGAAACAAGTACATCTTTATTATGCAAATTACTAATTAGATAGTGTATTCAGCACCAAAATAGACCAAACTTTAAACTGCCTGCGTTTTTATTCCGTAGGAAACGAACCGCAATTATATGCATCATCAGATTACAAAAATTTAAAATCAAACCCATGAAATACACACTTTCTTTCATCCTCTTATTATGTTTTGGGCTTTCCCTGACGGCGCAAAACAACGGATGCGTTTACGGAGATTGTTATAACGGCTACGGAAAATATGAATGGAGTAACGGTGACTTCTACATCGGAAACTGGAAAAACGGAAAACAGGACGGCCAGGGTTCCTACACCTTCAAAAACGGAGGTAAGTATTTTGGCGAATACAATGCAGGCTTCAGGCACGGAAGCGGCACATACACTTGGACCAACGGAGAAAAATACAGCGGCCAATGGATGAACGATAAACAACACGGCGAAGGCACACACTACTACACCAACGGAACAACAAAAGCCGGCATCTGGAAAGAAGGTCAATACCAAGGCACCATTGCTTCGGTAACCGGCTGCATATTCGGCGACTGCGACAACGGATACGGAACTTATGTCTGGTCCACCGGAGAAAAATATACCGGGAATTGGAGCAATAAAAAAAGAAAAGGCCAAGGCGATAACTATTTTGCATCCGGCGAAAAATACACCGGAGAATGGTTAAATGACAAAAGGCACGGATACGGGACCAATACCTACCTGGACGGCACCCAAAAAACAGGTATGTGGGAATATGACAAATACGTTGGCAGCGGCTCAAACAACTATGGCTGTATCTCGGGCAACTGCGACAACGGTTACGGGGTTTATACCTGGCAAACCGGAGAACGCTATGAGGGCTATTGGAAAAACAAAAAAAGGAACGGCAAAGGCACCAATTATTTTTCAACCGGTGCTTATTATGAAGGCGAATTTAAAGATGACAAAAAACACGGTGTAGGATTTTACAAATACATAGAATCAAGCGCTTACGAAAGCTATTACGGCGACTACAACATGGGTACGCTCGAAGGTTTTGGAACTCTAAAATGGAAAAGCGGCCAACAATACGTAGGCGAAATTAAAAGCAACTTATTTCACGGGCAAGGCACCATGCACTATGCCGACGGCACCGTTAAATCCGGTAAGTGGGAAAATGATAAATTTGTCGGCAGCACCGAAACCAAAACCGGCTGCATAAGCGGCAATTGCCAAAACGGTTTCGGCACCTATATAAGCGAAGCCGGAAACCGCTATACCGGCGAATTTTATAACGGAAAATACCACGGACAAGGCAAATACACATTTGCCGCAGGCGATGAATACAAAGGCGAATTCAAAAACGGTGCATACAGCGGTAACGGTACCTATCAGTTTTCCAACGGGAATAAATACGTCGGTGAGTTTAAAAACAGTACTTATCACGGAATAGGCACACTATTCTATGCCAACGGCACCACAAAATCCGGCAAATGGGAAAACGGCACCTTTATAGGCGAAGAAGAAGACATCGCCGTTCCGCCAACAATTGAATGGCTCACACCCACCCTTACAAGTTCAGAAAGCTCAGAAAACGAAGTCAGCGTAAAAATATGCATCAAAACAAAATCGGAGCTGGAAAATGTTCAATTCTATGTCAATGATGTTGTAAAAGTAAACTACGCAACACGCGGATATTCGGTAGTAAGCAGCGGTTGCGATTACATTATTGAAAGAAAAGTTCCCCTTAAGGAAGGTGAAAACCGTATTCGAGCCAAAGTATCGGCAACGAGCGGCGAAGCCTTTTCGGATACCCGCATTATCAACCGAAAAACCCAAAGCATGGTACTTAAAGAGAAACGCTATGCTTTAGTTATCGGGAATTCAAACTACCCCACCGCTCCCTTAAAAAACCCGGCTAACGATGCACGAGCCATTTCCTTAAAACTAAAAGCCTTGGGTTTTGAAGTATCGGAACATACCGACCTGAGCCGAAACGACATGATACGAGAAATTCGGGCATTCGGCAACAAACTTGCTTCAGGAAAAGGAGTCGGGCTCTTTTATTTTGCCGGACACGGACTGCAGCTTCAAGGTGAAAATTATCTGGTACCCGTAAATGCGCGCATTGAAAAACAGCAGGATGTAGAATTGGAATCGGTGAATCTGCGTCGCATTATGGGCGAAATGGAATATGCCTCCAACGAAATGAATATCGTTATTCTGGATGCATGCCGCAATAACCCCTTCGAAAGAAGTTTCCGCTCCGGAGGCGGCAACGGATTGGCAAGTACAACGGCTCCGCAGGGAACTTTTATTGCTTTTGCCACAGCACCCGGCTCTGTAGCTTCGGACGGAAGCGGTGATAACGGGCTTTATACTCAAGAACTTATTAAAGTTATGGATGAGCCCGGAATTCCCATTGAAGATGTATTCAAAAAAGTAAGAGTAAACGTATATCAAATGTCCGATAAAAAACAGGTTCCGTGGGAAAACTCATCCATCTTTCGAGATTTTTACTTTAAACCTTAAACGCATTATACGCACTAAAAAATAATATTGTAGCCGCTATCTGTTTAAACTAAATACGCAAACCAATGAAACGACTTATAATATACACTGTCAACTTGCTTTTGCTGTTGCTGATAACCGCAGGAATAAATAGCGCTCAGGAATATCCCACCGGTATGCTGTTCGATGATGAACAATACAGCGAAATTGACCAAAAAGCCACACTAACTCGCAGCTTATACAGCAATATTCCAAAAAAGCACTCCTTAAAAAAATATGCCCCGCAAGTAAAAAGCCAAGGCTCCTACGGAACCTGTGTCGGCTGGGCATCGGCTTATGCAGCTTTAACAATTGCCGAAGCCATTCAGTCTAAAAGAAATAAACCGGAAGAAATAACCGCCGAAGCCTTTTCGCCCGGCTTCGTTTATACTCAAATAAAATTCGCTTCGGACAATAATTGTACTCTCGGCTCTCACATTCATGATGCTCTGGAGCTCATGAAAACAAAAGGCGCTGCCAAATATAACGCTTTGGCAGAAGTTAATTGCCCGGCTTATATCAGTGAAAATGTTTTTAACCAAGCATCGGAACACACCATAGAAGATTACGCTAAACTTTTTGGACTTTTTGACAGCAACAGTTTCAAACTTTCATCCACCAAAAAAAGTCTTTCACAAAATAATCCGGTTATTATCGGAATGAATGTACCGCGCTCTTTTTATACGGCAAAAGAAGTGTGGACGCCAAACGAACCCGCCACAGGCAAATACTATGGCCATGCCATGTGTGTAGTGGGCTACGACGATGATTTACACGGCGGAGTTTTTGAAGTTATGAACAGTTGGGGCAGCGGCTGGGGAAATTCAGGATATATTTACATTAGATACAAAGATTATGCGGATTTTGTAAAATATGCTTATGAAATAAGTGCTCTACCCGATAAAGACAATATCATAAAACTTGCCGGAAGTATTCGTCTTCAGAGCTCTGAGGGCTTTGAGTACCCGGTAAAAAAAATTGGTCATGGCTATCAAACCCAAAAAGATATAAAAGCCGGCTCTGCATTCCGCATTTATATCAAAAATCCTGAGCCTGCCTATGTATATGCTTTTGGCTTTGATAAAACCGAAAAAGTATTTCCCATTTTTCCGCACAAAGCCAAAGTCAGCCCATATTTGTCCTATACTACCAATGAAGTTGCTCTTCCGGATGAACAGCATTTTATTCAAGCCGATGAAACACTCGGTAAAAACTATATATGCATACTTTTATCAAAAAAACCGATAGATATAAATAACGTTTACAAAACCATTGAAAACACACAAGGAAACCTGCAAAACCGAATTAACACAGCACTTGGAAGCCAACTTATGAAAACATCCGATATCACTTATGCCCAAACAAAAGCTTCATTTTCCGCTGAAAGCAAACAAGGAAACACAGCCTATATCATTCTTGAAGCCAATCATTCAAAATAATTATAGGCATATTTTTTGTTTTATAAAAATATACATTGTATTCAGCATTTTTTTTATAGCTTTACAACTGCATAAGCAGATTAAACTTATATTTATGAAATCCGTATTTGTAAAATTCTTATTTTTCACCATATTTTTAAGCTTTACCGCTACCCTAACTACTCATGCTCAATGCCGGGACAGTAATGGTGTTTTCAAATGTGCTACCGTATTCAACGATGAAAATATTGCTTATCTGAATGATTTTACGCTTTATCAAAAATCAGCCACACTTAAAAGAGAAAACGGACAGGAATGGGAAGTATTTCTTTTGGAAGGTGTTAAGTACCGTTTTGCTCTTTGCTGTTACGAGGGCATTGAAAACCTGGTTTTTAAACTTTACGATAAAGAAACAAGCGATGAAGATAATCCCATAAACTCGACTTTTAAAGACGGGAAAGACCAAGCATATTTTGATTTTCAGTGCAAGAGCTCACAAGTTTACTACGTTTCTTTGCGTACAAAAAACGGCCCGGAAAGTGTTGAAAAAATTTGTGCCATCGGTTTGCTCGGTTATATCGAAAAAACCGGTGCCAATGCAAATAACTAATCACTTCTGAATACAAATCCAAGGTAAACAAA
>CAYYQW010000087.1:0-15380 GCA_964472505.1 uncultured Bacteroidaceae bacterium | reverse complement strand
AAAAAAGCCGCAAAAAACGGAAAACAAGCTGAATTTATTGAATTTGCCAACGAACTGTTTGAAATTGAAGCATAAATTGAAAAAACAAAAATAGCTTTTTAGTTTTGCGGTCCGATTTTTTACAAACGGGCTGCATATTTTTTTAAGAAATGACTTTTTAACAAAAATACATGAATAAAACAATAAAAATAGGAACCCGAGGCAGTAAATTAGCACTTTACCAAGCAGAAAGAACACAGAAAGAACTCTCGGAAGCACATCCCGATATAAATTTTGAAATTAAAATCATTAAAACAAAAGGCGATAAAATTCAGGATGTGGCACTCTCTAAAATAGGAGATAAAGGACTTTTTACCAAAGAAATAGAACTTGAGCTATTAGCCGGCGACGTGGATTTAGCCGTTCACAGCCTCAAAGACTTGCCCACCCGGCTGCCCGAAGGTTTAGAATTTGGCGGCGTACTGGAACGCGGCGAGTTTCGTGATGCGCTGGTATCAAATACCGTAAAATCCATTGACGAATTAACACCGGAACACATCGTAGCCACATCAAGCCTAAGAAGAAAAGCATCGCTCTTACGATTAAATCCGAATCTGAATATCATTGATATTCGCGGCAACGTGCAAACGCGCCTGAGAAAATTGGACGAAGGCTATTGCGATGCCACCATTATGGCCGCAGCCGGACTGCAACGCATGGGTCTGGAAAACCGCATTGCTCAAATTCTTGAACCGGACGGCTTTATACCGGCCGTAAGTCAAGGTGCCATTGCCATAGAAATACGCGAAGGCGATAAAGAAATAAAAGGCCTCCTTGAAGCTGTTAATCACGAACCCACCCTGCAAGCCGTTACCGCCGAGCGCATTGTATTGCGAGAGTTAGAAGGCGGATGCCGGGTACCCGTAGGCTGTTACACAATATTTGAGAACGGAAAAATACAACTGTCCGCTTTTGTGTCATCCGTCGACGGCAGCCGATACCTGCGTGAAGACCTTAACGGTGATGCTGAGCAAAGTGAAGCACTTGCATACCGCATTGCAGAAAAGCTTCTGGAAAAAGGAGCCAAAGAAATACTAAACGAAATTCGGAAACTTAACGGATAAACTTGAATATGGGAAATTTTCCGCTCGAAGATAAAAGAATCATCACCACCAATCCTCAAAGCAGCAAAAAACTTAACCGACTGCTTACAAGCCGAAAAGCCGAAGTATTGAACTTTCCCATGATTGAGATTTCGCCCAATGAGTTAAGCCGGGAAGAACACGAAACCCTTGGCAATCTGCAAAAATTCACATTCATTTTCTTCACAAGTAAAAACGGGGTTAAATACTTTTTTGAATATCTGAAAAGCAATCCGTTTTTAAAGCTAAACCCACAAGTTAAGTTCTATACCATAGGCGAACCAACGGCAAAAAGTTTAGAGAAATACGGACATAAAGCTCACTATATCAACCCCGGAAATACAGCAAAAGAATTAGTTCCGCATTTAGAGAAACGTAACGAGATAGACGGGCAAAATGTATTGTTGGTATTGGGTAATCTGGCAAGCAATATACTAAGTGATGCCCTTTCCGAAAAATCTCACACTCAAAGAATTGACATATACAAAACCGGTCTTCCCCAAAACATCGACCAAAGCATATATGAAAAAATTTTACAAAACAATTACGATTTAATTATCTTTACCAGCCCGTCGGCCTTTGATAATTTGCTGAAAAACAGTCCGGAAAAAATTAATCCGGGCAATTTGAAAGCCGCCTGTATCGGTAAACGAACCGAAAGAGCCTTACACGAGAAAGGCTGTAAAGCAGTTCTTACCGCTTCAAAAGCAAAAATGGAAGTACTGGTAAATGAAATAGAAGCATATTTTTTACACCATTCATAAAACAAAAAAATAATAATATGTATTTTCCCGTAACACGATTAAGACGACTCAGAAGCCATCCCGTATTGCGCCGCATGGTAAGCGAAACCGATGTTAAATTGGACGACCTGATAATGCCGCTTTTTGCCATTGCCGGCAAAAACATTAAAAACCCCATAGCATCCATGCCCGGTAATTATCAACTCTCCGTGGAGCTTTTGGTGAAAGAAGTAAAAGAATTGCTTGATTTGGGAGTCAGCAGTTTTCTGCTTTTCGGTATCCCGGCCGAAAAAGATGAAACCGGCGAAATCGGAGCCCACGATGATTCCATTATTCCCCAAGCCATTCGCGCCATAAAAAAAGATGTGCCCGAAGCATACATAATTGCCGATGTATGTAACTGTGAATACACCACCCACGGCCATTGCGGCACAATAATCAACGGCGATGTGGACAACGACAGCACTCTGGACACACTATCTATGCAAGCCGTAGCTTTCGCCAAAGCCGGTGTGGATATGGTAGCGCCCAGCGATATGATGGACGGCCGCGTAGCCATGATGCGCGAAGCATTGGACGAAAACGGATACACCAATTTGCCCATTATGGCCTATTCCGCCAAATACGCATCATCTTTCTACGGCCCTTTCAGAGATGCCGCCGACAGCGCACCGCAATTTGGCGACCGCAACACCTACCAAATGAATCCCGACAATTCGGATGAAGCACTGCGCGAAGTGGCTTTAGATATTGAAGAAGGCGCCGACATTGTAATGGTAAAACCGGCACTCAGCTATTTGGATATTATCCGAAGAGTGAAAGATACATACAATATGCCCTTAGCTGCTTACAACGTAAGCGGAGAGTTTTCCATGGTAAAAGCTGCCGCCGAAAAAGGTTGGATTGATGAAGAACGTATGATTCGCGAAATTCTGACAAGCATCAAACGCGCCGGCGCCGATATTATCATCACTTATCACGCCAAGCAGTTTGCCCAAATGCTCAAAAAATAAGAAACTCAAAAATGTTCCGGCACTTCAAAACCTTCCGGCACTTCAAAACGTCCGCAGGACTTTTGAACGTGCCGGAAGATAAAACAGATGAAGTTTTCACATGTCAGGTTGCTGTACAAAACTGTTAATCATCGACTTCGACAAGCTCAGTCTCCGAAAAGACCTGCGCACGTCAGGTGTTTTCACCTGATGCCAAACAGGCGGCTTTAAAATTCCGTGTGGTGAAAGCATCACGCAGGCGCAGGAACTTATGAACGTGTCGGAATACGAAGCAAGTTTAATTAAATATTTTTTGTAAATTTGTGAATATAAATACTCTTAGCTTTTATTTGAATACCATGCTGACAAAAGAGCAAATAAAGAAACAATTAGCAGATACATTTCCCGAATTGAAAACCAAATTCAATGTCAGGAAGATTGGCTTGTTTGGTTCATTCGCCGACAATACGGCCGATGAAAACAGCGACATTGATTTACTGCTTGAGTTTTCAACTCCTTTGGGATTGGATTTCATTAAACTGTGCGATTTTCTTGAAAACCTGTTCGGAAAAAAAGTAGATGTAATGACTGTTGAAGGTTTGAAAAGTATTCGGGTAGAATCTGTAAGAGACAATATATTAAAATCGGTGGAATATGTTGCAGCGTGATGCAGCATGACAGACACTTCAAAACGTCCGCAGGACTTTTGAACGTGTCGGAACAATTCGAACTTATGAAAAAATGGAAGACCCGGTTAGGATAAAAAAGATATATAAAACAGACAATTACAAAATTTACTGTTTATTTTCAAACGATGAAAGACGTTTTATTGACTTTGAAAAACTTTTTGAAGAGTGGAAAATACAAAAGGATGACATTGAATACAAATTGTCAGATTTAAGCGAATTGCATAAAGTTAAACTTTCCAACGGCACATTGTCATGGGATAATGTAAAGCTTTCGCTGCTTGATGAAAAAGGTAAAGAAAAGGAATATCCTTATGGGATTGACCCAATTGTTTTGTACCAAAACAGTAAATACGATGATGAACAGATTTTTGAAAATTTGGGTTTGCTGTTAAAACGTGAAAGATTAAAATCGGGGCTGACAAAAAAACAGTTAGCAAAAAAAAGTGGAATATCAGAAGAATATATCACAAAATTAGAGCAGGAAAAATCAAATATTGAGTTATTAATTATCAGAGATATTTTACGCAACGGATTTGGGAAACATTTAAAAATAAATATTGAATAACTGCCAATAAATAAATATGATAAAGAAAATTACATTAGAAAACTTTTTCAGTTTTGGAGATAATTCGACAACGATACATCTGAACGATACCGTAAATGTAGCCGTTGGCATAAACGGAAGCGGAAAGTCAAATTTCATAAGAGCTGTAAGACTTTTATATGAAAGCATAGCCGGCGACGGATTTGAAAAATTATTTGTAAAAGAATGGAGCGGATTTAGTTTTGTGGCTAATTTCAATGAAACAAACGCCGATTACATTAAAATTTCGTATGAGTTTGACAAAGATAAAATTGGTAAATTATCCGGGAATCAAGGCTATCATTTTCCGAAAGACCCAACTTATGAATTAATCATTCATCGCTCAGGTTCAACTTCATATTACATAGAAGAAAGACTGTTTTCCGATAATGCCCGCAAGGGAAAAGAGCCTTTTCTGTTTCTTGAAATGAAAAACGGAAAAGGGTTTATTTCAACCCGAGAAAAAGGTCAGGTAGGATTACAGCATTATAACCCGGAAAGTAACGCGATAAGTTTCAAAACACAAGAGCCGGTATTGAGGCAAATTTCCGATCCGGAAAGATTCTATCCCTTATATACTTTAAAAAGAGCAATAGAAGGATTGGTTGTGTATGACTATTTTGATACCACATTGGACAGCAAAATAAGACAACCGGCTTCATTCGGAGTTGAAGAAAAATTACTTTCTAATGGCGAAAATCTGGCACAAATCCTAAACCGTCTTAAAAATCAGCACACTCTGCACTATGAAAAAATCCAAAATGCCATAAAAAAAATAAATCCTTATTTTATTGATACCGGCTTTGACCTTTTAGGTTCTTTGGTTTATCTGGTTTTAAGAGAAAAAAAACTTTCAAAAAGTGTTGGAGCAAGACATATTTCAGACGGCACTCTAAGATACTTATTGCTGCTCACAATATTACATAATCCCGAAAGAGGCAGTATAATTTGCATTGATGAGCCTGAGATTGGATTGCATCCGGATATGATAAATACAATTACCGAAGCAATAAAAGAAGCATCAAAAGATACTCAACTTATTATTGCTACGCATTCTCCACTATTACTCAATGCTTTTGATTTGGAAGATATAATGATATTTGAAAAAAATTCAAGCAATCAAACAATCGTATCAGTCAAAACAGAAGATGATTATGTGAATTGGAACGATGAATATTTGGCCGGACAATTGTGGCTAAGCGGTAAAATAGGGGGAAAAAGATGGTAGATATTACAATATTTGTGGAAGGTGGTATCTTGAAGAGTGAAAATGCAACAATACAGACAATTAACAATAGTGAAAAACTTCGGGAAAGTTTTTATCATCTTTTTTCTCAAATATGTAACAATGAGCGGTTCAATATTATTGTAGAAATGGGGGCAAGTGAAAAACAGGCAGCCAAATTTTTTAAAATGCAAAATCATGCATCAACTAATTCTTTATTAGTTATTGACTTGGACAGACCTTCAAACGAAAAAAATAAAAAATTAGATTATCTTGATTTGAAAGCTGATAAGGATAAAATTATTTTTATGGTGCAAAAAATGGAGTCATGGATTTTATCTCAACCGGAAACAATAGATAAAGTGTTTTCGGCAAGATATAAAAGAGAAAAAATCAATTTTGAAATTGCCGCTGATAACAAATTGATTTATAAGCATCCTGAGGAAATTAAAAATCCGGATAAAGTTTTAAATATAATACTTCAACGGTATTTTTCAGAAATAAAACGAGGTAAAAAAAAGAAGAAAAAATACGGAAAACTTAAAGATGCCCCGGTCTTACTTGCAAATCTTGATACGGCAACTCTTAAAGAATTTTTTATTGATATTCGGAAATTAAACAACATATTAAATGATGATTGAGAATTAATACGGCTAAATTGATTAGAAATAGAAAAATTTTAAAATTAAAACAATAAAATAATATGTCATTTAACAAAAGCAAACAAGAATTTAAACGCGCACAAAAAAGCATAACCGGCGGCGTGAACTCACCCGCCAGAGCCATGAACAGCGTAAAGGCCGACCCGGTTTTTATAGATAAAGCCAAAGGTTCTAAAATGTGGGATATTGACGGCAACGAATACATCGACTACGTAGGCTCTTGGGGCCCGATGATTCTCGGTCATGCCCACGATGATGTTTTGGATAACATCCGTCAAACATCACTTAACAGCACAAGTTTCGGTGCGCCTACGGTTATTGAAACCGATATGGCCGAACTGGTAAAAGAAATGCTGCCGTCCATGGAATTGGTGCGCATGGTAAACTCCGGAACGGAAGCCACCATGAGCGCATTACGCCTGGCGCGCGGATATACCGGCCGCGAACTGATTGTGAAATTTGAAGGCTGCTACCACGGCCATGCCGACAGTCTGCTTATAAAAGCCGGCTCCGGCGCCATGACGCTGGCTCTGCCCGACAGCCCCGGTGTTACCAAAGGAACGGCCAAAGACACTTTAAGTGCCGAGTTTAATAATATTGATTCGGTAAAAGCCCTTTTTGAAGAAAAAGGCAAAGAAATAGCCGCCGTAATCGTGGAACCGGTACCCGGAAACATGGGCGTAATGCAGCCCAAACCCGAATTCTTGCAAGGCCTGCGTAATATTACCAAAGAATACGGAACAGTATTGATTTTCGATGAAGTAATGTCCGGTTTTCGAGTAGCCAAAGGTAGTGCGCAAGAGCTATACGGCATTACGCCCGACTTAACCACTTTCGGGAAAATTATCGGCGGCGGTTTGCCCGTAGGAGCCTACGGCGGAAAACGCGAAATTATGGAGCAACTCGCTCCGGCCGGCCCGGTGTACCAAGCCGGCACACTCTCCGGAAACCCTCTGGCCATGAGTGCCGGTTACACCACCCTGAAAATTCTGAACGAAACGCCTGACTTCTACAAAGATTTGGAAGAAAAATCCGCTTATCTTGAAGCCGGTTTGCTCGAAAACATTAAAAAAGCCGGAATCAAAGCTAAGATTAATCGTGTAGGCTCAATGATAACACTCTTTTTCACCGAAGGCGATAATCCGCAAAACTATGCCGATGCCGCCAAATGCGATACCGAAAAATTCAGAAAATACTATATGCACTGTTTGAAAAACGGCGTATATTGGGCACCTTCGCAGTTTGAAAGCAATTTTGTTTCCATAGCACACAGCAAAGAAGATTTAGACAAAACCATAGCCGTGAGCCTTGAAGCCATGAAGCAACTGTAAGGTAATCATTTATACGGCTTTGCCGAAATTCAAAACTTTAGCAAAGCTTTAAATTCTAAACAAATAAAAAAATGTCACTATTTACCGATACCTTAGAAGGGAAAAAAACCGAACGGCCGCCTATGTGGTTTATGCGCCAAGCCGGGCGCGTATTGCCCAATTACATGAAATTAAAAGAGCAATACAGCTTTTGGCAACTGATGCAAGACCCCAAACTGGCAGCCGAAGTTACCTTAATGCCCATTGAAGACTTGAAAACCGATGCCGCCATTTTGTTTTCCGACATTTTGGTTATACCCTATGCCATGGGCATGGGCTTGGATTTCACCGACAAAGGGCCGGTTTTTGAAAAGCCGCTGAAAGATGCCGAAAATCCTTTGGCACAACTCAATCCTCAGCCCGAAAAATTGCAGTATATCTACAATGCCATTGATGAAATTATAAAAACCAAGCCGGCCGACATACCGCTGATTGGTTTCTGCGGCGGCCCGCTTACAGTTTTGCTCTACATGCTGCAAGGCCTCAGCCGAAAACACGAATTTCCGGATGCCGTAAAATATATTTACCAAAACAAAGAAACCGTTCGTGAACTGAATGAGCGCATAGCTGAACTTTCAATCACTTATGCCACCGAGCAGGTAAAACACGGCATTTCAGCCTTTCAGCTTTTTGAAACACACGCCGGCCTCATTCCCGCCGAGTTGTATTTGGAACTCTTTATGCCGGCGGTTGAAAAAATCAGCCGCGCACTGAAAGCACAAAACATGCCCTTTATCTTCTTTCCCAAAGGATTTGGAGCCGGAATACACAACATAAAAGACGATTTATGCGACTTCTATGGCGTAGATTGGCAAACACCATTGCACATTGCCCGCAAAGTTTTGCCGCCCAATATAGGTATTCAGGGGAACATCGACCCGCGACTGCTTTACGCTTCGCAAGAACGAATTGCCTCCGAACTTTCAAAACTTATTGATTTTCACAGAAAAAACGATAAATGGATACTGAACTTCGGACACGGATTTCTGCCGGATATCCCCTACAAAAACGCCCGATTTATGACCGATTGGTTGCGAAAAGCCGATTGGTAAAAACTAAAACCGGTAAGTTACGAGTGAACATAAAAGCTGAGAACTTACCGGCTTATTTTTTAAGGAAATTTCTGAAAGCCGGAAATGCCGCAGCATGATTAATTCAATATAACAATGTATCAAAATTTTTTGCATATTCACGTTGCATTTAGTTCACTTTTTGTTATTGTGGCTTTATTTCTCAGTATTAATGCTTTAATTTCATTGCAAAGAAAACGCCCCTATACCCGTTTCAACAGACGGATTGAAATTATATTCCTGCTGCTTTTGTATATCAGCTTTTTTCAGGGAATCACCCTATTCTTTTTTCTTAAAGAACATACATCAGAACTCACAAGCTATACCGCTGCTCTGGAAAATGCCACATCGCGCTTTTGGGCCGTTGAACACAGCGCTGTCATGATTTTTGCACTTATATTGGCACAAATCGGCCGTTTCTTTACTTCACAAAAAATTTCAGATACCCGAAAACATCAATATACCGCTTTTTACTTCGGAACAGCAACCTTGGTTACGCTGAGCTCTTTGGGATTATTTGCCGCCGATAAAATGTTTTCTTCATGATATCCCTAAATCAATTTTTTCAAAAATCTTTAGCGATTTTTTGAGAATATTATATGATTTTTTCGTAATTTGTAAGTTAAATTTCAAATAAAGGAATATAGAGAATAATGCCCGAATCCAATCCAAAATTTTCAGAAAGTCGTAACTTATTTCCCATGGAAGAAATGCTTCCGGAAGATTTTGTTCATCGAAAACTAAATATCGGAATTCCAAAAGAAATCGGAAAGCACGAGCAGCGCACCGTTCTTACCCCGGATGCAGCCAAACAGCTGACAAAAGACGGCCACAAAATATATATTGAAGAAGGTATAGGTAACGGTTGCGCTTGGCCGGACTCACAATACAACCATGCCGGTTGTATAATCGAAGATCGAAACACAGTTTTCAAACAAGAAATCATTGCCAAGGTATCTCCTTTCTGCGAAGATGATATAAACCGGTTAAGCAAAGGGCAAATGCTGTTATCGGCTTTGCATGCATCATCTCAAACTGCTTCCGACATAAAAAAACTCATGGCCAAACGCGTAACAGCTATTGGCTTTGAACTGATACTTGATGACAATAACTACGCCCCTTTCTTGCATCCCATAAGCGAAATTTCCGGCATACTTGCCGTAAGTGAAGCCTCCAAATACCTAAGTACGGCCGTTAACGGCAAAGGCATACTGTTAGGCGGTATTACCGGAATTCCGGCTGCAGAAGTTGTCATATTGGGAGCAGGAACTGCTGCTGCAACTGCTGCCCGTGCTGCAATAGGTATGCGTGCCAATGTAAAAGTATTCGATTCCGACATGCAACGGCTTTACCGCTTTAGGCATGAAGTATCCGACAAAGTACATACTTTTTTTATGAAAAAAAGCCTGCTCACCGAACATCTGAAAACTGCAGATTTAGTTATAGGAGCAGCTCCGATAAACAGCTTGCAAGAACAATCTGCCGTTACGGAAGACATGCTTATGAAAATGAAAAAAAATTCGGTAATTATTGATTTAAATGCCGATAACGTGTCATGCTTTGCAAGCTCACGCCCAACCGATGCCGGCTCTCCGGTATTTAAAACCCACGGCGTTATTCACTATTGCGTTCCAAACATTGCCTCGCTGGTTCCAAACACTGCTTCCGAAGTATTCAGCAATGCACTTACACCCATTTTAAATGAACTGGCTACGGTAAAATACTCAAGCTCAATTATCACAAAAGAAAATGCGGTAAAAAACGGGACATACATATACAACGGTATTTTAACCAATGAGCTTCTCGGCAAAAAATTTGGATTTCCGTTCAGTGATATCAATCTTATAGCATCCGTTTTTTAGCAAGTTCTTCTTTCAAATAATCAAAAGTAGAAAGTATTTCGGGCTTTCCGTCTATAACGGCAATATCGTGCTCAAAATGGGCTGACGGCAATCCGTCAGCGGTAACAATTGTCCAGCCGTCGGCCAATTGGCGCACAGCACGTTTTCCCAGATTAATCATAGGCTCTATGGCCAATACCATACCTTCCTGAATTTTAGCACCTCGCCCGCGCTTGCCGTAATTAGGTACGGAAGGGTCTTCGTGCAAATCACGTCCCAGACCGTGCCCGGTAAGTTCTCGTACAACCGTATATCCGCGGCGTTGCACATATTTTTGAACGGCAAAACCAATATCTCCGATTCGGTTTCCGGCCTTGGCCTGCTCAATTCCTTTATAGAGCGATTCTTCCGTTGTTTCTAACAACTGCTTCACTTTAGGATCTACTTCCCCCACTTGAAATGAGTATGCATGATCTCCGTGAAAACCGTTGCGATAAGCACCGCAATCTATTGAAAGAACATCGCCTTCTTTCAAAACATATTTACCGGGAATGCCGTGTACCACCTCTTCGTTTACCGAAATGCATAAACTTGCGGGAAAACCTTGATAACCTTTGAATGAAGGAACTCCGCCCTGACTTCGAATATACTCTTCGGCAATGCGATCCAACTCGCCGGTAGTTACTCCGGGCTCTAAGCGGGCTGCTACTTTGGCCAAAGTTTCCGAAACCAAAAGGGCGCTTCGTCTTATTTCTTCTATTTCTTCACGTGTTTTTAAATATAACATATTGTTTGCGATAAATTTTTGACAAAGGTAAACATTTACAAAATAAATTTAGAGTAAAGCTAAAAAAGCTCTTCAACTGAAATTCTTCTCTCCCTGTAAAAATAAAAAATGTAAAAAAAGCATCACTAAATCTTCAAAATATTTTTCAAAATGCAGCTTTTGATGCAACTATTCAATAAACAATTAACAAAAAGCTCATTCCATTGACCTTAACAGCTGTCTCAAATTTTTGAGGCAGCTTTTTTCATTCTGCTCAGCTGTTTTTTTCTATTTTTGCAGCATAAGCCAATGAAAACTGCTCAAATGTTAAAATTCAGAGACTATAAAGAAAACGATTATCCGGAAATTTTGAACCTTTGGAAAGCCACCGGAATGGGCGATGAAGAAAGAGGCGATGACCACGCCCAAATAGAAAAAACCTTAAATGCCGGCGGAAAATTTATTGTCATGCTATTGAATGGTGAAATAATCGGTACTTCTTGGATAACAAATGACAGCCGCCGTTTATACCTGCATCATTTCGGAATACTTCCCGAATATCAAGGCAATGGTTATAGTCATGAACTGATGAATGAAACGACAAGATATATCAAAGAAAAAAACATGCAGGTAAAACTTGAGGTTAAGCAAGAAAATACAAAAGCCATTAGCTTATACCAAAAACACGGCTTCTCGCGGCTGGGCGATTTTGATGTAATGATTGTTCGTAAGCCTCAAAACCTGTAGTTGCAAATTCACTGCATTAAAGACAAAAAAAGGCTGCTCATACGAACAGCCTTTTTGTATAATGAAACCAAATAGTTTTACTCAGTTACATAGTCATAGTCCTTACTATACTCGGCTTTCCACGACACAAAGCTCTCGTTTGTAACAAAATCGTCATAAGCCATTCTGTTTACACCAAACATTAATGATTTAGCCTCATATCCGAGAAGCCTGAGATAGGCAGCTACATGCGCACTGGTTTGTCCGGTATGGCAATATACCACAATGGGTTTATCGGTAGGTAAAGTTTTCAAATCTTCAGCTAAGGTGAATGCATCAGTAGGTGCGTACTGAATAGCACCGGGTATGTGTCCCAAATTATAAAGGGCATCAGGCCAGTAATTCGCAATGTAATAGTTATCTATGTTTGCAAACAGTTCAGATGCCAATATTTGAGTGTCTCCCCATCCTTTGACAACATCCTGCGCACGTTCGTACAATATTTCAGCACCATCGGTAGCAGTAACGGTTATTTCCGGTAATTCGCCTTCCGCGTTTTTATCGTATGCATCTGTTTCAAGCTGTGTAGCGTAAGTGTTTTGGATATTATCATTCCACGGGCCGGCAAAATCAGTATGCCACGAACTCATTCCCCATTTAAGGTCATAAGAGTCATAACCTAAAGCACGAAATAAGGAAGAAAAATAGCCTGCGCCCTGTCCGGTATAGCATACAAATACAATTTTATCATCTTTTGTAATACCGGCTTCCTCAACATAAGATAAAGCATCCGAGCCATTCACATGCACGGCACCTTCAATGTGTCCGCTGTTATAATCGTCTTCTGCGCGAACATCAATAATTTTAACATCATTGCCGGCAAGTATTTCAGCATTCAAATCTGATGCCTTAATCATTTTTTGAGCGTTAGAACTAATAAAATTCTGTTGGTCAAGATACTTTGCCAATACTTCCGTTGGATTGACTTCTATAAGGTCATCGTCGTCATCATCTTTTTCGCAGGATACGAAAAATAATGAGGCAAAAAATAAACTCAGTACAATTAATTTCAAATTTTTCATGGTTGTGTAACTTTAATTATTAATAAAATTTATTGATTATTTACTTTCTTCAAACCAAGCCGCCGGCAATTCATCATCAACGGTATAAGCTTGTGTAGCAGAAACTTCCCAGTCTTCAAGATTTTCCATAAACAAATAAAACTCTTTGTTTATAAGTGTACCGCCCTCATTGCGAATGTGGCAATTGGCTGAACAGCTTTTACCGGCGGCAACCTCTGTGCGGCTTGTCCAACGCAAAATATTATGCGGTGTAGTATAATTATAGGTTGGTAAAGCATCAAAGGTTGATGATTCTGCTACGCCATACTCTTGCCAACTGTCGGGAGCTGCAAGGGTTCGTCTCACCAAAGCAAAATCGTAATCGGGTTTGATGTCGGGAATCGGATTTACGGCTATTTTAAAATCCTGGTATGAAGGTACTCTTGCACCCTCTCCGTGAATATGACAGCTGCCGCAGTTGTTATAATCTTGCGAGTGGCATACTTGGCAATTAAAATCATCATAATGCACCATGTGATAAGTATTATCACTGCTGCCGTCCGGGTGGCATTCCTCGCAGGTAGGTAATTCGCTGTAGTTATATCGTTGTTCTACGATGGTTCCGTTTCCGTGCATTTCAGCGCCGCTGTGGCAATCCAAGCAAGTAAATTTATTATTTGAAAGATGAACATCGGGTTTGGTTCCGGTTGCTACACCGAGATAAGCGTGTCCGCCGCGAGAAGAGTGACAGCCAACGCAAACAGTTAACATATCCGGGGTTTTAACGAAATTGTGCCCGTCAACCAATCCGCCGCCTGCTGCAGGAGGCCGTACAATGTGACAAGTACCGCAGTCGGCATGGCATGTGGCGCAATTAGCGTTATAGCCTTCAATTTGATGAGCCGGTAGGTCGGCAAAATCTTCATAACCTGTTCCTCCGTGGCGCACGGATACTTTTCTCATTTGTCCCATGCCATTGTGAATACTGGTTTCAAAGTCCTCAACAATGGATGAGTGACAGGTACCGCATTTCTCATTGGCAATATCGGAAGGATGAGCCACAAAATCGCCGGAGTGTGCTTCGGCTTTGTCATCGGTTCCGTCCACACCATTGTGGCAGGCTGTGCAGCCCATCTCATAGTGTCCGGAGTTTACAAATGCTTCATAGCCGTCGCCGCCCATGTGCACACGGTCATAAGGCTCGTAGTGCGGAGCTTCTCCGCCGCAACCGCCTGCCGGGGCTACTGTATCGGGCGAGTAAACCAATTGCAGGTGTTCATAGTTCGTGTGACAACCTTCGCAGGATGCTACGTTTTCAGAATTGTCTTGATCGTCATCATCATCTTTGTTATTACAGCTTGAAAAGGCAAAAAGAGCCAAAACAGCAATAACAAATACATTGTAGTGGAATTTTTTCATATTCATAATTAAAAGATTTAGTTTTTTTCTTCTACACTACACAAATTACGGCATTTTTCCCCAACCAATCCTTATAAATTGCTGTGAGGCTAATTACAAATAAAGCTGACGTATATTTATGAAAAAGTTAATCTATATCAATTTTTTTCGTATTTTTGTAATTAAACAATATATAGCGTACTGAAATGCAAGAACATAATAAGATCCATAATTATTCAAGCTGCACGGTAGGAACAGGTGATTGCCGCTGTTTTGAAAAACTCACACCCGAGCAAAATGCTTTTTTAGATAAAAATTCGGTAATAATCAATTATCAAAAAAACGAATTATTAAATAAACAAGGGGGCTTGGTTTCTCATATATTATATATGGAAGAGGGGCTTGCGAAAGTTTTTATGAGCAGCAAAAAAGACAGTTTGGTTCTAAAGCTTATTCCTCCCGGAAATTTCATCGGCCTGGCAGCATCGTCTGAAAAACAAAACGTGCATCAATACTCGTCCATGGCCTATATAGACTGTAGAATAAGACAAATTGATGTAACGGCATTCAGAGAACTCATTAAACAAAATGCAAGTTTTGCCAAAGACATTATTGATATACTCAGTGCCAACAGCGTACAAATTTACAACCGGTTTTTTTGCCTGCTCAATAAACAATCCTACGGGCGCTTAGCCGATATTATTTTATGCTTGTCAGACCGAATTTTCAAGAGCAAAGAATTTTGTCTTCCCATATCACGTAAAGAAGTAGCCGATCTTGCCGGAATGCGAGCAGAAACAGTGATTCGGATATTAAAAAAATTCTCCGAAGAAAATTTAATAAAAATCAATAATAAAAAAGTAAAAATTCTGGATTATGACAGGCTTAACCAAATCAGTGAAACCGGTTAGCCTTCCTTTTTTCGGTATTATTAACTGAAATATCACAGGTCTGATATTGTCTGAAACAAAAGAATTCTACTTACATAGAATGCTAATTATCAGCGCTTTAAGGAACTAATTCCAAATTAAACAAAATACTGTAAAACAAAAATACAATTAGATTTCAAAATTAAGGCCGGAAAATGTAGTAACACAATATTAACAACGGTCAAGCTTATTCAGGCATCAACA
>CAYYQW010000086.1:0-15704 GCA_964472505.1 uncultured Bacteroidaceae bacterium | reverse complement strand
TATCTGGAAAAAATGAATAAATCGGAAATGCTGCTGGTTATGTCCGGCGGAATGGCAACTCTGGCCGGCGGCGTATTGGCCGTTTACATCAACTTTCTGGGCGGCGATGATCCGATAGAACGGCTCATGTTTGCCAAACATTTATTGGCCGCCTCCATAATGGCTGCTCCGGGTGTAATCATCATATCAAAAATGCTTATTCCGCAAACCGAAGAAATAAAGAAAAACGTAGAAGTAAGCAAAGAAAAAATCGGGAAAAACGTATTGGATTCAATTACAAACGGAACAAGCGAAGGACTCAGATTGGCCGTAAATGTAGCCGCTATGCTGCTGGTATTTGTTGCTCTTATTGCCATGATGAATTACATTTTCGTAAAAGTAGGCGGTTGGATTCAGGTAAACCAATTCATAGCTGAACTTACCGACGGGCAGTTCAATTCCCTTTCATTGGAATTTATTTTAGGATATACGCTGGCGCCGCTGATGTGGCTCATAGGCGTTAGTTCCGGAGATATAGCTTTAGTCGGGCAAATGCTCGGAGAAAAAATAATTCTGACAGAATTTATCGGATACTCAAGCTTGGCAGAATATAAAGCTGCCGATGCATTCACGGATCAAAAATCGGTAATAATGGCAACATATATGCTCTGCGGTTTTGCTAATTTTGCTTCCATCGGCATACAAATCGGAGGTATAGGCGCATTGGCTCCAAAGCAACGTGTAGTACTGACACAGCTCGGTATGCGAGCACTGTTGGCAGGAACGCTGGCATCACTGCTGTCGGCCACCATCGTAGGAATGATTATAGGATAAATTAAGATTGAAAAATATAAAAACACCCGGATATGCTCATTCACAATCTTTCAGAAAAAAACTCACTGCTGAATAATTTCATGGCTGAAATAAGAAGCAGTGACGTGCAAACCGACCGTATGCGTTTCAGAAAAAACATGGAACGTATCGGAGAAATTTTTGCCTACGAAGTAAGTAAAGAATTGCATTACAAAACGAAAGAAATAACTACATCGCTCGGGAGCAAAGACCTAAACATCATGAGTGATGATATTGTGTTGGCATCCATACTTCGCGCCGGCCTGCCGTTTCATCTGGGTTTAATAAACTTTTTTGATAAAGCCGATAATGCTTTCGTAGGTTCCTACCGAAAATACCATAAAGATAATACCTTTGAAATAAAATCCGGTTACTTGTCGGCGCCGCCGGTGGATGACAAATTTCTGATTTTGGCAGACCCCATGCTGGCTTCCGGTGCTTCCATGGCTTTAGCTTACAAAGATATTTGCGACGAACAAAGACCGCTTCACACCCACATTATTTCTATAATAGCCGCAAAAGACGGCATTGACTACCTAAAATTGCATCTTGCTGAAGAAAACATAACACTTTGGGTAGGTGATATTGACGATGAACTCACGGCCAAAGGCTACATTGTGCCCGGATTGGGTGATGCCGGAGATTTGGCTTTCGGCGAAAAAGAACAGGGGGAGCTGTAAGGGCTTTCTCCTAACTCACCTTCAATATCTGATTAATACTTATTATCTCCTCTGAACAAAGCTTCGGTTTCGGCGGCTAATTTTTCCGTTTTATTTTGCATAATCAGTTCCGCAGAAGCCTCTGCCAAACATAAACTTTATGCCGGCTTTATTTTTATCCTAAAAAAACTTTCTATTTTCTTATATTTGAATGCAGATAAGCAACCTTTTTTTTAAAAAATCAGTCATAAAGGCAAAACGATGCAAGATTTAAGCAAAATAATACGCTTATGCAAGAAACAAAACAAAGCAGCGCAGAAACATCTGTACGATGTATATTCGCCTGTTCTGTTTGGGATATGCCTGCGTTACGGAAGCGACCGAGATGATGCCGAAGATATTTTGCAAAAAGGTTTTATTAAAATTCTGACAAAAATTAAGCAATACAGAGACGAAGGTTCTTTTGAAGGTTGGATGAAACGCATTATGGTAAATACGGCAATTTCGCATTACCACAAGCATAAAAAACATCGTCAAAATTATGATATTACCGAAGCTCCTGAAGTATTCACAACGACAAACGAATACGGTGCCGAAGATTTCACCGCCGAAGAGCTTCTGAAAGTAATACAGTCATTGCCGGAAGGCTATCGTACCGTTTTCAATCTGTATGCGGTAGAAGGGTTTAAACACAAAGAAATAGCAGAGCAGTTGGATATAAATATCAATACATCAAAATCGCAATATTCAAGAGCAAAAAAATTATTACAACAAAAGTTAGCAGAATTGCAGAAAATAAATTTAAATGAGCAAGACCAATAAAAATACCGAACAATTGTTTAAGGATGCATTCGACAGTTTCCGAGAAACTCCCTCCCCCCGGGTTTGGAAGAAGATCAACAGAAACTTGTGGCTGCAATCCGTATTAAAGCTGCAAAATATTTTAATTTTCACAGGCAGCTTGGCTCTGATTATTGCAGCCGTCTTTATTTTTGACAGTCCGGCAGAAACTAAGCATTCAGAACCTCTTATAACAGAAAACATAAGCGAACAACATCCGGATAAAAAGCAAGCACCCGACCATGCAGTCGAAAACGATACATTAAGTTCCAAAACCGAAGCTCCGCAAACAATAAATGAGCCAAAAGAAACCATACAAAGCAACCCGCAAAAGCACACAGAAAAAAGCTTAAACGAAGAAAAGAAATCGCAAACGAAGCACTCTGAAAAAGCCTCCGGTAAAGTAACGGTAAAAATTCAAACAGAAAATTGCATCACGGATTCCGAGAATAAAGTCTCAAACATTCCAAAAGCAGCTTTCAGTGCTTCGGAATACTCGGGTTGCGCTCCGCTTACGGTTGAATTCACAAACCAATGCGAAAATACGGCACACTATCGGTGGGATTTCGGAAACGGACAGCAAAGCTCTGAACAAAACCCAACCGCTGTATATTCCGAAGCCGGTGTTTATACGGTAGTATTAACGGCTGAAAATTCCGGTTTGGAAAGAAAAAGCACAACGGAAATAACCGTTCACGAAAGCCCGAAAGCCGACTTTGTCATAGCTAAAGAAGAAAATATATATGCGGAAAACCGAGTACAATTTGCTAATCTCAGCACTCATGCCGCAAATTATCTGTGGGATTTTGGCGACGGTAACCAAAGTACCGAAAAGAACCCCATACACACCTATAAAACCGGCGGAATATACGACGTAAGCTTGACGGTAAGCTCAAAATACAATTGTAAAGACAGTTCCAAACATCAAAATTTACTTGTAAAAAATAAAAAATACAACATCATATTTCCAACGGCTTTTACACCCGACCCAAGCGGTGCAAACGACGGCCGCCGG
This sequence comes from uncultured Bacteroidaceae bacterium, assembly GCA_964472505.1. Lineage (GTDB taxonomy): Bacteria > Bacteroidota > Bacteroidia > Bacteroidales > JAADGE01 > JAYEIA01. The sequence continues at coordinate 12,359 of CAYYQW010000086.1, read as the reverse complement.
CAAATAAACAGCAAGTCAAACGATGTATTCTACCCCATTGTATCACAAGAAATTGCCGAATACAATTTAAAAATATTCAACAAAAAAGGCATACCCGTATTTGAAAGTAAAGACCCGCAAATTGGTTGGAACGGATACCACGAAGGACGCCTGATGCCAAGCGGTGTTTATGTATATGTATGCAGCGGCAAATTCAGCAACGGCGAATATTTTCAGAAAACCGGCAACCTTACGCTAATCAACAGAACGCATTAATTTTCCTGTTTTTCAAAGCCAAACCCCTTTTTAACTGTCTCTTTTTTCGGGGGCTTGGCTTTTTTATTCACAGCCAAATTTTAGTTTGCAGTTTCCCGGCTAAATAATATTTATCTCATCCCCCCGGCCCGGAAAGCTTTATATTGCCTGTCAGATAAAATTTCATTATATTTGTTACTTTTGTATCGAATAACAAACACATACAATGCTTAAAAATTTCAAAACCTATCTGTATCTTACAATTATCAGCGCAGTAGCTGTATTACTCATACTTAACGAACTGTTGCTCTATGGCCTGATAGTTTTGGGTATTGGGTTTTTGGCTTTTTTTATGTGGCAACAACTCATACAAAGTAAAGACCAAAAAATTAGCGAGTTGCTTAACGACTTAAATAAAAACCAAGAAGACCTTAAAGACATAAAGGAGGAAGTGGAAGAGTTACGAACTCGACGCCTTAAAATTTCAGACATAAAAAGCATTCTGGATTTGGGGCTTATGGAAATTAATACAAACTTTACCCGAACCTGGAATAAACAATTCATTCACAACAAACAAGAAGTACACTTTATAGGTGCTTTGCGCATAAATATAATTGCAAAATTTGGTATTGACCTGAAAGAGCTACGTTTTAAATACAATCCGGAGCTAAATGAATTAATTGTAGCCAATGCCAACCCGAAATTCTTATCGTTCACCGATTTAGACTACATCTGGGAAATTTCTGAAATATTGGAATACAAAAAGCCTTTTCTCGGCTCCAACCACTGGAAAAAAACCGAAAAACTTCAAGAACTCGGGCACAGCATAAAAGAAGATTTGCAAAACCGCATCCACCAAGAAGTAAAAAACGGACCCGAAGAGCTCGACTGGGTGCTAAACCCCCTGAAAAAACAAATTCAAAACACCCTGCACATATTATTGGGCGGCGGAAATAAAAAAATACTAATCGCCGAGAAATACGATGACAGCTTTACGATTTTGGATGAGCTCCCGGAAGCCATTTTAGATGCTGAAGAAAAAAATGCTGCAGCAATTGATAAAGCCAATTAATTATAAACCGCTTATCAGCGACGAATACCCGCAAAGTCTTCCAATAAACTCATTTCCACATGGTCATCGGCATGGCTGCCGTAATGGGCTTTTACAATATTGAAATCTTCATCAATAAAAAAATCGGCCGGAATTAAGTTTAAAGTTCCGCCGCTAAACTTAGGTAAATTCAAGTCTTTGGTGTCACGCATTGCTTTAAAGGCGTTGGTAGCGAACATGGTTTTCATCATTTTACCCGTGGAGCGCTCTACGCCGTATATATTATATATTTCACGATTCGGGTCACCGATCAAGGGCCATGGCTGTATGCCTTTATGAAAAACACTGTCTTTGAGCTTTTCATTTGAGCTTTCAAACAAAAGAATTATCTGTGCCCCGGATTTCTGTAATCGCAAATTCCTTCCCATTAATTGGTGTACTCTGCGGTTGCAAAAGGGGCAACTCATGTGCCGATGAAAACCCAGAATTATTTTTTTCCCTTTATAATCAGAAAGCTGTATTTTATTTCCGTATATATCTTCAGCGCTAAAATCAATGGCCGGTTGTCCTTCTTGTAATTTCATATCTTAAAAATTTATTAAACTAAAGCTGCAAGTTACGAAAAATCATTTAATTCGTATCCATATTTAACTCTGCTTCTATTAAATAATCATTGCGTTCTTGAGAAGTGCGCGACACCAGCTCAGCCAAAAATCCGGTAACAAACATTTGAGTACCGAAAATAATTGTAAGCAATCCCAAATAAAATAAAGGCCGCTCGGTCATGTGGTATTGATGAAAAAATATTTTTGCTACAGAAAGATATACCAATATGATAAATCCCAAAAAGAAACTAAACGAACCCAATGTCCCAAAAAAATGCATGGGGCGTTTTGCAAACTTAGTCATGAACATTACCGAAAGCAAGTCCAAAAAGCCATTTATAAAACGGCTCATGCCAAATTTTGATTTACCGTATTTACGTTGTTGGTGCTTAACGGCTTTTTCCGTAATTTTTTCATAACCGGCTTTCTTAACCAATATGGGAATAAACCGGTGCATATCGCCGTAAACCTCAATGGCCTTGGCTGCTTCTTTTCTGTATGCCTTAAGTCCGCAATTGAAATCGTGCAATTTTATACCGCTTGAGCCCCGAACCACCGCATTGAATAATTTGCTCGGGATATTTTTGGAAAGCACCGGATCATATCGCTTTTTCTTCCAGCCGGAAACCAAATCATAACCGTCTTTTACAATCATACTATACATTTCCGGAATTTCTTCCGGGCTGTCTTGCAAATCGGCATCCATGGTGAAAATTACATCGCCCTCGGCACGTTCAAAACCCACATGTAAAGCAGCTGATTTACCGTAATTTCGGGTAAATTTCACGCTTTTTATATGCGAATCGTTATGAGCTAAATCAGATATCACTTCCCAAGATTTGTCGGTACTCCCGTCGTCAATGTATATAATTTCGTAAGCATAGTTGTGCGCTTCCATCACCCGGCGAATCCAATCGGTAAGTTCGGGCAATGACTCTTCTTCATTCAGAAGAGAAATAACTATTGAAATATCCATAAATATCTTATTTTCAATACAACAAACCCTAAATTTCCGAAATTTCTTCTTCGTAATCCGGTTTGTTCTGCTTTACAAAAATGGAAACCAAGAGTGCAAGGACCACCGTCGTTATAGAGTTATATAACAAACTGTTTGAAGCTTGTTTGATTGGCGTGGCAGAAAATTGCTCTTCCATCTGTTTTTTAAGATCCTGAAGCTGTGATTCATTCAAACCGCGCTGTTGCATATCAAATAAGAATTCATCCACTTGGTTTTGAAGATAACTTAGGTCGGCAAAAGCATAATAAAAATATGTAAAAATTGCATACAAAACAGTACCCGTTATCCCAACTACAAGTGTGAAAACAAAGGCATCTTTGTAAGCCATATATCCGCCCAAATGTATTCTGCGTACACTTTTTCCGGCCAAAAGCATAACAACAACAAAAAGTGCAATTGATATAACAAAGTTTAAGATTCCAAAACCAATGCTTAAAACATTAGCTTCAAAAACATATAAAACCATACTGTAAAGTATCAAAATAACTCCGAGAATAAGACCTGAAGAAAATGCTGATCGGTAAAATTTTGCTTCGCCCATGATATTTTTATATTTAAAAATGATTTATAAATACATAATTTAAGAGTAATGTAAAAGTATGAATTATTGCATTAAAAACACCAAAAAAGTAAAAAAATAATTTTTCTGCGCTAAAACAGTTAGAAACAAGTTTGAAAAACAAAAAAAAATGTGAAATTTGGGCTTTTAACAACTGAAAAAACATAATAATGGAATTTATCTCCGGCAGAGTAAGGCGTATATCTGTATCTCAGACACTTGAGATGTCAAAAAGAAGCAGTGAGTTAAAAGAAAAAGGGGTAGATATTATTGACTTGAGTATCGGGCAACCCGATTTTCCGACGCCCGAGCACATAAAAAAAGCTGCTATTGAAGCCATTCAAAATGATTTCACGTTTTACACCCAAGTGGCCGGCTACACAAAACTCAGAGAAGCCATTGCTGCTAAGTTAAAAAATGAAAACGGCCTACAGTACACAAAAGATCAGATTGTAGTATCCAACGGTGCCAAACAAGCATTGGCCAACACCATACTCACACTGATTGACGAAGGGGATGAAATTATTGTTCCGACACCGTATTGGGTAAGTTATGCAGAATTAGACAATCTGGCTAACGGTAAAAATGTATTCATTAAAACCACCATCAAAAATGATTACAAAATCACGCCCGAGCAATTGGAGAAAGCCATTACACCCAAAACGCGTGCTTTACTTTACAGTTCGCCCTCAAACCCGGCCGGCAGCGTATATTCCAAAAATGAATTAAAAGCCTTGGCCGAAGTCATTGAAAAGCATCCGAAAGTGCATGTAATTTCTGATGAAATATATGAGCACATCAATTATGTGGGAAAACACGAAAGTATTGCACAATTTGAATCCATAAAAGACCGCGTGATTCTGATAAACGGTGTATCCAAAGGCTACTCCATGACCGGTTGGCGATTAGGTTATATGGCTGCTCCGCAGTGGATTGCTGATTCATGTATGAAGCTTCAGGGACAATATACCTCTTGCGCATGCTCGGTATCGCAACGGGCTGCTTTTGCAGCACTTACTCAAGATAATGTTTACACATTGGGCATGAATGCCGCATTTAAAATACGCCGTGATCTGATGGTGAAACACCTGCAGGAAATCCCCGGCTTGATTACTAATATACCGCAAGGTGCTTTTTATGCCTTTCCGGATGCCAGCAGTTATTTTGGCCGCTCCGATACCTATATCTCGATTAAAAATTCTTCCGACCTGAGTATGTACTTGCTCAACGAAGCACATGTAGCCACCGTTCCTGGCATTGCGTTCGGAAATCCGGAATGCATCCGTTTTTCTTATGCTGCATCAGCCGAAAACATTAATAAAGCCATGCACCGCATTAAAGAATCACTAAAAAGAATACGCTGATGAAACCATTTAAGCATTTCCGATTTCTGTTGTCGATCATCCTGCTTTTTGCGCTAAGCAACTGCTCTACCGATATGGAAGAGATTAAAAAGCTCACAGAAGAAGAGGAATTGCCCATGCTGACGGTACAGGGAATGCGTTCGGTTTATACATCCGATGCCAACCTTAAAATGCTGCTGACCACCCCCACCCTTTATCGCTTCGATGAAAAAAATAAATCATACTTTGAATTTCCCAACGGTTGCCGAATCAATTTTTATAATGAAGAAATGGAAGTAGAAAGCAGCCTGAAAGCTGACTATGCCATATACCACGAAAAAGAGCAAAATGCCAAAGCCGAAGGCAATGTGGTAATAACCAATGCTAACGGCAGTATATTACGAACCGAAGAACTTTTTTTAACCGGGAAAACCGAGAATATTTATTCCGTAAAACCGGTTACCATTACTTATGCTGACGGCTCGGTTATTCAGGGGGAAGGCGGATTTAAATCAAATTTTGACTTTACCGTTTACCGCTTTACAAAAGTTACGGGCATACAACAAATAGAAGAAGAATTGGAATAATTTTTTACTTGCTTTCCGAACATAAAATCATCGGTTTTTGCAGACAGATATAACTGCAAAAACCGATGATTGTTATTACTTAAAAATCTACGAAATTACCGAACCGGCATGCAAATCATCTTCCGGGCTTATGAAACTTAATTTGCCCTTTGAATCTTCGGCCATTAGAATCATACCCGATGACTCAATTCCGCGAATTTTCTTACCGGCCAAATTTATCAAGATGCAGACACGCTTCCCGACGATGTCTTCCGGCTTATAATATTCGGCAATTCCGGACACCACCGTGCGCTTGTCCGTGCCGGTATTTACATCCAATTTCAAAAGTTTTTTTGTTTTAGCCACTTTTTCGGCATGCTCAATTATGCCGACTCGGATATCTTGTTTTTGAAAATCGTCAAATTCAATGTCTTCCTTTGCGGAAGCTACTTCAGGAGCCTCGGCATCAGCATTTTCCTGCTTGGTTTTAAGCAGTTTATCCACTTGAGCTTTCACCACTTCGTCCTCTACTTTTTCAAAGAGTAATTCGGATTTATTGAGTTTGTGCCCGGGCTTCAACAAATCAGTATTACCGGCCAAAGACCATTCCAAGTGCTCAATATTTAACATTCGGCGAATTTTTTCGGCTGAGAAAGGAATAAAAGGCTCGGAAAAAATAGCCAAAGAAGCAGCTATTTGCAGAGAAACATTCAGAATGGTTTGCACACGCTCGGGATCGCTTTTAATAATTTTCCAAGGCTCTGAGTCCGCCAGATATTTATTTCCGGCTCTTGCAATATCCATCATTGATTTAAGCGCTTCGCGAAATTTATATTGCTCAATATTTTCCGACAAACGTTTGCCGAATTTCTTAATATCTTCAAAAACAGCCTTATCAACTGCTTGATATTCGGTAACTGCCGGCACATGATTATCGAAATATTTTTTAGTGAGTACCAAGGTTCGATTTATGAAATTTCCGAAAACCGCTACCAGCTCATTATTCACTCGGTCTTGATAATCTTTCCAACGGAAATCATTATCTCTGGCTTCGGGCATATTGGCAGCCAAAACATAGCGCAGTTCATCTTGCTTACCTTTAAATTCTTCCAAATACTCATGCAACCAAACGGCCCAATTACGGGAAGTGGAAATTTTATCGCCTTCCAAGTTCAAAAATTGATTAGCCGGCACATTATCGGGCATTACATAAGAGCCTTCTGCTTTAAGCATGGCCGGGAATATAATGCAGTGAAAAACAATATTATCTTTTCCGATAAAATGCACCAATTTGGTATCCTCGCTTTTCCAATATTTTTCCCAGTCGGGAGTATATTCTTTGGTTGCCGAAATATAACCGATGGGGGCATCGAACCATACGTACATCACTTTATTTTCGGCATTTTCAACCGGCAGAGGTACGCCCCAGTCCAAATCGCGGCTTACGGCACGCGGTTGCAAACCAATCTCAAACCAAGAGCGGCATTGCCCGCTTACGGTTGATTTCCATTCTTTATGTTCTTCCAAAATCCACTTTTCCAAAAAGGGTTGATGTTTGTCCAAAGGTAAGTACCAGTGTTGGGTTTCTCTTAACTCCGGAGTAGCACCCGTAAGAGCCGAAACGGGGTTTTTCAATTCATCGGTACTGAGTGATGTACCGCAATTTTCGCATTGATCACCGTAAGCGCTTTGGCTATCGCAATGCGGACAGGTTCCGAGCAGGTATCTGTCGGCTAAAAACATCTTGGCTTGCGGGTCAAAATATTGTTTGGTCTTTTTGGTGATGAATTCACCTTTATCGTGTAGCGTTTTAAAAAATTCACGCGCCGTTTCGTAATGGGTATCGCTTGTGGTACGTGAATAAATATCGGTGGATATGCCAAAATCCTCGAAGGCTTGCTTAATAATTTTATGGTATCGGTCCACAATTTCCTGCGGGCTTTTCTCTTCTTTTCGAGCTTTTAATGTGATGGGTACGCCGTGTTCATCGGAGCCGCATACCCAAAGTACATCTTCTTGTTTCAGGCGCAAATAGCGTACATATATATCCGAAGGTAAATACACACCGGCAATGTGGCCTAAATGTACCGGTCCGTTGGCATAAGGTAAAGCTGATGTAACTAAATAACGTTTAAATTTCTTCATTAGTTATATTTTATTCTTTCCGTAAAAAAGATTTATTCAAATAATTCATAATTATCGGGCAACTCAAAAAGCTTAGGATTCGGGCTTTGTTTAATGATTTTTGTAGCGACAAAGCGCATTCGTCGGTCTCTTATCAAAGAAAACTCTTCGGCTTCCAACAAAATAAAACCCTTACTGTCAGGAATATGGCTGTAATAACCAAATATTTTATTGGTGCGCCCCATGGCTTGAAATATATAACTGTAATAATCGCAGCTCCCGGGCAAAACCCAATAACTGACCACCGTATTTCGCTTGGTATTTTTAACAATCCACTGATATACTCCTTTCCCCAGAATTTTTTTGTGGTTTCCGGTTTTACTTATTTCAGCTTCCGAGTCCAAAGGAATCATATCCTGTTTTATGATCTTCTCCACATACAATTGCCTCTGAGGATTAATAATTAACATACGTTCCGTTGAAAAGTTAAATATTTTGTACTTAATCAGTTTCTTGTCTTTCGTATAATAATCAATTCGGACTTTATCATTTTTAAAGTACATCTTTACAATTAGGGTATCATCCAAATCGTATCGTTCATACTCAATGCTTCCTTCAAACTTTGCATTCTTCTCATTTTGAGCATGAAGGGATGCTGAAAAAGCAAACAGAAATACAAAGAGAACATAAAGGTTTCTTAACATTCAGAAACAAATTAGTAATTTTAAAAAAAATATTTAATTTTACTTTTGAATTGCAAAACTACCATAAAATTTACATTTATGGCAAAAAATATTACTCTGGGAAAAGCCGGAGAAGATGCTGCAGCAGATTACTTGTGCTCTAAAGGTTACACCATAAAGCACAGAAATTGGCGATTTAAACATAAAGAAGTGGACATTATTGCCTACAAAGACGAAACCATCGTTTTTGCCGAAGTAAAAAGCCGCAGCGGCACTTATTTTGAACAGCCTTTTCAGGCCGTTACCAAAAAAAAACAACGATTTCTGATAGAAGCAGCAAATGCTTATATAGAAAAATTTGAAATTGATTGGGAAGCTCGTTTTGATATTTTATCTCTGGTAGAAAAAGAACAAGGATTTGATATTGAGCACATTGAAGATGCTTTCTACCCTTTAGTAAATTAAGTAATTATTTAATTAATAATAAAGAAAAGACAAATTATGTTTGACAAAATGATGGCTCAAATGAAAGAGCAAACCGAAGCCATAAAAAAAGAACTGGAACAAACGGAACTTTCGGCAGAAGCCGAAGGCGGATTGGTAAAAGTAATCATTACGGGAAACAAAACCGTGAAAGATATTATTATTTCGGAAAGCATTGCGGATGACCCGGATACCATAAGCGACCTTACGGTAATTGCAATTAACCGCGCCATAAAAAAAGCCGAAGAACTGCACGAACAAAAAATGGGCAGCATGGCTCAGGGAATGCTCCCGGGGCTTGGTAATTTATTAGGATAACCCTCTTATTTTCGTATTTAAAAACTATTGAACACAATGAAGAAAACACTTTTAATCGTTCTCACGCTAAGTATTCTGACTTTTTGGGCTTGCACCGACGATGAAGCTCCGGATGAAAAGAATAAGGAAATCACAACTGAAGAACAAAAGACAGAAACGGAAGAAGATAAAGCCGAATATCTCAGCATAGAAGGAAAAGATATTTGGGTGCGAAGCCGTCCGACTACCGGAGAGGTGGTCATGAAACTGAACTCCGGCGATAAAGCCAAAGTTTTGGAAAAAGGAAAACAGGAAACCATAAATAATCAAACCGATTTCTGGTACAAAATTGAGTTTGAAGGCGAAACCGGCTGGGTATTCGGTTCACAAACATCTGAGAAAACCGGCATTACTGCTCAATCCCCAAAACCGGATTCCGACAAAGAAACGCTAAAGCAGGTAAACCAAGTAATTTCAAACATCCATCAAAATTACCCGGAAATTAAAAAGTACTTTTATGATCCGCGAGGTATTTTGTTTCTAAATAATCCGGGGGTTTATGATGTGGTAGAATACACCTCGGATCTTAGTATAATGGAAATGCTGTTGAAACAAAAAAATACCTGCAGCCCGAAATATCAGAAATGGCCGGAATTTAGTTTTGAAAAATCCGGTTGGGAAAAATCCGGCTGCTTTGCCGAAAAAGTAAACGGCACCGACATATTCTACGAAACAGCCAAAACCATGCGCGAATACTCATTGCCCGTTACCGATATGATAATTGATGAAACCAAGAAACTCGGAAACCAAGTAAGCATAAAAGTATTGAACACTAAAAACAACATCCGCTATTACTTTGGCACTAAGAACGGAGAATGGAAACTTATAGGCCTTGATATTTCTGACTTTAGCTCATAGAAAATCTCATTACTCATAAACCAAATTATCATGAAAAACATTGCACTCATATTTATTGCTTATCTGCTTATCGCAGCAAATCCCACCTACGCTCAAAAAACCAACGACCCGGTTAAAGACGAAGGCTACGGCTTTTCCGAAGAATTTCGTCTGGCACACACGGCCGTTCCCAATCAATACCGCTCCGGCACCTGTTGGAGTTTTGCCGGAATATCTTTTCTGGAATCGGAACTGTTGCGCACCGGAAAAGACAGCATTGACCTTTCGGAAATGTTCATTGTAAACCACTGCTATTACGACAAAGCCAAACGTTACGTACGCATGCACGGACATTTAAACTTTAGCGGCGGCGGTGCTTTTCACGACGTGATTCACGTTATGAAAAACTACGGACTTACCACCGAAGACGCCTACCCCGGCCTGGAATACGGAACCGAAAATCATGTACACGGCGAATTGGACAATCTCTTAACTGAAAAAGTAAAGGCTGTTGTGGAAAATAAAAACCGTACCTTAACGCCGGTTTGGGAAAAGACCGTAAAATCGGATTTGGAAAGCTATCTCGGCCAACTTCCCGAAAATTTCAATTTCAATAACAAAGCGTATTCTCCCAAAAGTTTCGTAAGCGATTATATGAAACTTAATCCGGACGATTATATTGAGATTAGCTCATTTACGCACCACCCTTTTTATGAAAAATTCATTTTGGAAGTACCCGATAACTGGCTCTGGGGAGAAGTGTATAATGTAAAACTCGACGAGATGATGCAAATTATTGACCACTGCTTGGATAACGGCTACACGGTTGCCTGGGCTTCGGACGTCAGCCATAAAGGATTCTCATACTCAAAACACGGTCTGGCCGTTATTCCCGAAGCCGATATTAAGAGTATGAACAATCTGGAGCTGGCCAAATGGACCGAGCTTTCGCAAAGTGAAAAAAATGAAATGCTTTACAAATTTGACAAACCCGGAAAAGAAAAAGACGTAACGCAAGCCATGCGCCAAGAAGCCTTTGATAATTACAGCACCACCGACGACCACGGCATGCACATCATAGGAAAAGCTAAAGACAAAAACGGAACGCCCTATTACATAGTAAAAAACTCTTGGGGGAAATCCGGACCCTACGACGGCTATTTTTATGCTTCTAAAGACTTTGTAAAACTGCAAACCACCAATATCATGGTTAACAAAAATGCACTCCCGAAAGCTGTAAAGAAAAAACTTGATTTATAGGGATATAAGATGTAAGATATAAGATGTAAGTATTAAGATTTGTATTAACTGAAGTTTCGGACTTTGTGCAAATAACTGAATATCATCGATTTAAATCAACAAGCTAATAAGATTTATGCGTTGTGCGTTACATTTTATACTAAGGTTAAAACTTTAATTATAAGGTTTTTAAAGACCTTATTTCGACAAGCTCAATACAAGTATTTTTGGATTAAACCTTAGTAGAAAAATGTAAATTACTGTAAATAATTGAATGCCAAGCAAATAAATTTAGTCCGAAACTTTAGGTATTAAGTATTAAGATTTAAGATGATTGTTTTTTCGGTAGGCGGAGCTTGTCGAAGCCGAGTTTTCAAATTACACACATTCACCTTTAATTAAACGCATGCAAACGGGCAACAAACTAAAGATTAAGTTGCTCGTTTGCTGTTTTAAACTTTTACGATATGCCAAAACCTAATATACGAACCGGAATGGGCTACGATGTTCACCGACTCGCAGAAGGCGAAAGTTTTTTTCTGGGCGGAATTGAAATAGAACATCACAAAGGCTGCGTGGGGCACTCCGACGGCGACACACTCATTCACGCCATAGCCGATGCCCTGCTCGGAGCGGCCAATAAAGGCGATATCGGAGAGCATTTTCCGGATACATCGAAAGAATATAAAAACATTGACAGCAAAATCCTTCTGAAAGAAACTTGTCGCATTATTCGCAATGCCGGTTATGAAATCGGCAATATTGATTCGGTCATTGCGCTGCAAAAACCTAAATTAAAACCCTATCTGCCAAAAATGCGCAGCGTCTTGGCAAATACCATGCAAATTGACCAAGCCGATATTTCAATAAAGGCTACCACTACCGAAAAACTCGGCTTTGTGGGTGAAGAAAAAGGAATTGCGGCTTATGCTTCGGTCTTGATTTATGAAATTGATCTGCCTTAAAAGTCGAGATCCAACTCTATAGAATAAACTTCCTGAATCGTTTTTCACCCCTCCGATCACTCCAAGCGGTCAGACGGTTGGATTCCGGTATCTACTGAAAAGATCTTCCGGCATCCCTTTTGGGATCCGGAAGCATCTTACTATATGGAGACGCTGCCGGGTCGGGGACGCCGGCAGGTCGTTCTTGGTCAGCAAGTTGAACCCACCTGTAAAAGAGATTTTATTGTTTGATGATTTTTTGGATATAAACTCTTGTTTCAGTTTCAACTTTCAGCAAATACACTCCGTTTTGCAA
>CAYYQW010000085.1:0-16123 GCA_964472505.1 uncultured Bacteroidaceae bacterium | reverse complement strand
AAACTTTGGCAAAGTTCTCATTTTCAGTCTAATGGAAAAGCATAACGAACTATTATAATATATGAGTCGCACTTAAAGCTAAGGATCTGCTTTCAAAAGCGATCTAATCTGCCCACATGAAACTTCAATCACCACGAAAATATAATTCACGGAACAATTTTTGCTTACAGTTAAATAATTTATATTTTTCGCTGAAAATAAAAGCCGTTGAAAATGCGTTTGTAAAGCATGGTATTTCTTTTTATCAATCTGTAACTAATTAGCAATGAAACACATATTCTTATTAATATTGTCAACTTTCATCTTTTTGTCTGCCTGTCAATTTGATGAAAAATCATATACTTTTGTAAGAGAGTACAACAGCGGGACTTATCAGACATCACAAGGAGCCTCAAAATATATCAGCGGGCTGCCCGATACGGCGACCATCATTCGCGATGTATATGCCAAAGTTGAAGAAACCCTTACCTATACGGCCAATGCCAAAGACAGCATATTAATTTACGGCCATGTTTGGGGAACATCGCCCAAGGCAAAAGTAACCGAAGCATCAGCCACTATGTATATGATAGATAACGATGAAGACGGAAAACCGGATCAGTTCATGGACACTTTAAGCAGAGACGATACTTTCGAAAGTATAATGATTAACCTGGTACCCGAAACGCCTTACTATGTGCGCTCATATGTCATTACAGGAGACTTCAACAACGGGCAAGCCGTACCTAAGGATACCGCTTTTAACCCGGTAGAAACCCAAATCATAACTGCCGCCCCGAAAGACGTCTGGGAAGAACGCATGCCTTTTGACGGTAACCAAGGCGACGGCGCCATTTCATTCACCTATAAAGATGAAATATATGTTGGTCTGGTTAATAACCAATACGGCATTTTCAAAGAAATTTATAAATACAACCCCAACAGCGACAGCTGGACACAAGCAACCACCTATCCGGGAACCTCAATAAGCAATGCCGTTGCATTTGTCATAACCAATGTAAGAGTTAACGTAGGTGTATATAAAGACTATGCATATATCGGAACCGGCTTTACCGTGGACGGAACCGACACATTGGTTACCAATGAGTTTTACCGATGGAACCTAACGGATGACAGTTGGCTGCGGCTAAAAGACAACTCTCAATTCCCGGGCTTCGGAAGGCAAGAAGCCATTGCTTTTACTCTTAACGGGAAAGGTTATGTAGGTTTAGGCACCGGTACTCAAAACGGAATACTGGATGATGTTTATCAACTCGACCCCACTCTAACAGACTCTAACCACCCACAGGGAACTTGGCGACAAATGACAAGATTCCGCGCCGGGCCCAGAACCAAAGCTGCCGGATTCAAAATTGGAAATACCTATTTTGTCTGCGGCGGTATGGACGACGAGGATAGGCTGCGAAACGACCTCTGGATGTACAGGCAAACCATTGACGGAAAAGGCGCCTGGATACAAAAAAAATCCTTCCCCTCAACCCCAAGAGCCGATGCCGTGGGCTTCACCGTTGAAGACTTTGGCTATATCGGTACCGGACAAGATGCCGACAGTATATGCAGCGATTTTTGGAGATATAATCCTTTCATAGACGATTGGGAGCAAAGGGCATTTTATGGCGGCGGAGCTCGCAAAAATGCCATTGGTGAAGGTATAAAATACGGAGATAATGACTTCAGAGGCTATCTCGGCTTAGGCCGCGGAGAAACCATCACTGATTACTTTCAGGATCTTTGGCAATATCGCCCCTAATTTTACAATATTTATAAAACCGGTAATTAATAAGCATGAAAAAATACATTTTAACAGCATTAATAATAAGCTTCTCAACGCTATTTGCTTTTGGTCAATACGGAAAATCGGAATTTCGGTACTTTTCAATAAAAGCCGGGGTTACACACAGCATGTTTAATCCGCAACCCGACAACTTTTCTTATCTGTTTTTGGATACGCCTTTTGGCGATATGCAATTAAACAGTACCGAATCATTTTTTGATTATGTACCCGGATACTACGGCGGCATCATATACAATTATGACCTGAAAAACGATAAAATTGGCTTTGTGATAGGTCTTGAATATACCCACTACGGACAAGCCGTAGAATATAAAACTACCGATGAGCGCTATACCCTGACTCAGAAACATCTGTTGTCGCGAGCATCTGTTCCTGCGTATATTAAGCTGGGAAATCGCTACTACGAAAAACAGAATTACTTGTATCTTGGTATGCGTTACGACAGAAACCTGATTTATAACAAAGCGGAAGAAGTAAACTGGACCAGCCGAGTAAATCTGACTAACCCCGGAACGGATATGATTGAAAAACAAAACTTTACCGCCATAGCCGGGCTCAATTACATGTTCTTAAATTTTGAGCTTAATTACGTGATTGGTGGTTTTCTCAATAAAGACTACAGCCTGTTTCTTGATGACGGCAATACCGTAAAGCCTTATGAAAACTATCCCGCCGGAAATTTATTTATTTCCACCGGCATAACCGTTCCGCTCAACAGTTGGTCTTCTCGACAAGTATATTTGTTTAATATGTGGTTCAGAAGGGTATTCAAATAAATTAAGATGTAAGATTTAAGTATTAAGATTTAAGACAATTTTTGCAAGCTTGGCGAGAAAAACCATATATCAGCGGAAATTCCCCAAGAAATCAGACTTCAGGCATCAACATCTTATATCTTACATCTTACATCTTACATCTTATATCTTACATCTGATAAAGAAACTTCAATGGGTATTTTTTCCGGAAATTACACCTGATCCGATCAATTCATCATCCAAATAAAAGGCGGCAAACTGCCCGGATGTAATTCCTCGTTGTTTTTCTTCAAAAATCAAATAAGCGCCTTCCGCTTGCATATATAAAAGCGCTTTCTGAAGCGGCTGCCGATATCTGATACGCGAAAGCACGGAAAGTCTCTCGCCGACCTTCAGAGCAAGATCCGGACGCACCCAATGCAATTCTGCTTTCTCCATAAATAAGCCTTTGCGAAATAAACCGGGGTGTTGCTTTCCTTCGCCAATATAGAGAATATTATTTTTTGTATCGGTATCAATTACGAAGGGGGGTTCTTTCATGCCTCCAATACCTAAGCCTTTGCGCTGTCCTACGGTAAAAAAATGAGCACCGCTGTGCCGGCCTGCCACTTCACCCATTTCGGGCGTATAATTGTATGGTCGGCTGTAATAACGCAAAAGTTCTTCTTCATCATCGGTTTCAGGTATCGGTGAGTGGTATTGTTGCGAGTCGGCCGGTATTTTTATTATATCACCTTCTTTGGCCTTCAGTTGTTGTTGCAGAAATGTAGGTAAATCTACTTTTCCCACAAAACAAATTCCCTGCGAATCTTTTTTCTTAGCATTTACCAATGAAATTTCATCGGCAATCCGTCGCACTTCCGGTTTCTGCAAATCGCCCACCGGAAATAAGGATTTCTCTAACTGCTTTTGCGAGAGTTGGCACAAAAAATAAGACTGATCTTTATTGGGATCGCTGCCGGCCAACAAACGATAATAAGTCTTTCCGTTTTTTTGAATTTCTTCTTTACGGCAATAATGGCCGGTAGCAACATAATCGGCACCAAGTTCAAGGGCTTTGTCCAAAAAAACATCAAACTTTATCTCACGATTACATAAAACATCCGGATTGGGGGTTCGGCCTTTTTCGTATTCCGAGAAGATATAATCCACGACCTTTTTGGCGTATATCTCACTAAAATCTACGGTATGGAAAGGAATATCCAGTTGGTGAGCTACCAGCTCCGCTACTTTTTGATCTTCATCGCTTTCGCAGGAACCGGATCGCAAACCGGCGGTATCGTGCCAATTAATCATAAATACGGCATGCACATCCAAACCTTGTTTTTTGAGAACATAAGCAGCTACGGCCGAATCCACTCCTCCCGATAAACCTACTATGACTTTTTTTCTTTCCATCCAATCTGTTATATTTGTTGCAAATTAACCAATTCTTTTTGTCATTATCAAAAAACTGAATATGCCTCAAACAATTTTAGAAGGAAAAGTGCCGGTTAAATCGTGGACGGCGGATATTGAAGAGAGTGCCGTGAAGCAACTCGAAAACTTATCGCAACTGCCTTTTGCATTTCATCATATTGCCGTAATGCCGGATTGCCATGCAGGTTACGGAATGCCCATAGGCGGTGTGTTGGCTGCCAAAGATGTCGTTATTCCAAATGCCGTAGGTGTGGATATTGGCTGCGGAATGGTAGCCGTAAAAACGTCATTAAAAAAAATCAACGAGAAACAATTACACGATATTATTAAAAGAGTTCGTAATGAAATACCGACCGGTTTCAAAAAACATAAACAACCGCAAGACGTTTCATTGCTTCCGCAACCGGCACGTGATTTACTTATTGTAAACCAAGAATTTGAAAACGCTCGCCACCAAGTAGGGACTCTCGGAGGCGGCAATCATTTTATTGAAATACAAAAAGGCAGCGACGGCCATATTTGGTACATGATTCACTCCGGCAGCCGAAATTTAGGGCATACCGTAGCAAAACATTATAATCGCGTAGCCAAAGAAGTAAGTAAAACAATTGAACCAAAAATTCCGGATAATTTTCAATTGGATTTTCTTCCGATCAACAGCCCCGAAGGCCAAATGTATATGAAAGAAATGCAATATTGCACCGATTTTGCTTTTGCCAACAGGAAATATATGAGCGATAAAGTTCAAAATATTTTTAAACGATTTACCGATGTCGAATTTTTGCCCGTAATAAATATTGCACACAATTACGCTGCCAAAGAAACGCATTACGGAGAATCGGTAATTGTTCATCGCAAAGGCGCAACATCGGCAAAAAAAGGAGAAACCGGAATAATACCCGGCTCGCAGGGCGCGGAGTCGTATATTGTGCGCGGCAAAGGAAATCCGGAAAGTTTTATGAGTTGCTCACACGGTGCCGGCAGAAAACTCAGCCGGACGGCCGCAAAAAAAAATTTAGACTTAGAAAAAGAAATCGAATACATGAACAGTAAAAAAATAGTTCATAACATCAGCAGTAAAAAACATTTAGACGAAGCCCCGAGCGCTTATAAAGACATTGCCAAGGTTATGAAAAATCAAACTGATCTGGTGGAAATTATAACGGAACTGAAGCCTTTGGCAGTCGTTAAAGGATAAATTTTTATTTATTGAAAACTAATATCAATACATAGTTATGAAAATCAAAACGATTATCAGCTTTATTGTTTTGTTTGCGGGAACTGTTGCTCAAGCGCAATTTACAAATATTGAAATAGACAACAGCGGCGGCAGCGGCTATGAACCAAACGAACCCTCTTTGGCATTTAGCCTGCAAAAGCCGGAGAATCTGGTTTGCGGCACCAATTTATCGGCATCATATTATAGCCGCGACGGCGGCTATAATTGGACAAAAGTACCCATCAGTTCTGAATACGGAGTATGGGGCGATCCTTGTGTTATCTCCGATGCTTACGGTAATTTCTATTATTTTCATCTTTCAAATCCTACAGAAAACGGAAGCTGGATTGACCGAATTGTTTGTCAAAAATCAACCGATGAAGGGCAAACATGGGAAAGCATTAGTCATGTTGGACTAAACGGTGATAAAAAACATGACAACGAAAGTGCTGCGGTTAATCTGAAAACAAATACCATTTATCTAACTTGGACCCAAATGGATGCCTACCAAAGCACAAATCCGCAAGACAGCTCATTAATAATGTTTTCATATTCTGATAATATGGGGGAAAGCTGGTCCAATCCCAAACGGCTCAGCCAAAACGCAGGTACTTGCTCAGGCAGTTATGATATGCTTCGCAGCGCATCTCCATGCATAGGCCCGGAGGGTCAGATATATGCAGCTTGGACGGGACTTGATGCGGAAAGTACTACCAGCATCATTTTTGACAAATCATACGACAATGGAAACAGTTGGTTAGATAAAGATATTTTGGCTTCTGACTTTCCGGGCGGGCCGCATTTTGACATACCCGGTATCTACCCCGGCGTAGGAACAGGATGGCTTAACACTGCCTGCGATACAAGCGGCGGACAATACAACGGAACTATATATATTAACTGGGAAGACCAAAGAAACGGAACTAACGGCTCGGACGTTTGGCTTATTAAATCGGAAGATGAAGGGGAAAACTGGACAGAACCCGTAAAAGTAAATAATGATGCCGTCGGTAGCTATCAATTCTTCACACGTATGGCTATTGATCAAGAAAACGGCAGTTTATATTTTATTTTCTATGATCGCAGAAACCATAATGATAATCATACCGATGTTTATTTAGCTGAATCATCCGACGGAGGTGAAACTTTCAGCAATACAATAATAAGTGAATCTTCCTTTCTACCCAACGAAGAAATATTCTTCGGCGATTATAACGGCATTACGGCACATAACGGAATGATAAGACCGATTTGGACACGTTTGCACGGCGGAATCATCAGTGTGCATACCGCCATAAAAGATGAAACACAAAACAACGGAGCTTTCAGACAAGATATTTTTACCGAGACGGAAGCCTACCCCAACCCAATAAAAGAAAAAAGCTATTTTTCATATAAACTCCTTGAGAAAACTACCGTAAGCCTAAAAGTTTATAATATTTTAGGTAATGTGGTTTGTACTATATTAGACAGCAAAACTTTGCCGGCCGGAAAATACACCGAATCGTTTAATCCTTCCAAATATAATTTACAAACCGGCATGTATTATTTTCTATTAAGTTCCGAAAAAGGGAACATCACAAAAAAAATTATCATTGAATAGATATGAAACCAACCATAAGCATATTGGGTTGCGGGTGGCTTGGGCTGCCTTTGGCAAAAGAATTAATCAGCAAAAGCTTTTCGGTAAAAGGCTCAAGCACGAGTGAAAGCAAAATCAACACACTTGAAGCATCCGGTATAGATGCATTTTTGATTGACATCGGAAAACGCAACTACGATAGCAGCGAGTTTCTGAATTCCGATATACTCATCATTGACATACCGCCGCAAGCGGTGGATGACTATGTGCATCTGACAAAAAAAATTGAAGCCTCAAAAATCAGTTACCTTATCTTTATCAGCTCTACCTCTGTATATCCGATGATAAACGACCGTGCGAATGAAAAAACGCCTGTCAAAGATAACAAGCTTACGCAAACAGAAGATGTATTCAGGCGGAATGAAAACTTCCAAACCACCATTATACGATTTGCCGGTTTACTGGGCTACGACCGAAAACCGGGTAATTTCTTTCGCAACGGAAAAATCATTGATAATCCGGAAGGTGTTGTGAATTTTATTCACAGAGACGATTGTATCAGAATTATTACTGAGATTATCGAACAAGGCGTATGGAACGAAACATTCAATGCCTGTGCCGACACGCACCCTACCCGACGCGAATTTTACACCAAAGAATTTCTGAAGGCGGGGCGTGAAAAACCGGTATTCAATGAAGATGCAGATAATTCATATAAAATCATCAGCAATGAAAAACTAAAATCAAAGCTGAATTATACATTTAAATATCCGGATTTGCTAAATTATTCCTAAATAACTGCTTTTTATTGCACGAACTAATAAGAAGACGCTTGTGCTGTTCACCATCTTAAAACATCACCCCAATACGAAAACCCAGCGGTATATAAACGCCGGAATATGCATAATCGGTCATGTCGGTCGTGAATTTTCCGATATCAATATCGGTGAAAGAATAGCTGAATCCGTTTCCGAGATAAGAGCCTACATATAAGCTTTGTGCAATATTTATCTGTATGCCGACGGATAGATTTAATTTCAGGCGGCTGATTGGTTCATTATGTTCTGCCAAGCCGTAACGATAATATTCCAAATTGTTTTCATAATATTCCATCCACTCATAGGTTTTATAGCTCATCTCTAAGTAGCTGTATTCGCCGCCGTAAGCAAAATGCAGATATACTATGTTTCGCGGCGATTTATAAACAATCATTTTATGATATAATCCCAAGCCGAGGCCGGATATCTTTTCATAATCGGCTTGTCTTGTTGTGGAAATGCTTTCGTAATCAATAGTTTGCTCGTTGAAATAAAAATGCGGGGTAAATTGAAGATAACTGTCTTTGTTTGGAATCTTTTTTTCTATGTCAAAACGTACTCCGTGGAAAAATGCGTAATGCGGCACAAAACCCACTTGGAAATCTTTTATTTCAGTGGTTTCGGTTTGTGAAAAGGAGCTTGCGGAACAGAGCATAAAAAATCCCACTAATATAAATACTAATATGTTTTTCATATCTTATAAATTATTACAGAGTTATACCAAGCCGAAATCCAAAAGGTATATAAATTCCTGAATATTGGTGATCATACATTCGGCCGGAATTCTGAGAAAAATCTTTAGAATTAACACTATAAGCAAAGCCGTAACCCACAAAAGCATCAAAGAAAAAGGCATCGGCCAAAATTAATTGAAATCCCGTTACGGCACTCAAGCGAAACGAATTGGTGTAATATTTAACATCGGCTTCCGGATAATTGGTACCATAGAATTTGTAATAGGTATATTCGCCGGTTCCCATAACATAGGGGCTGAAATTGTCATCCAATTTCTTATCCAGAATAATCTTATATGACAACCCGCTCCCTACACCAAAAAACTCTTTTCGGTAAGAATTAAAATAAAAACGCGGGCTTAGGCCGATATAATGGGCTTTATGCTTTCTTCTGAATTCTATGTCCGTTTGCATACCGTCGTATATCATACGCAGGGGCGAAAATGCTATATTAAATCTTTTCAGCGGGATGGTGTCTGTTTGAGCTTTTGCAGACGAAAGGCCTATGCCGACAATAAATAAAATCAATACATAAATTTTTTTCATAATAACAAATGTTTTGGAATGCTTTATTCTGTCTAATAACTAATTACAAGTTTCTTAATTTTCTCCGACAGGGATTTTACTCAAGAAGGTTAATTCACCATCATTCGTACGGTATTGGTATATGCCGTCATCGGCTGTTACCAGCAAAATATCGCCCAAAGGGATAACATCATTGGCCGGAATTGAGAAAGCATTCTTCAACTGAATGTTATATATATCGGAAATGTCGAAATGTTTTAAATCTGTATCGCAGACATATAAGTTGTTTCCGTCAATACCCAAACCGTATGGGTTTTGCATATTATATTTTTTTAGCAGGACGGGCGCAGTTAAATTACTGATATCAATAATATGCAGTTCGTTTACCCGACGATTGCACCACTCCTCGGACGAGCGAAGCGTTACATAAGCTAAAGTATCCTGCACCACCACGGGATCACAACTGACAACATGCTCATAAAACGATATTTTTTGCGGACCGGCGGGTTGTTCCAAACTCAAAATATGCATGCCGGTTCGTGTACCGAGAAACAGATTATTTTTATATGGAAAAATGGTTTCAGTACCTTCGCCAATGGTAATCTCATTGACATAAACCGGCGCGGTCGGGTCTTGCGTTTCGAAAATTTTCATGCTGCGGTTATTAACGGTGTACAGATAGTCGCCCACCGTTGCAAAACGGGCAGTAGAACCGCCGGTACCGGTATCCGAGGACATATCTGCAGCGCTGTCTTTCTCGCAGGCACTTATTGTGAAAAACATAATAATTCCTATAAAAAGTATGGCTTTCATAACGGGTATCTTTTAAAGTTTAATTTTTTCCCAAGCTACAATAATCGTATTCTCCGGACGATTTCCCGACTGATAAGCAGGTTCTAACTGCATCTGATCCGGCGGCATCAGCTCCGGAAACACATTACGAATGCGTTTTGTTACCGTAATATCCGAAAGATTCTGTGACAGTTGCACCGCAACCAAATCCACCGCATTATCGGCATAAAGTACATTCTTTTTCACAGCCATATCAATGCAGCCCGGTATGGTAATGAAGCCCACAACATTGGGGCTTTCGGGCCGGCTGTTGTCTATTACGTGCACACCTTTGTATTTTTCATTCACATAAATTGTATCGCCTTTAAAATATATTTTTCCGGGTCTTACTAAATTTTGTTTTTCTGTAAAATGAACAGAGTTTTCAAGCTGTGCGCGCTTCATCAAAATGGGCTTATACTCGGAATAAGGGTTCCACGGTTCCGAATCATAACACTGAAATGCCATGAGCGGCAGCATTATTAAAAAAAGGATTACTTTTCTCATGCTTATTTTTTTTATTAAAGTCAATTATAAATTTATAACTTTTTACTCCCCAAAAAAGTATTTCACCGCATCTGCTCTTTAACAGCTATCAACAGCAAAACAAAAACTGCCAAATCTTCTATTCCGTCATCGGATTTACCACTTCCGTATCGTCGGAAATAACAATGGTCAATTCTCCGCCGGCATTCAGGGTATAGGATTGGCGGGTTCTAAGAAAAACACGTTTTCCGTTTGCGGCCATATAAAACTCCACAATATCCGTTTTAGGAAAAAATTCAATGTAATCTGTAAAAAACACCTCTGCGGAAGTTTCGCCGGGAAGCAGCGAATAGGTGAGTTGACGACCGTTCCACATAATCTGCTCAAGCTTCACATTGTGCACTTTGTTTTGTACTTTTACAATGCCTTCCACTTCTTCTTCGCAAGAAACAAAAAAGGGAATTATCGAAATGAATAAAATGAATGTAAACTTTTTCATCTGTATATTTTTATATTAAAAAAAGCTTAAGCTTATTTATTTTACGAGAACTTCAAATTCACCGAGAAAAACACTTGTCATTCCTTGTCCTATTTCCAGCGGCTCGGTAATTAGCGGATTTACGGTGCGCACACTGCCGTCATTTAGTTTTAAATCAAAAGCATCAATTTCGCACATATAGAAACCGGGCGAAAGGGTAAAATAATTGTTCAACATATCGGAGTATTCACCTGCCGTGCTTAAAGTATCCGGATCATTGGCACCCACCGGAGCTATAACGGAATATTTTACGGCAATGCTGCTTGCCAAATAATCACCCTGCTGAAAATAATCAAAAGTAGCCGTATCTTTTGGAATGGAATTGAAACTTCCCCACTCCGTTCCGTTTATATTCACCCGAATATTTTTGAGCGTATCGGTAACGAGGTATGTCTTTTCTCCGGCCTCTTCAATGTATGGCTTCAGTATAAACAAAATATTGCGAAAAGTCACGGATCCGTTTTCTGAATAGATTGATGATTCATTGGCGTAGGTATTTGGAGAATAATCATCTCTGGCGCAGGAAAACAACAAAATCAAACTTAAAAAAAAGACCGCTGCTGTTAGTTTCATAAGGCAAGTATTAAAAATTCAATGCGAAAGTTAAGAAATATTTTTTCAATATAACTCATATTTTTTTCTAAAGTTTAAAATAAGCCTTCCACCGACAAATAGCGCTCACCGGTATCATAAACAAAAGTGAGTATGCGCTTGTAGGAAAACTGGTTTTGGACTTGCTGAACGGCTGCAAATGAAGCACCGGAGGAAATTCCCATAAAAATACCTTCTTTTCGGGCAGCCGCTCGTGCATATCGGTAAGCATCTTCTTTGCTGACTTGAATTTGAGCATCAAGCAATTTCCGATCTAAAATATCGGGGATAAATCCGGCTCCGATTCCCTGTATGCCGTGCGGTCCGGGTTCTTCTCCGCTGATAACGGCTGAACCTTTAGGTTCTACGGCATAAACTTTTAAGTTTGGGAATTGCTGTTTCAATATTCGGGCCATTCCGGAAATATGTCCGCCGGTTCCTACTCCGGTTACCAATGCATCAAAACCTCCCGGGAAATCGGCTATGATTTCCTGCGCCGTTGTGCGGGCATGCACATCCGGATTGGCCGGATTTTTGAATTGCATGGGCATCCAAGCATTTTGGGTAAGCACAATTTCCTCTGCTTTTTCTATTGCGGCATTCATGCCGCCTTCTTTTGGCGTAAGCACAAGCTTTGCGCCGTAAGCAGTAATCAGGCGCCGCCGCTCAATACTCAATGATTCGGGCATCACCAAAATCACTTTATAGCCTTTGGCAGCTCCGACCATAGCCAGGCCAATACCGGTATTTCCGGAGGTGGGCTCTACAATGGTATCGCCGGCTTTTACCAGGCCTTTTTCTTCGGCATCTTCAATCATAGACAGAGCAATTCTGTCTTTGATGCTTCCGCCCGGGTTTTGTTTTTCCAATTTCGCCCAAACTTCGGCCGAACCTTCAAAAATGTTATTTATTCTAATTGTAGGTGTGTTGCCGATTAACTGTATTATATTTTCTGCTTTCATTGTTCTGTGTTTTATAATAGTTCGTTATACTTTTCCATTAAACTGAAAATGAGAACTTTGCCAAAGTTTATCTATTTTACTTATAGTGTTGATTATTAGCTTCATTACAGTTTGCAAACTGCAACTTTGGCAAAGTTTAACGAACCATTGTTTTAAGAATCATCAATTTATTCCGATCGATAATTACTCAAATCCTTTTTCGAATTATCTCTTTTAAAACGTGCTGCGGAACGGTTAAGTACAATCGTATCCGGCTCAACCGAGCGGGTAAGCCAAACATTACCGCCAATGGTGCTGTTATCGCCCACCACGGTTTTGCCGCCCAATATGGTGGCTCCGGAATATACGGTAACCCGATTACCCAAAGAAGGATGACGTTTTTGCCCGGCTTCTTCTTTCTTTACACTTAACGCTCCCAAAGTTACGTTTTGATATAGTTTTACATAATCACCAATATCGGTACTTTCGCCTATTACGATGCCCGTGCCGTGATCAATGCAAAATGAGCGTCCGATTTTCGCTTTGGGGTGTATATCGATGCCTGTCTTTGAATGCGCAATTTCTGTCAGCATCCGCGGAATAACCGGAATGTTCAATTCTTCCAGAGCATGCGCAATCCGATAAGTCAATACGGCATAGAAACCGGGATAACTCACAATGACTTCCTCCACGGATTTGGCAGCCGGGTCTCCCGAACAAATCGCCTCTGCATCTTCAATGAGCCGCTCATATAACTTGGGTAAGTTTTCAAAAAACTCATCAACGGTTGCATGAGTATCGCTGCAGTAGTTATCAAAGGAATTCAGCAGCCTGATAAGTTCATCGTAAAGTTCTTTACCTTGCTGTTTGCAGTCGGAATTTTCGGGGCCGCCCAAAACCGGAAATAAAAAACAAGTGAGTTTTGAACGAAAACTGTCCACATCACATTTAAAAGGGGTTTTGCCGGTGGGTTTTAAGCGTTTTTTACTGATTTCTTCTATTATTTTTTCGTGAATTTTCATATCGCTTCTTTAATACTAAAAATCTAAAATAAAAAAAAGGAAAAGTGATTTAATATGTTTATTTTTAGGGTGTTAAAACAAAAAATAACAAACACAAAAAATCACTTTTCGGATGAAAAATACAAATAAAAAACCAAACGACAAACTATATCCCTTAAAAAACTCATTTACAAGCGGAAACATTACAATGTACTCAGGAATAAATGTAGTAGCTAAGAATTTGAAACGAAAAAAAGTGGGTAAAACACCCTATAAATTATTTCCGACAACTTGGTGTAACTCGACGAAATTTAGTGCCGCTCAGGTATTGATGTCAATTATTTTTGCAACACTATCCGGACTATATCTAATAGTGCCGGTAATTTTATTCTTTTCCTGTTATTGTTATAATTTGCTTGTACAATTCAGGTATTTTATTTTTAACTACATCCCAAACAATCGAATAATTGACTCCCATATAGTCGCGAATCAGCCTGTCTTTCATTCCTGCCATGTTTTCCCACTTAATTAGTCTCTGCCTATAAAGCCAAGAGTTTGAGCTATAATATTCAAGTTCGAGGCTTTTCGATTTTGAAAATCAGGGAGTTTACTGATGTGATCGACCGTTTTCAAAATCAATATAACGAAGAAATTGGACATTATAGACAAACTATATTTAGAGAGTTGTCAGAATTCATACCTAATTCTTTTGCGCTTTTACTCCCTATTATTCAACAGAAAATCGTGTTTCTTTTTGCCGATAATTGTTAGCAGAGCCCCATCAATTACGCCTCCAAGCCACAGCATAATCTGACCGTGATGTGCTTCTTTTGTAAATGCAAAGGACACTTCTTCGGGTTGGCTTTCTCCGGCATGAGGATTGGATGAATGAATTACAAGATTCATGAGCTTTGAAATTAATTTAGCCTGCTTGCTTTCTCCGTTCCTCTCTTTGATAAAGCTGCCCTTCAAATCTTTGTATTCAAAAATCAATTTCCCTTTACATACATTATCGTTGCTTATTCCTCTAAAAGAAAGCTTGCTAAGCATGCCTTCTTCGATTTTTAAAGAAAACATTTTTACAATTAATTCATTGAAGGATTTAAGGTCAATGTTTGAAATAGTTCCTTCGAAATTAGAAACAAGCGGATCGTCGTAAGAAAGTGTTACCGCCATATTTAATTCTCCCGTTTTAAAAACATTTGAGTGAAGATTAATCTTTAATTTTTCCGCTTCTTCACGCTTTAATTTTTCCGCATTTCCTCTTGTTTTAATATTTGAAACCCTTCCGTTTAAATTTTTAAGCTCAAGTTTATAGTTTTTGTTGCCGTCAATGTTTTTAATCTCTGTTGAAAACGAGCAGTTTTGAAAACGCAGTGTATGGATAGCTATTTCTTCCTTTAGTGAGAGGAGGGTTTTCATCCATAACACTTTTTTTCTGTGCTTACTCAAGGCTTGATTTTTGGTCAAATCAATGTGGGTGTCTGTGATGACCACGCTGTCAGCAGATAAGTTGATTTTGTCATCCATTATGTACTTTACTCCACTCAGATCTAACTTGTTTATTTTTATTTCACTGCGGTATTCTTTGCCTTTTCGAAGATTATCAGTGGGTGGTTTGAAGTGTATATCTCTAAGCTTTATATCTCCGGCTATAAGTTCACCTTTGAATTCTTTTACAAAAATGCTGTATTTATCTTTCCCTAAATTGAGTTTAAAAGATTTGCTTTGAACGTTGATACTTTTGTACTTATCAAGTATAAGTAATTCAGATAAATTTTCTTCGATTGATTCAAATTCCTTTGCTCGAAAATTTAATTCCTTCAATCTAAATAGGGTATCTGTCATTTTTATATCATCAAAAAACGCTGCAGAACCATTTTTAATAATAAACTCCTCAAACCCGAACCTTTTTATGTTTGTTGAAGGGTCTAATTCATCTTTAACTGAGTTCGACTTTTTATCAATTTTATAATCCTTATTCCGTGCTATCGAAAGACGTGGATCTTCAATAGTAATTGTATTTACATCCAATTTAGAAAAAACAAAAAAGCTCCTCAGCGAAACATTACTTACACTTATAGATTTACTATCCAAATCAATAACAGGACTATTCATTTTTTTAGCTTTGCCTATATCTGTTCTGATTTTAACGTCCGTTAGTTCTGCCGATAAACCTTTAAAAGATACGCTATAAGTAATCTCATTATAAGTAATTTTGTATGTCGTACCGTAAGAATTATCTAACTTACCCTCTAATCGACTAATTATGATTCCTTCGAGAAAAAAATAAACAAAACCAAATAGAAGCAATACACTTCCGGCAATGACCCATAAGGTGCTTCGCAACCATCTTTTGTTAATCTTCATCATTTGTTTATTTTATTAAGTTTAATGATCTTTCATACCTATTTATCAAAGATACAAAAATATACTATTCTTATTTAACAGACTGACTTGATCTTATTTCAGAGGTATCGTGCGACTACTTATTTTCAGTAATTATTGATAAACAAGCCATAAAAATATGCTCAAATTGTTGTACTCAATACGTCAAAGATACAAAATGAAAGCAATTCACAAACCGAAAGCTTCACTTCGAGTGAAGCTTTCGGGAACAAAAAAATCTGCGGTTCACATCGCCTGATATACCGAAGGCTTCGCTTGGAGCGAAACCTTCGGTAACTAAAACACCCTTTGACTAAGAAAAAAAAATATCGATTCTTTGCAAAAATTCATTTTTTATATTTAACTTTGCACTGCAAAGTACTTTTTAAATAATAATTATGAAAGAAAGAGAAACGAACAACCATCTTGAGAATATTGCCGAAATACGTTCCATTATGGAACGTTCCTCCGGTTTTTTGTCGCTGAGCGGACTTTCGGGA
>CAYYQW010000084.1:0-16128 GCA_964472505.1 uncultured Bacteroidaceae bacterium | reverse complement strand
AAAAGTACTTTGGCAAAAGATACGGCCGCAAAATTAAACTATAAATACATTGATACGGGCGCCATGTATCGGGCAGTTACATTATACGCATTAAAAGAAAATCTGATTTGCGATGAAAAACCGGATGCGAAAAAACTGCAAGAACACTTTATACAGGGCAAAATTAATATTGCTTTTCGGCCCGACGAACAAACCGGAAAATCTTTGTGCTTCCTCAACGGCAAAAATATTGATGAAGCCATTCGCAAGCCTGAGGTAAATAATTTTGTAAGTCCGATTGCCGCTCTGCCTTTTGTGCGTGCCGAAATGCTGGAGCAGCAAAGAGCAATGGGCAAATCCGGCGGTGTGGTAATGGAAGGACGCGACATAGGAACAGCCGTATTTCCCGATGCCGATTTAAAAATATTTTTAACCGCCGATATTGAAACGCGTGCAGAAAGAAGATACAAGGAATTAAAAGAAAAAGGAATTGATATAAGCACAGAAGAAGTTAAGAAAAACCTGGCCGAAAGAGACCATATTGACTCAACGCGCAAAACGGCACCGCTAAAAAAAGCGCCGGATGCAAAAATAATTGATAATAGTAATTTAAACAGAGAAGAGCAAACCAATCTGGTAATTAACCTGATAGAAGAATAGTAATTTAGTGTTGGCAGCAAAATTATTAGTCATAACTTAGAGCCGACAGAAAACCGGTTTAATGAGTAATTCATATTTATAACAAATAAAGAATTACAGAATTTCTTTTGCCGGCAAACAGCGTCAAGCGGACAACAGAAAAAATACCGAACAAATGAAAATCACCATAGATAATAACTCGGGTTTTTGCTTTGGGGTAGTTTATGCCGTAGAGCGGGCCGAACAAGAATTGAAAAACTCAGACAGTTTGTATTGCTTAGGAGATATTGTACACAACAGCAAGGAAGTTGAACGTTTATCCAAATTGGGCTTAAAAAGCATCACCCATGAAGAATTTAAACAATTGAAAAACACAAAAGTTCTCATCCGAGCTCACGGAGAACCTCCGGAAACTTACCGTATTGCAGCCGAAAACAATATACGGTTGATAGATGCATCTTGTCCGGTTGTTCTGCGTTTGCAAAAAACAATAAAGCACGGCAACGACAATGCCGAATCCGAAAACGGACAATCAGTCATATACGGAAAAAAGAAACATGCCGAAGTTATTGGCCTGTTGGGACAAACTAAAGGAAAAGGCATGGTAATTTCAAATTTTGACGATTTGGATAAAATAGACTATACGCGCCCTGTGCATCTGTATTCCCAAACCACAATGAGTTTGGAGGGCTATGCCAAAATTTCCGGTGAAATGCAAAAAAGGATGAAAGCCGCAGGAAATGAAAACAAGATACAGTTTTCTCAAAACGATACCATTTGCCGACAAGTATCCGGCAGAGATAAACATTTGCGGAAATTTGCAGCTGAAAATGATGTCATAATTTTTGTAAGCGGCAAAAAAAGTTCTAACGGAAAAGCACTCTACGGAGTTTGCAAAGCCGAAAACGACAGAAGTTATTTTATTTCGGATCCTGACAGCCTTAAATCGGAAATGTTTAAAAAGGCCGACACGGTAGGTATATGCGGTGCTACATCTACCCCACTCTGGCTAATGGAACAAGTGAAAGAAGAAATTGAATCGATAACTGCTTAGACCCAAATTATGGAAATAAAACAACCGAAAGCCTTATTAAAACACAATTAAGCTATTGTTGCGAAAGACAACAGAAAGCTTTAACTCAAGGAAGTAAATTTTAAAATTTACGAAAACAAAGCTTTAAAGATTTCAAACTATTTCAACTGCATAATGCAAATTAAATAAACGATTCAAGGCAGAATAAAGCACATTCATGAATAATGACGGTGATTATGTGTATTTTAATACAGATTAATTCAAGTTTTTTATATATTTGTTTATTGTTATCAGTAATAAAACTTTAAGGAATGAATGTTTTAATAAAAAATAATCTGATAAAAAATCTCGGCATCATAGCAGCGGCATTTATTTTAATGCTGTTTGTATTTGGCTGCGAAGGCGAAGATTCAGATGAAAGTGCAGTGATTTACGAAAAAAAATTAGAGGATTTGCCCCAAACCAATATTGTGAAATTTAACGGCAGAATGTTCAACCTGCCTTCACCGGTACAAGCTTCCGAAGTTGTAAAATCAACACAATCACCATACCGGGAAGAATTACTCAACCCATCGGATAACTACCAAAATTACTCCACATCTTACAAACAAGCCCTAAATCTGGGGGTTTACGGAGCCGACTTGGCTTATCTTAACATATATGAAAAATTCAATATAGCTACCGAATATTTTGAAGTAGTAAAAAAACTCACACAAGAGCTAAACATTGTAAATTCATTCACGGAAGAAGTTCTGAACAAAATAGAAAAAAATAAAAAAAACAAAGACTCACTGCTTTACATCACATCCAAAGCCTACCGTGATGCCGACAGCTATCTGATTCAAAACGAACGAAACGATATCAGCATATTGGTATTAGCCGGTGGCTGGATTGAAAGCATGTATATCCTAACCCAAACATCAAAAAATACCGATAACAAAGAGGTTATAAACCGTATTGGTCAGCAAAAATATGCTTTGGATAATTTAATTGAATTAATGCGGCCTTACTACGGAACAAAATCAGATGATTACGATAAACTTTTGCAAAATTTATCGGATTTGGCATTAGTATTTGACGGGGTTGTAATCAATTATGAATATAAAACACCCGAAACAATTAGGGAAGAAAAACTAACTATTATCAACAGCGAAACCTTAATTGAAATTAATGAATATCAACTGGAGCATATTCGTGAGAGTATTGTCAAAATTCGCCAAACAATTATTCGCTGAGACATGCATTTCTTAAATTCGAAAATATGAAATACAAAGTCATAATTCTTTTTAGCATCCTATTTGTTTTGCATTCCGGGCTTAACGCACAGAACAGCGGAAATGCAAATGGCTGCGAGCAATATTTTCCTACTTCATATATTTCTGACGGACAGCAATATATGAGCCTGCTTACGGGAGAAGATGCCGCAGAATTTAAAATTCTTTTTTTCGAAAATACGGAGTACAGAATATCTGCATGCAGCAGTACACCGGATGTAGAACTGGAGTATAAAGTGTACGATAAAGAACGAAATTTATTGTTTTCATCACAAGACCAAGGCAACAGCCCCTATTGGAATTTTAAGTTTAAACATACCATGGAATGCTTTATTGAGGCAAAAATTGCGGAAGGAGGCCCTCAATCAGGTATTGCTCTGTTGATGATTGGATTTAAAAAAAACGAATAATAAAAAACTATGAGTGAAAACCTGCTAAAAGCCCTTATGCAATTGTTTGCCATTGTTGCCCGACCGGACAGCAATGAAGAATCCAGGCGACCGCTCGTGGAAGATTTCCTTAAGCAACAGCTCAACCAAGAAATGTATGAAGAATATCTTACGGTATTCGATCAATTCTATCAAAAGCATCAAAAACGCAGCAAAACAGGAAAAACAAAAAAATACATATCAGCCAGCTCAGTGAAGGTTCTTACCATTTGTACCATGATAAACAAAGAGTTGAACCTGAAACAACGCATCATTGTGCTTATTCGGCTGTTGGAATTCATTAATGAAGGCGGGCAGCCCACCAGTCAAGAAATTGAATTTGTTAATACCGTAGCCGATACTTTTAAAGTCATAAAACAAGAATATCTTAATCTTAAGCATTTTGTATTTGGTGATTTTGACTCATTACCGGATGAGAATCTCTTAGTTATTGATAAAAACACACAGCCCAAAAATGTATCTACCCTTCATTTAGACAGCTACGCATTAGATGCTCCGATATATGTTTACCAATCGGTAGCTACGCTGATGCACGTTTTCATTTATCGCGGTGAAAAAGAAATGAGCCTCAACGGACAACTAATTCACAAAGACAAAGTATATGTTCTGTCCTCCGGATCGGCCATACGCGATGTAAAACGCCACCCGCTTTATTACAGCGATATTGTAAGTGCTTTTAAACGTGATAAAGACAAAGCTGAACTAAGATTAGATGCCGATAATATTTCTTACCAATTCAGAAACGGAGTTTACGGCGTACGCCCGCTGAGTTTTACCGAAGAATCGGGAAAGTTGATCGGAATTATGGGTGCAAGCGGATCGGGCAAATCAACTTTGCTCAATGTTTTAAACGGTAACTTAACGCCTACCACCGGTTCAGTTCACATTAACGGTTTCGATGTTCATAACGAACAAGATGCCATTGAGGGGATAATCGGATATGTATCTCAGGATGATTTACTTATTGAAGACCTCACCGTATTCCAAAATTTATATTTCAACGCTAAGCTGTGTTTTGGAAACCAAAGTAAATTCCGAATTTTTCGAATGGTAACGGAAACTCTGAAAAACTTGGGCCTTTTCGATATCAAACACATGAAAGTAGGCAGCCCGCTGAATAAAAAAATAAGCGGCGGCCAGCGAAAACGCCTTAACATAGCTTTAGAGCTAATACGAAAACCGGAAATTCTTTTTCTTGACGAACCCACGTCAGGCTTGTCGTCGGCCGATTCCGAAAACATCATGGATTTGCTCAAAGAACTTACCCTGCAAGGCAAAATGATTTTCTTGGTCATTCATCAGCCTTCCTCGGAAATATTTAAAATGTTTGATCGGCTTATTCTGTTGGATCAAGGCGGCTATCCGGTTTATGACGGTGATCCGGTAGATTCTATCGTATATTTTAAATCCAAAATTAAACAAGCCGACTGGAGTGCCGGTGAATGTTCGGTATGCGGAACCGTTAATCCGGAACAGCTTTTTACAATTATTGAATCGCGCGTATTGGATGAATACGGAAATTTAAGTTCGGCACGCAAAAAGAAACCGCATGAGTGGTACGAATTATATAAAGACTTACCCAAAAAAATCTCCGATAAAATTCCAATCAGCCTTAAATTACCCGAAATTTCATTTAGGCCGCCCGGACGTTTTAAACAATTTTTGGTTTTCACCAAACGTGATATTTTAGCAAAAACTGCCAATATCCAATATTTGCTGCTAAACCTGTTAGAGGCTCCCATACTTGTTTTTCTGCTGGCATACATAATTAAATATTACAGCATTGCCGACGATTCCATATCCGGCTACTTGATGAGCAAAAACGAGAATCTTCCCGTATATATTTTTATGGCAGTAATTGTAGCCGTATTTATAGGGCTTACCATGAGCGCCGATGAAATAATAAAAGATCGTACCATACGAAAAAGAGAATCATTCCTGCATCTGAGCAGGTCGAGCTATCTGCTTTCCAAAATATTTATATTATTCATAATATCGGCCTACCAAGCTTTTGTTTTTGTATTAATCGGTAATTCCATATTGGAAATAAAGGATATGTTTTGGGAATATTGGCTGGTACTTTTCAGCACTTGGGCTTTCTCTGTTCTCATGGGGCTTAATATTTCCGACGGTTTTAAAACCACCATTACCATCTATATCATCATACCGTTTTTAATCATTCCTCAAATTATATTGAGCGGAATTATCGTACGCTATGAAAAACTAAACCCGGCCATAAGCAGCCCCGGCCGTATTCCCTGGTACGGAGAAATAATTACCGCACGCTGGGCATACGAAGCCTTAGCCGTTGAGCAATTCACATCCAACAAATACATGAAGCCCGTTTATAAATATGAACGAATAAAATATCAGGCAAACTACAAAAAAGACATTTGGCTCAAAGAGTTAAGAGCAAAACTGTCATTCATTGAATTCAACCTCAATGACGAAGATAAAAAAGAAGAAATCATTGAAAATCTGACAGTTATAAGAAATGAGCTAAACAAAGAACAGAAAGCCAATAAACTGAAAAATGAAACCTTTGATCCGGAAAGTTTAAAATATGAAAATTTAGACAAAACTAAAATAGAAGAAACCGGAGCTTATTTTGACAAATTGCAACAACTCTATATACAAGCATTTCGTGCGGCTGATAAGCAAAAGAACGACTATGTGATGTCTAAAAACACATCGGACTCAGCTGCGGATTCTTTTGCCTATCTTAAAAAACATTATACCAACGAAAGCCTTGAAGACTTTGTAACCAACCGCAACGAAGTAAAAGATTTCATTGAGTATGAAAACGAACTTTTTCAGAAAAAAGGCCTGATATATCTTTACCCAAAAGAATTTGTAAAAGCACATTTTTATGCACCCAAAAAGAAAGTATTCGGTTTATACTACCGAACACTCTACGTGAACGTTGTTGTAATTTGGCTGACTACCATACTGCTGTACATTAGCTTGTATTATCGATGGCTTCATCACTTTCTGGAAGGTTTTCGATACCTGAGCTTGAAGTTCAAAAAAAAGAGCCACAGCTTAAAATAAATCTTATTATCAACACGGATGAAGATACAAATTATTAACGGTCCCAACCTAAATATTTTAGGACAACGACAGCCGGAGATATACGGTTCGGAAACATTTGAAAGTTTCCTGAAGAAACTGCGTAAGCAATATTCCGAAATACAAATTGACTATTATCAATCAAACAGCGAAGGTGCTTTAATTGATAAAATTCAATCGGCGCAAAACACAGCCAACGGAATTATAATAAACGCAGCAGCCTACTCACATACCTCCGTAGCCATTGGCGATGCTCTGGCTGCCGGTAAGATCCCGGCCGTGGAAGTGCATATTTCAAATATATACCAACGCGAAGCTTTCAGGCATCAAAGCTACACCGCAGCTAACTGCAAAGCAAGCATAGTCGGCATGGGTCTCTTTGGCTATAAAGCTGCATTAAACTTTCTTATTGATCTGAGTAGCTAAAATATTGCTGTTTAAATATAATTTTTTCTTAAAAAATCTGTTCTATTAATCATTAAACTACGTCAAAAACAGAATTTACCAATGTCAATACGAATAAAAAGTACCTTGCTGCTTAGCTTATTTATCTTATCACATTCCGTAATTTCAGCTCAAGTTGAAAGGCCTAAAAATCTCAGAAATTATGATAAACAACCTTTGCACTTCGGTTTTTCGGTAGGCTTGAGCACTACCGATTTCACCCTACGCAATTCAGATGATTTTTATAATACAAACAGCATTGATCGAATATATGCCATAGAAAATACGCAAAGCCCCGGCTTTCAGTTAGGTCCTGTTTCCAATTTGCGGTTGGGCGAATATTTTGATCTGCGTCTGTTAGTCTATCTCACTTTTGCTCAGCGTAATTTGCAATATTATATTTTAAAAGACACAAGCAACGGAAATTTCATATACGACAATCACGAAATGAAAATTTCGTCCACTTTTCTTGAATTCCCTTTACAACTCAAGTACCGATCGGTACGCATAAATAATGTAAGGCCATATCTTGTTGCAGGCATAAACCCTAAAGTAGATCTGAGCGCACGCAAAAAAATTCCGGAAACGGAAATGCCTAAAATCCGTTTGAAACGTGAAAACCTTTATTATGAAATGGGAATAGGTGTAGATTTCTACACGCAATACTTCAAATTTTCGCCTGAAATTAAATACAGCGTCGGGCTTTTTAACATGTTAGAACCGGATGCCACCCAATATTCAAGCTCAATCAAATATTTAAAATCAAATATGCTGATGCTTTCATTTCATTTTGAATAAAAAGCCTGATACGTTTTTATGTTTGTGTAATTTTTTTATCTTACCTTTGTAAAGTAATCGTACAAGAAAACTTCGCAAATTTTTAAATTTACAATTCAAAAATCAAAATCTCAAAAAAATCATACCATGAAAGCAAAGCTATTTGCAAGCCTTATCATCTCGCTGATAACCGTAAGCAGCCTATTTGCCCAAAGCACCGACAGAGCTTGGTGGAATTCATTATCGCCGGCTTGGAAAAAAGTAATCCTCAAGCAACAATTTAAAGGAAAAGACATAAACCCCACCGATGAACAATTAATTGAAATCGGCAAAATGGTTTTTCTGGATATAACGGGCAACAAAGACATTAAAACACTGAAACCGGCCTCGGCTTTTCAGGTACTCGAAATTATTAAAGCTAAGGGCAGCGGTATTGAATCGCTTGAAGGAATAGAAAATCTCAATAACCTAAAAGAGATTGATTGCTCGGACAATGACAATATCAATTCATTGGCACCGCTTAGCAAGCTTAACAATCTGCGCAAAGTAAACTGCGGAAACACCATGGTAAAAAGTCTCGCGCCGCTCAGAAATTTACAACAATTAACCTATCTGGATGTACATTACACTACCATAGTAGATCTGAGAATACTAAAAGACCTGAAGCGATTAGAATATCTCAATGTACACAATAACATTTCACTTTATTCGCTCGACGGTTTGGAATACTTATATGAACTCAGAGAACTTGATTGCAGCCAAACCAGTGTTGACCTGCTGACTCCCCTGAGTGAGCTAAAAAAGCTCGAACGCCTCAATTGTGCCGACACCCGTGTATATTCGCTAAGGCCCATACAGTTGGTCAAAACTTTGGAAGATATTGATTGCTCAAATACCGAAATAACCGGCACCAGCTTAGAATATCTTATAAGCAACAGAAACTTGATTATGCTGCGTGCAAAAAACATTGATATTACTGAAAAGCAAATTACAGAATTCGAGAAACTAATGCGCAGAAACAATCCCGATGCCACCATTATTATTTCATCAAAATAGAAATTCATCTGCCAATAGATACAAAATCTGTCAATTATCAATTGGCAGATTTTGTGCTTTTAAATAATTCTCTAAACAGAAAAACACAGCAAGTATCATGCATAAAGAAATAAACATCAGAGTAAGTCCCGAACAAGCTTCTGATTCAGCCTTATACATTCCGGCAGCAGCCGAAAAATTAGGCATAAAACCGGAACAAATAAAGGGCCATAAAGTACTCAAAAAATCCATCGATGCGCGCAGCAGTGATGTGTATATACAGCTCCGGCTGTCTGTATGGATTAACGAAGCCATGCCGGAAGAACCGGAATTTATACCCGGCTATAAAACAGTAAGCAGCGATAAACGTGTTCTGATTATAGGCTCCGGGCCGGCCGGCTTGTTTGCGGCACTAAAACTCATTGAAAACAACATAAAACCCGTAATAATAGAGCGCGGAAAAGATGTGAGCCAACGCCGGCGGGATGTTGCCAAAATCAACCGAAACAATCCGGTAAATCCGGATTCGAATTACTGCTTTGGTGAAGGCGGCGCCGGAACCTTCTCCGACGGCAAACTATATACACGCTCATCCAAACGGGGCGATGTTGATCGCATACTCAAAGTTCTGAATTTCCACGGAGCCAAAGACGACATTCTCACCGATGCCCATCCGCATATCGGAACCAATATATTACCTAAAGTAATCACTGATATGCGAGAACATATTTTAAATTCAGGTGGTGAAATTCATTTTGAAACCCGCATGACGGATTTTGAAACTGAAGGCGATAAAATAACGGCCGTAATAAGCCAAAAAGGCGATCGTATTGAAGGCGATGCCGTGATACTGGCTACAGGACACTCAGCTCGTGATATCTATGAACTGCTTTATGAAAAAGGCATTGAGATTCAGGAAAAGGGCTTTGCCATGGGGGTACGCGTAGAACACAAACAAAAACTGATTGACCAAATTCAATACAACTGCGAATTACGCAGCAATTATCTGCCGGCTGCCTCATACAACTTGGCCAAACAAGTAAACGGCAAGGGCGTTTATTCTTTCTGTATGTGCCCGGGCGGGTTTATTGTACCGGCAGCTACCGGAAACGAGCAAGTTGTTGTGAACGGGATGTCGGCATGGTCCAGAAATTCAAAATTTGCCAACTCAGGCATTGTAACCGAGATACCCGTTGAAGAGTTTCCCGAAAGAGAAAAGCACGGCCCGCTTGCCGGCTTAAAGTACCAACAGCATATTGAAAAAATGGCTTTTATAAACGGCGGAAAAGGATTGAGAGCACCGGCGCAAAGGCTTGAAGACTTTGTAAACGGGCGACTTTCAAAAGACTTGCCCGAAACCTCGTATCACCCGGGCGTTGTATCTTCTCCCATGCATTTTTGGTTACCGGCGCACATCGTGAACCCTTTGCGTGAAGGCTTCAAAAATTTTAATCGGAAAATGAAAGGTTTTTTGGCAGAAGATGCCATCGTAATTGGTGTAGAATCTCGCACATCATCACCGGTCAGAATTCCCAGAAACGAGGAAACCCGCAGTCATCCGCAAATAAAAAATTTATACCCTTGCGGCGAAGGTGCCGGATTTGCCGGAGGAATTGTTTCTTCTGCCATCGACGGTGAAAACTCAGCAAATGTTTTGGCTCAAATTTTAGCATAAAAAAAACCGAAGAGAATCTCTTCGGTTTTTTTCATTTTTTGAAGCTTAGAAATTATTCAACTTCTTCTTCTTCTTTAGCTTCTTCTTCAGTCGCTTCTTCCTCAGTTGCTTCTTCTTCAGTTACTAAGTCTTCAGCTTCATCAGTAACTTCTTCAACTGCTTCTTCTGCTTCTGTTTCAGCTTCTTCTACAACCTCAGTTGCTTCTTCTGTTGCTTCGTCAGTTGCTTCTTCATTACAAGCAAAAGTAAAAGAAACTACAAACAACATTGCCAACAAAATGTGAAATAAATTAGTTTTTTTCATCATGGGTAAATTTAATTTGTTAATAAGTAAATGTTAAAACATCTACAAATTTATAAGAAGTATTTTAAAATGTAAATTTATAAGCATCTTTTTTTTAAACATAACTTAAAAAAAACAACCCCTAACGGCAAGTTTTCTTTATCAGTAAGCCTTACAGCCAATTAATTATTTTTAAGTTTTTTTTATTTTTTTAAACTTTTATCTATCATTTTAACACTTTCTTCAATTTGAGCATCAGAAATAAGCAAAGGAGGTGCAATTCTGAAGCGAGTTTCATCAAAAAGAAACCAATCAGTAAGCAAACCGTTTTCAAACAAAACTTTCACAAATTCCTGAATGCTTTTATTCGTTTTGGGTTTTACGGATAAAAACAAGCCTTTTCCTCGCACATCCTCTATTCCCGGCAATTGCTCAAGTAATTTTCGGTACAAAAATTCTTTCTTATATATGGTTTGCTCGTCCATAGCTTGAATAATCTTTAGCGTTGCTAATGCAGCTGCAGCCGAAACCGGGTGACCGCCGAAAGTAGTAATGTGTCCCAAAACCGGATTGTTCTTCAAGCTGTCCATAATGTTTTTGGAAGCCACAAAAGCTCCGATTGGCATGCCGCCTCCCATTCCCTTGGCAATGGTAATGATATCGGGGACGATATCGTAATGCATAAAGCCGAACATTTTGCCCGTACGACGAAAACCGGTTTGCACTTCATCAATAATCAAGAATGTACCTGTTTGCGTACAACGCTCCCGCAAAGCTTGCATAAAGTTATGATCAGCCGGAATAATGCCGCCCTCGGCCTGAATGCTTTCGACAAACACAGCGGCTGTTTTTTTATTGATTCGCTCAAGGTCTTCAAGCTTATTGTAAGTCAGAAATTTTATACCCGGCAACAAAGGCCGAAAAGCCTGAGAAAAATAGGTATCGCTCATAATGCTCATGGCGCCGTGGGTACTGCCGTGATATGCATTTTTGAATGCTGCAATTTCGCTCCGGCCGGTATAGCGTTTGGCTAATTTCATGGCGCCTTCGTTAGCCTCACTTCCTGAATTTACAAAATAAACGGAATTCAAACTATCGGGTAAAAGGCTGCTCAGCAAGTTCGCATACTGCACCTGCGGGCTTTGAATGTATTCTCCGTACACCATCAGGTGCATGTATTTATCAAGCTGTTGCTTAACGGCATCGGTAACAGCCGGGTGGCAATGTCCTAAGTTGCTGACCGAAACTCCTGCTACCAGGTCAGTGTAGCGCTTACCGTCTGTATCATATATATATATTCCTTGGGCTCTCTCAACTTCAATTCCAACCGGAGAATCGGATGTTTGTCCCACATGCTTTAAAAATAATTGTCGTTGGCTTATCATAATTTTGCAAATTTTTCATCCATTGCTTCCGGATTCTTTACATTGCTCCGGAGCCAATCTAAAAGAATTTCATTGCGCTTATCCTTGCTAAGTTTATAATTGATGTCAGAGCTTCGCAAACGTTGCGTTAAACGATTCATAATCACCGCAGCCGATACCGAAATATTAAAACTTTCGGTAAAGCCGTACATGGGTATTTTAAGATATTCATCGGCATTCGCCAAAGCAATATCACTCAAACCGGGCAATTCAGAGCCAAACATCAGGGCAAACTTAGATTTTCGGATATCGAAAGTTTCCGGTGTACTGTCCTCATTGTGTGGCCCGGTAGCTATTATTCTGTAGCCTTGTTTTTTAAGTACGTTTATGGCATCCAAAGTATTGTTCTCCAAAGCGTTATACTTCTTCAAACTCAGCCACTTGGACGATCCCAAAGCCACTTCCGGATTCAATCGGTATTCGTTTTTGTTTTCTATAATATGAACATCCTGTACACCGAAACAATCACAACTGCGCAGCACGGCGCTGGCATTTTGTGGCTGATAAATGTCTTCCAACAAAACAGTAATATATTGGGTGCGCTCTTCAATTACTTTTTCAAACAATTCATAACGTTTTTCGGTTACAAATTGTTTAAAAAACTCAATTTTTTCTTTCATTAAGCTATTTTTTTGCAAAAATAACAGATTTCTTAAAAAATTCGTTATTTACGAATTTTTCGGGTACAAAAAAAGGCTGCCTAAAGAGACAGCCCTGTTTTTCAAAATCAGAAAAGCTTAGTTCACTTTATCAGAAAGTTCGCTGCCGGCTTTAAATTTCACGACTTTTTTAGCCGGAATTGTAATTTCGGCTCCGGTTTGCGGATTACGTCCTTTTCTCTCTTGTCTTTCCGATACAGAGAAAGACCCGAAACCTACTAATGCTACACGGTCACCTTTTTTCAAGGCTTTTTCGGTAGATTCGATAAAGGCATCAAGAGCTCTTCTTGAGTCAGCTTTGGTTAATCCTGATCCTGCTGCAATTTCGTCAATTAATTCTGCTTTGTTCATAGTAAAATGTATTAAAATAAATATTAAAAAAATCAATTCGTTAGCAAATATAGATTAAATCTTGCTTTTGCAAAATTTTTCAGAAGTTTTTTTTTCATCTAATTGTCTTATTTTCAATTTTTTCTAAAAACTTAACTTCAATTAAATTACACAAGGGGCTGATATACAGTCACTTGAACCAAAACCCTTTATGAATGGGCATTTGCCGGCATTTTTTGAAAAAAAATATTTTTTTTCAAAAAAATTTCGTATTTTAAATTATCTTTCTACATTTGCAAGCGCAAAACAGGAGAGATGGCAGAGCCTGGTTTATTGCAACGGTCTTGAAAACCGTCGTACCGTGAGGTACCGGGGGTTCGAATCCCTCTCTCTCCGCAGCATAGCTTGAAGGAATTGATAAAATTCTTTCAAGCTTTTTGTTTTTAGGGAGTTTTGAGTTTTGAGTTTTAAGTTTTGAAAGGCTAATTTTCACTTTTTTGGCGAAATGTTTCACTTATGCTTCACTTTTGGCATTTTGTTATTTTTTCACAAAAAATGGATATTCAGTTTATAAACAGAAATATTCTTGTATATTTCCGGTTAAAGATATTTAAAGAATTCATTTTGTTATAGGTACACATTCAGAACAAAAAACCATGAAAAAACTTGATCCAAATCAGCACAAAGCAGCTCTTATGCAGCTTATTGAACAAAAAAAAACAATTGAAGCCATTAAATACATACGTACTCATACCGGGACGGGCTTAAAAGAGGCAAAAAATCTGTATGAGCGAATTTTAGCCGATAATAATTTCGCCGACGAATATCTGTTCAATAACTCGGAAGGGTACTCTGACATTACCGGCAATAAAACATTTTCGAAAACAAATATAGAGACAATTGAAAGCAAAACGCTTGATTTATTAAAATCCGGAAAAAAAATCGAAGCAATCAAGTACTTGAAGGAAAGCATGAATACCGACCTGAAAAAAGCCAAAGAGCTAATCGATGAACTTGAAGTTCAACAAAATTTCATACCCCGGGATACGAATAAAAAGCTAAACACCGATGAAACAAATAACAAGCCTACTGACCCCATGGCTCCGAAATATAAAAGCAGCATGCAGACCGGTGATAAATTTGAAGATATAGTTTTTGAAAAAAACATAAAACGCGAAGCAAGAAAAAGAAAAGAACGCTCCAATTCGGGTTGCATGCTAATGCTTATATTCTTAACGGGCTCAAGCGTCTTATTGGGAATGCTTATCCGTTTTTTATAAGCTAAATTGTAATCGTAATGAAATACTTCCTTTTTTGGACTAAATACTTATATCCTGTAATTCTCTTTTTAGCTCTCAATAACACGACAAACGGCCAATCTAAAGCAGCTTTTCGCTTAATTGACAGTACTGCACTTGTCGTGAAAACTGACAGCTTGCGAAACTTATATGCTTATAAAAAAACTTATCCTATAGAACATGAGCTGCCAATATTAATTGCTTTGAGCTATTTCCCCGAATTAGACAGTACTGAAATTGTATTCAAGGAGGCGAAAATAACAACAACTCTAAATGCTCGCCCTACTCTACACTCATTGCTGTTCAAAGATAAATCCGAACGAAAATATATTATCCGCATAAATAAAAAACATAAAGACGGACAGATTTATTTGGACGAAGTTCCTTTTAATGCAAAAATTGGCCTTTTCGGCCATGAATTCAGCCACTTTATTGATTACAAAGAAAAAAATACTTTAAGAATAATTCAACGACTTGTATCCTACACTTTTATTAAAACCCGAGCCCGCTACGAAAAAGAAATTGACAAAATGACTCTTCAACGCGGCCTCGGCCGGCAACTTTATAACTGGTCTGAGTATGTGTTGTACGAATCCGATGCCGACCGATACTACAAAAGAATGAAACGCTTGGTTTATCTTACGCCTCCCGAAATCCTGTTTTTAATTGAAGAGGAACAAAACGAAGATTAATTCATTCTATCTTGCAAAACTTTTTATCTAAAGCGATTTCCAACTCTAAAAAAAGCTGTATATTTATATAAAACCCTATAAATATATTAAAAATGAAATACTTAACAATCATTGCAATGCTAATTTGGACCGGACTGTGTTTTGCACAAAGCGAATCGACCGGTTGGCTTAACGGAGATTGGAAGGGTTATGGATTTCAGCCCGGCAACGGCTCAACATGGC
The DNA here is from genome assembly GCA_964472505.1 of uncultured Bacteroidaceae bacterium. Classification (GTDB taxonomy): domain Bacteria; phylum Bacteroidota; class Bacteroidia; order Bacteroidales; family JAADGE01; genus JAYEIA01. The sequence continues at coordinate 846 of CAYYQW010000084.1, read as the reverse complement.
AAGCGAAACTTTCTTTCTCGGAAGCGCTCGCCGAAGCAAGTATTTATTATCCCGGCCTGAAATGCAGCGGAACTTGGGACATAATGACCGTTAAAAAGAAACAAATGATATTTACGGAAGTTATAAGCAACGGCAAACAAAATTGCATTGACGGGAGTAAAATCACGGTTACTGCTTTAGGTGAATCATACATACATGTAGCTTGGTTTTCAGACTATATTAAAGGTGTGGATGCTTATGCCGTATTGGAAAGAGACATCAGTTTCCTAAACGGACGGTGGAGCGGAATTGGCTATCAAACAAACAACGGACATACTTGGCAGGCCAATTTTGAGTTTGACGAAACAAATAAAACCGGTACCGTTAATTATCCGAGCTTAAATTGCAGCGGCAAATGGATTTATGTGGGTTTTGACGGCATACACGCCGTATTAGAAGAAGACATTACCGACGGGAAAAATAATTGTATTGACGGCAGCAAAATATATATCAGCAAAATTGATAACAATTACATTAATATAGCATGGAACTCAAGCTTAATTGACGGTATTGATGCCTATGCCGTATTGGAGAAAAAGTAAAGGCTTTGAAATCCGATTAAGTTGGCAAAACATTAATAATATTATTTGCTCTCTAAAAAAAGAGTTTTATATTTGCAGCCGTTTTATAAAAGAAATACGGGGTATAGCGCAGTCCGGTTAGCGTATTCCGATTTGAATATCGGAAGGGTCGCAGACGAATCTGCCGATAAAGTTAAAAAAAATAGTATTCGGGGTATAGCGCAGTCCGGTTAGCGTATCTGCTTTGGGAGCAGAGGGTCGTAGGTTCGAATCCTACTACCCCGAC
>CAYYQW010000083.1:0-16180 GCA_964472505.1 uncultured Bacteroidaceae bacterium | reverse complement strand
TCACTTTTATCAAAAAATTCCTTAATTATTACTTGCATAATCGGGGTTAATACAGCTCTAAACCTCCTGTCATGCAGCCCGATTGCAAAATTGTCTTATATCTTAATACTAACATCTTATATCTGACAAAAGCACGAATAAGGCAAATTATGATGAGAGCTTAAAATTATTCAACAACTTTTCTCGGTATTCAAATATTTTCAGCAATTGTTTTTTAATGAAGACAGCATGTAATGCATGCCCGATTATTCCAAAGGGGATTTTGTAGCTCACGCGGTCTTTTATGAGGGTGCCTTTATCATCGGCTTCGAAAAAATGCTCGTGATGCCACAATGCGTATGGCCCAATGCGTTGTTCATCAATAAAATACTTGTTCTGCGATACTTGCATGATTTCCGTTACCCAATTGGATTTTACCATGGGGAAAATTCCCACTTTATAGCTGATTATTTGTCCCGCATATATTTTCTCTAAATTTTCGGAACTGATCCGAAAACCCATTTTGGGAGGTGTAATTTTGGCAAGATTTTCAGGCGATGAGAAAAAGTTCCAAGCTTCTTCCGGTTTTACTTTTATATGCTGCTCAGCCGTGAGCGTATAAATACCTGAGTGTTTTTTTATTGTTATCATAAGTTTTTTTAAAAAATAAAGCTCGAAAAATCGTTTTTTGAGCTTTATGGAAGTATTTATAATTTTGAATAAATCAAGATTCCTATGGTTGGCAAAACGGTTCCGGTAGAGGCGTCAATTTGTTTTAAGTCGTAGTAGTTTAAGCCGGTTTCCGGGTCTTGTTGTACAATTGGCAGGCCGTTTTCGTTTGTTTCCTGCACCACATAATCTTGTAAGTCAGCTTTGAAATTGTAAACATTTTGAATATCGAGATAAACGGTAAGCGTCCATTTTTTGAAAAACCAATTTTTATCTACCCTCAGGTCTAATTGTTGAAATCCGCCCAAACGTTCGGAATTAAATCGACTGTAGTCCAAATACGGCCTTCCGCGTAAATCCCAAGCCGATTGAATGGCTGATGTTTCCAAGTCGTAAGGGGTATAGGGCAAGCCTCCGGCATATCTGAATTTAAGGCCGACACTCCAGTTTTTCGGAAGTTTTTGTGTGCCGGTCAGTGTAAGTAAATGTCGGCTGTCCCAAGCAGAGGGAACATACTCGCCTTCATTATTCTCAAACTCACTGCGCACATAGGTATATGCAATAATGGCATTTAGCCCGCGTTTATCCAATTTGTAACGATTCAAAATTTCAAAACCGTAAGCACGCCCTTTGTTAGTTGATACAACTTCTTCGTCGCCTACAATTCCGTCGTCGGCTCCCAGATTTGCTAAGCTTATCTGTTTTTTTACGGAAAAAGGATAATTAAAATAGCTTTTGTGAAAAGCTTCTGCCGAAAACTGAATGTTTTTTCGCGGTTGGTATTCAAATCCGGCAATTAAATGATCGACACCTATATATTTCAGGTTATTTTCTTTGTTTACAAGCACATTATTCGTATCACGATAGCCTAAGGTGGTATAGGCCGGCAATTGGTAATAGCGCGCAGCACTTGTTGTGAATGATAATTTGTTGAAAGCATTGTAGTTTATCGAAAATCTCGGCGATAATTGGTTCAGCATATTTTGCATGTTTTCGGAATAGTTATTGGCATCGCTGCGAATACCAAAAGATAAAGCCAGTTTTTCCTTAAAGAAACTTTTGCTCACTTGCCCGAAAACCGACCACTCAAAAAGATCCAGAAACGAGTCGTAATTGATTTCTTGTTCTTGATTTTGCGCAAAAACTTTCATATAGGTATCATTCAGATATTTGGCATATTGTCCGCCGGCTCCGGTAACGATTTTATAAGCTTTTATGCGCGTTGTATTTTCAAAACGAAATTTATTTTCGATTTCTTGCGAGCTGTAATCCATTATAAGATTATCTTCCGTGCTGTTGTCATTATTCCGGTATTTGTAGGAAGAATTGTTCAACATATTACGACTGAGAACAAAAGTTTGATAACTGTTTTTGCTGTAATGCTTATATACTGCTCCGTTGGTATAGTTCCATTGCTCATTCACCGGCAGGTAGTTTAGAATATATTGCTGTTGTGCATCGGGATTTTTAATATCCAAATTCAGTTGAAAACGGTCAATAGCGCCCAAGCCTATTAGGGTGAGTTCGTTTTTATCGTCAATTCGGGTTCGGCTTTTAAACTGAAAATCATTAAAATTAGGAAGAAAAGGCAGTTCTAAAACCGAAAATAAAAATTGCAGATACGATTGTCTTGCCGAAAAAATAAAACTTGTTCGTTCACCGATGGGGCCGTCCAGTGTGAGCGCAGTTTCAGAAGCTCCCAGCGTGGCACTGAAAGCTAAATCCTTTTTATTGCCGTCTTTTTGCTTAAATTCAAAAATTCCGCTGAGTGCATTGCCGCGGTTAGCCGGAAAAGAGCCGGAGTAAAAATCAACGGCTCGTATAAAATCTGCATTCAATATTCCGGTTCGTCCGCCGGTGGAGCCTTGTGTGGCAAAATGATTGATGTTGGGGACTTCTACTCCGTCAAGATAAAAAGAGTTTTCGCCCGGGCCGCCGCCTCGCACAATAATGTCGTTTCTGAAAGCCGGTGTGGAGCCGATACCGGGAAAAGATTGCACAACGATTGATATGTCGCGATTGCTTCCCGGATTATTTTCAATGTCGGTAAGTGTAATGTTTCTGAGCGAAACGGGGCTTTCTTCGGTTTTTTTGAAAGGCGATGCCTGCACGACTACCTCTTCTAATTCCGTATCGCTTTCGCGCATGGGGATATCTACGTATGCTGTGCTGTTATTGGTAATTCGGATATCACCGGTAAGCACCGATTCATAGCCCAAGTAGCTGACTCTGAGTTGAATAAATCCGGGTTCTAAACCGGTGATTAAAAAATTTCCGTCCAAATCGGTGGGTGTTCCTATGGCTGTGCCGTCAATTATTACATTAACAAAAGGTATGGGCTCATTGGTCAATTGATTAAAGACACGGCCTTCAATTTTGGCATTTTGCGCTTGCACAAGCGATGCCGAAAATATGATTAATAATATAAGGTGTAAGAATTTGTTTTTCATTGTTTTTGGTTTTTATTGCTTGAGAGATTTTAAGCGAACGGATTCAACAATGTTAAAAGCAGTTGTGAATGTTCGTAAGTCGGTATAAAGCTTGCCGTTTTTCCCGGAGTAATGCCCGTGTCCTATCGGATTTAAGAAGTATTCGCAGTTTTCGCAGTCAGTATCTATGGTAACGGCATAAACCAAAGAGGGTTGTGCCGACGGGTTATAATTCGGTTCATCAGGATACTTTAAGGTGGTCCAGTAATCGTTCCAATCCCATGGCTGATTGATTTCCATCAGCAGGCGGAATTTTTTGGGTATCTTTTTGTCAGTTTTTGCCACAAGAATGAAATTGCTTTTAGGAGTAGCACCGGTGTATGCATCGGCTACCGGCTGTTCGGGAGTGGGCAGTAGGGCTTGGCCGGGATTTTCGATATTGCGTTTGTGCAGCCAGTATGGCAGTGTAGCCGGGCGTATGGCTTCTCCCTCAGTTCGTTTCCATTCGCCTTGACCGGCATCGCCGTGCCCGTATATACCTGTAGCAAGGTATCGGGTTACAAAAAGGGTTTGCAGAAAGTTGCCTTCCAAATCTTCTAACCAAAATGCAAAGGTCGGATGATTGTGTTTGGCGCCTTGATTAAGCGCAATTACCAATTGGCTGCCTGATGCATCAATATTGGCATAGAGCGTATCTGGAACGTGTTGCGTATTCGTTATTTTTCCGTGCTGAGCACAGGACGTAGCGAATATCAGAATAATTGCAGCAAAAATTGCCAAAAGAATATGTTTCATGGGAATTATTTTTGTGTTACATGTATGCAATGTTTGAATTTAGGACAAAAATATCTCAAATTATTCGTTAAAACAATTTTTGTCTAATGTTTTTATTCTTTATTTAAACAAAGTAACATTTTTTAGGTTTCATGACAAATAAGACAGAAAGCATGTGTTTATTATTTGCCTTATAATTTGTCTTTATTTTCATTTGCTTGTGTTTTATTTATTCGATTTTGTGCCGAGAGTTCTTCTATTTTTTGTGTCAGAATATCAATTTTACGTTCCAAATCGTCATTATTATCGCTGACCATGGAATCCACGAAAATGGAATTGACCAGCGAAAGACCAAATATGCCGCCGGTGAGCAGAATAACAATGAAATAGGCTTTTATAAAAAACACATTAATGCCGCTTTGTCCGGCTATTATTTGGTCAGGCAGTGCATTCCAACCCTCCACGGTAAATACTATAAATGTAGAATAAAAAGCCGTTGCGGGATCTCCGTAATATTCGGGCGACAGGTTTTTGAATAAAGAGAACGACAGAATAGAAATCACAATGCTGTATATAAAATAACCCATTAATATCACCACAGATGTTTTAAGCGCACGTTGTACCCCGGCAGCTAAATCATCAATGCCCGGAATGAATTTGAAGAATCTGAAAAATTTGAAAACACGAGAAATTCTGAGTACTAAGAGAAAGCTCAGATCGGTTCCTTCCCAAACATCCAAAAGCATAATCAGTGAGGGTAATGAGAGGATTACTAAGGTGAAATCTAATCGGTTCCAATTGGAGAGGATGTATTTTTTCCACCCGTATTCTTTGATTTTTATAACAGCCTCCAACAAAAAAAGTATGGTAAATATTGAATCGGATATTAGTAAGCCTTTCTGAATTGCGATTGGAAGATTGGGAAAGCCTTCGCTAAAAATGGTTACGGTGTTCAATAAAATAAGAAGCAGTATGAATCGGTCGTTTAAAAACAGAAGCCGTAATTTGTTCATAACTTAATATTTAATGGTTTAAGCGTTTTGGTATTGCATTCGAAAACTAAAAAACATTGCAAAGTATTAAGATTTTTAATAATTGGAAAAAAATATCAAATTATGAGGAAATTACGGGAATTTTTATATATTTGATATGAAAAAAAATAGATATAAGAATATGAAAACAACAAGGACTTTCGATTTTGTAGATCAGGTATTGCAAACCAAGCCGCGAGAAGACGCATTATGTGTGGCACGTAACGGAACTTGGGATAAGTTTAGTACGGCAGACTTCAAAAAAAATGCCGATTATGTAAGCAGTGCTTTGCTGGAATTAGGGCTGAGTAAAGGGGATAAAATAGCTTCGGTTTCAAACAACCGCCCCGAGTGGAACTTTTTGGATATTGGCATGGCTCAGCTTGGGCTTGTGCATGTACCCATTTATCCTACCGTGGGCGAAGAAGAATATGAGCACATTTTGGGACATTCCGAAGCCCGTTTGCTTATTATTAACTCGCAGGAACGTTACGATGTAATTAAAGATGTAGCGGACAGAGCCAAAAATATTGAGAAAATTTATGCTTTTGATGAAGTGAAGGGTGTTGAACCTTTTGATAAATTAATGGCGCTGGGAAAAGCTAATTTTGGAAAAAATAAAGAGACCATTGAACAAAGAAAAACCGATGTTCAGGAGGATGATGTCTGCTCTATTATTTATACATCCGGAACTACCGGGCTTTCCAAAGGTGTAATGCTTACGCATAAAAATTTTGTTTCAAATGTCATTTACTCCGCAGTTGCTGTTCCTGAAGGTTCTGAAACAGCCATTAGTTTTTTGCCTCTGAATCATGTGTTTGAGCGCATGCTGAATTATTTATATATCTCACTCGGGATAGGTGTATTTTATACCGAAAGTAAGGACACCATTGTGCGTGATATACAGGATATTAAGCCGGATATTTTTGCTTCCGTACCGCGTGTATTGGAACGTGTTTACGATTCTATTTACAGTAAAGGTATGGCACTTACCGGCATTAAAAAATCCTTATTTTTCTGGGCTTTAGGGCTTGGGAAAAAATATATCCCGACTAAGAATCAAGGTTTTTTCTATAATCTGAAATTGGGAATAGCATCAAAACTAATTTTTTCAAAATGGCGAGCTGCCCTCGGCGGAAATATAAAAGCCATAGTTTCGGGTGGTGCGGCATTGCAACCGCGTTTGGCAACTATTTTTACCGCTGCCGGAATTCCGGTTTTGGAAGGTTACGGCCTTACCGAAACTTCACCGGTTATTTCCGTAAACCGCATAGATGATATCAGGCCCGGAACGGTGGGGAAACTCATTGAAAAATCAGAAGTAAGAATTGCCGATGACGGAGAAATTCTTTTCCGAGGTCCCAACTTAATGAAAGGTTATTACCGAAACCCCGATAAAACAGCAGAAGTTATCAATGATGAAGGCTGGTTTCATACCGGTGATATCGGAGAGCTTGACGGAGACATTCTGAAAATTACCGATCGTAAGAAAGAGCTTTTTAAGCTTTCTACCGGTAAATATATTGCTCCGCAATTGGTTGAGAATAAGTTTAAAGAATCACCTTTTATTGAACAACTGATGGTAGTGGGCGAGGGCGAAAAATTTTGCGCCGCCATTATATGTCCTAAATTTGAATACTTGCACAACTGGGCCAGCGACCAAAAAATTCATTTTCGCGACAATTTGGAGTTAATTACCAGTCAACCCGTAATTGAACGTATACAGCGCGAGGTAGATAAATATAATCGCCGGTTGGATGAGGTGATGCAAATAAAAAAATTTGCTTTATCCTGCCAAGAGTGGACACCGGAAACCGGTGAGCTTTCACCCACTTTAAAGCTGAAAAGGAATGTACTTAAGAAAATGTACAAAACCAAGCTTGACCATTTATACGGTTACACAGAAGAAAAAGGTCATGTAGGGAATCCTGAGATTACCGAAGAGCAGAAAGAGAGCATGGCTGAAGATGAAAATTAGATTTTAGCTAAGCTTATTTGAAATTTCAATTACTGACTTTGACAAAGTTTACAAACTTTGTCAAAGTTTTTTATTGGATGGGTGTTTACCGTCTTTTATTGTAAAGTTTGGATTGCTTGAAATATTCCGGATCTTCGGCATAGATTAATAAGCAGCTTCCTTCTTTTATCAAATCAATAATTTGTTTATTGACAGCTTCCGGCAGGGCGGGGCAGCCCCAACTTCTGCCAAGCCGTCTGTATTTTTTAATAAACTCCGGCGAAACATAAGTTGCTCCGTGAATCACTATGGCACGATCTCTTGCATTATCGTTTATGCCTTTCTCTAAACCCTTTAAACGCAATGAGTAACCATTTTTCCCGAAATAGGATTCCTCGGTTTTGAAAAATCCCAATGAGCTTTTTTTTGAGTTTACCGTATTGCTGAAATCCTTTGCCCGGTTATTTCCGGTATTCATTCCGTGAGCAACATGCTCATGGTAAAGCAGCCGGTTTTCTTTTTTATCTATAATGAAAAACCGTTTTTGGGTTGAAGGTTTATTGTAATCAATTATGCTCAAATATCGGTTTTTTTCAAAACTAAGGCTGTCGCTTATTCGGTAGGCATTTTCGAAAATCTCATAAGCCAAAACTTTTTCTAACTGTAATTGTTTATAAACCGGGTATAAGTTTTTTACCTTATTTATGCTTTGCGCCGGATTAGACTGAAAGCAAATAAGCCCAAGCAACAGGAATATGTATTTTGGGCGAATTTTGATATTTAGCTTAATGGTTATCATTTCTTTCTTTTTCTTTTCTTTTTTCTTACCGAATAGCCAAAATGGCCTAAATGTTTTCCTTGGCCGAAGTAGTTGCCGTGGGAATAGTTTATTAAACCCGCTTTATGAAGGCGAAACTCTCCGGTTTTGTTGTCAAGATATTGTTCGTCAGCCAGTACATTCACAACATCAGCAATGAACATATCGTGTGAACCAAGGCTCATAATCTGTTTTACTCTACATTCAATATTCACCGGGGATTCATCAATAATGACGGTATTGATTTTTTCGGCTTTTACGGCAGTGAGCTCGTTGGTGTCAAATTTATTTATGTCTTTTCCGGATTTTACGCCGTTAAAGTCGGTAATTCTTGCCAATTTTTCGGTAGTCAGATTTATTGCAAATTCACCGGTACGTTTTATGATTTCGTAAGAATGTCTTTTGGGGCGTAAAGAGATGTAAAGCATTGGCGGATTGGTGCTTATAGTTCCGGTCCACGCTACGGTTATGATGTTGTATTCGTCAGGCGTTTCACCACAGCTCACCATTACTGCCGGTAAGGGGTACAGCATATTGCCGGCTTTAAATCGTATTTTTTTTGCCATGCTAAAGTATTTGAAGGCTCTGCTTCGGTTATTTCTCTTTATTTTTGACTGAAAATCCTACTCTTTCCCTGCTTTCGCCCAAAATATGATAGTATTTATTGACGTAAGCAATTAATTTACTGTTTGTCAGATCAATTTTTCCGGTTTTGGAGTTCACATAATGTTCATCGGCTTGTACGTTTACTACTTTTGCCAGAAACATATCGTGCGAGCCGAGATCCAGTATTTGGGTAACTTTACACTCAATGTTTATCGGAGCTTCTACAATGTGAACCGAATCAATATTTGCAGATTTTCGCGCTGTGAGATTACTTTCTTTGAATTTATCATAATCGCGGCCGGATTTTACCCCATTGAAGTCTGTTGCTTCCAACAAAGCTTCGTCGGTTAGGTTTATTACAAATTCCATATTCCGTTTTACAATATCGTAGGAATGTCGGTTTTTGCGTATGGATACATAAGCCATAGGCGGTTCGGAATTGACCGTTCCGGTCCAGGAGGCCGTTATCATGTTATATTCTTCGGGTGTTTTTCCGCAACTAACGATTACGGCCGGCAGCGGGTAAAGATAATTTCCGAGCGGGAGTTGAATTTTTTTGGGAGGCATCATTTGTTTGGCTTTTTATGTATTATCAATTAGTTCTAAATCAAGGGCTCCGTTTTTAAGTCCCTTTATTTTGCAGTGCAGTGTTTCGGGCTGAAAATTTTCCGAAATTTGTTGATTATTGTTTGGGTAAACAACGGCTTCTTGTCCGTATTTGTCGGCTATAATTAAGACTTGCTGCTTTTGGCCTTCACTGCCTAAACGATAATCGTGCTTTATAAATTTAAAAGGATGGACTGTTCCGACTTTATAATAAGGATGTTCCGGTTCAAGTGTAACTTTACCCGTACATGAAATATAAGTAACACGCATTTTAACGAAAGCCTCCGGTTTTATTTCGTAGCCTTCGTAGTGCTTTGACCGCAAAACGTGACGTTTGCCGAAAGGGTCTTCCAATATCCAAAAGGGGCTTGAGTGGGTTTGTTCCACATGTTTAATTACTTTGAATTGATATTCTTCACCTTCTTCAAGTTCCTTGTGTTCCGTATTCATAAACTAATGTGTGTGATTGATTGAAAGATTTTTATTAATTGAGAAAAACAGGCAGAAAATGCCCGACAGAATCATCTGCCGGGCTAATATATAAAAAAAAATCTTAATTAGCATTTTCAATTTTAACCCAATCAATTTCCCAAGTAACTGCATCATTGTCCGGGCTTGAATATACAAATGCAATTCGGAAATTATCCGACTGCTTGTAGCTTGAAATATCGGCCTCTCCGGACTCTATAAAGGTCCAGTTGTTTCCTGCGGGGAAATCAAAACCGGTAATTTCTGTCCAGGTACCGTTTTCTGAGGGGTTTCCGCCGGTATAGTCCGTGCTCACCATTACTTTAAGGTCGTCTTGCCAACCGGTATATCCGTAATTAACGGCATGTTTGAAGCTTAAAAGCGGCGATTCGGCTATGGTAAGATCAATGGGTTGCGATACCAACCAATCTTCGCTTATTTCATTGTTGCCGGAATAGTAGCCGGTCATTTTTGCAAAAGTTGTTCCGCCAAAAATATCTTGTATCCATGTATTTGTCTCACCTTCAAGATTATATGGAGAGAACAGGCCAAGGTCATTTTCGAAATCTTCACTAAAAATCGGTCCGCATCTCGAGCCTTGCATATCCAGCTCATCCGGATTGCGAATAATGAGTTGATATGCCCCAAGGTGATAGCCTAAAATTCCGGTTAATGTTCCGTTGCCTTCGGGAACGGTATCGTTGGCAAAATCGCAATATCCGCTGGTACGTACCTCTACGCCAATACCTTCGCAGTTTTCCAGCACTCGGCTGTAATCTATTTGGTTGATACCGTCGGAAAAGGTGCCGCCTAACTCGTAAGCTTTAAATTGTACGTTTTCCAATTGAATAATGGTATTGATGCGATCCGTTGTAAATTGATTGAATGTAATTACTTCGGGTTCAATGGGTTCACCTCCGTCAGATTTGTAGAGATACTCCTTGATGAGCGGTTCTTCAATTCGTCCGACCGAACCGTTGTAATTGGAGCCCAGTTGAACGACATCACCGTATTCGCCGAGATATAATTCTTGACATTTGATATAAACTAAATCTCCGATTCCGTAGAGGTTGTGAAGCTCATAAGCATCCAAACTTACGGTTATGGCACCGCTGCTGTCTTGTAGGATTATCGATTTGTAGTAATTCCCGGTAGCATCATCTGCCACAACCGTTCCTTTTATTATAAGGTCATCGGTGATTTTGGTGAGGCTGTCTCCATATACGGCTTTCAATTCCTGTATAGTGGTATTGGCTTCAAAATCTACCGAGTAAGTTTCTTCATCGGGCGCTTCGTATTCATAGTCTATGCAGGAAGCTTGGAAAAGCAATGCAAACAGAGCTAATACTGAGTATAATTTGCTGTATTTTAACATAATATCTGTATTTTAGAATTTTATTTATTGCAACGATCACCGGTGAGTTCCACCTCTTCGGTTGTACGTATTTTCAGTTGGTAATCAAAATATTTACCGTGAATACCAATAATGCTGCCGTTTCCGTCGGGCAAATCATCATTGGCAAAAGTAGCGTATCCGCTGTTGCGAACATCTAATTCGTTGCCCTCGCAATCTTCCAGCACGGTGGTTCGGTCTGTTTGATTATCTCCGTCGGCATAGGTTTGGTCAGGGTTTTTAAACTGAACGTTTTCGAGTTTTATCAGCATTCCCAAATCTTCGTCATTTAGTTCGGTAATGCTTACAACCTTAGGTTCAATAGGCTCTCCGCCGTCTGATTTGAAAATGTAGTTTTCAATGAAAGCTTCATTAATGCGGTCAACATTTCGGCTGTAGCCCAACTGAAAAACATCATTAAAAGTCCCCAGATACAATCCGCTGCATTTGATATATACCAACTGCCCGATAGGGTAATCTATGTACATATTGGTTTGGTCAATTCGCAGATTCATGGCACCGGTAGAGTCTTGCAGATAAAGTTCTTTGTAGAAATTTCCGCTTTCATCATTAGCTGTAATTACACCTTTAATTATGATGTTTTCATCAACCAATACATTACTGCCTCGGTATAATTCCTTAAGCTCGGCAATGGTGGCATTGGCTTCAAAATCAACGGTGTATTCTTTCTCGGGCACGGTATCAAAGTCTTCTTTTACGCAACTTGAAAGCAGCGTAAGAAAAACAAGGCTAATGCTTATTATTGTGATTATTTGTTTCATGTTTATTTTTTTAAAATCTGAAATTAATGTTTAAATAGTATTGCAAGCCGGAATAATAGAAATATTTAGGCGGAAATTGATCCAAGTTGTCTGCATTAATTCTGCCTTGTTCGTATCCGCCGGTCATAATGCTTCTGTCATTCAATACATTGTTTACGTTTAAGCTGATTGAAAGATAGTATTTATAGTCAAATCGGAAAGATTTTCCTATAAAAGCATTCAACATAAAAGATTCCGGTAATTTTTCTTGGCTGATCAGCTCTCTAAATTCTTCGGTACCTCTTTCCATGCCTTCAAGGGCATCAACGGTTCGTGTCAGTGCACTGAATTGCAAATAGCGGTGATCCATGTAGTTCGCATCCATGCCAATCCACCAGTATTTTGGAGCAAAGTATTGTATGCCGGCTGATAATGCAGTTTGAGGCGTACCGGCTACCAAAAAGTTTTTCACATAAGCGGTTTCGTTTTCATAGAGTGTTTCGGAACTGTTATCTACGTAAACACTAAAGTTTGGGCGCGAAGTCCATCGGTAATAACCTAAAGATGCAACACCGCTTAGAGATAATCCGGTAAGTACTTCGTATTCTATTCCGAGTTCAATGCCTTGGTGGGTTTTATTGATATCGGTCATAACAAAGTTTACAAAGTTTCTGAAACCGTCAAAATAGAAACTGCGCACTTCGGTTTGGTCTTTAAATTCGGTGTAAAAAACATCAAAAGTTGCTTTCAGTTTCGGGCTTTGTAACTTATATCCGGCTTGTGCCGAGAGAATTTTTTCATCTTTCAGATTATTAACGGTCTGATTGCGTGTACGCGGCGAAACAAAAGCATTCTCAAAATAAGGCGCTTTGGTGAGATAAGTTGCATCAATATGGAAATGGTGGAAGCCCAATACTTTATATTTAGCACCGAGTTTGGCTCCGTAATTTAAAAAGTCAAATTTTTCGGAATCACCGAGCGAATTTTCCGGAAATTTTCCGTTTTGCATATTTCCCGTTCTCCAATAATTGGTATATGAACCGTATCCGCCGACATAAGCACTGAATTTTCGCAGGCTGTATGATGCCTGAGCCCAAGCCTGTCCGTAATGAATGGTGGCGTTGTAATCGTTACCGAATACTTCGCCAATGGTATCCACAATGTGGTTGGGATGATTGATATCATTATCGGCAACGCCTTCTCCAATCAAATCCCTTTCGGCATATTTATCAATATCTACAAGATAGTCGCCGCCGAGCAGGTCTTCCAGCGTCTTATAGTTGCGTGAATAATAGGCTTTGTATTGTGCTCCGGCAGTAATTTCAATGTTTTCCGAAAGTTCGGTACGGAAATTTGTATTAAATGTGTATTGGTTGTTTTCGTCTCTTCTGTCTTCAATTATATATTCCGAACGATTACCGCTAAAGCTGTTGCCGGCAATTCCGTCGGCATTTTCTGTAATATGAAAATTTGATAAATTGGATTGGTATATAGCATTCCAGTCGAGTTGTCTTTCACCGTTTCTAAATTCTTCGGCACGCAGTTCGGCTGCTGCTTCGCTTGTCATATAGCTCGGAAGATAGCGGTAGTAATCCGGACGCGGGTCGGTTGCGTTATACCAGTTCAAAGAAGTACGGTTATATTTTCCGCGCATGTATGAAAAAGAAGTTTCCAAAGAGCTGCTTCGGTTCATGTTCCAATAGTGCGTGAAAATTCCCATGGGACTGTGTCCGTCGGTTATGCGGGCATTACGTTTTCTGCCGTCTTGCCACCCCCAGTTTGGGTTGTAAGTGGTGCTTGTCAGGTCATATACTTCTTGTGTTGTTCCGCTTCGTCCGCCGCTTTTGGTGGGTGAGCCGAAAGCCACTAATCCGAGGGTATGTTTATCGTTTATTTTTTTCTCAATGGAACCAAAATATGCGTAGCCGTCGTAAAAAGTGCCGTCGGTATAACCTTCTTCCGCATATCGGCGCGAGCCCGAAACTGCAACGGCCAATCCGTTCTTCATCATACCGGTGGAATGGACAAACATCGCTCGGTGGTTGTAGTTTCTGTTGGTGTATGAGTAGGTGAGTTTGGTTCCCGTGCGAATTTTTGAAGCACGTGTGTCAATAGCGGTGTATCCGCCAATACCGCCAAAACCTACACTGTTTTCGGTGATGCCTTTTTCGCTGTAATTGTTTCTTACGGCATCGTTGAGTCCGCCCCAGTAGGCCCATATTGCACGGCCGGATTCCGGATCGTTAGTTTGTACGCCGTTCATGTGCAGGCTTGTGTAGCGACTTTCGTAACCGCGAATATTAAATCGCAAAGGCCCGAAATTGTAACCGGCTGTTGACAGAAAGACATCATCTGAACTGTGTAGAGCACCGGAAATATTGGTTTCCATACCTCCAAATTCCGAGTCCAAATCATCTTCCGAGAGTTGTATTACCACGTCACGGTCTTGTTTTGCTTGGGCACGTTGCATCAGAATGGTTCCTATGTCAGTATCTGAATCAACTGAAATTGTTTTGTAAAGTCTGCGATATTCGGGCGCACTGAAAATCAGCGTATAATCACCGTCAACCAATCTAATGCTGAATTTCCCTTCGGAGTTACTTTCTGCTTTTGTACGGATACCTTCAACTTCTACGGAAACTCCCGCCAAAGCTGTTTTCGTTTCACTGTCTTTCACTATACCGGTAAGGCTGTTCTGAGCCCATACCGCTTGCATGGCAAAAAATGAAAGCGCAATGAAGAGCATTAATTTTTTCATATTCTACTGTTTTTTTTATTAAAATAATATTGTACTTTCGAGCCACTTTTTTGAGAAAAGGGAAGCAAAGGTACAACTTCAAATGATTTTTAAAAATTTTTAACAACACTTTATGATACGTTTCACAGTTTTAATAACAGCCGCATTATTCTTATTTGCAAATGCTTTATCGGCTCAAACTACCCGTTACAAGGTGGCAACCGTAGCTTTTTATAATGTGGAAAATCTTTTTGATACCATTAAATCACCCGATACGCGCGATGACGATTTTTTACCGGACGGTAAATATGCTTGGACAGCAGAGCGTTATTTTAAAAAGTTGGATAAACTCTCCGAAGTCATTTCACATATTAACGAAGCGTATATCGAAGGCGGACCCATGATTTTGGGTATTTCCGAAGTTGAAAATCGCCGTGTGTTGGAGGATTTAATCAAAACACCGCGTCTAATTAATTCCAACTACGGTATTGTACATTATGACTCGCCCGACGAACGCGGAATTGATGTGGCTTTGCTGTATCGCAAAGATTTTTTTACAATTATTGATTCAAGTTCACATCCCTTGAAATTTGATTTTGATAAAGATGATGAAACACGCGCTCAGCTATTGGTAAAAGCCGAACATGACGATGAAATATTTTATTTTATGGTGAATCACTGGCCATCGCCGGGCGGAGGGAAAAAAGCTACGGAGCCCAAGCGCGAAGCTGCTGCCGACCAAAGTCGAGAACTGGCTGATTCCATTTTGGCTGTTAATCCGGATGCTAAAATTATTATTATGGGCGACCTGAATAATAACCCGGATGCAAACGCCATGACAAAACACCTCAAAGCCAAGAAAGACAAAGACCGACTGAAGGAGGATGAGTTTTACAATCCTTTTTACACGCTTCACAAACGCGGCATAGGCAGCAATGCTTATCGCGATGCTTGGAGCTTGTTTGATCAGTTGGTATTATCCGAAAACTTAATCTCGGATGATAACAGTAGTTTTGTGTATTGGAAAGCCGGCGTGTTTTCAAGAAAATTCATGATTCAAAAAGACGGACGTTTCGCCGGTTATCCCAAACGTACCTTTTCTTATGACCGTTTTCAGAACGGCTACAGCGACCATTTTCCGAGTTATGTTTTGTTAATAAAGCGTGTGGAATAAAATAACTGACAGATTCATTCTGCATGAATTTTATATTTTCGCCGGATAACTCATTATCAGAGCTTTATTGTTCTCACATTTATCTTTGTATGAGAAAAACTTGAAATTTCTGTTAAAAAATTGTATCTTGCAATTTAATTAAAATTATTTTTATAATTTTGAAACTTAATTTTTAACTAAAAAATTTAATACCATGAGAAAATTATTATTATTAACAGCAATGGCCTTATTTGTTTTCGCAGGAACAAGTAATGCCCAAATTTTTAGCGAAGATTTTGAGACGGTTACAGAAGACCAGCCGATCGCTTTGGATGGTTGGATGAACGAAGCCGAAGTAGGTGAGCGCCTTTGGATAGGGAAATCCTGGGATGACAATTTGTATGCACAGATGAGTTCTTATAATTCAGACGAAGTGAATCAAGCTTGGCTGATGACACCAGCGATTGATGTTTCAGGAGCCACTAATCCGGTGTTTTCTTTTGATGTAAATGTAGGTCATTATACTCACGATGCGCTTACCGTCTGGATTACCGGTGATTATACCGATGATGTTTACAGCGCAACTTGGGATAATGTAACGGATAATTTTACGATTCCAAGTGACTTTGAAGGCGATTATAGTGGGTTTGCAACTGCCGGAAGCATGGATGTTTCCACTTATACAGGAACTATTCACATAGCTTTCCAATACGATGGTGATGACACCGAAGATGCAGGAGAAACTACAACCATTCAAGTGGACAATGTAGTAGTAGAAGAGGCTTCGAGCGTAAATACTA
>CAYYQW010000082.1:0-16242 GCA_964472505.1 uncultured Bacteroidaceae bacterium | reverse complement strand
TTGTAAATAAAACAATTACAAATTTGGCTTTAGCCATAAACATTGATGAATATTTTGGCTAAAGCCCTAATTTAAAGGATTTTATGATCCCGTAGCATAAATGCTACGGTTAATTAAAACTTGCAGGAAAATATTTAATAAATATTATATCAAAATAAACATACCAATTCAGAGCTGCGAAACCTCAGTAATAAGCTAAGAAAAAATGGAAAATACTACTTTTAAATTACACAATCGCCAACGGAGCACAGCCGTGGTTTTTCTTTCGGGCGCATTGCTGATGCTTGTGGTATCTGTCTTGCCTTTTGTCGATGAAAATCCCTTGAGCGGCTTGTGGGCTGTGGCTTTTGTGGGCATTTTTTTGACATTGTCATTTGCGGCGGCGGCATTTATCTTCTTTAAGCGCGCTCAAAAAGCCGACAAATTGATTGACGGCTCTGAATTGCTTTTCCGTTGGAAGATGACGGATGAAATGCTGCGAGAATTTGTGAATTTTCAATACGAAAAAAACCGAGCCAAAAATAAAGCCGTTATAATTGTTATCGGAATTTTATTTGCTTTGATAAGCATCCCTTTTCTTTTTATTTTGGAAGGCGAAGAATTGGCCCTTTTCTTTCTGATTTTCGGCGGAATATTCGGACTTTTATTGGTAAGTGCTTTTTTCTTTCCCCTGTACTATAAAAGAAGAAATTCTGCCGGCGACGGATTAGTCCTTCTCGGTGCCCAATACGCTTATATCAACGGCTATTTCCACAATTGGGATTTTCCTTTTTCGGGCATCAATAAAGTAAAACCAATCACCGAACCTTTTCGCGGAATACAACTCGTGTATCGATTTGCAGATCGCACCGAGCCGCGTACCCATGAATTAAACATTCCCGTGCCGAAAGCCTTTGATTTGAAGGAGATTAGCGCCGGGTTAAAAGGAAAAAAGTTCGACGGATAATTGAAATCGTGCCGCGATTATCGTGGCACGATCTGATGGCAGCTGCTTTTTAAAGAAACTTTAGTATTTTCTTTATCGATTAATCAAATTATCAATTTTCTTTTGATCTTCTTTGGCTATTTTACTTTCAAAACGATAACCTACATAAAAGTTTAACAAGCCGTTATTTCTTATTGTCATATCGGTATGATCGGGCGCTAAGTTTCTTAGACCCGTGCGAAATGAAAGGCCGGTATAGGCTGCACGAAATCCGAACTCCAAACTCAAGATAATCCCTAAGTCTAAAGGTTTTAAGGTTTGCGGCTCATCCGCGTAAGTTACTATTACCATATCGGTTTCCAAATTGCCGTTTTTAATTTCCGGTTCCATATTTCCGATTATAAAGTCTGCATAAAATCCGGGGTTTAACGACCAATATATATGGTTACCGATCGGTCGCATAAAGGGGAATTGCAGGCTGGCCCCCATAAAGTAAAAATCAATGGCTTCGCAGTTTGTAATGCTTACCGTGTCGGTGCGTTCAGGCGTGTCGCGATACATGCGTTTTCCTAATTTGAAGCCTGCGTAAAATAATTTACCGGTGTTTTCCCCTGTGGTAATGGCTGAAGATGCAACGTAGTATTCATAGGTATTGGGTATTAAATTTAGTTTTTGGCCAAAACTTGCTTTAGTCTTGGTAATCAGGAAACTTGATGCCCCAACGCCTGCTTCAATGTTCACACCTCTTTTGTAGGCACTTTGAAAAAGCGCTTTACCGGTATCTACCGGATCGGGTTCTTGCGCAAAAGCCAAAGATGTTTGCAGAAAAAATAAGACAGCCAGAGATAATTTTGTAAAAGTGTTCATGGATTCAATATTTATGTTTGTATCAATTAGTTCCTTAGTCTGAAAATTGTATGATTTATTGCAAAATTATTCAAACTTTTGAATAAAAAACCACTTGTTTAACATATAGTAGCAAAAGCACAGCTGTTTTGAAATATTTTTTAATTTAATTTTTTGTCCCCGCTACATGCGGCGACACGGAATGAAACCCGGCAGATTTGCAAGATGAAACACTTTTGAACGTCCGCAGGACTTTAAAACGTGTGGTCGGACTACACCGGAACAAGCCGGTATTTAAACACTTTTGAACGTCCGGTGGTTCCTGAGCTAATCTAATAGCAACAGTCGAAGGGAGGACTTCAAAACGTGTGAGCGGGCAGCAGATAGAACCGATTTACGCGGTGCCCCCTAAATCACCCGCAGGGCGACTTGGACGTAAGTTTGGCACAAGTTTTTGTAAAAACATCACAAAGGCGCTGAAAACCGGGTACTGCAGGTGGGGACACCTGCACGGGCGTATATTCAAATTATTTGTTTTCAAATCTTTGTTTCCAAATCATAGGGTTTCTGCTTGTATGGAATACGGCAAAGATATTGATAACGGACTGATTGACATAATAAAAAACAGAATAGGGAAATCTACCTGTATCTGCTTTTCTTATTTCTTTCATAATTATAGGAAATTGAAACGGATTGCTTTGGATTCTCAAAACTGTTTTTTTTAATTCCGCCAAATATTCTTCCCCTAAATTATTTTTCTGAGAATTATACCACTCCCTTGCTTCTTTTATTTCTGTTTCAGCAAACGGATTAATTATCAGCTTATAGTTTTTCATGTATTACAAACTCTTTTCAAATTCTTCCCACGTTTTTCCTTCTGTAGGATTTTTTTTTACATAGTTATATCTGCTTTCGAGTTCTTTTTCCTGTTCGGTTGTTAATTCCGATGAAACTTCATCTTCACGGATTTGTAAAAAGTCGTAATCTTTAGCCAAAGCTTTAAGCATGTTCACAATACTCAAAGATTGTGGTGTGTTTTTGGTGATTTTTATGGTATAACTCATATTTTATTTTTTTGTTAATTTTGGTAAAGATACGGCTTTTTGTTTCAATTATCAAGATAAGGAATACCAAAATTGGCTCGAAAAACAGAAAAGGCAGACTACAATCGGAAACTATTCCCGGCGCGTCTTGAAGATGCACCGAGAGTAGTTTAAGGAAAAACACTTTTGAACGTCCGGAGGACTTTAAAACGTGCGAGTGTGCAGCAGTTAAAATAATTCTTGCTGTTCCTGACTGCAAACTTGCTCTTGTGGCAGCGGCTTTTGATTGCTTTCGTGGATCTGATATCCGTACCACGGCTCGGAGTGGGGATGCGCGTCTTGTTAAATGTATAACTTGCCAAAACGAAATTTATAACTATATTTATGGCTTTTGAAAAAATAAGCGCATACACAGGTGAAGCCCCTTATGAGTCCATCGGATAAAATTCGTACTGTTCTGTCAATCATGCTTTTGGCGGTGGTTTTATATTTTGCCTGGCAAACAAAATATCGTGCCAATCGTTTGCAATCAACAAGCCGAGATTTGGCTGAATTGCGCCATGTGCGTTACGGATTGTTTAATGTGGAATTGTGGCAGATGCAGATTTCCGAATCGCTTAGCCGCCGAATTGATGAATTGGTTTCCGATGAAATGACAAGCGAGCAATTCCGACAACCGGTTGAAGACATGCTCTATCAGCTTATTGATGAAATGGATGAGAATATTCGCCGTCGCAATATGACTACTTGGGGCGGTATTTTCAAGCAGATTTTTATGGATATTTTCATTGATCTGCAGGATATGAAAGATGATGTGCCGGAATATGCCGATGTCGTATTGAAAGAATTACAAAAACCGCAAACACAGCAAAACATTAAAGAAGTGCTTTGGCAGGAGCTTGACCGATTGTTGGAGGCTCCCGATTATTCGGCTCAAAATATTTTATTGACAAACATTTTGGAACGGCATGCTTGTCCCGATCGCGAAACTTGCATTAATGCATTAACACAAAAGCAAAGCCGGCTTCGGGAAGCCGTTCACTTACGGACACTTTTAACCGCCGGCAGTGCATTGCTTGTATTTCTTTTGTTGTTGGTTAAAAATCCGCGCATGCATCCGTATCTGATAACGTCATCCGTGCTCACTGCTTTGGTGTTGTTGTTTTGCGGAGTGAGCATGCCTATGATTGATTTGGAATTGATTATCACACGTCTGGAATTTACCCTTTTAGGGGAACCTATTCGTTTCTCCGACCAACTTTTGTTTTACCGCTCTAAAAGTATATGGGATTTGGTGGTGCTGATGATGAGCGAAGCCGATATTTTGTTGGTATTCACCGGCTTCCTCATTTTATTATTCAGTGTTCTGTTTCCTTTGTCAAAAATGGCGGCTGCTCTTATTTTGGTATTCGGGCAAAACCGCTTGCGCGAAAACAGGGTTTTGAATTTTTTGGTTTTTCGCTCCGGAAAATGGTCTATGGCCGATGTTACGGTAGTTGCAATTTTTATGGCCTACATTGGCTTTGACAGCATTGTAAACAGCCAAATGCAACATCTGACCCGTGCCCGGTCGGCTCTGAACCTGCTTTCATTCAACGGTACAAGCCTGCAATACGGTTTTTATCTTTTTCTGATGTTCACAATCTTCAGTTTAATTTTTTCAGAGAGATTCAATTCGGCTTATGCTATAGAAAAATGATTGCCTTCAACTTATTTGATTAGTTTTTAAGAACCCATCATCTGTTTGCCGATTTTCTGAACCGCATCGGTAGTTCGCACAACGGCAACCGAACATTTTGCTTGCTCGGCTAACTCAGTGGCAAATGTGCCCAATACATTGCGCTGAAAAAATTTTACTTTTACGGTTCCTATAATAAGCAAATCATAATCCTTTGAGAGTTCAACCAACAGTTGTAAGGGATCAGCGGAAGAGTAGGTATGCACACTGTAGAGTACCGCCTTCCGGTTGCGTTGTATGGCTTCAGCCAAAACTTTATCGGAATCAGTTTTTTGTTTCAAGGTGAAATCTTTTGGTAATATGGTCAAAAAGCTAATATGCCCTTCATAATTATCGGCAAGTCCGGCCGCCAAATCTACCATTAGCCCGGTATTTACTTTTCCGCCCATGGCCACGGCTATTTTCTTGGGGATAAAGTCAGACAGGTCTTTATGTATTTTTATGAAGACGATATCGGTATTGGTTTCATTGAGCACATGCTGCATTAGATTCTTTTTCCCTTTCTCGGGTTTTCCGCCGTAGCCCATTACTATCATATTACAAGCCTTGTCAACCGCTGCATGTACAATTCCTTGTGAGATATTATGCGATGCACGTATCATGGGTTTTATCGGAGCATTTGAGAGTTTCGCAAGTTCTGCCGTACGTTCCATTATTTCAAAAGAAATATCCTGTTCCGAAAGAGCCGAATAAAAATCCGTTTGTTTAGGCGTTTGCACTACCGATAAAGCTATAATTTCTCCTTTATTTTTACCTAATAGTGCATTGGAAACGGCAAATATGGCTTGTTGATTTTCCGGATTTGCCATGGGCACTAAAATACGACTGCCGGAGCGCAGAAATTGTGATTTATCTTCGGTAAGAACAATGTTCATTCCGCTGCGAGAGCGGGTTTCTCGTTTGCGCGAATAAAAGAAATACAGCACTGCCCCGACAACAGCCAGTTGCAATCCAAAAAGTAAGGAAAATCTGTCGAGCGTAAACAGTAAGGCCACATTTACTGCTAATGCAATTTCGGGTAATCGCCGTTTGAAGATATTTTTAGGTCTTTTGTTTT
Source organism: uncultured Bacteroidaceae bacterium (assembly GCA_964472505.1). Classification (GTDB taxonomy): domain Bacteria; phylum Bacteroidota; class Bacteroidia; order Bacteroidales; family JAADGE01; genus JAYEIA01. Next base: position 10,633 of record CAYYQW010000082.1, on the reverse strand, counting down.
CGTTTTCGAGATAGATTTTTCGAAGCGCAAGAGAAACAGGCAGCAAGGAAACCAACAAACAAAAGTTGGCTGCTTTGGCTATGAATTCAAGATCGAATGAAGATAAAACCACTGCCACTAATAGACCGCCTCCAACAATAGCCGCTACCGGCGTTCGGGACTTTTTATTCAGTTTGCCCAATAAATCAGGGAAAAAACGGTTTTTCCCCATGGCATATATTTGTCGTGCCTGCGACAATAAAGTACTGTTGAGTGCACTTGCAGCAGCCAGCACACCACCCGCCGAAATTACTACCCAACCGTAAGCTCCGAAACCTTTTTCGGCTACCAAAACCAGCGGTGCATCGGAGGCTCCCAATTCGTTCCACGGGATTACGAAAACCGCTGTGATACCGATTATTAAATAAAATACAATAGCCATTCCCATGGAAATCTTCATGGCTTTGGGTACGTTCTTTTTGGGTTTTCTGATTTCATCTGCATTATTGGCTATAAGCTGATAACCGAAAAATGAAATGTAAATGATGGATATGGCACTGAGTGTACCTGAAAACCCGTTTGGAAACATAGGCTTGGCCAAGTCCGTATCAAAATGAAAAACCGATACGCTTATCAATAAAAGCAAAATGGCAACATTGCCCCAAGTAAGCACTATTTGTATGCGATCGCTGTCCGCGCCCAAACTGTTTATTAAAGTAGAAACTGCCACCAAAAGCAAAGCAAGTAGCGTAACGAACCAAGGCGAAACATCGCCTAAGAAAGTGGCAAAGTATTGGGCAAATCCTACTGCATAAAGAGCGCAGGCAAAAATACTGCCTAAGGCTAAAAACCATCCGGCTACAAATCCTCCGATACTTCCCAAGGCATCATAACTGTAGGCATAACCGCCGCCGGATTTTGGAACTAATTTGGCGAAATCAGCGAACATTAATGTGGTAAGATAAGCCAGACCGCCGCATATTAAAAAAGACAGCCAGACAGAAGGCCCGGCGGCTGCGGCCCCCATTCCGATGAGTACATACAAACCCGCTCCCATAAGCGCCCCGATGCCTATGGTAGAGGCACCAAACAGACCAATGGTTCTTTCAAATGTAAGCGGTATGATTTTTCTTCTGAAAATTTCTTTAAAATCAGCTGCCATGATTTTCTTGTTCCTGTTTGCGGCAAATGTAGGATATTTTATTATTTGGATGCAAAACAAATTTGTATTTGTTTTGTGGATAAGGTTCTAAAGGTTCTAAAAACTGTGTCAAAAAACAAGACTCCGAGAATTTTGGAACATAAAAAAAGCCACAAATCTTTATTAAAAAAGACTTGTGGCATTTTCAGCGGAGAGGGGGGGATTCGAACCCCCGATACCGCATAAAACAGTATGCCGGTTTAGCAAACCGGTGGATTAAGCCACTCTCCCACCTCTCCTTTTTGCTAAAGCAGTGCAAAAGTATAAAAAAAATGGATTTCACAATAAAATTTTTGAAAAAATTACAGCTTTTTTTAAAGTCCTGTCTATAAACGTTCACGGAGCTTTTGCCGACAAACTGAAAAATGATTTTGCATATGAAATTTTTGCGTATAACTTTGCGGTTCTAAAAACCCTTAGGTAAATGTTAAACAGACGTTTTCTCAGAATTAAAGTTCTTCAAGTATTGTATGCTCACTCAGCCAAGCGAGAACAGGGTGTAGAGGCTGCTCATAAGGAGTTGCGCGAAAGCATTCAAAGAACACACGATTTGTTTTTTTATTTGCTCTTGCTTTACGCAGAAGTGCTCAAAAAAACGGAAGAACTAATTGAAATACGACGCAACAAGCTTACTGCCGATATTGAAGAGCGTATGCCCAATATGCGTTTTGTTGAGAATGAATTTGCTCAAACGCTCAAACAGCATGAAAATTTTAGGCGCGAAGTTTCAAATAAACAGCTTAGTTGGCTCAAAGACCGCGAAGTTGTCAGTAAATTAAGCCGCGATCTTTTAGACAGCGAAGACTACCAAGCTTATATCAAAGAAGAAAACCCAAGTTTTGAAAGTGATAAAAGATTTGTAAAACATTTTTTTGAAGTCGTTTTGTATAATTCTGAGGAGTTATATACCACGCTTGAAGAAAAAGATATCTATTGGATTAATGATATTGATTTCATTATTAAGAAAATTGCAAGTTTTATAGACCGTGTTCAGGAAAGGAAAAATGAAACTTTGGTTTTTCCGGCTGTTTACAAAAAAGATGATGATCGTACCTTTGCACGTGATTTGCTTATGAAAGCGATATTGAATCGCAATGCTTATGAAGAAATTATTGAAAAGCAAATTGTGAATTGGGATATTGAGCGCGTAACTCGAACCGACCGTCTGATTTTGCTTTTGGCAATAACGGAAGTGATAGGTTTTTCATCGATACCTATAAAAGTGAGCATAAATGAATATATCGAGATTTCAAAAATGTACAGTTCGCCAAAAAATGCTAAATTTGTAAACGGTGTATTGGATAAAACGGTGAACTATCTGAAAGAGAATGAATTGTTTAACAAAACAGGCCGCGGCCTGGTAGAGTAATGATTATAATGAGCGGTAAACAAAGCTTTATCATTTTATTACTTATTTTTTTTGGTGTATCTTGCAGCCAACAAGAGTCTGCCAATGAAAAATCCGGAGAACCCGACATAGCGTTTGAAACAGAAAACTTTGACTTAGGGACACTTAAGCACGGTGAGAAAGTAGAATATGTATTTTATTTCGAAAACACCGGCAACGGTAATCTTATCATTAAAGATATTATTACACACTGCGGATGCACTACCACCGGAATTGAAAAACAAGAGTATAAACCCGGCGAGCAAGGAAAAATTAAAATAATGTTTGATACTCAAGGATTTAGAAATAATCAAACCAAAATTACCGAGGTGATTACAAATGCAAAGGATTCCGTGAAAGTATTGCAACTGACTGCTTTTATAGAATCTGATTATCAATTAATAAACACAACAAATAAATAATAGTATGACACATTTGAATTTTATTCTGCTTATGCAGCAACAAGGCGAAGAAGGAAGTCCATACAGTATGCTTATTATGATGGGCGTAATTGTAGTAGTTTTCTATTTCTTTATGATACGTCCGCAAATGAAGCGGCAAAAAGAAGTGAAAAAGTTTCGTGAAGCCATGAAAGAAGGCGACGATGTAATGACAACCGGCGGTATTTACGGCCGAATTACAAAAGTAAAAGAGGACAGCGTGGTTTTGGAAGTAGAAGGGAAATCGCAGCTGCGTGTAAACAAAAATGCCATTATTAAAGATTCAGCCGATATGCCGGCTCAAAAATAATTATTATATTTCTCGGATTTGCAATCGAATATTTTTTTGCTCAACTTATGGGTTTTCCCAACACAGAGTCATAGAAAATTTGGAATGCAAATCCGTTTTTTTTGAATTTAAAACAGAGGGGAATGAAAAGGCCTAAGTTGTCGAAAAATATTTTAATATTTATGGCATTCCTGCTTATAACTACATTCCTGTGGGTTTTGCGTGCACTAAATGACAGCACGACAGCTGTTTTTAAAGTCGAAACGCAGTATGCGGACTTGCCGCTATCTTACGGTTTAACTTCCGAAACTCCTCGCTCTTTTGAGCTGAAAGTCACCGGGACAGCACGTGATTTGCGTAAAACTAAACGTATTTTTAAAGAGGGGCTTGAGCTGTCTGGCAGCCAAATTGTAGAATCGGGAGGTGAGCAATTCTTGCCGCCCGCTTATATTGAAAGTTTGGTTAAGAAAAAATTGCCGCAAGATGTAAAGTTGCTCGAAATAATGTCCGATACCTTGTATCTGAAATTAAAAAAACTGGCCTCAGAGAAAGTACCGGTTTCACTTAATGTTAAAGTGAATTATGCTCCCATGCATGATGGTTTCGGACAGATTGAAACGGAGCCTGACAGCGTTATTATCAGCGGGTCGGAAAGTCTTATAAAACAAATAAAGTATGTTGAAACGCAAGCGATTCATTTACAAAATGTCTCCGACACGATACGCAAATCGGTAGAGTTGCAGACCGAAGACGGGATTTATGCTTTTCCCGGAAATGTTAAGTTGATGATACCCGCCGAGCGTTTTACCGAAAAGAGTGTTGAACTGGCGCCCTCAATTCAGAATTTGCCCGATACGGTCAATTTTATATCATTTCCCAAAACAGCACAAATTACTTTTAGGGTAGGCCTGAGTAATTATGATAAAGTTAGGGCTTCGGATTTTAGACTTACAGCCGATTTTGAAAAAATAGCTGCGGAAAAACCCTCTTACTATACACCAATTGCGGCAAAATTTCCCGATTATATTAAAAATGTGAATATTTCCCCCCAAAGTTTTGAGTACCTTATTGAAGTTAAAAAATCTGATGCTGAGAAGGAGTAAAGTACATATTTCTACACAAACGGAATTGAAACGGCGCTATGCAAAAAACAAAGACAATCGGCCTAACGGGCGGAATCGGCAGCGGAAAATCTCTGCTTGCAAAAGTATTTTCATTGTTGGGGGTACCGGTATATTATTCCGACGATGAATCAAAAAAACTGCTTAACTCATCCGAGGAACTTAAGAAATCACTGACTGAGTCTTTTGGAGAACTTATTTATTTTGCTGACGGAACGATTAACAAACAAAAATTTGCCGATATTATTTTTAATGATGAAGCAAAGCTCCAACAGGCCAATCAAATTATTTGGCCGCATGTAAGCCGAGATTTTCAAAATTGGGCAGCCAAGCAAACGGCCGATTTTGTATTGCAGGAATCGGCACTTTTGTACGAAAGCGGAGCTTATAAAAATCATACGGCCAATATTGTGGTTGATGCTCCCGAAGAACTCAGAATAAAGCGGGTTACAGAGCGTGATAACAGTACACCGGAAGAAGTTCTCAAACGAATGAAACGACAAATGCCGCAAAACAAAAAAAATAAGTTAGCCGACTTTATCGTTACTAATGACGGGACAAAATTAATTTTACCGCAGATTTTAGAGCTCAGAAAAAAAATTCTTAACATATCAGGAAAAAAATTTTTGCAAAACGATTAATGCTCTATTTTTGCTAAACTTTTTAAAACACAAGGTTATATTATGGAACTTACAAAAATTCTATCCATATCAGGAAGACCCGGATTGTATAAGCACATTGCTCAATCCGGAAAAGGAATAGTCGTAGAATCGCTGAATGACGGCTCAAGAACCACGGCATTTCCATCCGAACATGTCAGTTCATTGCAGGATATCGCCATTTTTACTTATGGCGAAGATAAGCCCCTTTGGGAGCTGTTTCAGGATATTTATCGAAAAGAAGACGGCGGAAAAGCCATTAGTCATAAATCATCAGGCGATGAATTAAAAGCTTATTTCGAAGAAGTACTCCCGGACTACGACAAAGAGCGTGTTTATGTGTCAAACATTAAACGGGTGCTCCAGTGGTATAATATGTTGATTGATAAAGAATTGATTGATTTGGAAATTCCGGAGAGTGTTAAAGAAGCGGAGGAAGCCGAAGCAAAAGCCCAAAAAGAAAATGAAACCGGCAGCGAGGATAATACTGAAAATAATGACGAATCTCCAGAAGAAGAAAATAAAGACGAAGCATAATTTTTACATATTTTTAAAGCCCGATACTTTCTCAAAAGGTATCGGGCTTTGTTTTAGTTATCGAAATATCTGTCGAAACATCGTGGCGCAATTTTTATACTATTTCTGAATATCTTTATCTGTTTTGGGTGTTTCAAATTGAGGTCTAAAAAATAAATTTTTCAAAGAATCCATTTCCCGAAACAGTTCATCCATTTTATAAGGATTTTGATAATAACGGCTTTGGAAAAAATCATCTTTATAAAAATCGTACATCAATAATGAGTCTTCAAAAAACAGGTTTTCAAAAAACGGCTCGCTTGAGAAAGGATATGACTTGTCGAAAGATTTTTTGAAGGCTTCAAAAATGCTGTCGCGCATTAAGGTGTCGCCTTCTATATTTGAATAATATGAGGTGTAAACCGAATCGTAACGCACTAAATTTCCTTCTTCATCATATTCCTTGTTTACCTTAATATTCGTCTCGGGAGTCGGTTTTTTGTTTTCTTCTTTTTGCTCAGGTTTCAAGTTTTGTCCGTTACAGGCATTTAAGAGCAAAGACAAAATTACTACAAATACTATGTTTTTTTTCATGGCTTTTGGCATTTAAAAGCCGGAGAAACTCCATTGCGGCAGTAGCTTAATCATTATCATATTTAAAAAACACTTTCAAATAATTAGTGTCTGTCTTTAAAATCAAGAGCATCTTCCGGCTCCGGGTTAAACATATCTTTACAACAAACTTTAGAATTTGGGCTCAAAAAAGCCGACGAAACACAAATAATTCGCCGGCTTTCTGCTATGGGTAAAAACTACTTGATTTTAATTTCTTTGGGAGCTTTGGGTTTGGCTTCCTCTTTTTTCGGAATGGTGATTTTGAGCTCACCGTCTTCGTACTTGGCCGTTATCTTGTCGCTGTCCACAATATTGTCGGGTAGAGTAAAACTTCTGCTGAATGATTGATAACTGTACTCGCGACGCGTATAGCCTTCCTCTTCATCTTCATTTTTGTGCTCTTTTTCCGAAGCAATGGTCAGCAAATTATCCTTCAAATTAATTTTGAAGTCTTTTTTGCTCATACCCGGAGCTGCCACTTCAACTATATAGTCGTCTTTGGTGTCTTTAATGTTTACTGCAGGCAGCGTGGTGTTTGTATCCGAAAAATTACTGTTTGACCAATCAAGTAACTCTTTATCAAAAAAGTCACTAAATAACTTCGGAAATGTTGTGTCTTGGTTTCGTCTTGCTAACATAATGACCTCCTTTTTTAACGGTTAATAATTAATTAATTTCGTAAGATAAACATCAAAGCTTGTACCAAGCGTAATTATATGTCATTGTGTCATGATTATGAGTGTAATGCGGTTGCATTCCATCTGCATTATTCTTGAAATATAATGATTTTATTTTAAAATAGTAATCTATAAAAAAATGTCAGTTTTCATTGTGAAGACTGACATTTTTTCTTTCATTTAGAAATTCTTCTATTTAAAAGCTTTTTCCAAAAGCCCGTCGCCTTTTAAGCTTAAGCGTTCAAAATATTCGGGAGTCTGTTTGCCGAGCAATTTATCCACATAGAGTTTAGCGAGATATTGTCCGAGCATAAATCCTTGCCCGCGAAGTCCCATAAATAAGCCGGCTTCGGTGTCAATATACATGCGGGGCTCCACATAATAACCGGCCCATACGGCTTGCAAGCCCACGGATGAAAGTTCGGGAATCCAATTGGTGAAGTTTTCAGAGATAATTTCCAGAAAAACTTTAGAATTTATTTTAAGATTCTTATCGGTTTCCAAAGGCTCCGTAGTTGGTGACGCACAGCCTATTATCTGTCCGGTTTCTTGGAGTTGTTGGCCGTAAACAGCCGAAAATCCTTTGTAGTTTCTGCGGTCAATTACCATGGGCAGCGGTGTATTATTAATTCCGAGCATGGGCAGGCGGCGAGTTATAAATGCCTGGTGTTTAACGGGAAACAACGGATTTCTGTGGCCTAATTTTTGGGCAAATTTGCCGGCTTCCGCTCCCAAAGCATTAATAAATCTTTCGGTATGATATTCGATATATTTGCCTTCGTGGGTTTTAACTATAGCTTTGTAAGTATTTCCGGATTTTTTTACATCAATGAGTTTACAGTCTTCCAGAATAGTTCCGCCTTTCGACCAGCCGATTTTACGGATTAAATCCAATACTTTACCGGGCGTGGCTTGCCAGCAATTATCGGTAATCAATGCTGCAAGGTATTCTTTACATTTTGGATTAAAATGCGGAGAAATTTTCTTTTGAAAATCGTTGGGTTCAATCATCTCTGCCACTGACCATTCCATTGATTTTTCCAACGCTTTGTACATGGTTTCGTCATGTGCCAGGGTTACGTATTTTATGGCTCTGAAATCAATATTAGCTGTTTGTTGCAAATCTTTAAAAATCTGCAGATTTTTTTCGGCAATTTCCGATAATTCGGGCAAACTAAAATTTGGCCGGCCGCCGGCAATATTGCGCCAAGATGAGCCACGGTCGTAATTTATCATCACCGGTTTTTTTCCGGCTTCGGCCAGATAACGAAACAGAGCGCTTCCGCCAATTCCGCCGCCGGCTATGAGGCATTCGGCTTTTTGAATCTCAGGCCGATGGTCGCCTTGCGATACATATACGGTTTCCGGATAATCTTTCGGATACAATTCGCCCATATTTATTTGATTGGAAAGCGGACCTCGCGGTGTGGCTTCCCCAATCAGGCTGATGCCTTTGGCTCGCAGTACCTGTTTTAAGCGCGGAATACAACGTTTGCCTCGGCATGCACCCATTCCCAGTCGGGTGGTATGCTTTATTTCATCTACCGAGATAAATTTTCGTTCACCGATTACTTTTTCTACTTCTTCCAAGCTTACGTCATCGCAATGGCAAATGTAGGAAGCGGCTTCGTCGGCATTGGGTTTGTCGGTATATTCTATCGGTTCGGGATATTCCGTTTTAACGATAAAACTGCGAACATCGGTCAATGCTTCGCCCGTAATATCTTTGGATTTTATGCGCGCAATATGCGTTTTGTTGGGCTTCCGCATAATTTTTTCAACCCTTCCTTCACCCAATTTTTCGCCTTTATTGTTTACCAAATAAACATCTGTTTTTTCTTCAACTTCATATTCTATGGGCATAAACAGCATATCTTTCTTTAGGTTATAACCAAATATGGCCAAACCCGGGCATTGATATACGCATTTCATGCAGCCGATGCACTTTTCAAAATCAATTTGCGGTATGGTTGTGGTGGATGTTTTGGTAATGGCCTCATGCGGGCATGCAAATTCGCATGGGTTGCAGGCAAAAGCAGATAAACAATCCAAGAGTACAAAGGGTTTCTCAAAAGCTCGTTCTTTGTCGGGCATAAAAACTTGTTCCTGAACGGTGAAGGGTTCTTGCTGAGAATCAATATATTCTTTAGAGAGTGCTAAATATTCTCGATAATTAAAATCAAAATTCAGATTTTTAAATATTTCAAAAGCAGCTTCGCGGCCTCTGAGCACAGCGCTGGTTCCTTCGCCAATCCGGATGGCATCGCCGGCTCCGTAGCAGCTTCTGCCGAAAATCTCATAGCCTTTGGTCAGCAGTTGGTCATCGGCTACCAATCCGGTACATATATTTATGGCATCAATGCCTTCAATTACCTGTTCTGTGCCCGGTATGGGTTTAAAGTTCACACAATCGGCTATTACGGCACCGGTAATGCCGGTATGGTCGGCATTGGGAATGGCTTCTGTGAGCATTTTTGAAAGCAGCACCGGAATTCCCAACCGGCGCACACGATTGGCTTGAACCGGAAAACCGCCTTCGCGCGGAGCCGCTTCTACAATAGCTTTTACTTTGGCTCCGGCTTGCATCAGTTGGTATGAGGTCAGGTAACCGATATTGCCGGCACCTACGGTCAGCACATTTTTGCCAAGCAGGGTAAATTCGGTATTCATCATTTTTTGAACAACGGCTGCGGTGTAAACGCCCGGCAAGTCATCGTTTTCAAACGAAGGCATGAAAGGCACGGCACCGGTGGCTACAACCAATTCATCGGCTTCTATATAGTATATTTCATCGGTTTTGATATTTTTCACGGCCAGCCGTTTGCCTTCCAAAATATCCCAAACTACGGAATTGAGAAAAATACCGTCATGATTATCGCCGGCAAGCGTTTTGGCAATATCAAAACCGCGCATTCCGCCGAATTTTTTTTCTTTTTCAAAAAAGAAGAATTGGTGAGTTTGCATCAAAAATTGACCGCCAATTTGAGCGTTATTATCCACCACAATATTGGCAACGCCTTTTTGGTTAAGCTCCTCGCGGCAAGCTAAACCGGCCGGGCCGGCACCGATTATGACTGCCGTAGTTTTATATAATTTTTGGCGAATCGCGGTATTGGGTTTTTCAACTTTGGGTTGAAAGTCTTTTGGAATTTCTTTAACCTCTTTTACCCCCTCGGCAGATGTTATGCATATACGCCTTATTTGGCCGTCAACCAGCATTTCGCAGGCACCGCATTTGCCTATGCCGCATTCTAAGCTGCGCTCTCGGTTCTCCAGACTGTGGCTGTGAACCGGGTATCCGGCGCGGTGAAGTGCTGATGCAATTGATAAAGCTTTTTGGGCTTTAATCTTTTTTCCCTCATAAATAAAAATGTCGGTATCCTCGGGCGGGATGGTCAGAATCGGATGGCTTTTAATTTGATGCATAGCGTTATTTTTATTTTCCTAAAATAAGAACAAAACCGGAGAATTTTTATGATCTTTATCACCGGTACGCATGAGAAATCCGATAAGCCTACAAACGCTTATTTGAGGCGTTTATTTTGATGTCTAAAGCGGATGAATGAGTGGGGAACTTGTTAGTTTTGCTTGCTGTGCGCGGTAGTAGAATTTTAGGGCTTTATTGTTCCGATGAGGTTATACGGCAAGCGAAGGAAGCTTTGAGAAAATAAGGTCTTGCAAAAATAATTGTTTACCGGCATCCGATTTAGTCGAGACATTTATATTGGCTGACAGTTAGAATTTCTTTT
>CAYYQW010000081.1:14983-16408 GCA_964472505.1 uncultured Bacteroidaceae bacterium | reverse complement strand
CTAATTATGCAAACGATTGCAGTCAATGTAATCGGATTTTCTTTTTTAGCTTATCAATCAAAAACTTAGCATTTGTTTAGAAGAATTATATGGTATTGCTGATAAAGAAAGCGCTTTGTAAGGTTTTTGAATCTCATTTGACAGTTATATATATATAGCAGAAATTTCATTATCTTTGTGGCTGTAATAACGCTTTAACTTAAGCTTATGAAAAACATATTTCAACTGATTACTTTGTTACTAATTATCCCATACTTTTCTTTTGGGCAAATCCTAATAAGCGGCCGAGTTTCCGACAAGAAAACCGGGGAAGCCATTCCGTTCGTTAATATCGGAATCAGCGGAAGCACGATAGGAACCGTAAGCGATGAAACCGGTTATTTTAAACTTAACATTCCGCAATCCGAAGCTGAAAGCGAATTAACATTTTCATCCATAGGATATGAAGGAGAACAACGAAAAATATCGGATTATGCCGGAAACACCAATATGAAAATTGTATTGGTACCGCACGATTTTTCTATTGAGGAGGTTGTGGTGGAAGATAAATCGTATTTTCCGTACTTGCTTTTGAAACGAGCTGCCGATAATATTGAAAAAAATTACGGTCAAAGCAGTTATAACTACCGGTTATTATACGATAATGTAAGCGAGAAAACAAATGCGGAAGAGGAAACCCGCAGAGCCATTGCATTATTGTACGATTCGGAAGGTTATAAGCGCAGCGGTTTTCATAAAAGTTTTGTAAACAGAAATTATAAGTTTTTGGAAAGTGACCGAAATTTTCAGGTACGCTTTCCCAACGAGGGAAGCACCAAGCTGGATGATTTATTGACTTTCGATATTGTTCGGAGCAGCGGTAATGTTTTGGATTCACACCATAAAAGCGATTTTGAAGTAAGCATAGCCGATGAAACCGTATTGAGAGGAGATTCTGTTTGGGTACTTGAGTATCGCTGTAAAGCTCCTAAAGTAGTGAATACCGGCTTTTACTATGCTGAAACTTATTCCGGAAAAATTTATATTGCTAAAAAATCTTATGCCGTATTGAAAAATGAAACTCAAGGCAAAGCTACACATATTTCCAATATCGGAAGAGGGCTTTATATTGCCGAAACAGAGACAAACCGACATATTTCTGATGCAAACTACAGTTTTAGCACGGAATATATAAAAACCGATAATAATACCTATCGTTTGGCCGATATACATTATCAAATTGAGGCAGCAAATTCCGATTCGCCTCAAAATAACATACGCTCCGTTAATGCCAAATTAACAGTTTTAGATTACATTACACAAGAGCCGGAGCCTATTTCAGAGCGTGATTATTTTGAAAATTTATCATACAATCATCTGTTCTGGAGCGATTTTTCGGTTGATAATTAAGAACTTAATGTGAGCCCGGATTCGGCTTATATATTA
>CAYYQW010000081.1:0-14883 GCA_964472505.1 uncultured Bacteroidaceae bacterium | reverse complement strand
TTTTTCGGTTGATAATTAAGAACTTAATGTGAGCCCGGATTCGGCTTATATATTACTGTTATATGCAAGTTTGACAGAAAAAATTGATGCTAATCCGAAAATTCTCTATCTTTGAAAAAAATAAAAGATGCACCAATTATTGGAAAAACGAAAAAAAGAGTTGATTGCTATTTGTCAGGCACTTAACATTAAAAGGCTTTATGCCTTCGGTTCTGTTGTATCTGAGAGTTTTGGAGATGACAGTGATATTGATTTTCTAATTTCCTTTGCAGACAATTTAACTGTTGATGAATACACAAATAATTATTTCACACTTCATTATAAACTTAGAGAACTATTTAAAAGAGAAATTGACATCGTAACTGAAAGAACTCTGTCAAATCCGTATTTTATAGAAAGTATTAATGAATCAAAACAATTGATTTATGAAGCGTGAAGTAAAAAAATACCTTTTTGACATTAAAACATCCATTGATTCAATATTTGACTTTCTCGGAGAGGAAAGAGATTTCTATGAATATCAAAACAATAAATTACTAAGAAGAGGTATTGAAAGAGAAATTGAAATTATTGGTGAGGCAATGAATAGAATTATGAAAATTACTCCCGAAATTCAAATAGAAAATGCAAGACAAATAGTAGATACAAGAAATTGGGTGATACACGGTTATGACAAAGTAGATGATGTGGTCATTTGGGGAATAATTTCAATTCATTTACCGAAACTTAAGAAAGAAATAGAAGAATATTTAGCGAACGAATAAAAAGCCGGCCTGCAACACGGGTTGTAGCTAATGTGGGTTGACATTGGGAACTCGGAACGGTTTAGCTCCTTCGGTACATTTCATCGGGGACGAAATCGTTGTTCGCTCTCCCACACTAAACACATCCCAATTGTTACCTAAATGAAAAATGAAATGGAACTTTATCATTCCTCGAAATTTATAAAAAAGAAATTTTGGTTGGCTATGCTTCAGATTGCAATTGGACTCATAAGTTTAATTTTGAATCGTTTCGGGTCTTTTTTTCAGTACGGTTGGTTAATTATTGGCTTATTAACACTTACTGACTGTTACTGTGATTGGAAAAATTATATGTTTAAAATTGATAATAATATATTGATTATTAACCGCATGTTTTTTAAAAGAAAAGTAAAACTGTCAGAATTTAATGATATTCAAATGGCAAATGATAAACTAATATTATCAAATTACCGCAAGAAGAAAGAGCTATATACTTGGGGCATGGATGATGAATCAGTAAAATTACTACATAAAGCAATCGTTGATTTTTACGATAAAGAAGACCATTAGACAGCATAAGAATAAAAGCATCAAAATGCGTTCTGTTCAGGTCATTATTTTTTAATATATTTGCAGATTGCAAAAGACGGACAGCTTATGAAAAAAAATGAAGTACCCCGCGATAACGAGAATTTATTTGAAGGGAAATTTGAAGAAATTCAATATGCCACCGATGAGTCCGGTAAGTACATATCGGTCAAAAGCTCCGGTTGGAATCCTAAAAATATTATCTTAAAAGAAGAATGGAAAGCCATTGATGAGGAAGCTGAAGAGGCTCGATTAAAAGTTTTGGCCGGAGAGAAAAGCCCCTTATATTTTCATATGAAGGTAAATCAGATGAGCAGAAAACTCTTGGCTAATTATGCCGGCATGTGGGCATGTAAAGTCAAACGCCTTTGTAAACCAAAAGCATTTGAAAAAATTAAACATAAAGATTTAGAAAAATTGGCTTATGCCTTAAAAGTTGATAAAGAAAGTTTACAACAAGTGCCGGATAAACCGGTGAACAGCTTGGGTGCAATTACAAATACGGACGAATAAATTTATAATTTTGGATATACAAATTGATTTTCAGCATAAAATGGCGGCACATTGTGAAAACGGTGTTACGCAGAACCTATTGAAATTTTACGGCAAACCTTTGAGCGAGGCCATGGTTTTCGGAATCGGCTCCGGGATATTTTTTTCCTACATGCCTTTTTATAAGTTAAACGGTGTGCCGGTGGTTTCATTCAGGCCTATGCCCGGAATGATTTTTAAACGAACGGCCAAACGTTTGGGCTTTAAAGTAAAATCTTCACGGTATCGCAAAAAAGAAGCTGCCATGAAGGCCATGAACCGACTTTTGGATAAAAAAATACCGGTTGGTATGGTTGTTGGCGTTTTTCATTTGAGCTATTTTCCGAAAGCGTATCGTTTTCATTTTAACGCACATAACATTGTGGTTTTCGGTCGCGAAGATGATTCATACATAATCAGCGACCCGATTATGGAAACACCCGAAAAGCTCACTCATGAAGAACTTAAGCGTGTGCGTTATGCGCAAGGAACCTATAAGCCGCGCGGGAAAATGTATTATATTACCAAACCCACCGAAACGCATAACTTGGAAACGGCCGTAATAAAAGGAATAAAACAAACTTGCAAACACATGCTGACCATTCCGATACCGTATTTCGGAATCAAAGGAATCAGCACCATGGCGAGGCATACTCGAAAATGGCCGGAAAAACTCGGCAGTAAAAAAGCAAAAAAATATCTGGGCCAAATCGTCAGGATGCAGGAAGAAATAGGAACGGGCGGAGCCGGCTTTCGTTTTCTCTACGCAGCTTTCTTGCAGGAAGCAGCCGAAATACTTAAAAATGATGAGCTTTTGAAAATTTCTGAGATGATGACTGCCAACGGCGACAAATGGAGAGAATTTGCCGTGCTTACCGGGCGCATTTATAAAGAGCGCATTCCCGAAGAAGGCGGTTTTGAAAAAGCTGCCGACATGTTGGATGCCATTGCCGCTAAAGAAACGGAAATTTTTTCAAAATTACAGAAAGCTGTTTCGTAAAATACTACTCTTTATGATTACTCTTGAAAAACTATACAAACGCTACAAAGGCGCGGATAAATATGCCGTTGAAAATGTGAGTCTGCATATTACAGCCGGCGAAATATACGGTTTGCTCGGTACCAACGGTGCCGGCAAAACCACCATATTCTCCATGATTTGCGGTTTGAGAAAAATCACTAAAGGCGATATTCTTCTTGACGGGAAATCGGTTAAAAAAGAGCTGTCCGAAATTAAAAAAATGATAGGCGTAGTGCCGCAGGATATTGCCTTGTTTCCCACACTGTCGGTTTATGAAAACTTACGCTTTTTTGGACGCATGTACGGAATGAAACGCAGTGAACTCGAAGCACGTATAGACCGGCTGTTGGCAGATTTTAATTTGTCCGACAGCAAAAGGCAGCTTGTAAAAACACGTTCCGGCGGCATGAAGCGGCGCATAAATTTAATAGCAGGCATTTTGCATCGGCCTAAAATACTGATGCTGGATGAGCCGGCCGTGGGTATTGATGCGCACACGCGCTTGCAAATAATGCAACATTTGAAAACCCTGAATGAGCAGGGAACCACCATTTTATACACATCGCATTATTTGAAAGAAGCACAGGATTTTTGTCATCGTGTGGGCATTATTAGTGAGGGGCGTTTGGTTGCGGAAGGTTCCCCCGAAACATTAAATAAAGATAACGCTTGTGAGAATTTAGAACAGGCATTTTTAAAAATCACCGGTGTGCCGGAAAGAACAGAATTTGTATGACAGCATTTTGGGCATCTCTGAGAAAAGAGTTTTTGATATTGATAAAAGATATTCCCGGTTTGCTTATTCTTTTTTTGCTGCCGGTAGTTATGATTATTGTGGTTACTTTGGTGCAGCACAGTACTTTTGAGCAACTTAAAGGCAGCAACAAAACATCCTTGCTTTTTGCCGATGCCGACAAAGAACTTCTGGGACAGACCGTAAAGGAAGGTTTGGAAGAAAGTAATAATTTTAAACTTGAAACCACTTACAAAGGGCTGCAACCAACTGCCGATGCGGCACGAAAAGCCGTTATAGACGGCGATTATAAAATAGCACTGGTAATACCGGAAGGAACAACCGAGCGCTTGCGAAAAAAAATAAAACCACGTGTGAACCAAGTCTTTGACCCTACTGCCGAAATGCCCGAATCCGAAAATGATTTTGAAGAATATGTGGAGCTTTATACCGACCCGTCTTTGCAAATCAGTTATCGGCATTATTTGCTTTCGTCTTTGAATGCTTACGGAGCTCAGATTGAGAATAAAATATTGTTTCGCTTGATGCAGGAAGAATTGGAGAAAATGACCGGGCGTAAAATACCTGAAGCCGAAACGCGCCGTATTCTGGTTTTTAAGGAGCGCCCGGTATATGCCGCCGAAACCGATATTCTGCCAAACTCCACACAGCATAATGTGCCGGCCTGGACCATGTTTGCCATGTTTTTCATTGTTATTCCCTTGGCGGGAAGTATGATAAAAGAGCGACAAGCAGGCAGCTTTACACGCATTATCAGTATGCCGGGCTCTTACGGAATATATCTTGCTGCAAAATCCACTGTTTACTTAGGAATTACAGGCATTCAGTTCATACTTATGATTTTGGCCGGCATCCTCATTTTGCCTGCTTTAGGCTTGCCGGTTTTGACTTTGGGAAGCTCTGCCGGAGCACTTTTGCTTATGATGCTCGCCTCCGGATTGGCTGCCGTAGGATACGGCATAGCGGTTGGCACACTGAGCAGTACACAAGAACAAGCCGGGGTATTTGGCTCCGTTTCCGTAATTATTTTGGCCGCTTTGGGCGGAATATGGTATCCGGTTTATGCCATGCCCGAAAATGTACAGTTATTTAGCGCGCTTTCACCCTTGAATTGGGGATTAACCGGTTTTTACAAGATTTTTATAAAAGACTTATCACTGATTCAGATTTTGCCGCAAGCTGCTTTGCTGCTTGGTTTTTATGTATTGATGACCATTATTGCCGTAAGTTATGAAAAAGTGAATCGTTTGAGTTTATAAGAACCTTTAATTTTCATCTGCTTATATCCGGATTACTAAATCCGAAAAAAGATGTATATTCGCCGCAATTTATTTATTAATTTTGAATCAAAATATCAATATGAGCAAATCCACCAACCGATTTAAAGAGAATTGGCAAAAGAAAAATACATTCGGTAAAGTAACCGATGTACTTATCATCATTTTTATAATAACCCTTTTTATTCCCCAGAGCCGCTTGGCCATAGGCGGTTTTGTTAATCGCGTGAAAGCCATGATTATTTCGCCTTCCGAGATTGAGGAGGAAAACAGAGAAACCCTTTCGGCAAAAGATTATAATTGGGAATTGATTAATATGACGGGCGAAAAAGTGCAGCTCGCCGATTACAAAGATAAGGTACTGTTCATAAACCTTTGGGCTACCTGGTGCCCGCCATGCGTAGGCGAAATGCCCGAAATTCAAAAAATGTGGGAAACATTTAAAGACCATCCGGATGTTGAACTCTTCCTGATTACCAATGAGGACTTGGGTACGGTAAAAGAATTTTTGGATAAACGCGATTATACATTCCCTGTGTATATGAGCCGCTATGCACCGCCCGAAATCTTAAAATCCCAAAGCATTCCTACCAGCTATATTATTTCCAAAAAGGGAGAAATTGTGGTACGCAAGACCGGAGCCGCAAAATGGGGCGGCGAAAAAACCGAAAAACTCATTAAAGAGCTTGTGAATGAGTAAGAAATAACTCAAAAGCAATATTTTTTAATTGAACTTTGTCAAACAAAGATTCTGAAAGCGCAAACCCGAAAAATAAAAATACGGTTTTGCGCTTTCATGTTTTCTGTTTCGCTTTTTATTTATAGCTTTACCGTACAATTTTGAAAAAAACGACCGCTGCCGGGAGAAATACGAATAAAGAATGAAATTAAAAGATACTTTCACGTATAATAAGCATGAACACAATTGTTGTTTTGCAAACTAAAACGGTAATAGTGTTAATGCAGGTGTTAGTGAAAATGCCTCCGGCCTTTTCACTAACGGTTCGGGTTCCCATTGTGCCGGGAATGGCCGAAGGCACATTCCCTAACATTGTGTTCCACACAATGCCCTAACGAGGCACAATGGGAACCCGAACCGATATGTGCAACTAAAAAATATAAATATGATTACATTTAAAGATTACAGAGCAGAATGGTTAAATGACATTTTGACCAATGATGAAACAGAAAGAAGAAATCTGTTTGCAAGAAAAATATTAAGTGATTGGTTAGACATAGATACAAGCTCTGAAAATTTTGTAGAATTTGATGCTAATAATGTAATAAACATAGCATACTTGCATGAAGAGGTAAGTGATGATAATAATACTGAAACAATATGGTATCTTGCTAAATATATTGATGCTAATAAAATTTCAGAAAAAAATGCCGATGCTGAAATTACAAAACTAAAAGATTTGTTTTCAGAAAAGCATTCTATTCAAGATTATAACGAGTTCAGTGATATTCAAGATTACATAAGAAAGTCCAATGAGCAAAATAAAATAGCATTGATTTATTGCTTCGATGGCGATTTCACCGATGAAGTTATTGAATTTGTATCTGCCGTTCAAAAAGCAGGAAGAAATAACATAACACCATTTTTTTATGCAGATTTTGTCAATATTGAAATAATCTTTGAAAGAGTTTTGGAACAAGAAAAAAAAGTTAAACTCAATAAATTTACTTTTAAAGCAAACACAAATCAGGCAGGAAGTCTTTATGTTGGTTCAATCTCGTTATTAGATTTGTTTGATTTTATGAAAAAGTATGAAAACCAAATAAATGATATTGATAGATTATATGAGAAGAATATTCGCCGCTACCTTGGTAGCAGACGTCAGGTAAATAAAGGAATAAAAAGAACTATACTTTTAAATCCGGCAAACTTTGGATTGTTTAATAATGGAATTACAATTGTAGCTACAAATACATCAAATAAACAAGCAGGAAGCATAGATTTAACTGAACCATTTATTGTAAATGGCGCTCAAACCACAAAAACTTTGTGGGAAACTTTTGATACCGGTTGCATTGAAAACGAAGATGTATGGCAGAAGTTAGTAAAAAAAGCAGTACAACGAATAAATCCAAAACCTAATATTCCTCTTTATCAGGAATGGAAAGATGAATTAGAAAATGCACTTGTGGTCGTGAAAATTGCGGAAACTGATGAAAACGACAGTCAATCAATAAGAGAGATAACAAAATATACCAATAGCCAAACGGCTGTTACTGCAAAAGACTTTCTTGCTGTAAATGACGATTTTAATAATTGGCAAGAATTAATGTCTGAAAAATATAAAATATATTTAGAAATTCAGCGAGGCGGGTGGATTTCACAAAAGGCAAAGCAAGCAACGCAACCGAATATTAAACCATTTTTTAAAGATAATGAATGGGTTAATGCATTCGATTTAGTAAAAGTTTTTGCAGCAGGTTGGTTAGGTGAAGTTGGTTCAGCATTTGGTAAAACCCCACCATTTTCGCCGGGAGGAACAGTTTTTAAAGAAATAATAAACAACCAAACTCATGACGATTTAGACAAAACAATTCACATAAAGAGTTTTGGAGTAAACGATTTGTATGCTTGTTATTTATTACATCAAAAAACTATTAATGATTACAAGTTTGGAAGAAATGCAGACGCGAACAAGAAAACACAAAGAGGTTCGACAAGATATTTGTTTTACTATACAGTAATAAAAATAGTTAAAGATATTCTTCTAAATACAACAGGAATTGAAACTGCATACCAAACAGACAATATCACCAAAGCTTTTATGAGTTTGTTTGAACCTGCCAATCAAGAAGCTTTAAATGCGCTAATGGATACAGCAGCACAAATTGTTGATGAATATTTAACAGAAGGTACAGAAGACAATATCTTCCAAGACCCTCAATTTAAAGACTACGATAATAACTTAAATAGGATTTTAAAATCGCCTATGATAGGCAAAACTGTTAGTTATAATAATATCTTTGCAGTCAATGTAAGGGTTATGAAACGATTTGCCGGTGGAATAAAGCCTTATGATATGATAGCTGAAATAATTAAAAATCATAGCAATGAATAAAATTGAAAAAATTGGTCTTAACAACATCACTAAGTTTAAAAAGGCTTCGATAGATTGTGCTTCCGGTATTAATGTATTTATCGGAGAAAACGGCACCGGAAAAACACATTTATTGAAAGCTGTATATGCTTTTTTAAAAACAACCGAAAAATATGATGATTTCGGTTCTGATTTAGCTAAAAAACTTGATAACACTTTTAATACAGGTGGTATTGAAAACTTAATATCAAAAAATCAGGAAGAAGAGGCATCGTTGAGTATGTTAATAAATAATCAAAATTATAGCTACTCAATTTTTCAAAATGGAAATTTCCCAACTGCAATAGATGAGGGAGTTTACAAAAACATTTCATTTACAAAAAATTGTACTGAATTAAACTCAATTAAAGCATTATTCATTCCAACTCATGAGATAGTTACCACTTATGTAGAGTTAAGAGACTGGCTTGATAGATATAAAAACAATTTTGAAGAAACATATTTAGATTTAGCAAAAGCTCTATTTCACACACCAACAAAAGAAGTAGGTAGCTTGCATAACGCTCTTGATTTTATAAACGAGATAATTAATGGCAAGGTGGTATTTAGCAACAATGAATTTTTAGTTGAATACGACCAAATGAAAATAAAAGCTACCATGCTTGCCGAGGGGGTAAAGAAATTCATATTGTTTGCTCATTTAATTAAAAATCAATCTTTAACAAGTGATACGATTTTATTCATAGATGAGCCGGAAGTTCATTTTAACCCCAAATATATTACCTTATTTAATGAGCTACTTGTTTTATTGGCAAATAGTGGTGTTCAAGTTTTTGTAGCAACACATGATTACTTATTCATACACCAACTTACACTAATGCAGGAATATAAAGCAACAATATCTAAAAGACAAGATAAAGATATACCTACAATTATGTTTCACAGTTTATATTCAAATGCAAAAAAACAGACGGAAATAGAAAGTAGTGAGAAATTATCAGAAATTAATCATAATCCAATTTTAGACGAGTTTACCGGCTTATATAACAGAGAACAGCAATTATTTAACCTTTCAATGTAATATCGTATGACTACTATACCCGAAGGAAATTTAACTTTCAAGTTTGATGATACATGGAATATCGTGATTGATTATGATAAACCCGGAACTTCCGATTATGCAAGATATTTTCAAAATGATAAGGTTACAGCAGTAGATTTTGTAGCAGGCAAAACCTCAACTGACAATAAACAAATTGTATTCATTGAGGTTAAAAATATGCGTGGACATGAAGCACGAATAGAGAATGTTGAAAAATTTAAAAATGATGCTGAAATATTAACAAAAACCATTGCAAAAAATGTTAGAGATACATTTTATGGTATCATAATAGGTTGCAGAAAAACAATTGCCTCAAACAACTCTGAGTGGAAAAAAATAAACGAAACACTAATTGACGAGAGTAGCAATATCAAAGTAATTTTTTGGTTAGAGGCTGATTTACCAGTAATTCCAACAGCACCGTCATTACATTCAATAAATCAGAAATTGAAAAATAAGTTGAGTAAATTAACAAGTTCTGTTCTTGTCAGCAACATGGACAATCCTGTTGCGACTATTGAAGTAACGTCAACATAAAAAATAAATGCACATATCATGCGGTTTGAAGTAATTTTATTTTGGCTTGCCGCAGGCGCAACACAAGCCAAAATAAAACTACTCAAACCGCTTTACGATATGCACAACTGCAATATTGACGAAGATGCCAAAAATAACTAACTTTGCCTTCAAATAGAAATTGAAAAAGAAATATGATAACTACGAAAGAAATTCAAATCCAAAATAATTTAACAATTGAGTTTGAAGACTTAAAAAATGTTTTTTTGCCAAAACTTTTAGATTTCACAAAGCAAAAGACAGAGTTAAAAGAGCAAAAAAATAAAAATGAAAAAGCCTTTGAAAGTGAGCTTAAAAATTTATTGAAAAATACTTTTTATAAAGAAACGTACATTGGTAATCGTCCTTACAAAAAAGGCGAAGCTGATTTAATTGTTGCAGAAGATAAAAATGCTTCTTCAAAAACATCTGTGCTTGTAGAAGTTAAAAGTCCGTTGGATAAAAAAGACTTTATTTCAAAAACAGACATTAATAAAAAGTCTTTTCATCAGGCGGTTACATATTTCTTGACTGAGATAATAGAAAAGCAAAACTTCAATATAAAAAACATTCTAATTACAGATACAGACGAATACTTTTTATTTGATGCCGTTGAATTTCATAAATTATTCTACAAAAGTAGTTTACGGAAAGATTTTGAAAATTGGTATTTTAAAGAACAAAGCGGAACATCAATAAACGATTTTTACCAACAAATTGAAAACTACATTAATAACCAAGATGAGGAAATAGAGTTTTCATATTTGCAGTTTTCAGATAATTTAATTGTAGAAATTGAAGAAGCATTATCAACTAATGATTTAGAAGAATTTAACAAATCTAATAAATATCAAAATATTAAGACTGCATATCGTTTTTTTTCACCTTTCAACCTACAAAAAGAAAAAGCAGAACGAGACGGTAGCGAATTAAACAAGAAATTCTACAATGAATTACTGTATATTTTAGGATTGAAAGAATACGAAAAAAACGGAACCCGTTTGATTGGCAGACTTCCTAAAAAAGAAAGAAGCGAAGGTTCTTTTATTGAAAATACAATCGAAAAAATCATTTTTGAACGTCCTATACACCTACAAGAATTAGGAGAAAAGCGATTTGTTGAGCAAGAAGGCGACTTTGATAAAGCACTTGAATTGTGTATCATCTGGATAAATCGTATTTTGTTTTTGAAATTACTTGAAGGTCAGTTAGAAAGTTATCATAACGATACAAAAACATTCAAATTTTTAACGCCCGAAATTATTAAAAACGGAAATAAACTTGCAACACTTTTTTTTCATGTTCTAAACACACCAAATGATACACGAAGTAAATCGTTACAAAAAGATTTTCAGAATATTCCGTACTTAAACAGCAGTCTATTTCAGATTACTTATATAGAAACAATTCACGGTAGAATTTCTGGTTTGCGAGATGATTTAACAATGCCGATTTATAAAAATACTGTATTAACAGATGTACAAGAAGAACTGCCACCGCTTGAATATTTACTATTTTTTCTTGACGCTTATAATTTTGGAGAACCTGTAAAACAAGAGGTTCAACACAAAACAAAAGATTTAATTAATGCTTCGGTGTTAGGTAAAATATTTGAAAAACTGAACGGTTACAAAGACGGTTCGTTTTATACGCCAAGCTACATTACAATGTATATGAGCCGAAAAGTGGTTCGTAATGCGATTGTTAGGAAATTCAACGAAAAGTTTGATTTGAATGCAAGTAATTTTGACGAAATAAAACAATTTACGACTTCAAAATACAAAACCGATGATATTCTGCAATTTAACGATTTAGTCAACGAAATAACCGTTTGCGACCCTGCCGTTGGTTCGGGACATTTTTTGGTTTCCGTGCTAAACGAAATGATTTGTGCAAAATCGGAATTAGAAATATTGTACGACAACGAAAATAAACCACTTCAATATTGGGTTACTGTTGAAAATGATGAATTAAAAACCTATAATAAGCGAATTGATAATCAAGAATTTGAATATAAAACAGAATACAAAAACGGAATTAGAACTGTAAATTCCGAATTGCAAAAAGTTCAAACAACATTATTCAGAGAAAAACAAAATATCATAGAAAATTCGTTGTATGGTGTTGATGTAAACCCAAATTCGGTACAAATTTGTCGCTTGCGTTTATGGATTGAATTACTGAAAAATTCATACTACACACCTGAAAGCAACTTCCAAACAATGGAAACATTACCGAACTTAGATTATAAAATCATAGAAGGAAATAGTTTAGTACCTGTTTTTGAAAATCAACCAATAATTATTGACTGGAAACGTAAACAATTAGCCGATAATATAAAATCAATCAGCAAACGGGTTGAAATAATTAACAATTCGGTAAACACGATAAGAGACAAGAAGCATGAAATCTTTTTTGTGAACGATTATAACAAAAAAATTGCTTTGACTTCGGAAATAAATCGAGCAAAGGCAGATTTGTTGATTGCTAAATTTGAAATTGAGGTAGTTCAAATAGATGAGATTTTACGCTCACTTGACCCTGAACAAAGACTTGATAAACAACTAAACAAAAAGGAAGAAAAACAAAGGCAAGAATTATTAGAAAAGAAGGTTTTTTTAGAAAAAATTAAACGAGAAATTGATTATAGCCCCGATTTAGGAAAACCTATCGTATTGTTTGATTGGAATATAGATTTTGCCGAAATAATTGGCACCTTCAAAAACGGTAACAATAACGGACACGGATTTGATATTGTAATTGGTAATCCGCCCTATATACAGCACCGTGAATTAAGTTATATAAGTCCTTACTTGAAATCAATTTATTATAATACTTATTCAGGAACAGCAGATATAAGCGTTTATTTCTTTGAAAAAGGATTAGAAATAACAAAAAAAGGTGGACAACTTGCCTATATCAACACTAATAAATTCTTTAATACCGAATACGGCAAAGAATTACGTACATATTTGGCTAAGTTCCAAAATAACGAATATATTAACTTTGAACAAGTTCCTGTATTCGATGAAGCTCTTGTTTCAACTTCAATTTTTCATATAGACAAAAAAGAACCCGAAACTGATTTGCAATATGCAGAGTTTTATAAGGAAATTGTTACAGGCGAAATATTCAATCAGGAATTGACAAAACGAATAACGACTTACGAAAAGGAATATTTAGATAGCCCTTCGTGGTTGTTTACAACTCAAAAAGAAGATATAATCCTTGAAAAAATCCAAAAAGGGGGAAAACGAATTGATGAAATTGCTACGATTGATATTAAGCGTGGTGTTACAACAGGTTTTGATGATGCTTTTATTATTGATGAACAAGGTTTTAAAGAATTTTCTAAAAACAAAAAAAATAAACAAATACTTAAACCAGTATTGTGGGGCAAAGATATTCATAAATACTTGATAACCTATAATAATTACTGGATAATTAACTCTCATAATGGTTTACCAAAAAGATTAGAACCAATTGATTTAGAAAATGAATATCCTGATTTATTCAAACATTTGCTTACGATAAATAAAAATACGAATGAAAAAGTTGCTAATCGTTCAGACCAAGGAAAACATTGGACAAATCTAAGAAGCTGTGCTTTTTTAGAGGATTTTGAAAAAGAAAAAATGGTATGGGGATTGATTTCAGGAATTTGGGGGTTTGCGTATGATAATGTAGGCTATTTTTTAACAAGTGCGTCATACTTCCTTATTTCCGAAAAAATACCAGTCAAATTTTTACTTGCACTGTTCAATAGCCGTTTATTTCAATTCTATTTCGACAAAACTGGCGAATATACAGCAGGCGGTGCTTATGTTCTGAAAAAGAAAAACATAGAAAAATTTATTATCCCAACAAAGGAAATGGATTATAAACCTTATGTTGATTTAGTTGACAAAATTATCGTTGCGAAAGAACAAAAACAAGAAACAACAACTTTTGAACAAGAACTAAACAAAATGGTTTATAAACTCTACGATATAACTAAAACGGAGCAACAGGAAATAGAAACGATTTTGATAAAAAGAAAAATAAAATAAGTGCATATCATTGTGTTTGAAGTAATTTTATATTGTGGTGTGATTTTTCGCTTCGCTCAAAACCACACCACAATATAAAACTACTCAAACACATACACGTTATGGGCAAGCAACGACACAGCAACATAATAAATATAAAAACAGAAAATATGAAAAAAGGAATATTTGCGATAATCATAGGGATAAGTACTCTATTAATCTCTTGTAAAAAAAACAACCTTGACCTTGAAGGTAATTGGATAAAATTAAAACAATATGATAGTTCACTCGACAGTGAAGGTCTGAATATTGAGACAGATACAATAAACGTTAATTTGGGAGATGAATTTTCAATAAAGATATTTAGTCAGTACCAACCTGAGTGTGAGTTAATGATTTCAAAAAGAGTAAATGACAGTTCTCTGAATAATATAACCGACTTTCCTGAGGAAGCCAAATTAGTTGGATATTATGAAGAAAATGGAATCGAACGAAAAATCAACGAAATCAAAATTTGCCTTTCTGAACCGACAATTAAAACTGGAGATAAAATAGAATACACTTTTGAAATAAAGTCTTCTTCTGAGATTAAAGTAGAACGAAGATTAACATTAAAAATCAAATAATGCCAGCCCATAATATATAGGAATATGAGCGGCACGCAGTGCCAAGCGAGTATTCCCGGTTGAACTACATCCCGGCTAATATCGAGGGGATATTCGGTCTATGTACTTATCGACGGTTTTGGAGTTTATGACTATTGAAATACAGCAAGTTAAGGTTTTTTTTGGAAACTAAAAAAAGACCAAAAAGAACAACAGAATTCAAAGGTAATATTTTAATTGTGATAAATTCCAATTTTTGTCTGAAATGGAAATGAGAGATTTAATATGGGTTGCATTATTGAATTGTTTCATCAAATTATTTCGAGAATTATTTCAATAAGAGCTATCCCGCAGGGATTTAGTTCAACATAGGGTGTAAAAAATGCTGGTTTATTGCTAATTTGGCAACTTGCTCGTTTCAATCTATCTTTATCTCGTGGGACGAAAACGATGTTTCAAACGCCAGCACTTTTCACACCCTCCACCGTTAGTGAAAATGCCTCCGGCCTTTTCACTAACGGTTCGGGTTCCCATTGTGCCGGGAATGGCCGAAGGCACATTCCCTAACATTGTGTTCCACACAATGCCCTAACGAGGCACAATGGGAACCCGAACCGTTAGCG
>CAYYQW010000080.1:0-16496 GCA_964472505.1 uncultured Bacteroidaceae bacterium | reverse complement strand
CCCTATCGGGGTATAACAAAAAATTGTATGTTTATATTTGCCTTGTTAGAGGCAAAACAGCGATAGAAAAAAATGCGATATGAATATAGCACCCCGATTGGGGTGCAACCTTTTGTGTTATACGACTTTCTATCGTTATTGCACCTCTAATGAGGTGTTTTACAAACAAAAACAACAAATTATGGCAAACGTATATTATCAAACATCCATGCAATTGGTTTTTGCCGTAAAAAATCGTGATGCGTTGATAAGCGATAATTTTCGCGAAACATTGCACAAGTATATTGGCGGCATACTCAAAAATAAAAAACATAAACCATTGGCTATAAATTCAATGCCCGACCATATCCATGTTTTTTTCGGAATGCACCCCTGCGATATTCCTGCCTTGGTACGCGATTTAAAATCCGATACATCAACTTATATCAATCAAAACAAACTATCAAAATTTCAATTCAATTGGCAAGAAGGCTATGGACTATTTTCATATACCATGTCGCATCGTTCTGATGTAATTAGTTATATCGAAAATCAGCAAAAACATCACAAAAAACGAACATTCAAACAAGAATATCTAAATATCTTGCAAAAACTTGATATTAAATATAATGATGATTATTTATTTAATTTTTTCGAATAAACTATGAAAATAAAATATTTTACCATACCTGCTTTCGATAACGGAGCAGCAAACGAAGAACTAAACAAGTTTCTTCGTTCGCATCGTGTTTGCCCCTTGAGCCCGTTTCTAACGCATTGGTATGCCTTTGCAAAGCAACAGCGACCGGATGTGGTTTTAGAATCATCACAATAAATAACTTTGTTGAACGTATTGAAGAGAAAATCAATGCAAAAAACAAAAAGAAACGGAAGTTGATACAAATTGGGCTGATTTACCCTTTTAAAAATACGATATGAAATCCGAACAAAATATTATAATCTACAACACAGCAGACGGCAAAGCAAAAGTGGCTTTATACGCAAAAGACGGTAATATTTGGATGAACCAAAGCCAGCTTGCCGAACTTTTTGCCACCTCTAAGCAAAATATTGGACAGCACATATCAAACATCCTGAAAGAAGGAGAGTTAGACCAAAATTCAGTTGTAAAGAATTACTTTACTACTGCCGATGACGGCAAAGAATACAAGGTCACATTCTATTGTTTGGACATGATATTGGCAATAGGTTTTAGAGTTAGAAGTAAACGTGGCACACAGTTCAGGATTTGGGCAAATAAAAACCTGAAAGAATACATGGTAAAAGGTTTTGTAATGGATGATGAAAGGCTGAAAAATCCGGACGGCAGACCTGATTACTTTGATGAACTTTTAGAGCGTATTAGAGATATTCGAGCTTCCGAAAAACGCTTTTATCAAAAAATACGTGATTTATTTGCATTAAGCAGCGACTATGACAAAACCGATAAAGCAACGCAGATGTTTTTTGCAGAAACTCAAAACAAACTGCATTATGCTGTTACAGGTAAAACAGGAGCAGAAATAATTGCAGAACGCGCTGATGCAAGTCAGCCAAATATGAACTTAACAGCATGGAAGGGTTCAATAGTAAGAAAACAAGACATTTTCATAGCTAAAAACTACTTAACAGAAGATGAGATAGATACATTAAACCGATTAGTTGTTGTGTTTCTCGAAAGTGCCGAATTAAGAGCCAAAAACAGAATGGATGTTACAATGGATTTTTGGCGGGAAAATGTAGATAAAATTCTTGAATTTCAAGATAAAAAAATATTGACCCACACAGGTTCAATTAGTAAAACAGACATGGAAAAGCATGCAAGGGAAATTTATTCCGATTTCGACAAACGACGAAAAGAATATGAAGCCTTACAAGCAGAGAAAGATGATATAGAAGAGTTGAAACAAATTGAAAATGAAATAAAAAGAAAGAAATAATACGCTGCTTGAGCCCGGATGTAACCCATTCAGCATGCCTTTACAGAGCAGCCGCAACCCGCTATTGATAATTGTTGAAAATCCGGAGATTATCTTTTTAGTTTGGCAAGAAACTATGCCGATTCAGACAGTTTGCCGGATGTGGTTTTAGAATCATCATAATAATAATTTAATAATATCGCCTTTGGCGGTCGAGTTTTTTTTATATTTGCCTTATTAGAGGCAAAACAACGATAGAAAAAAATGCGATACGAATATAGCACCCCGATTGGGGTGCAACATATTTTTTATTAATGTTTTCTATCGTTATTGCACCTCTAACGAGGTGTTTTACAAACAAAAACAACAAATTCCGGCAAAGATATATTATCAAACATCCATGCAATTGGATTGCCGTAAAAATAGTTGACGACAGAGAAATTGAAAGTTTGAAAATAATAAAATTGTAAATTATGTACTCAAAATTAATAGAAAGCCAAAGGGAATTACATGATATATTCAGGCAGTACAAAGTAATATATGCCTATGTTTTTGGTTCAGCTACAAGCCCGGAGTTTAGTAATGAAAGCGATGTGGATTTTTTAGTAAAGTTTCCCGAAAATCTTCCACCGCTTGAAAAAGGAGAGTTGTGGTGGAAATTACACGACAGTTTGCGCGATTTACTAAACCGCGAAATTGACATTGTAACAGAAAGTTCATTGAAAAATCCTTATTTTATTAAAGAATTGGAACAAACCAAACAATTAATTTATGGACAACAAGATTAGAAAACTGCTAACAGACATTATTGGTTCAATTAATAATATAGACAGCTACATAGGCGAAGAGAAGAAGTTTGATATTTACGATAACAATCAGATGTTACAAGATGCGGTTGAGCGAAATATTGAAATAATTGGTGAGGCTGTAAACAAATTATTAGATATCGAACCGGATATTGCAATTACAAATGCGAGAAGAATTGTAGATGCCCGTAATAAAATAATTCACGGCTATGACGAGATTGAGAATACTCAAATTTGGGCTGTTATCATCAATCATCTGCCTCTGCTATATGAAGAAACTGAGAATTTGCTAAAAAACGGCTAATAATAAAGTAAGCTCGCCTTTGCACTAAGCCCGTTTTTCGGGCGATGTCATGGAGACAACCTTCATGCAACGCAGGCATTACAGTTATAAAGATACGAAAAAAAATCGTAAAATCAAGCGAAATGACAAAGAAAACAAAAGATATAGACAAACTCATTATAAATTCACCGCATAAAGTTCCGGAATTACATTAGAATTATCATCGGGAAAGCAAAAGTCGGGAACTATTGCCGGGCAGACGACAAGCAGGTTATTTAATAGCCAATCCAAGAGCAATAATTCCTAATGATTCGAAGTTATTTGCTCAATCCGATTACGACAAATCAATATTATATTTTGTAACATCCGATACCCGTTCAATAAACATTCATAAGATGTTATCAAAAAGGATGAAACTAAGTTTTGAAATCATTGATATCAATATCCCATATCATCAACAATTTGGTATTTTTGATTTGAAATAAAGCACATAGGCTTAACACGTGGCATAAAAATTGCCCGGA
Source organism: uncultured Bacteroidaceae bacterium (assembly GCA_964472505.1). Classification (GTDB taxonomy): domain Bacteria; phylum Bacteroidota; class Bacteroidia; order Bacteroidales; family JAADGE01; genus JAYEIA01. The sequence goes on along the minus strand of CAYYQW010000080.1, from coordinate 12,985 downwards.
AAGGTGCAAGCATAAGGAAATCAAGACGCTAATGATAGAAAAGAAACTACAAATATCAGGAGTTTTAATACTTGGCATATTACTTTTATTAGTCATAAAAGGGTGTGGTTCTGTTAAGTACTCTGCTGACTTTAAGTCTCAAAAAAAACATTTGGACACATTAAGTGTTTTTACTCCAATTGTAACTGTAATTGCTGACAATAAAAAGTTGAAATACACAGACACGTCTTTAAGTAATTCAATCCGATTATTGATTGAAAAACAGATATTCGACTTGCTGTCAGAAAAATACAGACTTGAAAAAAAGCAATTACCGAAAACAGAACTGAGTTTATTTGATGATACATATAGTCAATTGGAGAACTCTGATAAAAGGCTCAATGGCATATTTTGTGATTCAATACTTGAGAAATTTGATGTTAATTATGAAAGTAGGTTTGTATTACTTATTACATTCAAAGGAGAAATAAATCCGGACTATGGCCCACATTACAACTTAAAGGCCGGAATGGCAACGAATCGTATAATAATTGCACCTCACACAAAAGCTTATTCAGATTTACGTTTAACAGTAATTGACACTAAAACTAATGAGATTGTTTTTTATGACAAAATAAAAACTTCAAATTACGATCCAAGAATGGAAAGTGAGATCGAGCATATTACTAAAACAATCCTAAAAAAAATATATTATAAATAAAAAAACCGGCGGCCGGCAATATTTAGTAATAGCTGTTTTTCGAACAAAAGCTCCTCTTTGTTAGGTTGTTATGCGCACAGAATTTTCCTTTTTAAAAACGTATGCTCTTAAATTACCCGATTCTTTATAAATTTACAACTACAAAGTTAGGATAATCATCAAATTTAAATAATAAAAAAACATGAAACCTTCAGTTTATCAATTAAATTTTGCTTTGATTTTGATATTTACCGGCTTGTTATGCACGGTATTGTCTTGCAAACAGGAAGTTGCCGAAAACGGTTTTCACAACCCCTTGGAAAACCCGGAAGACGGCCCTCCGGCCGGATATACGGAGAGCAATTATCCGGTTCCGGCTGAGGCTTGGCCGGAGGATGTTTCCGAGCCTGATCATGTAATCGGTAACGGAACACCCGAAAGTTGTACGCCGGAAGCTTTTATTGCTGCCGTGGCGCAGGGCGGAACCATTGTGTTTGATACCGGCGGCAAGCCGGTAACGATTACTTTGGATAAACCGGCCAAAATTTTCAATGATGCCGACCCCGATGTTGTAATTGACGGCGGCGGTTTGGTAACTCTGAGCGGCGGCGGCACAAGCCGTATATTATATATGAACACCTGCGATCCCGATCAAAATTGGACCACAAGCCACTGTCAAAACCAAGATCATCCCCGTTTAACCGTCCAAAACATCACCTTTGCCGACGGAAATTCCACAGCCGAAACAGAATATGAGGGCGGAGGTGCCATTTGGGTGCGTGGCGGCAGATTTAAAGCGGTTAATTGCCGATTCTTTAATAATGTCTGTGCCGAAACCGGCCCGGATGTGGGCGGAGCAGCCATCCGTACATTCAGTCAATACAACGGCGAGCCGGTTTATATTGTCAATTGCACATTTGGCGGAGCAGAAGCTTACGGAAATTACGGCAGCAACGGGGGCGCTTTGAGCAGTATCGGCGTGTCGTGGACCATTATCAATTCACTCTTTTCGCATAACCGAGCCATCGGCAATGGCGGTAATCCCGCCGAAGCAGGAACGCCCGGCGGAGGAAGCGGCGGAGCCATATATAATGACGGTAACACTATGACGCTCACGCTTTTGGGCAGCAAAATTGAACAGAATGAAGTGAATGCCTACGGTTCATCGGTCTTTTTTGTCTCTAACGACCACAGCGGCAATATCCGTATCGACAGTTGTGTGATACGAAATAATATCGGCGGCAGCTGGTATCCGGTATATCCGTCCATATCCATGCACAGCGACACGCCGATAGAAGTAACAAATTCAGTGATAGAGTAGGATGAGGCTTATCCCGGAATTTCCATGGAAATAAGACGCGCATCAACATCTGAAATCAGATTTAGTTTGCGCTCTATTTCTTTGTGTTTGTCCAATTCTCCGCCGGCCAACTCAATGAATAACAGGCCGGTATCGGTACAATTTTCCAATACGCCGTCGTGTATTCCCAGTCGGGTTTTTATGTAGCAGCCCCAGCCGGTTAATATCTTTTGAACCGTGTCGGCCGTTTCTTTTCTTGTGCTCAGATAAACTAAAAGTACATTTCGTTTCATTTGTCAAATATTTATATGTTTGAAACCGAAAGGTATGGATTCTTCATCAAAAAATTGATGATAAATATCAGACATCCTTTCCGGATACGATAAAAAATATTATTTTCGGGCACCATATATTAATAGTGGTTTAGTGTTGAAAAAGCACTGCAAACAAAAATATAAGTATATGCAGAAAAAGATTTTAATTACCGGCGGAGCCGGCTTTATTGGTTCTCATCTCGTGCGTCTTTTTGTAAATAAATATAAGGATACGCAAATTTATAATCTGGATAAACTGACTTATGCCGGAAATCTCGAAAACCTTCGAGATATTGAGTCGGAAGATAATTATCAATTCATTAAAGGTGATATTACCGATGCGCCTTTTATAAATAAGCTTTTTGAAGACCATAAATTTCAGGGCGTAATACATTTGGCGGCTGAGTCGCATGTGGATCGTTCCATTGAAAGCCCCAATGAGTTTATTGATGCCAATATTGTGGGAACCGTAAACTTATTGAATGCATACAGAGCCTATAAACCGGAAGATGCCGAACTGTTCTACCATGTTTCCACCGATGAGGTTTACGGCTCCTTGGGAAAAACCGGGCTTTTTACCGAGGAAACACCTTATGATCCGCGCAGTCCGTATTCGGCTTCCAAAGCTGCCTCCGATCATTTGGTGCGTGCCTACGGGCATACGTTCGGTCTGCCTTATATTATTTCCAATTGCTCGAATAATTACGGGGCCAATCAATTTCCCGAAAAGCTGATTCCTTTGGCAATTAACAATATTAAAAACAGAAAACCCATTCCCATATACGGCAAAGGCGATAATGTGCGCGATTGGTTGTATGTGGAAGATCATGCCAAGGCCATCGACTTGCTTTATCACAAAGGCCGAAAGCAGGAAACTTATAATATAGGCGGTAATAATGAGTGGACCAATTTGGATTTAATAAACACACTGTGTAAAATAGCCGATGAAAAATTGGACCGAAAAGCCGGAGAGTCGCAAGAGCTTATTACTTTTGTAAAAGACCGTGCCGGCCACGACAAACGTTATGCGATTGATTCCTCAAAAATTCAAAACGAATTGGGTTGGGAGCCGTCCGTAACATTTGAAGAAGGATTGGAAAAGACTTTGATTTGGTATTTAGAAAATGAAACTTGGTTGGAGCGCGTAGTCTCCGGTGCTTATGCCCGGTATTACGATAAAATGTATAAGGAACGTTAGAGATAAAATATATAGCTACTCTATGTTTGCTTGAGTGTTTAAACAATAATTTCGTTTGGTTCAATGCGTATAAACAATACTACAATAAAGATTTGATTATCTTTGCGGAGAATTAATTGAAAATCAGGACATGACCGAATTTAAAGAATATATTAAAGAACTTCAATCAACAGGAATTGACCAAATAACCGAACATTCAAAACGAGGTGCTTTGGAAAACCTGTTGAAAGCAATTGCAGATAGTAATACTACAATTTTGCATGAACCGAAACGAGAAGCAAAATTCGGCGCACCTGATTTTAAAATATCAAATGCAAGTGGGATAATTGGTTACATTGAAAATAAAAAGATTGACGAAAATCCGGACAAAATATTAAAATCAGCACAGATAAAAAAATACAAAGAGCTATCTGATAATATTTTACTAACAAATTATATAGAATGGATTTGGTTAAAAGACGGAGAAATAAACGGACGTGAACAAATTTGTTTTTTATCTGAGCTTGAAAACCCTAAGCTTTCCGAAAGTTCCAAACTTTCCGAAAGTTCAAAGCGTGTGAAACAATTAATTGAGCAATTTTTATCGCAACCGCCAATAGGCATTGCAACCGCCAAAGAATTAGCGCAAGCACTTGCTGTAAGAAGCAGAAATTTAAGAGACTTTTTATCGGATGAACTTGAAAAGCAAGAAAAAGAGGAAACAACAGGAGTGCTTAGAGGTTTGTATCAAACTTTCCAAATCAATATTTTCAATGAATTAAAAGTAAAAGAATTTGCAGATGCCTTTGCTCAAATGCTTGTGTATGGTTTGTTTCTTGCTAAATTAAATGCGGACACAAAGAAGGTTGATTTATATACTGCCAAAAACTTTATTCCTCAATCCTATTCATTGATAAAAGAATTGGTTAATTTTCTGGAAGTATTAGAAAAAGAGAACTATAATCAAATCAAGTGGATTATTGAGGAAGTGCTGAGTTTAATGAATAACATAGATTTATTTGAGCTTCAAAAAGATTTATCGTTCAGCAAAACAGGAAAGCAAAAAGGATTTGAACGAGACCCTTACATCTATTTTTACGAGGATTTTTTGGCGGCTTATGATAGTAGTCTGCGCAAAACAAAAGGAGTTTATTACACGCCGGAACCTGTTGTAAATTTTATAATTCGTTCAATCAATGAAATTCTTATAAAAGAGTTTAAAATCAGCGAAGGGCTTGCTGATAGAAACAAAGTAACCGTTCTTGATTTTGCAGCAGGCACAGGTACCTTTTTATTAGAAATTTTTCGTCAAATTCTCGACAATTTACCACCCGACAGCCCTAAGAAAGAATTGTTGATAAAAGAACATATTTTAAAGAACCTTTATGGCTTTGAGTATCTTATTGCGCCCTATACAATTGCACATTTAAAACTGTCGCAATTCTTGAAAGACCACAACTATACAATTCAAAAAAACGAACGATTAAATATTTTCCTGACTAATACCTTAGAGCCAATTTATGACGCACCACCAAATTTGTTTGTGCCGGCACTTACGCAGGAGGGCAAAGATGCACAGAAAGTAAAGGATAACCCCATTCTTGTAATTACAGGAAATCCGCCTTACTCTATTTCTTCTGCAAACAAAGGCAAAACGATATTAAAACTTTTGGACGACTACAAAAAAGGTCTGAACGAACGAAAAGTAAACCTCGATGATGACTATATAAAATTTATCCGGTTTGCTCATAAAAAAATGGAAACCGTCGAAAACGGAGTAATTGGTGTAATTACAAATAACTCTTTTCTTGACGGTGTTACGCATCGGAAAATGCGGGAAAAATTATTGGCTGATTTTGATAAAATCTACATTCTGAATTTACATGGAAACAGCCGAATAAGCGAAGTTGCGCCGGACGGAACACGAGACGAAAATGTATTTGATATTATTGCGGGAGTTTCAATTTCAATTTTTGTAAAAAACAGTAATTCAAAGAAAAAAGAAATATTCTATAAAGATTTATTCGGCAAACGGGCTGATAAATATCAGACGCTATACGAAGAAAATTTAGTTGATGATTGGAAAAGCATTGCCCCCGAAAATCCCTATTTTTTGTTTAAGCCGATTGATTTTATCAAAGAATATAATCAAAATTTCAGTTTACAGGAAATTTTTAATGTTTCGGGAAGTGCCATAAAAACAGACCGCGATGCACTTTGTTATGATAAAAATAAAGAAGAGTTGGAGAAACGATTCAAAATATTATTAGACAATAATTTTGATGATGAATTTGCTCAAAAATACAATGTGAAAAATTCAGAAAGTTATAGACTACTTGACAAAATTGCAAAGACACAATTTGATGAAAATGCTATTCAGGAAGCATATTATCGTCCTTTTAATTTACATTATGTTTATTATAAAACCGGATTTACAAGTCGTCCAAATTATGCGCTAAACAAACATTTATTGAAAGAAAACATTGCATTAATTTCAGGAAGAGCAGGTAATGTTGTCAATCAAACAATTGATTGGAATTTAGTTTTTGTAACAAATAAGCTAACGGATACTAATATATTTTATCGTGGGGGTGGATTTTTGTTCCCATTATACATTTACAACAAGCCAAGTGGCTTTTTAAAAGCCGAAAAACCGTCAAAAAGAATTTCAAAATCAGATAAAGAATTTGAAGAACATACAAACGCTTTTAATATTGCTATCCGGGAGTATGAAAAGCATAAACAATTGTTTAACTCAAAAACATCTCCATTACAAGACGAAATTGATGCTTTGGAAGAACATAAAATGTCAATCGAAGAGTACAAAACAACTTACGAAAAAATAAAAGACAATTATGTAGAAACAACAAAGAAGTTAAAACAAGAAGAAAATCAATTAGAAGAAGATAATATTGAAATACTTGAGGACGGCACAATTAAACAACCAAACTTTTCAAATAAATTTCTGCAATTTATTAAAGAACAATATGATTGTAAAATAAATCCTGAACAAATATTTGGCTATATCTATGCTATTCTTCATAGTCCGACATATAGAACAAAATATGGAGAATTATTAAATATCGACTTCCCAAAAATCCCGGTTACAAAAGACAAAGACGTATTTGTTAAATTATCGGAAATAGGAAAACAGCTCTACAAAGCACATACATTGGATTATGAAATAGTATCAGAAATCAAAACTAACAACAATTATAAAAATGTTGGAAATTATTCAGGATTAGGAGATAATGAAGTAATTAAGCCAAATTACCAGGAAGGGAACAAAAAAGAAGAAAACGGAAAAATCTATATAAATAAAACACAGTATTTTGATAATGTGCCAAGCGAGGTTTGGGAGTTTTATATTGGTGGATATAAAGTTTTAGAGAAGTATTTAAAAGACCATAAAAACACCAATCTAAACCTTGATGAAATTGAGAATGTGGAAAACATTATCAAAGTATTATTGTTCTCAATTGATAATATGAGAACAATCAACGAATTAACGAATAAATGGATATAAAAAAGAACAATTATGATATAATCAGTCTTCAACGGTTTTCCCGCAGGCTGAGATTTGGTTGCTGAGTATAGCCGATGTAGTCAGCCGATTTTAATTCAAGTTTATAATGATTCGGTATTTAATGGTTTAAGATAGAGTTGTGTGCAAATACGAATATTCATATTAAAATTTTAACAATGAGCAAAGCATTAAAATCCTCCATGCTTATACCGCTTATTATCTGGGCGGTGTTTTTGCTTAACTTCTTGCTCTGGGGCATTGAGTTGAGGATGTTTGGTATTCATCCGCGTACCTCATTGGGCTTGCTTGGAATTGTTTTTGCACCTTTTTTGCATGCCGGCTGGCAGCACATTATTGCCAACACAATTCCCTTATTGATTTTGTTGCCCTTGCTTTATATTTTTTACGAAAATATTAAGTACCGGGTTATTTTGTTCTCGATATTAATTGGCGGTTTTGCCGTTTGGCTCATCGGAAAATCCGGAACGGTGCATATCGGAGCCAGCGGTTTGGTTTTTAGTTTGATGGCTTTTCTGATTGCCGCCGGAATATTTCGCTTTAGTTGGAAAAGCTTTCTGATTGCTTTGGGGGTATTGATTTTGTACGGAGGCGCCATGCTTCAGGGCGTTTTGCCCGAGGAAGGCATTTCGTGGGAAGGACATTTATTTGGAGCTTTGGCCGGGATATTTTTAGCATGGGCATTTCGAAAACAAATCAGAAAATAAAAATTCCGCAGTTTGTTATTGCGGATTAATTTGTGTTATGAGATTAAAAACAGTATTCATAGGATTTTGGGTTTTGTTCGGGCTTTTTTTAAGGCCGGATGCCTCTTATGCCCAAGTTTCCGACGGATACATTGATTTGCGTACGCACGATTTTTCAAAAGATAATTATACGTTAAAAGGGCAGTGGGAGTTTTACGAAAAAGCATTACTCAGCCCCGAAGAAATAGCCGAAGGCCTTCATTCCGAAAAAAAGGAATATTTTTCGGTACCCGGCTTATGGGAAGACATGCAAAAAGATCCTTTCCAAAACGGAATGGGCTACGGTACTTATCGTATTCGCTTTAAGGCAAAATCTGATATTCCCTTGCTTAGTATTAATTTTAATAGAGTACAAAATGCGTATAAGCTTTGGATAAATGACAGCTTGTATGCCGAAGTAGGGCAAGTGGGCGTAAGCCGAAATGAAATGCAGCCTAAATGGTACTCTCGCAATTATACCTTCCGAAACCAACAGCCCGAGAATGAAATTGTATTGCAAGTCAGCAATTTTTATCATAAAAAGGGCGGCTTGGAACACAGCCCCAATATCGGTTTGCCCCACAAGATTGAAAAAAGCAGCTGGACTACTTTGGGTTTTGATCATTTTATAATGGGTCTGTTGCTGATTATGGCTATTTATCATTTCGGACTCTTTTTATTGAAGCGAAATGAATGGGTTGTTTTGTTTTTTGGCTTGCTGACTTTGAGCTCCGTTTTATTTACCCTTACTGTGGGCGAAATAGCCATCAGTTATTTTATTCCCGATTTCAGTTGGGAATTTTTGGTGAAAATTAACTATATAAGCAATTATGCGCGTGCGCTCTTTTTTGGAGTGTTTATCGGTTTTCTTTTTCCTACTAAATTTAGATATAAAACCATGTATTGGGCAGCCGGTTTTGCTCTCATAATGGTGCTGTTTATTCTGTTTACGCCGGCACGCATTTATTCGCATACTTTGGTCATATTTTTGGCTTATGTGGTTTTGGTGGTTATGTTTTTTGTAGGTGTAACGGTGGATGCCGTAATTAAGAAAAAGCAGGGAGCTTGGTACTCGCTGCTTGGTACGGCGGTTTTGTTTGTTGCCATAATCAATGATGTAGTAAAAGAACTATTTTTGATAAATACGCCCTCTACAACTACTTACGGTTTATTTGTGTTTGTGCTTTTACAGGCCGATATGCTTGCTTACCGTTCAACGGCTTCATTTAAAGAACTCAGCAAACTAACCAAACGATTATTGGTTTTGACAAAAATTAAAGATGAGCTATTGGCTAATAACTCATTGGAGCCGCATCGGCCTTTGCAGGTAATAGCCCGTAATATTAACGCCGGTCACGCTTTGGCGGTAATTAAACAACAAGATGAATGGCGAGTGGTTGCAGAGTACTTTAACGGCAAAATTTTAGTTCAGAAGCAAAATAATGTGCTCGATTTTGAAAATAAAACAAATTATCCTGTTGATTATGAGTTGATAGAAGCAAGCATCGACAGTAAACGAACGCGTTTCAGAGATAAGAAAACAGATAAGAAAGGCGTACTTAAAAACGGAAAATCTTTCACAAAAGTTTGTATGCCCGTAACCAAAGGGACTGAGGTCATTTCATTGTTTTATGCAGAAAACACCAAAACTTACAACGCTTTCGGAGCCGAAATTGAAAGGCTTTTAAACCTTATCAGGCCGCAGCTTTCAGTTATTACTCAAAATGCTCTGGCATTTAATCGCTTGGAGAAATTTAATGCCGATTTGGAAGAAACCGTTCGTGAGCGAACCGAAGAAATCATTCAACAAAGCGAAGAATTGCGCGCCCAAAAAGAGGAAATCGAAGCCAAAAACACCATATTGGATGAAGCCGCCAAGGAGTTAAGCCAACAAAACTTACACATTAGCGACAGCATTAATTACGCTAAAAGGATACAACAAGCTTTATTTCCTACCGATAAGGAAATGGAACAGGCATTTCCCGAGAGTTATGTCTATTTTAATCCGAAAGATGTTTTGAGCGGCGATTTTTATTGGTCCGGAATTATAGAGCACGAAGACGAACGCTATTCAATATTGGCCGTAGCCGATGCAACCGGGCACGGCGTTCCGGGAGCTCTGATGTCGGTTATCGGTGATAATCTTTTGAGTGCTGCCGTATATGAGAAAGGCTTTTATAAGCCTTCCGATATTATTACTTATTTGGATAAAGAGCTTACGGAAAGATTAGATAAAGAACACAGCCAACAATTTGAAGCCGACGGCATAAATATTGGGATTCTTAGTTACAAGCAAAGCAATAAAACCGGTTTATATTCCGGTGCTTATCATCCGTTATATGTTACGCAGAAAGGCGAATTACAGGAGTATAAAGGCCGCAACAAACCGGCCGGTATTCCTCGGCCCGAAAGCATGACCGAATTAAATTATTTTGATTATGAATTGGAAATTCGCGAGGGAACTTTCTATTTATGCTCAGACGGCTTTGTGAACCAGATTTCAGATGCAAAATCTCAAAAGTTTACTCGAAAAAAATTCAGAGCATTTTTAAAAGATATTTCACAAATACCTTTCGGAAAACAAAAAGAGCAATTTGAGAAACAGTTTCAGGCAATAAAAGGGCAGCAAGACCAAACGGACGACGTGTTGATAGCTGCCGTAAATTTTGAACAGACGCAGTGAACAGAAACTATTTGACATACCTGATTATTTTTCTGTTGTTCTCAATCGGAACATCGGCGCAGACTGATACGCCCGTGTTTGTTGCACAAGAGGGTCTGAAAGATGCTCGCAAGTTCGATTTTGAGAATAACAGATTGCTGTACTTAAACGGCGAATGGGAGTTTTATCCCAACGAATTTTTAATGCCCGGTGAAGCTTCTCAAAGCAAACCTGAGTTCATACAAGTACCTGAGCTCTGGAGCAAATCCGGGATTGATGAAATAGAATCGGGGCAGGGATACGGAACTTACCGACTAAAAGTGAAAATTCCCGATACTGAAAAAGTTCTCAGCTTGCGCATAAAACGTATAGAAACAGCCTATAAACTATTTTTCAACGATTCATTAGTTGCACAAGCCGGCAAACCGGGAGATTCTCGCAAAACGACAGCGCCTGCCAAAGAAAATAAATTCATATACCTGCCGGCTGACGGAAGAGATTTTGTTTTGACTTTGCATGTCAGTAACTTTCATCACAGAAAAGCCGGCATTATCAGTCAGATTGAAATGGGCCGGCCCGATAAAGTTTTGCGCAGCGTATGGCGTGCCCGAGGCTATGAAATGTTGCTTTTGGGAGCCATTCTTATTATGGCATTTTATCATCTCAGCCTGTACTTTTTCAGAAAAGAAGATAAAGCTTCGCTGTATTTTGCTTTTTTTCTGATTGTTGTGCAATTGCACATGACGGTAAACGGCGAAGTATTTCTGACAACAGTCTTTAAAAATACGAATTGGGAGCTGTTGTTGAAAATAGACTTTATTACCAATTATTTTACCATTGTTTTCTTCTTTTTATTTTTCAGAAGTTTAAATCCTAAAATGTACAAACGCTACGTCGTAATACTTGTAGTGGGCGTTTCATTGCTCTTGACGGCGATAACTTTGTTTGCGAAAGCATTAGTTTTCACTCACTTACTTATTGTCTTTGAACTTATAGGTTTCATAGCCGGGCTTTATGTGCTTTCCGTATTGGTAATAAGTTTGATAGGCGGGCGAAAAAAAGCCATATATCCTCTGTTGGGAACTTTGATGATTATAGTGGCCGGAATAAATGATGTTTTACACGAACAAATGGTAATTCACACATTTTATGCATTACCCGTGGGAATTGTCGGTTTTATTTTCTTCCAGTCGCATATCTTGAATTTGAATTTCACCCGAATGGTGTCCGAAACTGATGACATTAATCGCATGACGGCGAAATTGGATGCCTTGAAATCGAAATTTTTAGCGAGAAGCGTTTTTGATTTTAGCTATCCTTTGGAAGTCATGGCTGAAGAGTTTTCGGCTGATTATGCCGTAATATTTAAACACCGAAACGGTGAGTTAAAGCCGGCTGCGATTTATCCGCCAAAGTTTTCGGAAGTGGGCCCAACGGCCAATTCTGTCAGAAAAGCATCCGATGTTTTAATATCCGGAGAGCCCGAACCGGCACCACCCGATAAAGCCATTAACGGAAGGTGCTCACTAAGTTTCCCTTTTAAAGATGAGGAAGAAATTGCTTATGTTTTGTATTTGGAGAGGCGTCCGCTTTTTGATAATGACGACGTTCAGATATTGGATTTATTGACGGAGCAAGTCATCGGCTTGTCCGAAAACTTTAGGTTGTATGCAGAATTGAAAGATTTAAACAGCCGGTTGGAAGAAATTATTCAAGAGCGCACACGCGAAGTTCGGGAGCAACGAGAAGACCTTGAGCAACATCGGGATGAAATTGAACAGCAATCTGAAAATTTGAATAGAATTTACAAAGAGATTCGAAATAAAAATAAAGCCATTACATCAGACATAAAATACGCACAAAAAATTCATTCGGCTTTATTTCGCTCCAATGAAAAAATATCGAAAATTTTACCGGAGCATTTCATTCTCTTCCGACCTAAAGAAATAATAGGCGGCGATTTTTATTGGGCCGAAAACATAGGCGATGAGCGCATTTTTTGTGCTGCCGATTGCACCGGGCACGGAGTTCCGGGCGCTTTAATGTCTATTATCGGACAAAATCTCTTGAAACGTGCCGTGCATGAATTACAGCTTACAAAACCTTCCGAAATATTAGACAGCCTGCAGGAGGGCATCCGAAAAGTACTAAGCCAATACGAAGGTTCCAAGTCCAAAGACGGCATGGATTTATCTTTGATTAATTATAATTCAGCCACCGGAAAATTGATGTTTGCCGGCGCAAGAAACTCGGCTTATTTGGTAAGAAAGGGAGAAATTACCGAGATAAAAGCCGACAGAATGTCGATAGGCGGTGTGGCACATGCCAGAATCAACAAGAGCAGGCGTTTTGAAAATATTGAAATTGAGCTTCAAAAAAACGATATGCTCTATTTAATGTCCGATGGTTATATCGATCAAATAGGCGGAAAACGGCATCGAAAATTCATGCGCAAACGTTTAAAAAGCGTATTTTTGGATATGGCATCCAAGCCGGCAGATGTGCAGAAAGAAACGCTTGACAGGCTCTTCGATGATTGGCGCGATGAAATACAGCAAATGGATGATGTGTTGGTAGCCGGAAT
>CAYYQW010000079.1:0-16677 GCA_964472505.1 uncultured Bacteroidaceae bacterium | reverse complement strand
TTAGTTACCGGTTTTTTACACGAAATTCAATAATTTATATCGGACAACAATAATTTAGAATATTATGCAAAAGCCTGCGAACTTTAAGAGATGTAAGAAGAGCTTATTTTATCATTATTTTTTTTTCTATTCGCACATCTCCGGAACATATTTTGTAAACAATATTCTACAAATTGTTTAATCTTTAAAAATTCCAACACATGCCGTACAGAAGACTTCCAAATACCGACAAAGCGAGATTACGTGCATTAGCCACGGCTTACACAAAAGGTAAAAACATGGTTCCTATTCGGCTGCCTTTTCCGGTAGCTACGCTGAACCAAACAGACCGAACATATAAAGCCTTCCTGCAACTTATGGAGGTCAAGAAAAAATCATACAAAGAACGTATTGCAATAAATAAAAAATTTCTGGATCAACAGTTGAAAACAAAGTTATACATTTCTCACTTTATCCAAGTGCTAAATATGTGCATACAAAGAGAAGAAATTCCCAAAAGTGAGCGTAAATACTTCGGGCTTGAGGAAGACAACCAAACCATTCCTGAAATTCAAAACGTGAACGATATATTGCACTGGGGCGAAACCATAATCGAGGGCGACGACAAACGCGTTTTAAAAGGCGGCAACCGAATATATAACCCAAAACCGGCTGTCTTGAAAATAGAGTTTCTAAAATTTAAAGATCTCTATGAAAAGAAGTTAATTGCTAATCGAATACATGAAAGCAACACTGAGAAAATAAAAAATATGCGCTTCGAAGTTGATGCGCTTATTGCTGATATTTGGAATAAAACTGAAGAATACTTCAAAAATTCGGATTTATACACTTCCCGAAAAAAATGTGAAGCTTTCGGGGTAGTTTATGTAAACCGGAAAAAAGAAAATATTATTAAAGGCATGATGTAAAACATTTATTTGAACCGTTGGAAGTAATCTTACCGCTCATAAAATCAACTTTATGGGCGGTTTTTATATCGTTTGAAAAAGCTTAAGCATTTCTAAATCGCTGTTTTTTTTCAATTATGACAATTATCATTTGTATTTTAAAAACATACATGTAGATTTGTAAATATATTATTAATAAAATATAAAACAGATGATTAAAGATATAAAACCCGAAACATTTGACAAAGCGGCAATCATGCTTAAAGCCATAGCGCATCCTATGCGTATTGCCATATTAAGCCTGTTGGAAAATAACGAAAAACTTACCGTTACCGAGATTCATGAAGCCCTTGGACTGGAACAATCCACAACTTCACATCATCTCGGTATTTTGAAAGATAAATTGGTGCTGGATTCCAAAAGACAAGGGAAAAACACTTTTTATTATCTAAAAAATTCTAATTTGATACACATTGTAGATTGCATAAAAGGCTGTACCGAATGTTAAAAATTTAAAAAAATTGATACATTTTTTCTAATCTGTTGAAGTTTATTCAGCAGATTTTTTTATTTTTGGAAAAAACAAAAAAATGATACGAGTATCCAAACAATTTAATTTTGAAGCAGCACACGCCTTATGGAACTACGACGGCAAATGCAAAAACATACACGGCCACACATACAAACTTTTTGTAACTGTAGCAGGTAAAGCAATTGACGAACCCGGAACGCCGAAAAACGGTATGGTAATAGACTTTGGTGATCTTAAAAAAATTGTAAAAACCCACATTGTGGATGTTTATGATCACGCACTCATTCTAAACAAAAAAGCCTCTTTTAAACGCTTAGATATTAATAAGCAGATGTTTGAGCGCTATATACAAACCGAATATCAGCCAACTTGTGAAAATATGGTCAGAAATTTCGCTCTTATCATAAAAAGACGGCTTCCAAAAACGGTAAAGTTACACAGTGTCAGGTTATACGAAACCGAAACATCTTATGCCGAATGGTATGCCGACGACCAAGAATAACAAATATACGCACCTCAAACTAAAGCAACAGAGCGTTCTGTTGCTTTTTTACTTTTTAAAGCTATCCCAATGAATACAAAAGACAACGAGAAGAAACTGTTTCTTTTAGATGCTTATGCTTTAATATTCAGAGCATACTATGCATTTATAAAAAACCCGAGATATAACTCAAAAGGCCTGAACACATCTGCCATATTAGGTTTTACAAACACATTGAATGAAATTCTCAGCAAAGAACAACCGGACTATATCGGCGTAGCTTTTGACCCGCCCGGCCCCACCTTTCGTAATACGATGTATGAAGAATATAAAGCCAATCGCGATGAAACTCCGGAAGACATAAAAAAATCAGTGCCTTACATAAAAGAAATTTTAAGAGCTTTCCGAATTCCCGTTATTGAAGTTGAAAATTTTGAAGCCGATGATACCATAGGTACTTTAGCCAAAAAAGCAGAGAAAGAAGGTTTTACCGTATATATGGTAACACCCGACAAAGACTACGGACAGCTGGTTTCAGAAAACATATACATGCTGAAGCCCAAACGGGGAAACAAAGAACAGGAACTTCTCGGAAAAAAAGAAATTTGTGAATTATACAACATTGAGCGCCCCGAACAAGTCATTGATATTTTGGCAATATGGGGTGATACTTCAGACAATATTCCCGGCATTCCGGGTGTAGGTCAAAAAACCTCTAAAAAATTAATAGCCAAATACGGAAGTGCAGAAGGCCTTCTGCAAAACTCACACAAGCTGAAAGGCAAGCAAAAAGAAAATGTGGAAAACAGCAAAGACCTAATAGCCCTTTCCAAAAAACTGGTTACCATAAAAACAGATGTTCCGGTTGAATTTAATTCAAAAGACTACCTTCTGGAATCCATCGACGAAAAACTGCTGTTGGAAATTTTTGATGATCTCGAATTTAAAACATTAGCCAAGCGACTGATTCCCGAAAAAGCCAAAGAAGTTTCAAAAAAATCCGTTCAGACCTCTCTTTTCGGTGATGATGACGCAACGCAAGGACAAACAACTGCTCTTGGCAGTTCATATCAGACCTACAATGCCGAAAAACAAAATTATACGGCTTGTGAAAGCCCTTATGAGATAGAAGAACTGGTAAAAAAGCTGGCAAGCTCCAAAGCCTTTTGTTTTGATACGGAAACAAGCTCGGCCAATCCGCACAAAGCAAAATTGGTAGGTATTGCATTTGCGTATCGGGAAAACGAGGCATTTTACGTTCCTTTGCCTGAAGACGAAGAAACTGTCCGGGATATATTAAGCATTTTAGCTCCGGTTTTTGAAAATGAGAAAATTCAAAAAATCGGACAGAACATTAAATACGACTTAATTGTAATGTCAAATTACGGACAGAAAGTAAACGGGCCCTTATTTGATACTATGATTGCGCATTATCTCATTGATGCCGACAGCAAACATAACCTAACGGCTCTTGCAGAACAATATCTGAATTATACACCCATAGAAATTGAAAGCTTGATAGGAAAAAAAGCAAGCGACGGCGCGATGCGGAAAGTTCCGATTGAAAAAATAACGGCTTATGCCTGCGAAGATGCAGATATATGCTTTAAACTAAAAGGGGTTCTCGAAAAGAAGTTAGCCGAATCCAATATGAGTAAATTAGCCGAAGAAATTGAATTTCCGCTAATCCCTGTACTGGTTAATATGGAAAAAAACGGCGTAAAAATTGATTTGCAGAAATTAAAAGACTATGAAAAGCAACTCATAAACGAAATAGAGGCTACGCAGAAAAAAATATATGAGTTGGCGGGTACGGAATTTAATATAGCATCACCCAAACAACTCGGCACCATACTGTTTGAAAAACTTAAAATCTCGGATAAGCCGAAACTCACCAAAACAAAGCAGTATGCTACCGGTGAAAGAGAGCTTCTGAAATTGGAAAGCGAGCATGAAATTATTAGTCATATTTTGGATTATCGCTCTAACAGTAAACTCCTTTCCACATACGTAAGAGCGCTGCCAAAGTTAATTAGTGAAGATACCGAAAAACTACACACGACCTATAATCAAGCAGTGGTGAGTACCGGCAGATTAAGCTCTACAAACCCAAATTTGCAGAACATTCCGGTTAGAACTCCCGAAGGTAAGAAAATACGAGAAAGCTTCGTTCCGGAGAACACCAACAATATACTTATTGCTGCAGACTATTCGCAAATCGAACTCCGTTTAATGGCGCACCTTAGCCAAGATAAAAATATGCTTGAAGCATTTAAAAGCGGAGAAGATATCCATACCATAACAGCGTCAAAGATTTTCAAAAAAGATCCTTCGGAAGTTACCGGCGAAATGAGGAGCCAAGCAAAATCTGCTAATTTCGGTATTATATACGGGATTTCGGCTTTTGGATTATCGGAAAACTTAAAAATACCTCGTTCTGAAGCTAAACAGTTAATTGAAGGATATTTTGAAACTTACCCGCAAGTGAAGAAATATATGGACAAAGCCATTCACGAAGGCAGAGAAAAAAAATATGCTACTACCCTCTTCGGTCGAAAACGAAAATTGCATAATATTGATTCCAACAACAGCCTGCTCAGAAGCAATGACGAGCGAAATGCCATAAATGCTCCCCTACAGGGCAGCGCCTCGGATATTATAAAGAAAGCAATGATTAGTACTCAAAAAAGAATACGGGAAGAAGGCTTGCAAAGCAAGATGATTCTTCAGGTACATGATGAGCTGGTTTTTGACGTTCCTAAAAATGAGCGAGCAAAATTAAAAGAAATTGCGCTTCAGGAAATGGAGCATGCCGTAAATCTGTCGGTGGACTTAAAAGTTGACATCGGAGAAGGCGATAACTGGTTGGAGGCCCATTAGAAAGAAAGCGACCTGCCAAAGGGAAATGACAGGTTCGCTAACTCAAAAATCAAACGTACAAGGAAAATTTATTTATATTTTTAACTAATCATCATACTCAACCGAATATTCTATAAGTTCGAATTCAACATCTACAATTTCATCATATTCTTCACCGGTTTCCAACATATCTTCATCGTCATCCGGATAGTACCATTTTACTTTTACGTAGTTTCCGTCTAACTTGATGTCTTCTAATTTGTATAAAATATCCAATATTACTTTTGAAGAAGCTGTATTAAAATAATCCATACGCATCACAAAGACAGTTTCTTCGTTGGGATTTTCCGCATATTGATCCAACCACTGTGTTATAGGACTAAAGAAAGTAGCAACATCTGCCGGAAAAGATTTTCCGGATATCTCAAAAATGCCTTTGTCCCTATCCAAATGGACGGCCGGTGTATCTTGTTTTTCGTCTCTGTGTATTACTTCCATACGATTTAAAATGACAAGTTTATTTTACAAATTTAATATATTTTACTAAACAAATACAAATATTATTCCGTTATTTAAACTTATCTTTACAAAAGTCTATTTTAGACTTATTATTTCGCTTTTATTAAAAATACCTGAGTTATCTTCTAAACTAAAACTGAAATTTATTTCACGCTTATCAAAGTCTGTCGGTATGGTATAAAAATAAATAACGGACGCCTGTTTGCTGTTGGAATTAAAATGATATTTCAAGGCCGTATTCTCCTCACCTAAAAAATCCGGTTCAATTTTAAAACTCTCCAAATTTTCGGCAGAACAAATTTCTACGGTGAACTTTATAATATCACCTGACTGCTGACTAATAAAATTTTGGTCGGCAGATACTTTCACTGAAGGATTTCCGGAATCAAAAGTTGTTGTTAAATTAAATGCCGTCAAACCCAAGAAAGCGATTAACAATATTATCCAATTTATTCTCATACAATTAAGAAAATTTTTCTTTGTAATACTTCAAATACAAATCTATAAAAAAAATTTCCAATTATATTAATACTTTAAACAAAAAAAGTATAATTTTCTAAAAAAAAACTTTACAAATACACATATATATGAAATTTGTAAAGTACAAAATACTTATTTGAAATAATTATTAATCACCAATAACTATTCAGAAATATTCAACAATGATTTATATTTTTCCCCGTCTTGCAAAAGCATTTTTGCTTCTTTGAGCAGTGGATCTTTATCTAAAGAAAAAATCACACTTAGGTCTTCGCCGTAGAATCTTGCCAAAATTTCCTGCTCCAAAACAGTAATTACGTCATTTTTATTTTTTTGGATTAACCGGGGAGTATTCTGACGCGCTTTATCAGCTAACTGTTTTATTTCATCGTCTAACTCTAAATCTTCGGCAAGATTATCTGCAGCAAGCCGTTCAAGCTCTTTCTGAAGCTCATTGCGATGTACAAGCTTTTTTTGCTTGACAAAATTTTCAAAATCAGCAAATGACTTAAAACTAAAATTACGGCTGACATCTGTAGTGTCATGCTCAGCAGCAAATTTTACGGCATAATCATGAATAATAAATTCATTAGTAAGAAAACGAATGAATGATTGGTCTGAAATATTTTTCACAGGCCGGTCGGGAACTACGCCTCCACCATCATAAAAAATGCGTCCGTTTTCTGTTTTAAAAGCAGACTTTAGTGAATCCGGGACTTCGCTTACACTCCCGTCATCTCGTAAGTGTGAATAATCAAGCGCCTGCACACATCGGCCGCCCGGTAAATAATACTTAGCGGTAGTTATTTTTATTTTTGTATTATAGCCCAAATCTTTGGTTATTTGAACCAAACCTTTTCCGTAGGTTTTTTCTCCTATAATTATAGCGCGGTCATAATCTTGAAATACTCCGGCCACAATCTCTGAGGCTGATGCCGATGATTTGTTCACCAAAACAGCAACAGGCAAATCCGGAAAGAGCGGAGTTTTTTTGGCTTTAAAAACTGAATTCCATTGTGAAAGCCGACCTTTGGTGCTTACCAAAGTTTTATCTTTTGCAATGAATAAATCCAAAATATTCACGGCTTCCTGCAAAAAACCGCCCGGATTATTTCGCAGATCAATAACTAAACCGGTTATGTCTTTATCACTGTATTTCTGCAGAGCCTCTAAAAATTCTTTGGATGAATTTTGAGTAAATATTCCAAACTTGATGTAAATTATTCCGTCATCATCGATGGTGTGGTGATCTACGGCATGGCTTTTAATTCGCTCTCTTTTAAGTTTAAAACTCATACGAGAAAGTTCTCCGTTACGGGTATAATTTCGTTCTACTTCTATTTCAACTTCTGAGCCGACGGAGCCTTGTAACAGATTTCGTACAAAATCTATGTTTTCTTTAGTAATTTGGTGATCGTCAACAGAAATTATATAATCGCCGGCCTTTACTCCGCTTCTGTCGGCCGGAGAATTGGCATATAAACCGGTTACATAAAGTTTATTGTCTCTTTCAGTCAAATTAACTCCTATGCCGGCATAGCTTCCGGTATTCATAAATTCGAACTCTTCTATCCTCGATTCAGAGTAAAAGACGGTATAAGGATCCAATTTATTCAAGAACTCTTGAATACTTTCGTTTATGAGTCCGGCAGCATCTACATCATCTACATAATACATCCGTATATTTTTAACGGCCGAATGGTATAATTCTAAATTTTTGGCAACATCAAAATCGCTTTTAGGCGCTGCTATTTTGTATGCAGAGAAAAGAAGAATAGGAATAATTAAAACTGAAAGGGTTAAAACAATTTTTGAAGTTTTCGTTTTCATTAATTTAAGTTTCTTTTAATAATATAATTAGTCGAATGTAACGGTTTTATAAAGCATACAGAAATCATACCGGCAGGTATTAAAGATGGCCGAAAAAAAATATTTTTTCGCCCGGATTAAGCATTACCGTTCCTATATTGTGTCCGGCAGAAAACTACAAATTTAATTCTCTGCGCGGGTCAGGTGTTTTTCACCCGACGCAAAACAGGCAGCTTTAAAACTCCCTGCGGTAAAAACACCACACGGGCGCAGGGTTTTCTGCCAAATACTATATAATGCAGAATTTTTTTGCTTATAAAATAGCTTAATAAAATGCGGAAATTCCGGTTATATCGGCTCCGGTAATTAAAAGATGAATATCATGAGTTCCTTCATAGGTTATAACAGACTCCAAATTCATCATGTGTCGCATCACGGGAAAATCGCCAGATATTCCCATGGCTCCCAGAATTTGTCTGCTTTCGCGAGCTATTTTTAATGCTGTCTGCACATTCGTCCTTTTTGCCATAGATATTTGCTCCGGCCGTACTTTACCGGCGTCTTTGAGCTTTCCGAGCCGCCAAGCCATAAGCTGCCCTTTGGTAAGTTCGGTTAACATTTCTGCCAACTTCTTCTGCGTAAGCTGAAAAGAAGCTATAGGTTTATTGAATTGATGACGTTCTAAACTGTAATTAAGTGCGGTTTGCAAACAATTTTCAGCGGCACCCAACACCCCCCAGGCTATTCCGTAGCGTGCCGAATTAAGACACATCAAAGGACCTTTAAGGCCTTGTACATTGGGCAGCATGTTTTCTTTCGGTACTTTTACATTTTTAAAAAACATTTCGCCGGTATGAGAAGCTCGTAAAGACCATTTTTTTTCGGTTGTAGCCGTAGTGAATCCGTCAAAATTTCGCTCAACAATAAGCCCCCGGACTTTACCGCTTTCATCTTTTGCCCAAACAATCGCCAAATCACAAATGGGTGAATTGGTAATCCAAGCTTTGGAGCCATTCAAAAGATAATAGCTTCCCTTATCAACAATTTTAGTTTCCATGGCTCCCGGATCTGAACCGTGGTTGGGTTCGGTCAAACCAAAAGCACCAATCATCTCGCCGGAAGCCAGCTTAGGTAAAAATTCTTTGCGCTGTTTTTCATTGCCGAAAGTATAAATCGGATACATAACCAAAGAACTTTGAACGGAAACAGCAGAGCGCACGGCAGAATCACCACGCTCAAGCTCATAAGCCATTAGCCCGTATGACATATAGTCTAAACCGGCACCGCCGTATTTTTCGGGTATAAAGCAACCAAAAGCGCCGTATTCAGCCAAATCTTTGTTTAAAAAATCGGGGGGATTATGTGTCTGCGCAGCATCGTCAATAACGGGCATTAATTTGCGCTCAACAAACTTTCTCACACTCTCCCTAATTATGAGTTGCTCTTCGGTAAGCATCTCTCCAATGTCGAAATAATCAACAAAACCGTTCTGTATATCTTTCATCTTTTTGTATTTTTGAATTATATGTACTTGTTTGTGTTTAGAATGAAACAGAACCTAAAGTACGCAGAAAATTATAAATAAAACAAGAAAATTGTCTTTCATCTATTATTCATATTTTTTAAATAAATCAGTGTTAAACAGCAATGAATGACATTCTGTATTATTCAGTCGTTTTCTTATCCACCCCTTGCCCTTCCCGAGAGTAGAATCGCTGCATAAACAAAGTTTAGTATTTTTACGTGCTATGTATTATTTTTGCTTCAAACTATAAATGAAATGGCTATGCCGGCTTATCAAATTTTTCAGCATAAATCGACCTCAACAGACAGTACAGCGCTTAAGACTCATGTGTTTGAAAGCATCGTATTTTCAAAAGATACCGCTTACATATATAAATCATCGGATGAAATACCCCTAAACGAACAATTGTTCAGCGAATTAAGCTATGAACCGCAGGAAATTAATATAATAAAAGAAACTGCCGTTAGTAACTCAACGGATAACCTATTATTAATCATGATATTTCTGGGCTTTATAATTATGGCTTTGATACGAAATGTACTGAACGTCAGCTTAGATACCCCAATGCTTAGGATGATTCAATACAGAAGTTCCGTAATTAAAGAAACCGGAAGCGCAAGAAAACTAATTGAAACGAGTTTTTATATTATGTTTTTAGTGGGCTTGAGCATTTTTGTAACACAGGCTCTGCAATATTTTGATATCGAAATATTCGGTTTAGAATTCATTTATACCGGCTTTGTGATTGGTCTGTTCGTACTCATTTCAATAGCCTTATTTAAAATCATCAACCATACGCTTTTTTACATTTTTGAAGACATAAGTTTTCTTCAGTATAATAAAACACTGGATATTCACATTACGGGAATATCAATACCGCTTTTTCTGACGGCAGCAGCTCAATATCCGGTTTCGGGCATATTAAATGAAGTACTCTTGTATGCGGGCTTAAGCTTGCTGTTCTTGAGCTATCTTATTAAAATAACAAAATATATATACATAAATTATTTGAACAAACTTCGTTTTTACTACTTGTTTTTGTATCTTTGCGCCCTTGAAGCAGTACCCTTGCTTATTATAATAAAGCTCTATACTGCACAATAAAAGGAAATTGAATTTATAAAAAACTCAAAAAAAACAGTTGTGAAAATTAAAAGTATTCTTATTTCGCAACCTGCGCCGAAAAACGACAGGTCTCCATATTTTGATCTGGCAAAAAAACACAATTTAAAAATTGATTTCAGAAGTTTTATTGAGGTAGTTGGTGTAAGTTTAAAGGAATTCAGAAAACAAAAAGTTAATCTGTTGGAACATTCAGCGGTTATTTTAACCAGCAAAACAGCGGTGGATAACTATTTTAGATTAGCTGAAGAAATGCGGATTAACATTCCCACTTCAATGAAGTTTTTTTGCCTTACCGAAACCATTGCCATGTATTTGCAAAAATACATTACCTACAGAAAACGCAAGATATTTTTTGGAGAGCGAACCATTGATGACATCATGGACTTGCTGATGAAAAACAGAAATGAAAAATTTTTATTGCCCGTAGCTGACATTCATAAGCCGCATATTGCCAACAAGCTAAAAGCTAAAAAATTTGCTTTCACTAAAGCCATCATGTTTAAAACCGTTAGTTCAGACTTATCGGATCTGGCTGAAGTGAACTACGATGTTCTCGCTTTCTTTAGTCCCGCAGGTATTAATTCTTTGTTTGAAAATTTTCCGGATTTTAAACAAAATAATACAAAAATTGCTGCATTCGGAACGTCAACAACAGAAGCCGTTAAAAAAAGTAAGCTTAACTTAGATATAATGGCTCCTACCCCGGAGGCTCCTTCAATGTCAAGAGCTATAGAATTATACATCAAACAAAATAAAAAATAAAACGAATGAAAAAGTATTCATTCGGAAAAAATGAAAGAATGCGAGGAAAGAAAAATATTTCCCGTCTGTTTGCAGACGGGAAATATTTTTTTTATGGAAATATTCAAACCGTAGCTTTAAAAGTAAAAAGGCCTAAACCCAATATTGAAATCGGAATTTCGGTACCTAAAAAAAACATACCTAAAGCTGTTGACCGGAATTTAATAAAAAGAAGGTTGAAAGAAAGTATTCGTTTACAAAAACATCTTTTAACAGAGGAAATGAAAAATTCAAACTATACTTTACAAGTGTTTTTTATATGGCAATCCAAAAAGATTCCTTCATCCGAATTTTGCTCTATGGAAATAAATTCAGTTTTAAACAAAATTTCTTCCAAAATTGATTCTATTCCCACAAAATAATCCCCTTCTGTTTTACCTATAACTCACCATTATACAGGCTCGGTGTTTTTAAGCAATTCTCGGCGGGTTAATTCAAGGTATTTTAAAAGCTTACTATCTGATATATAAATAATTATAGACTATCTTATTTTGTATTATTTTCGGCTGAATTAAAGTAATTTTTGATAATTTTAGCCCGTTTTTCCCCGACAATTTCACCAAGCTCATTTTCCTTTGAATTTTTAATACTTTGCACGCTTCCAAAATGTGAAATTAATCTCGAAACAGTTTTAGGCCCTACTCCCCGAATATTTTCAAGTTCTGATTTTATAAAATTTCCGGATCGCTTTGTTCTGTGAAAATCGATACTAAAACGATGCGCCTCATTCCGGGCGTGCTGAATAACTTTTAAACTCTCAGAATTTTTATCAAGATATAAAGGCAATTTATCACCGGGAAAAAAAATTTCTTCCAAGCGTTTGGCAATTCCGATAACTGCAATTTCATGCTGCAAATTCAATTCTTTAAGAGCTTTGTATGCGGCACTAAGTTGTCCTTTTCCTCCGTCTATAATGATTAGTTGCGGCAAACTTTTATCCTCTTCAACTAAACGCTTATAACGTCTGTACACCACTTCATACATACTCGCAAAATCATCGGGTTTATCAACGGTTTTAATATTGAACTTTCTGTAATCCTTTTTAGAAGGTCGCGTATTTTTGAAAACCACGCAAGCAGAAACCGGATTTGTTCCTTGTATGTTAGAATTATCAAAACATTCTATATGTACCGGAAGCTCCGAAAGCCTTAAATCTTTTTTTATTTGTTTAAGAATTCGTTTTGTGTGTCTGTGCGGATCGGTTAAATTTCTGTTTTTTATTCTTTCGGCCTTGTAATATTTTAAATTTTTCTCGGAGAGCTCTAACAGTTTTTTCTTATCCCCTATTTTGGGAACCGTAACTTTTACATTGGGAAAAGGATAGTTAATACTAAAGGGCACTACGATTTCATCAGCATTTGTAAAACCGGCCATCTTTGAATGTATAATATCGGTAACTGCGAGCAGTAATACATCCTTCAAATCATCATCAATGCCCATTCTAATTTCTGTATTATGTATCTGAATAATGGCACCGTTTGCCACTTTTAATAAATTAACATAGGCAAATTTCTCGTCTGTTACTACATTAAAAACATCGATATTACCAATTTTGGTACTAACCACCGTAGAGCGGCTTTCATAGTTTTTGAGAGAATCCAACTGTTCTTTAACTTCAGCAGCTGCTTCAAACTCCAATGCTTTGACATGTTGGTTCATCCGCTCTTCCAGGTAAAGAAGTACAGGCTTCAAATTTCCTTTCAAAATATGTTGAATCTGAGTTATCTGTCTGTTGTAATCTTCTTCCGTCTGTTCTCCCACGCAGGGAGCAAGACAGTTACCTATATGATATTCTAAACACACTTTAAATTTTTTTTGAGCGATGTTCTCCTCTGAAAGATTATATTTACAAGTGCGCAGTTTAAATATTTTTTTAAATAATTTAAGCAGTGTCCTTACCATGTATATAGATGTGTAAGGCCCGAAATACAAAGAGCCGTCTTTTACAGGATTTCGAGTTTGAAACACTCTTGGAAATTTCTCATTTTTTATACAAATAAACGGATAGCTTTTATCGTCTTTAAGCAGTACATTGTATCTGGGACGGTGCTTTTTTATTAAATTATTTTCCAACAAAAGGGCATCGGTTTCTGTATCTACCACAAAATGCTCCAATCTAACTGTGTTTTTTACCAGAACTTTTGTCTTATATCGGTCATGTTTTTTATGAAAATAAGAAGATACACGACGTTTCAAATCCTTTGCTTTTCCGACATATATTATTTTGCCTTTCCTGTCAAAGAATTTATAAATACCGGGTTTGTGTGGTAAATTTTTTAATGATTCTTTTATATTACTATTCATATTTGTAAAAATTTGTTCCACGTGGAACAAAGTCTGAATTGTTTATTTTTAAAGGGTTTCTGATAAATTCGTTAATAAGTGTTCACACAAAAAGTTTTGTAAAAGTCATCGTATTAACATCAAATAATCCGGCGTCCGTTAATTTCAATTCAGGAATTACGGGTAATGCCATAAAGGATAAAGTCATAAAAGGGCTTTCCTGTATGCATCCCAAATCTTTAACCTTATGCTTTAAGTTAAGGTAGGATTCAATAAGCTTATCGGGTTTTTCATTAGACATTAAACCGGCTATTTCAAGTTGTACTGAACTACATTCTCCATTAGAACATACAGCCAGACCACCTTTGTTTTCAATCAGTTTATTTACTGCCTGCACGATAGATTTATCATCAGCGCCTAAAGCTATTATATTATGACTGTCGTGTGCGATACTTGATGCAATGGCTCCGCGCTTAAGACCAAAACCGTTTATAAAAGCCACTTGTGGCTTGGCTTTGTGGTATCTGCTTAAAACTATCAGTTTAAGGATATCTCTTGAAATATCTGACTCTACATAAGGACTGCCGGAGTCTGTTATTTGAATACTTTCCTTTGTATAAAGCTCTCGATCCTTTGCATTAATAACTCTTATACGATCACCTTCATTTTTTACTTTCAACATACTTAAATTTATGGCTTGAGCATTAAAGCGATTAAAGTAAGTATGCGTAATTGTAGTTTCTTTTGATTTATCATCCGTTACCGATACTCCGCCAATATAAACCTCCTGCACCTTAAAGTCATTAAGGTCTTTCAGCACAATAAAGTCGGCCGGGTCATTAATTTGCAATGTACCTATCGTCAGATTATAATGCTCTTTTGGTGTTAAAATTGCTGCCTGAAGTAAATCAAAAAGCTTAAAGCCTAAGTTTAGGCCTCGTTTCACTAAGTGAAGTATGTGTTGTTGTTTCAGAGTATCCGGATGTGAATCGTCGGTACAAAACATAAGTCGATCCGGGTATTTGCTTATCAGGGGAATTAGTGTATCGAAATCTTTAGCTGCACTACCCTCTCTGATTTGAATGATCATTCCTTTTTGTATTTTCTCCTCAGCTTCTTTAATGCTTACTGCTTCATGATCGGTACTTATTCCTGCTTCAATATAGGCTAAAAGTTCAGCTCCGGAAAGACCGGGAGCATGTCCGTCAACAGGTTTATTAAACTTAGCAGCGGCAGAAAGCTTTGCCATAACTTCCGGATCTTGGTTCAATACGCCCGGAAAATTCATCATTTCGGCCAAACAAACCACTTCTTTCTTTGCGAGAAGTTGAGCAACATCCGCTGAATCAATATGTCCACCGGAGTTCTCAAAGGGAGTTGCCGGCACGCAGGAAGGAATTCCAAAATAAAACTTCAAAGGACTGTTCTTTGCGTCTGAAATCATATACTCTATTCCCTCTTTACCCATTACATTAGCTATTTCATGCGGATCGGCAATGGCGGCGATTGTTCCGTGCTTCAATGCCAGTTTGGCAAAGTTTCGGGGTGTAAGCATTGAACTCTCAATATGCACATGAGAATCTACCATTCCCGGAAAGATATAAAGGTCTTCAACATGGTCTGTTTTTTCAATGGAAATTATTTTTCCGTCTTGTATATTTAAGCGTCCTTTGTAAATAGTTTTTGAGTGCGGATCTACTATTTTTCCTGAAATATTCATCTTTAAAATAAAGTTAAAGTTTAACTAAAATTTGTTCCACGTGGAACACGAACTTAAAGCTTTATTACATAAGGGATTTAACAAAATTCGTTAAATCTACCTTCCGAAATAAACTAAAAGTACATTGATATCCGAAGGGGATACGCCGGGAATTCTTCCGGCTTCGCCTATGGTTTTTGGTTTCATTCTGCTTAATTTTTGTCTTGCTTCAGTACTCATAGACTGAAGTTTGTTGAATTCAAAATCATTTGGAATGGCTATGCGTTCCAAACGTGTCATCTTTTTGGCGTTTTCGAGTTCTCGAGTTATGTATCCTTCGTATTTTATAAGTATCTCCGCTTCGTCCAAAATTTCTTCCTTACGCTCCTTTATAACAGAAACTAATTGTGCAAAAGCACTGTCGGCTTCAATCAAATGTTTAATAGAAACCTCAGGACGAAGAAGAATCTTTTTCATTTTCATCTTTTGTTTAACCGGAGCCGAATTAAGCCTCTCTAACAAGGGATTTATTAAACTTGGCTCAATGCTTTCATTTTCTACATACTTCACAATGGTTTCAATATGCGCTTCTTTACTTTTTAGTAATTTATAACGGTATTCAGTTGCTAAGCCATATTGATATGAACGTTCTGTTAAACGACGATCGGCATTATCCTGACGGAGCAGTATTCTGTGCTCGGCTCTTGATGTAAACATACGATAAGGCTCATCCACGCCTTTTGTAACCAAATCATCAATCAATACGCCAATATAGGAATCATCTCGCTGCAAGATAAATTCATCTTTTCCTGTTAATTTTCCGGCTGCATTTATTCCTGCAATCAAACCCTGCGCAGCAGCTTCTTCGTATCCCGTGGTTCCGTTTATCTGACCGGCAAGATACAATCCGGGTATGATTTTTGATTCCATGGTTTTATATAAATAAGTTGGATCGAAATAATCATATTCGATCGCATAACCCGGCTTGAAAATTTTCACATTTTCAAGCCCGGGAATGCTTTGTAATGCTTTTACCTGAACCTGTATGGGCAGAGAAGATGAGAAACCGTTCACATAATATTCTACCGTATCGGTACCTTCAGGCTCAAGAAAAAGCAAATGAGAATCTTTATCTGCGAAAGTTACCAGTTTATCTTCGATACTGGGACAATAACGGGGGCCGGCTCCTTTGATGGTTTTATTGAAAAGAGGCGAATCAGAAAAGCCGGTTTTTAAAATATTGTGTACTGTTTTGTTTGTATATACAATGTAACAATCTCTTTGCTTGAGTGTATTTTTTACATTCGGTAAAAAAGAAAACTTGGGCGGTTCTGCTTCACGTTCCTGTACCTGAAGCTTGTCAAAATCAATCGTTCTGCCGTCAAGTCTGGCCGAAGTTCCGGTCTTCATTCTTTTTACCGGAATCTTACGTTTAAGTAATATATCAGAAAGTCCGTCTGAAGCTTTCTCAGAGGCGCGTCCTCCGGGAATTTGAACCTTCCCGATATGCATTAAACCGTTCAAAAAAGTACCTGCCGTAAGCACTACGGATTTAGCGGTAAAAGATATACCGCTTCCGGTTTGAACACCGGATAGTATATTGTCTTTGAATGTGATATCTGTAACGGTATCCTGCCAAAAATTCAAATTAGGAATCTGCTCCAAATGCCGGCGCCA
>CAYYQW010000078.1:0-17130 GCA_964472505.1 uncultured Bacteroidaceae bacterium | reverse complement strand
TTTTAAGCCTCATCAGTCAAACGACTGATGAGGCTTTTTTTGTGGCAAAGTTTTTTTTGTTTTTTGCCCGGCGGAAGGGTTTTTTCCCGGTCGCTCTATGCTGTGGTGCGTTCGGCGGTCGGCTCTGCCGCCGTTGTAATATTATTTGACCGGTTTCCGGAAAAAACTAATAATACTAAGATCAAGAATATTTTTTTCATCGGCATAATTTCTTGCCCAGAAAATTATAGTGTCAGAATGTAAACGCCTTCCCTTTTTTTCATTTTGAAGCCGGGGGCATGGTTTTTTTTTCAAAAATACATATTATTTCCGGTTCGTCAGCCTATCCGGGCAAAGCCTTAGAAATAAAACGACGGCGGCAGAGCCGACCGCCGAACTTGGACTTTTGTTTTGGATGTAGCCTTGGCTCAACGGGGTATCGCAAGTTATTTGATTTAAACGCGTGAAAGCCCCTGCATTTGCTTGGCTCGTACTTGAATAAAGCCTCCTTTGGTTGCTTGGCGAATGGTGTAATCGGAAGAATCTACTTTTTGAAAAACTGTCAAGCTTGCGCTGAATGGCTGTGGAACTCGTTGTTGTCAAGCTCATAGACAATATTTTTAGCTTTTTAAGTATATATCTTAACAAAACGACATTTTTTTGATTTATTAATAAATCACGCTAAAGCCGCGTGGAATGAAGAGTACAGAGAATTTGATTTAATGAGTTAAACACGTTTGGCCTAAAAAATAGACATAATATATATAAAGTTTACATAAATCTATTATATTTGTCATTGATATGGGAATAAAACCAATGGAATTGCACCCGGTAGCAAACAGAAAAGGATTTTCTAAAATCTTTAGAACTATACGGTATGGGAAAGTACCCTTATTAGTAGGGAAGGATCCTATAACCGGTCATCTGTATTATACGGTGACAAAACGAAGAGTTACCATGCGTGTTAATGCAATACTTGATATTGCAGATATAATCAAAATCGGAGTATCCGGCGACACTGATGTGAGAACGGATTATGGCGACTACAGAAGAACCTGGAGATACATTTCAAGAATTTATAAAACGACCAGTATGAAGAATGCCAAAAGTTTTGAGGTCGAACTAATTAAGAAATTTAAAAAATCTCACCCCGATCAAGTCGCGAATATTTCTGTATCAAGAGCGCCCAGATTAACTACTTATGACGGCTTTTACTATATTTATGTTGTCTTTAATGTGAATATGAAACGCTTATAGTTTATGTCGGGTGAAATGCTTAAAGACTTAAGCTTATTGATTCTAAACCTAAAAACCGAAACCTTTTATACCATTAATATTCTCTGCTTTCCGTATTTTATATAGGTACAAATGAATGTAAACGGAAAACATTGTAAATAAATAATTTGAATTAGGCGCATGAGTACTACAAATTATTATTTTACATCCAAGCATTTATCACCGGCTTCGACAAGCTCAGCCTACGGAAGTGTTCGGAGGCTGAGTCCTTCGGCTGCTGCTCAGGAACCGCCTGTCGAAGCCGATATATCAAAACCGAGTGCGATTCCGATTGCCGAGACGGTCATCACTAAATATATGCGGCACTTGGCTCAGAAGAAGTTATAAGTATTAGTTATCCGCTTAATTCAATAAATAATTTAAGAAATATTTTCAAGTTTAAATTAAAAAATGTAAATTTAGCGCGACAAAAATATAGTACCCCTATATGCCAAATAAATGCTATTGTGTAGATGCAAGTGTTGCATACGGGAAAAAGCCAACAGCAGCATGCAGAAAAACACGAAACAATTAACGGAATCAACTCACGGAATATCATGACCTGAGTTAAACAGTTATTTTATATTATGAAAGTACTTACAAAATCACGATTTAAGCTTGGACTTGAATGTCCTAATAAACTTTATTACTCAAAGAAAGAGAAATATGCCGATGCAAAGTCCTCTGACACATTCTTAGAGGCATTGGCCGCAGGCGGTTTTCAGGTCGAAGAGTTGACTCGGATGTATTATCCCGGCGGAGTACTGATCGAAGGTAATGATTGGGATTACCGACTTTTGTGGAAGCAGACACAAGAGCTTTTAAAGCGCAAAAATGTAATTATTTATGAGGCTGCATTTCTAAAGGCCGGTTTATTTATCAGAACTGATATTCTGATAAAAAAAGGAAATAAGATAGAATTAATAGAAGTTAAAGCAAAATCTTTCAATCCGGACAATGAAAATCTATTTACCGGAAAGAAGGGTGAGTTGGTAAGTTCTTGGAAACCTTATCTCTTCGATATCGCTTTTCAAAAACATGTGATGCAGTTATGTTTTCCTAAATGGGAAATACAGTCATACATAATGATGGCCGATAAATCTAAGAAAGCGAGTATCACAGGCTTAAATCAACTTTTTAGAATCAGTCACAAAGAAGAAAACAGAACCGGTATCTTGAAAAAGGTAAGTTCCGTTGAAGAAACCGGAAACGCCGTTTTAAGCAGAAAAAATATTACTCAAATTGTTGCAGATATTGAAGGCAATAAACATAAGTATTACGACAACTTAACATTCAAAAAAGCCATTGAGCAGTTTAAAAAATGGTACAAAAATGATGAATATGCCAATTGGAAAACTTCTTTTAGTGCCTGCAAATCCTGTGAATTCAGAAGTGAAAACGATAAGTTTAAATCAGGGTTTAACGAGTGTTTCAAAAGACAGCACGGTTGGACTGAAAAAGAGTTTAAAAAGCCGAATATTTTTGACATCTATTTTTTTAGTAAGGGGGAGGAATTATTTGAGAAAGGGATTTTTTTTAAGGATCAAATAAAAAAAGAGGATATAGGATTAGAAGTTGAAGAAGATAAATTAACGACTTCTCACAGGCAATGGCTTCAAATAGAGAAAGAAGTCAAGAAGGATAACAGTTTGTATGTTAATGTGAAAGGATTAAAGAAAGAGATGAGAAAATGGGTATTCCCTTTGCATTTTATAGATTTTGAAACAAGTGCCGTTGCTTTGCCGTTTAATAAAGGATTAAAGCCTTATGAACAAATAGCTTTTCAGTTTTCTCATCATACCTATCATAAAAACGGGAAAATTGAGCATGCTGCTGAATATTTAAACACTAAAGCCGGAGAATTTCCAAATTTTGAGTTTGTTCGGTCATTAAAAAAAGCTTTAGAAAAGGACAAGGGAACGATTTTTAGATATTCAACTCACGAGAACTCAATTCTTAATATTATTTATGAACAATTACTTGATTCCAAGGAAAAAGATAAAAAGGCGTTAATAAAGTTCATACAGAGCATTTCTCATTCTAAAGCCGAAAGTGTCGAGGAATGGAAAGGGAAGCGAGACATGGTTGATTTATGGGATGTTGTGAAGCGTTATTATTATAATCCGTTAACGAAAGGTTCCAATTCCATAAAAGAAGTTTTGCCCGCTGCATTGAATTCAAGTGAATTTCTCCGGAACAAGTATTCAAAACCGTTGAATAAAATAAAGGTATCAAGTAAAAATTTCTCCCAAAAACATGTTTGGCTCGAAATTGAAAAGGATAGCGTCAAGAGTCCTTATAAAATGTTGCCGGCTCTTTTTGCGGGATGGACTGAAATGCAAATAAAAAACACCTTATCCGAAATAGATGATATCGCCGACGGCGGAGCAGCATTAACTGCTTATGCTAAATTGCAATATTCAGATATGGAAGAGCCTGAAATCAATGAGTTAAGAAGTGCGTTGTTGAAATATTGCGAATTAGATACTTTAGCAATGGTTATGATTTATGAGCATTTTCGGGAATTGGTTAAACCCGGATTATAAATTAGAAAGCTAAGTAGTCGCTTTTTTCAACAGTTTGTAAATATAGTTTTTAATTTTGCAAATGCTGAGTTGGAAAATAAACGGCTTATTCATCCGCAGCGCGTGCACTTTTCAACGCGTGCGAGCGGAACTCTCATATAGTATTAATTCTTTCTAAAACCTTTTTTTTATATGTTCGGCTAATGGGTATTA
Organism: uncultured Bacteroidaceae bacterium; assembly: GCA_964472505.1. Taxonomy (GTDB): domain Bacteria; phylum Bacteroidota; class Bacteroidia; order Bacteroidales; family JAADGE01; genus JAYEIA01. Next base: position 13,138 of record CAYYQW010000078.1, on the reverse strand, counting down.
CCTTGTCATTGAGTTCAATAAACTCATTTGTGAACGAATTTATTTTATCAAGGGCAATAATATAGGAACGGTGAGTTTTAATAAAATGGGTTTTTGGCAGTTTGGCTTCTATATTTGAAATGGTTTCACGTGTTACGGTCGTTTTGTGCTTTTCGTGAATTTTAATGTAATCACCCAAACTTTCTATATACAGTATTTCCGAAAAGCTGATTTTAACCATTTTGCGGTCGGCACGAACAAAAAAACAGTCGTTTATTTCTGTTGGTTTCGACTCTTGACTTGCGCATAATGTAATCCTGTTTTCAACCGAATACTTTTCGGTAGCTTGCAGAAATCGGTCAAATGAGATGGGTTTCAGCAGATAATCCACTGCTTTCAGGTCAAAACCGTCTGCTGCATATTCGCGGTAAGCGGTAGTGAAAATAATTTTGATATCTTTATTGATGGATCGGGCAAATGACAGACCCGAGATTTGCGGCATATTAATATCCAAAAATATTAGATCTACTATTTGTTCATTGATGACTTTAAAGGCTTCCACCGCATTTTTGCACTTTGCAATGAGCTGAAAATTATTTAGCTTGCTGATATGTTCTTCCAGAATGTCGCATGCAACCGGTTCGTCATCTACTATTATGCATTGTATGGTTTTACTCATGGTTCAGATTATTAATATTAAGGCTTAATTGTACGGAATAGCTATTCGGTTTCTGTTTAATCTTTAGTTCATACCGGTCTTTGTGGTTGAGTTCGAGCCGCCGCTTCACATTGGCCAATCCGATGCCCCCGGAAGGGTTTTCTCCTTTGTCGGCCAATGCCGAGTTCTCGATATAAAATACCAGTTTTTTTTCTTTCATACCTATTTTAATGACAATTGAAAGCTTACCGTCAATAATATCACCATGCTTAAAGGCATTTTCCACGAAAGGGATAAACAGCATGGGGGCAAGTTGTATGTTTTCGACCGGTTTGTCATACCTAAAATCAACATTTAGTGTATCACGGAATCTGAATTTTTCTAATTCCAGATATTCTTCAATGTGCCATATTTCATTTTTCAAATCAACCTTGGGCTCACCGGCTTGGTAGAGAATGTAGTCCAACAGATTAGAGAGTTTCAGAATAATTTCCGGTGTTGTTTTGGACTGCTTCAGAGCAAAACCGTATATGGTATTTAGTGTGTTGAACAAAAAGTGGGGATGAATTTGTTGCTTAAGATAGTGCAGTTCCTGTTCGCGATTTTTAAGTTGCGTTTCCAGAATTTTATTTTCCAAAGCTTTATATTTGGAAATGCTGCTGAAATTATGTCTAAGCAAGTATGCAATGCTTATCAGAGCCACTACCAAGTATTCCAAAATTAGGACAAATACGAAATTTCGGCTCATCATTGGCATATTTTCCACTTCCATTTTTGAGAGAAAAATAAAACTGCCGATAATAGTTATGACCGTTAAATATCCGGAGCCAACCAGAGTATAAAGGGCATATAATACGAAAAGGAAATATCTTTTAACCAGCAAATAACGACGAACGACAAAATATACAAAAAAATAGCTTGTGAGCATGGTAACCGGCAGCAGAAAGCTTGAAAACCAAATGACATAAGGGGTATTATTCGAATTGTAACTGAAAAAATAGAAAAAGAAAAACCACACTCCAATCCAGAACAGAACATGGAGAATAACAGATTTTGTATTTTTCAAAGGAATATGTAACATTACCGAAAGATAAGTATTTTTTTTGGTGTAAAAATGCTTTTACGGTCAATAGCAGGTTTTTGTTGCTTTATGGCATTTTGGGAGGCTTTTAACGCCTTTCAATATTAAAACGGTTATCTGTCTTGCCGATCTGTGGTTTAGTCGCAATTACAATTTGTGCATGCATTTTTTGCTTAAGTTTGAATAAATATTCATCTTTTAAACTACATATTATGCAAAGCTTTTTTTCAAAAATTTACGAAGGCGGCCCTATTTTTATGGTGCCCATTTTAATTTTACTGATTCTTATTATAGTACTTATAGTCAAAGGGTTTATTGATCGAGATAAACAGAAAACCATTAAGCTTTTGTCGTCTCTGGGTTTATTTACTTTAGTGTGGGGCTTGTTGGGGCAAACCATTGGTTTAATAGAGGCATTTGATGCCATTCAAGTGGCCGGTGGTGTTTCTGTTCCTGTGATGGCCGGCGGTCTGAAAATCTCTCTTTTGACTACCACTTTTGGCTTTATCACCTTTTTAGTATCACGATTGGGAGTTATTGTGCTGGTTTGGGTACAAAATGGAAATAATACTGATGCCTGATAAAATGCATTTTGTTTTTACTACCCGTTTTCAATAGTTAGTGATTGAGAACGAGGAAGTTTTCTCCTGTTCGGTAAGATTATAAAACAGTTTTTTAGATTCAGGACTTTATTTTGCTGAAGTCTTGCTTGCAGGTTAGAAAAGAAAACTATAAGTTAATTGCCGGACGCAGCAAGTAACAGCTTCGTAAAGCTAATGTATCTTACCGGAATTATAATGAAAACAGCCAAAGCTTTTTAAGGCCTTGGCTGTTTTTGTTTGTATTAACTTTTTTGTAGAAGTTTTTCTTATTTCCCGACTATTGTAAAGCTTTCAACTTCATTTTCGGTAAACAATCGGAATTCACCCTGAACATCTGTTCCGGATATGGTATTTTGTTCATTTATATTCAGTTTTTCGAAATGATACATTACGCCGTCTGAGTTTACCACAACGGATAATGAGTTTTGGTGTTGAGTTTTTACGAGTTTTCCGGCAGAAGAGATGCTTTTGATTTCATCTTTTGTGAATTTAAGCTGTTCACCTTGAATGTCTTCTCCGGTAATGGTTCCGTTAGAGTCTATACTTATGGTTTCCATAAAAAACAAGATACCGTCTGTACTTGTTATTTGGGTAGGAACATTGTTTGTAGGGTTTGCAAACAAATTTATCGATACTGCTATGGCTATAAGCGTAAATATATGTTTCATTTTTTTATTGTTTTATGAGTTTCTTTACTCATAAAACGAAAAGCCCACAGGGAAAGTTACAAATTTTTTTGCAGTTAATTTTTAAATAATTTTTGCGCAAGGTATAACTTGCTCGTTATTAGTATTTTGCGCTGTTTTGTTGTGTTTTATATATGAAGAAAATACCTGCATTTTTCTTTCCTTTGATAAATAAGTTAATTACTGATTCTTCCGAATATCATATAAATAATTGAATTCTCCGTAAGGAGGCCAGGTATTCCTTGTCCTTGTGCAATTGCATTCGGGGAATTTTGCCTCCGTTCCGTCCGTATTATAAAATTTAACGCTATTAGGTCTGTTATCTGTACTGTAATTAAATTGAACATAGGCACAATTGTAATTTGAAGCCGTGCACAACTTATTATTTTCATTTAAAAACTTTATGCTCAAAAGTCTGTAGTCATTATTGTAATGTATGACTGCTGCGGTATATTGGTATTTATTTAAGACCGGATTACCGTCTTTATCCGTCCATATATGCATTGTGGGTACACCTCTTTTATCTGTTTTATATGTAATTTTTTTTGCCTTTGCAGAAGATTGTTCCCCGTCTTCGTCATAGAATATTGCGTATTTTTCATCAGCGGCATTCCCCGAGTGATACATATACTTGTGATTACCGTATTCGTCTGTTGCGGCTTGCATGTTTTTATCAAAATATTGCTCTTTAAGCTTGTTGCCGGCTTGATCAAAAGTGCTGACTATTTTGCATATACCGTAGTAATCGTTTGTCGGCTCCTGCTCTTTATTTAAATAGCTTTGGGTCATCTTGTTGTCGGAATAGTCAAACACAACCGCATAAACATCTTTGCCTGTTGACAGCATTTTTAAGCGCATATCGCTTGCTGTCCATAATATTCTAATCGGCCGTTTCTGTTTATCGTATTCTATTTTAAGATGTTTCCGGTTTGCTGCTTCCTCTTTGGTATATGTCCTGACCGGAATCAATTGTTTATTGAAAGTCCACACAAAGTTTTCAGCATATATTGTTTGGTTTTTGTTCTTGCTGAAGCTTGTTTCGTCCTTTCCCGGTATGCACGATGCGGTTGTTAGAATGAAGATGATAAGGAAATATGACTGCTTTATTTTCATTGTAATATTTTTCAAATGACAGTATAAAGCTAAATATTTTATTTACAGGATAAAAATGTAAGTTAATTTTTCGAAAACCGGAGATAAGAGAAGTATTGATTTTTGAAACTCCTAAATGCAGTTTAGCGGATAAAACCTCTTTCTTTGTCTTTAAAAATTTATAGGTTTGCATTTGCAAAATTTTCCGATTACTTTTGAGAGTAAAATTTTATTATTAAATTATACGCAAACCATGAAAACCACAGCTTTATTTCTCAGTTTTTTCACAGCCGTTTTATTCGGCTTTATTTCTTGCAGCGACAAGCCGCAATCATCCGGCAGCGAAGATGAAAGCATCATCGAAAAACCCGAAATTGACCCGAATGCCGACCGGCTTACTCCCGAAATTCTCTGGTCATTCGGCAGGATAAACGATGTGCAATTATCGCCCGACAAGAAAAACATTCTTTTCGGAATCACCTATTACGATATCGATAAAAACAAGGGCAATCGTGAATTATATACCATGTCGACGGAAGGCGGCGAAACGACACGCCTTACCGAAACCGCCGGCGGCGAATATTCCGCTCAATGGCGACCCGACGGTGAGCGCATCGGTTTTTTGGCTTCAGCCGAAAACGGTATGCAACTTTTTGAAATAAAGCCCGACGGCAGCGACCGAAAACAAATCACCGACATTGAAGACGGTATTACCGGTTTTGAATATGCCCCCGACCTGAGTAAAATATATTTTACAAAAGAAGTATTTCTCGTGCCGCAGGTAAGGGACAAATATCCGGATTTAGACAAGGCCAATGCGCGCATTATCAATGATTTGATGTATCGGCATTGGGACAGTTGGACCGATTCGTACAGCCATATTTTTATTGCCGATTACGGCTCCGGAGTCATCACCGAAGGCCTTGATATTATGGAAGGTGAGGAATACGATGCACCTTTGAAACCTTTTGGCGGTTCGGCTCAAATCAGTTGGAGCAAAAATTCAGAAGAAATTGCTTACACCTGCGTAAAAAAGAAAGGCGTGGATTATACGCTTTCCACCAATTCCGATATTTATATTTATAATGTAAAAACCGGCAAAACCGAAAATCTTACCAAAGGCATGCTTGGTTATGATAAATACCCGACTTATTCGCCTGACGGCAGTAAAATAGCTTGGACGAGTATGGAGCGAGACGGCTACGAATCTGACCAAAGCCGCTTGTTTGTGTATGATTTTGAAACGAATAAAAAAATTAATCTCACCGCCAATTTTGAACACAACGTACACGGCCCTGCTTGGGCTGAAGACGGCAAGAGCATTTATTTTGTGAGCGATTACCATGCGCGTTTTCAGATTTACCAAGCCGATTTGGATTTGAAAGTAATAGAGCCGATTACAACCGGCGACCATAATTTCCAAAGCGTGGCCGATGCAGGCGATAAACTAATTGCGGCCAAGCAAAGTATGACCATGCCTACCGAAATATTTGCGGTGAATAAGCAAAGCGGACAAGAAGAGCAACTCACTTCCGTAAATACCGAGATATTGAATCAATTGGCCAAACCCAAAATTGAAGAGCGTTGGATAAGCACCACGGATGGTAAAGAAATGCTGACTTGGGTCATTTATCCGCCCAATTTTGATAAAAACAAAACTTATCCTTCCATACTCTATTGTCAGGGCGGGCCGCAGTCTTCGGTGAGTCAGTTTTTTTCGTATCGGTGGAATTTTTATTTGATGGCCGCCAACGGATATGTGGTGGTTGCGCCTAATCGAAGAGGTTTGCCGAGTTTCGGGAAAGAATGGAATGAGCAAATCAGCGGCGATTACGGCGGGCAAAATATGAAGGATTATCTGTCGGCAGCCGATGCGCTCAAGAAAGAAGAATTTATCGACAATGACAGAATGGGAGCTGTGGGAGCCAGTTACGGCGGGTTCTCGGTATTTTGGTTGGCCGGAAATCATGAAGGCCGTTTCAATGCCTTTATTGCGCATGACGGTATTTTTAATTTGGAAGCACAATATTTGGAAACCGAAGAAATGTGGTTTGCCAATTGGGATTTGGGCGGTCCGTATTGGGATAAATCCAATAAAACGGCGCAGCGTTCATACTCCAATTCTCCGCACAAATTTGTACAAAACTGGGATACCCCCATTATGGTTATTCACGGCGGAAAAGATTATCGCATTGTAGATTCGCAAGGTATGAGTGCCTTCAATGCCGCAAAATTGCGCGGTTTGGATGCCAAGTTATTATATTTTCCGGAAGAAAACCATTGGGTATTGCAGCCGCAAAACAGCATTTTGTGGCACCGCGAATTTAAAAATTGGTTGGGTGAACATTTGAAATCGTTGTAGAGACGCAAGGCCTTGCGTCTCTTTTCCACGTATCAAAAAAACAACAGATTTCACATTTGATACAATGGTGTAAAAATAAAATTCATTGAGACGCAATGCATTGCGTCTCAATGATATTGCATAAAAAGCCCGAACACCGTAAAGGTATTCGGGCTGTTTTTATTTAATCATTAATTATTAGCTTGTCATGCCGCCATCTATTGCATATACAGCTCCGGTTATGAAACTGCTTTTATCGCTGCCCAAGAAGTACATCAAATTAGCCACTTCATCGTTGGTAGCGTAGCGATTTAGCGGGATAGCCTGTTCAAAACCTTCTTTAGCCGCTTCGGCCTGTCCGGGGGCAAATCCGTCTTCAAGAGAGCGCATCATGCGGTTATCAACCGGTGAGGGATTAACCGTATTTACACGAATTTTATGCCCGGCACCTTCAAGCGCGGCGGATTTCATCATACCCACTACGGCATGTTTGCCGGTTACATAGGGCAGTACGTTTGCCGTACCTCTCATGCCGGCTACGGATGATGTAATGATAATGCTGCCGCCGTCATCGTTTTTCTTCATTACCGGAAAAACATGGCGTAATCCGTAGTAAACCCCTTTTACGTTGACATCCATTACTTTGTCAAACAGTTCTAAGGGATAATCTTCGAGTGGCAGTACTTTTCCTTCGATACCGGCATTGTTATAGAAAATATCAATACCTCCCATCTTTTCTACGGCAAAATCCACATACGCTTTTACCGCTTTTTCATCAGACACATCTGCCACAAAGTAATACAGGTTTTTACTTTTAAGTTTGTCTGCACTTTCTTTCAAATCGTCTTCATTGAGATCCACTAACAGTACTTTTGCTCCTGTATCTAATAATTGTCGGGCCAAAGCTAAACCAATACCTCCGGCTCCGCCTGTGATAATTACATTTTTGTTATTCATTGTATTCATAACTAATTTCCTTTTTTTAATATATTTTTATACTGTAATTTATACAAATATATAATAATTTCTTAGCTGTGCAAATATTTTACGGGAAATTTTATATATTTACAAATTATCGGGAAATAGAAGGTACTAAGCTGAATCTGTTTTTTAGCTTAGAATATTTTAAGATACGAAAATGCTTCAAGACTCAAACAGTGATATATTCAAATTTATAGTTGAAGCTGCGCCAAACGCTTTGATTTTAACGGATGAAAATGGGAAAATTGTTTTTTTTAACCGATTTGCCGAAAACTTATTTCAATACTCAAGTAAAGAAATTGTCGGTAAAGAAATTGAAACTCTAATACCCGAAAGATATCGACACGCTCACACGGCTCACATCCAAAACTATATGAAAAATCCCGAAAAAAGAGAGATGGGAGCCGGCAGAGACCTTTATGCCATAAAAAAAGACAGAAGCGAGTTTCCGGCAGAAGTGGGTTTAAGTCCTTTGGAGATAGAAGGTAACCAATATGTTTTGGCGGCGATAACGGATATCACACAACGGAAAATTTCCGAAAAAGCCCTGCGCGACAGCGAATACCGTTTAGATGTTTTCTTTAAACAATCTTTGGAAGGTTTTTTCTTTATGATGCTTGACAAACCCATAAAATGGGATGCAGCGACAGATAAAGAAAAAATGCTTGATTATGTATTTGAACACATGCGAATAACACGCATCAATGATGCCATGCTCAAGCAGTACAGAGCAAAACACGATGACTTTATAGGTCTGACACCCAAAGACTTTTTTAAGCACGATATAAAGCACGGGCGAGAAGTATGGAAAACGCTTTTTGACAAAGGACAAATACACATTGATACCCAAGAAAAAAAACTTGACGGAACGCCCATGACCATATTGGGCGACTATGCGTGTTTGTACGACGAAAAGGGCTATATTACCGGGCATTTTGGCATACAACGCGAAATAACCAAAGAGCGGCAAGCCGAAAAAGAATTAAAACATAACGAACATAAACTGCAAACGGTTTTTGATACCTTGGATGTCGGCATTACCGTAACAGACAAAGCAGGGAATATTATCGACTGCAACAGAGCATCGGAAAAAATTCTCGGGATAACTAAAAACCAACATCTCAGCAAAATATATGACTCCGAAGATTGGGTGCTGATAAAACCTGACAGCTCCATAATGCCGCCGGAAGAATTTCCAAGCGTAAGAGCCTTAAAAACAAAACGTTCGGTGCGTGAAGTTGAAACGGGATTGGTTAAGGCTGATAATTCCGTTACCTGGCTTTCCGTAAATGCTTCACCCATTGATATTGAAGGCTACGGTGTGCTTGTAACTTATATTGATATTTCCGAAAGCAAATTAGCTCAAATGGAATATCAAACCATCATATCAACTACTCAAGACGGCTTTTTTACAGCCGACGATGCGGGAAATATAACGGATGCCAATGAAGCTTATTGCAAGATGTCGGGCTACTCGCGAGAAGAATTATTAACATTGGCAATTCCGGATATTGAAGGCAGCGAAAAGCCCGAAGAGGTTGCCGCTCATATACAAAAAGTGTTTGACGAAGGCCATGATTTCTTTGAAACAAAGCATCGCAGAAAAGACAATACATTAATTGATATTGAAATAAGCGTAACCGTTATAAAGGGTGAAGAAATTAAGTTGATTGTTTTTGTAAGGGATATTACCGAGCGAAAAGAAGCCCTTCGGAAAATACAAGAAAGTGAAGAGAAATTCAGACAAATATCCGAAAATGTAAGCGAAGTATTTTGGCTCAGAAGTGCCGACAACAAAGAGGTATTATACATAAATTCCGCTTATGAAAAAATTTGGGGACGAAGCTGCGAGAGTTTATACAAAAACCCGCAGTCGTTTACGGATGCGGTGCATGAAGAAGACAAAGCCCTTGTGTATGATGAGTTTAAGAATTACATGAACGGGCAAAAATTTGATTTGGAATACCGAATAGTACGCCCCGACGGGTTGATACGCTATGTGCATGCAAGAAATTTTAGGATTACAAACGAAAAAGGAGAATTGATTCGAGACACGGGCATAGCCGTAGATATTACCGACCGCAAAAAAGTTGAGAGCCTGCTTAAAGATTATAACAGTAAGCTGAAAAGAAAAAATAAAGCTATAAACCAAAGTATTAAGTATGCCAAAAAAATTCAATTTTCAATACTTCCGGAAACCGAAAGCATAAAAAAACATATTTCCGACTTTTTTCTTTATTTCAAACCCAAAGATATAATCGGCGGAGATTTTTATTGGTTTTATCATAAAAATGAATTTAGCTATATAGCCGCTGTGGACTGCACCGGACACAGTGTGCCCGGCGCCATGATGTCATTAATTGTACATTCGCTGCTTACGGAGATAATGAATGACCACAATGCGATTGATACGGGCGAAATCCTGCGGCAACTGCATTACGATTTATACACTTATCTGCAGCAAGAAAAGGGCGATGAATATTCGCAAGACGGATGCGACATTTCATTATGCCGCATTAATCATAAAAAAAACAGGATGCAATTTTCGGGTGCAAGGCAAAAGTTGTATATTTACGGAGAGAACGGTTTGGAAATTATTGATTCTTCGGCACGGTCGATAGGCGGATTTTCATTGACCGTGGAGCCGGAGTTAGAGCGCACTTTTAAAACCGTTGATTTGCCCGTTAAGGAATCGCAAATGTTTGCCATGACCACCGACGGTCTGCTTGACCAATTAAATCAAAAGGACGAAGTGTTCGGGATGCGCCGTTTTGAAGAAATGCTTGCAATTTTAAGCAAGAACAAACTTGGCAAAAATGAGCAAAGTCTTGCAAATACCATAGAAAATTGGAAAAAAGATGTGCCCCAGCAGGATGATATGTTGCTTTTAGCTTTCAGAATTAACAATTAGTCTTAAAAATACAGAATATAAAATGTACACTTTATACAAAGAATTAACCGATGAACGCGTATTATTAGCCTACTTCGGGGTTTTTAACGATAACATAACGGACTTAATGATAGGATTAAGTGAAGATTCTTTGAAAAAACAAGATGAGCTGAAAAAGTTGTCTCGCAGAGCCTCTTTCCTGATAGTTGAAAGTTTTCAAAACGTAGTGCGGCATAGTGTAGAAATAAAAGAAACGGTTTTGGAAACTGAATCTCGTAATGATTATTTTCAAATATCCGTATTGCAAGACCGCATAGTCATATCATCGGTTAATGTCATTAAAAACAGCGATGCCGACAAACTTGATGAGTTTATTGACAGAATAAACGCCCTTTCTGATATAGAACTTAAAGAACTGAGAAAGAGTACGCTTTTGAGTTCGGAAATATCCGAAAAGGGTGGTGCCGGTTTGGGAATTATTGAAATGGTAAGAAGATCCGGGCTGCCCCTAAAAAAAGAGTTTATACCGCTCAAACAAGGTTTTTCCTTAATTGTTCTCAGTTTAGAACTGACTATCTCTAAAGAGGAAAAACAGCACAAAGTACCTATTGAGCATATAAAGAATACCTATACGAATTTGGCCGAACAAAAGGTTGTGATGCTGTATAAGGGTGATTTCTCAAGCGAAACCGTTACAGGCATTATTAAAATGCTCAATAATAATCTTATGAAAAACGGCGAAACCGATGCCCGGCAAGTAAAGAACATTGTTTCAATCATAGAAGTATTGCAAAACGTTTCAAGGTACGGCAAGGAAATTGAAGGTCAGAAAGAGGGACTTTTTTCGCTGAAAAGTATTGAAGAGGAGATATTTATTGAGTGCGGTAATTTTATAAAGCAAGAAGACTATCCGGAATTTAAAGTGTTTTTGGAATACATTAAAAGTTTAAAGCCGGAAGCATTTAAAAAATACTACAGAGAAAAACTCATAAATTCCGATAAAACAGAATGGCCGGCTGCCGGCTTGGGACTTATTGAAATTGCAAAATTTACTCAAAACGCTTTCACATATAAGTTTACGGAAACTCCCGACGGTGAAATATTTTTCTCAATAACAATAAAAACAGCCTGAATAATGAAAAAAATTGTAACAGAAGCAACTAAGGAAACGCCTGAAATAATTCTTGACGGAGCAAAGGGTTATTTTTTCTTCGGCGGAAAATCCTATCCTGAAAATACCGATGAAATTTACGCGCCGGTGCATGAGTATATTGAAGAAAACAGTGAACAACTGCCTTCGAAAATTACCATTGAGTTTAAGTGGCTTTATTTTAATTCTTCCACTTTAAAACATATTATAAAAATAATAAAAGTATTAAAGAGAAATTGCGATGCGCTTGAAATACTCTGGCTTTGTAAAAAAGATTTTGATATGGTTATAGAAATCGGAGAAGAGATAAAAGAAGGTCTGGATGTGGATTTGAAAATTGTTATATCGGATTAGGCTAAGTTAGGCTAAATATTGTTTTAAGGTGCTGTTATCAGTTACTTATCTTCTTATTTTCCAATAAAAAAAACGGGATAGAGGCTATGAAAATTATCAATATTCGTGCATTAGCTCCGGGTTTATCAATGTTGAAAACTCACCACGGATGCACGAATAAATTTCAATCTGCTCATAAAAAATTATCCGTGCATTAGTGGCTGTATTTCGTTTTGCTATATGACACCAACGAATGCACTAATCCGGTATAAAACCTTTGATGCTATTACAATTTATTATGAGATACCTTAAATCCGAATGTCTTTTTCTTTTTCTAATGTTCTGCCGGTGAGGACACCGGCAGAAGCAGAGTTAATGCATCGTTTTTAAAATAAATACTACTCAAGCACTTCAACAAAATCGGCGGAAGCGGCAATCATCATGTGTTCGGCAGATGCGCTGACTTTGTAATTTTTTAATCTTACTTTTAAGGGCAAGCCTTCCATACTGTTTACTTTTTGTTTTTGCTCATCGCTAAGTGCTGCCATAAAGGCTTCATTATTGTTAAATGTAGTCCACATAAAGAAGGGTTTTTCCATATCGTCTATTTGTAAAACGGCATTGGAGCGTGTAGGGTCATTGGCAATAAATGTAATGTCAAATTCGCCATAGCTGACATTGCCGTCTAAGATAAATTCTTCGGCTATGGTAAATGTGAACTCTTTGTGGTTTGGGATTTTGGCTTCGCTTACGGTAAGTCCGAAAAATTCGACCCCTTCTTTGATGTCATTGATGTTAACCACCGTGGGTTCGTTTACAATCACTTTTTTAACTTCCGTTTTATCCGGCTGCGGGCTTTCCTGTTCCGTTACTTCTACATTTTTCTCAGACCTGTCATCCGCTTGATTTTCATCAGTTTCACCCTTGCACGAAAACAGAAAAGCGATACTCAAAATTGCGAATAATAATGTAAGTTGCTTCATGATTTAATGTTTTTAAAATTATAAATGATTGTCAAATTTCACAAGCTTGTTTATGACAACTTGTTTTTAAATTAGATTTCAAAGATATGATTTTAGTTTTAAATTCATACGGATTTTGTGCTTTCGGTTTTTTTGTATTTTGCCGATTTTTTCTAATTTTACCATACAAAATCCGATAACAATGAATAGACTTTTTGTCTATTTATTGTTAAACCGGGCATTTCGGATCAAAATTTTGTTTCGCTGTTATAAAGATTGAAACAATAGGCGTTTTACGATATAAAAAAACAATGGAATCAAGGATTAAGTTAGCATTTATTTAAAAAAACAGATACTGGTATGAAAAAAAGAACATTTGATAT
>CAYYQW010000077.1:0-17643 GCA_964472505.1 uncultured Bacteroidaceae bacterium | reverse complement strand
CGTTGATGTTCGGGTCGTTGAGGATGAGCTTGCCGTTTTGCAGCTCGATGGCTTTATCGACGCCAGCGCCTGATGTGGGGCCGCTAAGAGTGAAATTGTCCTCGAAAGTGAATGTTGAAGTGGTATCGGTACCTTTGTTCATTATAATACGGTAAAGCTCAACGGTAGAATTGGCAGCTGAAAAATTATTTACAAAGGAGCCATTATCTTCGCCTTGCAATTCAAGAATAACACTATTTTCAGGGCTTGGATTGTACAAGTCGATGACTACATTATCACTGCTGCTTTCACCATCCATGGAACTCAACTCAATATTCCTTTCAACGATTAATTTATGAGCAATGTCATTGGTGTTCCCCGGCAGGGCTAAAATCTCTTGAACTTCGTCGCCATTTGTAAGGTTGCCTGTAAATAAGTCTTTTGTTTTAAATGAATAAGAATTATTACCATTAGGAAATTCCAAAATGCCAAAATAATTTTCGCCAAGGCGTGTATAGTTTTCTACGGTATAATTACCTCCAACTCTCAGCGTCCCTCTCCCATCTATTATAAGATTTTTTGCATTTAAATCATAATTATATTGAACTGTCCTGTCAGGATCCAACTGTCCATAAATTCTTAATGTAGGTACGTTTGAGAAAAATTCCGATTCATCGATTTCGTATAAACCATCCTCTGTCATGTAAAAATGAATAAGACTTATATCATTTTTTGCAAACTCACCAATATCAGCATTCAAGACAGGTTGATTGGTCATGTTGTATTGTAAATAAATATCTCCTTCTCCTGAAATTTTGCCGGCTGTAAGTTGGTCTGTCGGGCTAAAACGTAACCGGGGCAAATCATCAATATTCACATAAGTCCCTTCTCTCTGAAAAACTACTTCAGCACACTCGCGAGTTCCATTAACTACAATATCATCCATAAAATTATCACCTCTTATAACAGCAATATCGCCTGCTCCCGGAAAATCCGGCGGATGCGTACTGCCGGTTGGCGAATCGTACCATGAATTAGTGTTATTCCATACATTTCCATATCCTGCCTCACGAATACTGTAATAAATATCCGGCGCCCCCACAAACCGTGCTGCTTCACCTGCGGTATAATTTGCGTTTTCGAGGGTGAAGCCGGTTCCGGGAAAGGCGGTTGTCCAGTTGTTGTCTATAATGCCTCTGTCAAATACAGCATCACCTCTGCCAACATCAATATTATCGTTGGCTCCGGTTATTCCGTTGAATACAATAATATTGTTGGGATTTGTACCAAGAATATCACCGTTGTTGCCGGCTGCGCCGGAATCTTTTACTCCGGTTTCATCGCCATCGGTGCTTCGGGTATAACTGCCGCCGTCCAATACTTTTCCGGGTACATAATCACTTTCGATGCCGCTAATATTACTATCATCGTATTGGAAAATCCAGGAAACATCGGGCAGACCTCCGTCAAAACCTTCGTGTTCAACATTCCAATAATAGGACAGTATATCTCCTCCTGTTAAATCAGTTGTTTGGAGTGTGTTGTTTGATAATCTGACCGTTACATATTCGTCTCCACTGTAAGTAACACCTGCATCATCCACAATATACATTACTGCCGGGGTGTACTTATCGCTTCCGCCGGCATCCGTTCCAATGGGAAACCACAATCTGTCGGGGGTATTGTATTCCTGGCCGTCTTCGTAATACTGCACTCTATCTACCACATTAAATTCTTTGGTATAGGGCGGATCGGGGAAAGTTGGTGTAGGGCTTTCATAAAGGGTTAATGAACGTGGTAATTTAACAGACAGGCCACCATCAGAAGCATTACCCGCCATTCGAATAAAATCATTGGTGGTAAAAATTGCCTGCCCGTCGGATTCTTCTAATATTTGCTGGGACGGCATAAATTCAAACACATCAACCATTAGGTTATGGGTGCCTATGTCAAGAATACCACCGGAAAACTGCAAGCGTCCTATTTTTACATCGCTGGTTAACGAAATATTGTAACTCGTGCCTCCTGTTGTACTGGTATTTACGGCAAGATTTCCAAAAAAGGCATTGTCTGTTGTTTCTAAGGTCAAATCACCACCAATACGAAAAACGATAGTACCGTTTTTTGGCGTAACTCCATCTTCATAGACGAACAAAGTGTCTTTATTAATAATTTGTGCGTTGGATATGGCTACGGTATAATCCACAGGGTCGCCTACATCACCAAATTCAGTACCGTCGTCTTCCAGCATAGTAACCGTGCTCAGCGGATCTATCTGGCTGAATGTACCATTAAGAATTGCTATTTTATTTGTAATTCTTATTAACCAACCGCCAATACGACTTATGTTTTTCCCTCCGTTTGCATTTCGGTATTCACTTGGATTTCCGTGCGGACTTCCGAACCCTTTTCCGGGTAGTTTTGAAGCTAAGGATAGCGTTGCATTTGGTTTATCAACAATCAGGTCGTAGAAGGGCAGTGTCCAAACACCGTAGGTTTCATCTGATCCATCGAAACCGGAAGGCCATGGACCGTCATCAGGATTTTTAAACTGCACAAGCGCATTGGTGTATGTGGCAATATCACCAACGTACAATACCGCATTTTTGCTCCCGGTAAAGGTAACTGCGGCACTGCCGTCATTAGTTGTACCGTCCCATTTCCATATATCAAGAACGCCGCTGTCTTCAATAATCAAATCACCACCTACATATAAATCAGATGCTGTAATATTGTCCGGTACCAAATCTAAATAACTTCCGTAAGTATCCGAACCACTTGTTCTTGTTGTGCCGGTTTCTATGGTTAAATCGTTGAGTACAACAAGGTCTTGTTGGGCTAAATCTTCGTCGGTAGCTCCCACATCAACTCCTTCGGTTAGGATATGTTTGCCTGTTCCGCTGTGAGAGTTGCGGATAACCAGATCCCAGAAGGGTGCTTTAGATGTAATTTCAAAATCGTTACCGTCTTGTATATCAAATATAACGGTTCCGCCGGTTACGTTTTGGTTGACTTCGTCTGAATTTATAAAAATTCCGCCTTTACCTTCTGCTTCATGTATGTGCAGCGTACCGCCCGACATATTGAATACATTGCCCGGATAGGTCAGGTTAAAGCAATAGTAATCGCCCGCAGTCGTTCCACCCAAAATATTCGTAGTTCCGCCGCTTTGCACGTATCCGCCTACGTTTTCAGCACCAAACACCGAAGTGCGCAATTGATTGATTGTAAGTGTGCCGCCTTCTACTTTTACGAGGCCGTTTTCGCGAATTGTAATACCGCTGTTGACTGTCGAATTAAGTGTTCCGTTAGTTACCTGTATTTTTCCGTAAGCTACAATAGCCGTTCCGTCACTTTTTGCGGCTGAGCCGCCGTCGATCCATAATCTTGCCGCTTCCGAAATGTTGTAATTTACAACATTGTTTAATACGGGAACATTTACATTGCTTTTAAGCCGCACGGTACCACGATAAAGGCCTAATGCATTCGGATTTCTTTGGTCGGCAGCAGCTGCATTGTCATCTAATTGGGCAACATCATCATGTGACCGGTTGGCATATCCAAACAAGTTAAAGTAGGAAGCATCATCGGCTTCAATAGCGAGTTCATAAGTGTCATCCGTACCTTTATCAATTTCTATACGATAAAAATTGCTTGTATTTTTGCACTTAATGGTTTGATTTTTTGAATCATTCAGGGCATTAAAATCTACAATGCCGTTAGTGGCTTCATTGCTGTAATCAGCCGAAATTCGGTTTGTAAACTTAACGATTCCGTTATTAATAAAATCGCCGTAGGCATTTAATTGGTGTCGGGCATTTCCTTCGCCGGTAAGAATTTGTCCGTTGCTCTGCACGTTAATTTCGTTCTGAACCGTAATGTTCAGATTGCTTGCGGAGCTGTTATCGTTAATTTGCAAAATGCCTTGATTTATGCGCAAATAGCCGTTAATGGTATAATCTTTTAAAAGAGTAAGTGTTTCTGAGGCATTGTCCATATCAATATACAGATTATAAAACTCCCTTGCGGTATTCAAATTAAAAGAAGTACCGTAGTATTCTACCGTTCCTTCCCCTTCGCCCTCGGTAATGAAATCAGAGGCATCGCCGCCGGGAAAATTGTCTGCAGCAAGTAATATTCGTCCGCTTCCGCTTATGGTTCCGAAACTTTGCCCGGTATAATCTTGAAAATCCAATCGGCCTTCCGCCGTAAGATCAACAGCAGCAATATTGTTTTCTCTGACAGTAACTGTTTTTCCTGTCAAAATTACCACATCATCGGCGGATGAGGGGACTTCCATGCCGGGATTATCGGGTAAAGAACCGGATGGATCTAATGTCCAGACTTCCCAGTCATCCCAAAAGCCGCTTACGAGTGTGTACCATGTTTGACCGGTTACACCGGTGAGGGGACTTTCGTCGGCATCAACCGAACCTAATGTGTAGTAACCGTCGGCTAAATCGACGTCGGAAAGGGCAAAGTATATTTGATCGCCGTTTTGGATGCCTTTGGTATCTGCTTCAATTGTATCGTAATCGGCAGTCAGATTGGGCCGGTATAATAATCGGTAATTTTCATATTTTCCCGGATAGTCTCCGTTAATGCCTTCGCCAAAATCAAAAGCAATTTTAGCATTTACACCATCGATGGTTGTTTTATCGATATACCAAGAGCGATTCCATGCCGAATCTACCCCGCAATTGGTTACTTCCGTGCTTGTATTAATTGTAGCTTCGCTATTTTCACTGCCGTCGTGGGCGGTCATAATGTATTCGCCGTTGTCAAAACCTCCGTTTTGGGAAATATGCAGCCCGTCGCAGCTTGCTTCGGTTACTCCGTCGCTTTCTTTTCCCATACCGGTAAGCGATACAATGTAGGATGCATCATCCGGCACATATTTATCGCCGGCTGCAGCTAAGTTGGCATCTAATCCGTACTTTTGTGCCAAATAGTTTTCTATAACTACTCTTTGCGCTTTTTTTAGCGGGCTTGCAAACATTATGAATTCCGCAATGTCGCCGTCAAAATCTTGTCCTGCATCGTAACCGCCGTCTACATCGTCTTGCTCGCCGCCAATGGCTAAATTACCTCCGGAAGTGATGGCAGCCCCGGTTTGAAATGTGGTGTAATATTCCTCTGTTCCGTCTAAATGTATGTATAAACTGCCGTCTGAACTTCGCCACTGGTGACTGAAAATTTTCCAGCTGTCATCATTATAAGATACACCCGAGTTGTCATTTGAGCCATCAATATGGGTTGTTAAAGAGTTGCTTTGATAAAACAAGTATTCATTATCGCTGCCTGATACGGCATAAGACAAAACTCCGTCTCCGCTGTCAGCGGTTTTTAATACCATAAAAACAGCAACGGCATCGCTTGGCATATCAAAAGAATTTCTGATAATGCGATTGTTATCTTTAGAAAACTCCAGATAGTCGTGATTGTTAATTGCCGAAGCTTTGAAGACAGGTGAAGTTGCTGAAACGGCGGAAAGATCATTATTGTTACCGGAATAATCTGTCCAGCTCAGAACATCATTGCCATCGGTCAGACCCAAAGAGTCAGGCAACAACCAGAGTTTTATTTCGGGTTGTCCGTTGCTTCCGTCAGCATTTCCTACCCCGCCGGGGCCGGTTTGGGCAAAAAGCCCTGAACTGAGTAATAATGATATAATAAATGTGCTTAATCGATAAATAGTAGTAGTCTTCATTATTGTTATTTTCATTAAATAAATATGCGAAAATTTACGTATATATGTTACAGTACGGAATAAACGCCTAAAAAGTTGCAGTTGTTTTTGCAAAACTACTTGATTTGTTATAAATTATGTACAATTATTAAACCGGACTTGCCGGATTTTTGACGAATAACGTAAAATAGCTGACAAATAAACACACCGCTTAGTTCTTTTGCCTGTCATTTCTAATGTTTTGATTATTGTAAAGAACCGGTTAATTGTTTCCTGTTTGCTCTTTGCAAAAAAACACAAAAATATTTAATTAGAGCAGAGAGAATTAAAAAAAATTACGGGTCTTAGTATAATGCATGATTTAATAATCCGATGAATTAAAAAAAACTCTGCTAACTTTGCATACATCAAACAACTGTTATCTATGCGCACTCATATCAATGTATTTAAAATTCTTGATCGGACTTCTCTGAAAGTTAAAGTTTTTCTTCCGATATTGGGAGGAGTTATTTTTTCTATATTTCTAATCAGCCTGCAATCGGTGAAATCAAGCCGAGAAGCATTGTATCAATCTTTGAGCCGTGATTTAGAGTTGGAAGTACAGACCATAAGCAAAATGTTTCAGCGTGAGAGAGAGCTGAAATTTGAAAACGTAAAGCGCTTACTTAGGGTCGCTCAAAATGAGTTTGAAGAAGCCGGCTTAAGAATTTCCGACAGTTCACGCCCGGTCCTTATTGAGAATCAGATAAGCGGAAATAAACACCAAAGCATGCTTGAAGATTGGTATTTGGATGAAAAAAATATCGGCCAAAAATTTGATTTCGTGGATGAAATTGAGAAGCACTTTTCTCTTACGGCTACTGTTTTTCAAAGAACAGACAGTGGTTATGTGCGAATTTCCACCAATGTGCGATCAAAAAATAATAATCGGGCATTAAATACTTATATTCCCAATCATTCGCCGGTTGTGACAACAATTGAGCGCGGAGAAAATTTTTACGGCAGGGCTTATGTGGTAGATGATTGGTATATTACGGCTTACAGCCCGATTGTCAGCAACGGGCAAACAATAGGAATGTTGTATGTAGGGTCGGCAGAAAAAAACATTAAAAAACTGAGTGCAATTTTGGATGAACTTAAGTTGAGAAAAAGCGGAAAGATATTCGTTACCGATAGCTCCGGGCAATTTATTTATCCTTACGAAAAAAGAGGGGAAATGTGGGCTGATAAAGGCATTTTTGACCAGATGAAAAAAAACCGGTCCGGGCTTTTGGAATACAGCAGTCAGCCGGCAAATGATGAGCGTTTATTGGCCTATAATTTTTTTGAAGATTTTGAATTATACATCATGGCCGAAATTAATAAGCAGGAGGAAGTAAAGCCGTTGATTAACCGCATGGTTTTTGATTCCCTGATAATAGGGGCAGTGATTGTGGGAATTTTAACGGCATTTATACTGTTTGTTACCAATGAAGGCCTGAATCGGTATTTGCGTCAAATTGAACGCTCTAAAAAGAAACTTCGCTCCGCCGAGGAAGCTTTAAAATTTTCCGAAAACAAATTTCGCACACTGTTCGATTACAGCAGTGATGAGATATTTGTAGCTGATTTGGCCGGAAACATTCTGGAAGTGAATGAAGTGGCCTGCGACAGCTTAGAATATTCAAGAACTGAGTTACTTCAGATGAATTTTGCCGATTTGAAAACGGAAAAGTTTCGTCCGAAAGTAAAAGAAAATATCGGAATCATAAGCCGTAAGAAGCGATATACTTATGAAACGGAGCATCTGACAAAAAACGGAAGCGTCATTGCCACCGAAATGAAAAGCCGATTGATTAATTTTGACGGGAAACCCGCTATTTTAAGTATTTCAAGAAACATAACCGAACGCAAAAAAATACAAAAGCAGATTATACGAACCATCATTGAAACCGAGGAAAAAGAACGCAAACGTTTTGCCGCCGATTTGCACGACGGCCTCAGCCCGATACTTTCAACCATTCGCCTCTACAGCGATTTATTACGCTCTAAACAGGAAAGCAAAGGAAAAGAGACCGAGTTGATTGATAATATTGAGGAACTGGCCGATATGGCCATATCTTCCGCCAAGGAAATAGCCAATAACATTACTCCTCAAATTCTGCATGACTTTGGATTGGCTACGGCTGTTGAGGAATTTTGTCGATTTTTGAATAAAACTAAATCCGTAAAAATTGAAACCAATACATCCGATTACAAATTAACGGGAAGAACTTTTTCCGAAAGCGTGCTTTTTCAGACGCTTAAAGAATTGATTCATAATACAATAAAGCATGCGCAGGCTAAAAATATTACCATTGAGCTAAAAAATACCGATAAGAATATTTACCTCTATTACAGAGACGACGGTATCGGTTTTAATGTTTTTGAAATGACGAATAACAGCAGCGGGCTTGGCCTCAGCAATATCAGAAATAAAATTAAAACCGTAAAAGGTACTTGCGATTTTAACAGCAAACCGGGCAAAGGCATGTTTGTGCTGATAAGCGTAGGAATCGAAAACTCGGAAGATTAAGCAAATTTCTCTAATTTTAAAACAACCGCTTCGTCCTAAAGTTTTGTTGCTTAATCAAAAAAACGGCAAACTTCGTTTAAGATTGGTTATTATTGACTTACCGTAATTCTGTTTAAGAACCGATAAGCCAATATTCCCCGATGAAGAAATCTTTTTTACGTCTTTTACTTATAAGCCTGTTTGCAAGTTACGGCTTTACTGCCGGAGCACAAGAAAGTTCATTTGTAAGTTATACCGAGCCTGAAATAATGTTGGGAAAAATTGTAAAAACCAACAGTTTTTTTCCGGAAACAAATTTTCAGAAACGCTATCTTATTAATTTTGGCCGCATTCATACCGACAGCACTTCTTGGGCGGGTTTTTTTAGCTATCCGGCAAGCGGGTTTAGTTTGGCTTTTTCTAAGTTGGGAAATGATACCGTTTTCGGGAATGCATACGGCATACTTAAATACATAGAATTCAGGCCGGGGCGTAATTTGACTAATTCCTTAAATTTTCAAATAGCTTTGGGTGCATCCTATTTTGATTTGCCCTACCACAGTGAATTTAATCCGTTGAACAAGGCTTTGGGCTCACATATCAATTGGTCGTTTCGGCTTTTTGCCTATTATAATTTTCATACAAGCCGCAGGCTTATTTTTCGACTTGGAGGCGGTTATCTGCACAGCTCCAACGGGCATGTGCGATTGCCTAATTTCGGTTTAAATTCCGGAGCAATGAGCTTTTCTGTGCTTTTTGTCGGCAAAAGCCCGGACCTTCCGGCTGCTTTACCCAAAACACCGCCCGATAAAACCCAAAATTTCACAGTCGAACTAAGACAAGGTTTTGGTTTTCATGCGCTTGGCGGAACAGCCGGCCCGCCCGACAGCCCTGTTAAAGCGGTTTATACTTCAGAGCTTTCAGCCGGTATTATTTTTAGGCAATACCTCAAATTTTACGGAGGATTTAGCTATCGGCATTACGCTCATTTTTCCGATTATTTCTCAACGACTCAAGTTGGGAAGGGTTTTGAATTTCCGTATAACGGCAATCTGTATTTTTTTCTTGGTTTAGAATTACTTATGGGAAATGTTTCTATGGATATGAATGCCGGCCTTACAATTTTTAAACCCTTCTATCGAGACTTTGATAATCTTTATCAGAACAGCAAACCGCTTGATTATACTTTAAAGTATTTGTTTCCCACACGATTAGGGTTGAAATACTATCTTTTGAAAACCCAATATCATCCTAAAAATAATTTTTATTTTGGAGCCGCAATAAATGCCAATTTTGGAGAAGCCGATTTTACGGAATTCAGTCTCGGTTTTGTCAGAACTTTCAGATAATCATTTTTGTAAAAAATACATCTGAATAACACACCGCCGCCTATGAGTATTTGCCGACCAACTTACAAAACGCTGCAAACTCCCATACATGCAGCCCAATTACAAAATTCTCTTACATCTTATATCTTATATCTTACATCTTATATCTTATATCTTACATCTTATATCTTATATCTGACTTCAGTTGACCTAAAATCATGGTTTTTCCCGGCCAAAACTGCCGAAAATGCGTTTGTTGACATGCGGCAAAGCTAACTTACATAAATTACGCAAGTATATAACTAAGTTTTCTATGGGTGAAAACACCCTATGTAAATTTATTTTATAAAAACCATTATCCTAAGTCTCTTATAATCAGGTCTTTTGTAGTTTATAGTAATTATAAATAAGATTTATGCGCCTGTGTATATTCCTCATTATAAGTATTTTGTATGACGTCATTAGGTAAAAACACCTAATGGCTTAGAGTAAGAAATACGCTAACAAAGTATTCATTTATGATGTTACTTTACAAATAAAAATAATAGAACACTTTAAAACACAAAAGCCATGATTACAGACAAAAAAATTTTACTCGTAGATGATGACATCGATGTAATAACCATCGCCGAAACAATCTTAAAACACGAAGGTTACCAAGTGATTACCGCTTCAAATAAAGAAGAAGCATTGGAAAAAGCCCGATCTGAAAAACCCGATTTAGCCGTTCTCGATGTAATGATGAACACTCAGTTTGAGGGGTTTGAGTTGGCAGACATGCTTAAGTCAGACAAAAGCTTGAATTTCCCGGTTTTAATGCAGACTTCGGTCGATGTACTTGAAGCCACGGATGCCGATATTGCCGGCTTAGCTCGAGAATACCGACGCGAAATGGATAATCACGATTTGGACATTATATTGATAGAAGACAAACAAACCGGAAAAGCCGGTGTTGATTATAAAAATGAAAACAATGAAATCGTTTGGTTGGAAGTGGACGGATTTGTGAAGAAACCCGTTAATTCAAAAAAATTACTCCCGGCTATCGAAAAAGCTTTAAAGAAATAAGCACAGGTCAGTCACTGTTTTCGAATCCTTACAAATAATTACGGTTATGAAAGAACAAGTTCAAGAAGTACTACAAAAATATCCCGGAGCACAACGCGACAGTTTAATACCAATCCTTCAGGAAGTACAAGAGAAAACCGGTTGGTTGTCGGAAGATGCCGTGAATATGGTCGGCGGATACCTTAAATTGCCGGTAAGTAAAATCTTTGGCGTAGCTACATTTTACAATCAATTCAGGTTTCAGCCCACGGGTAAATACCACGTTCAAGTCTGTCGCGGTACAGCTTGCCATGTGTTGGGCTCATCCACCGTGCTCAACGAACTGGAAAAACACCTCGGTATAAAAACCGACGAAACTACCAAAGACGGAATGTTTAGTATAGAAGTGGTTGCCTGCATAGGAGCCTGCGGATTGGCGCCCGTTATCAGTATAAACGGAAAATTCCATGCTAAAGTAACCGGCGAAAGTATTAAAGAAATTGTTGAAAATTACAGAAACAGCGAAAACTCATAGATATGCCCCAAATAAAAGATATAAGACAGTTCCTGATACAATCGGTATTGATGAACGGCCATTCAAAATTTTCTGAAACCGAATTATCGCAATTGGAAGTTTTGAAAAACGAAAACAATGAGAAACCAATTATTTTTGTAGGAGCCGGAACTTGCGGATTGGGCGCCGGTGCAGCCGAAACACTTGAAGCGGCTCAGAAATATATTGACGAACATAATATTGACGCACAGATATTGCAAACCGGCTGCATCGGGCTTTGCTCATCTGAGCCAATTATGGACATAAAACTTCCCGGATATAACCGCGTTTCTTTTGAAAAAGTTGAAGCAAAAGATGCGGAAGGTATTTTGGAACAGGTTTTTAATAAAGAAATTCCAACCCAAAATTTCATGGGGCAATTTGAGTCGTACAGCCAAAATGCATGGCAAAACAGGCCCTATATAACAGAGCATCCGTTTTTTAAACATCAAAAACGTTTGGTTCTGAAAAATTGTGGAATTTCCGACCCCGTAAGCATTGAAGAGTATATTGCCAAAAACGGCTATAAGAATTTCCTGAATGCTTTAGAGAAATTTGAGCCGGAAGCTTTATGCGATTCCGTTGAGAAAAGCGGCTTGCGCGGACGTGGTGGTGGCGGATTCCCTGCCGGAACCAAATGGAAATTTGCCGTTAAAGAAAAAAGCGATCAAAAATACTTAATTTGCAATGCCGATGAGGGAGACCCCGGAGCATTTATGGACAGAGCCATTATTGAAGGCGAACCCCATCGATTAATTGAAGGTATGGCAATTGCTGCCTACGGTTTAGGTGCAACCAAAGGTTATGTTTACATCCGTGCCGAGTATCCGCTGGCTATTGAGCGCTTGAAAAAAGCTTTGAATCAAGCACGCGAATATGGTTTGCTCGGTGAAAACATCATGGGAAAAGGCATTGATTTCGATATTAAAATTAAAACCGGTGCCGGTGCTTTTGTTTGCGGAGAAGAAACTGCACTCATTCACAGTATAGAAGGTAAACGAGGCATGCCTCGCCCGCGACCGCCTTTCCCGGCTGTCAGTGGTTTGTTTGGTAAACCCACCATTATTAATAATGTGGAAACCCTTGCCAATCTGCCCGGTCTTATTGAAATGGGACATGAAGCTTTTGCAGCCATCGGAACCGAGAACAGTAAAGGTACCAAAGTTTTTGCCCTTTCGGGGAAAATCAAACTGACCGGTCTGGTAGAAGTCCCCATGGGAACCTCCATCCGTGATGTAATATTTAAAATTGCCGGCGGTGTAGCCAACGATAAAAAGTTTAAAGCCGTGCAAATAGGCGGCCCTTCAGGCGGTTGCCTTACCGAGGAATCTTTGGATATCCCGGTAGATTACGACTCGCTCATACAAGCCGGTGCCATGATGGGATCAGGCGGCTTAGTAGTAATGGACGAAGATACTTGCATGGTGGATGTTGCAAAATTTTTCCTCGATTTTATTCAAAGAGAAAGTTGCGGAAAATGTATTCCGTGCCGCGAAGGCACACGCCGAATGCTTGAAATACTTAACGAAATTACGGGTAAACCCCGAAAAGGAGAAACTCACGATGCGCTGCGCCGTTTCAAAGGCGTTACTCAAATAGAAAGACTCGGAAAAGTAATTAGTGAAACCTCACTTTGCGGGCTCGGACAAACTGCTCCAAACCCGGTTTTAAGCACCTTACGTTGGTTTAGACATGAGTACGAAGAACATATTTTCGAAAGAAAATGTTCGGCACATGTTTGCACTGAATTAAGAACTTTCAGTATAGACCCCGAAGCTTGTACCGGCTGCACCATTTGTGCCAGAAAATGTCCCACGGGAGCCATCATCGGATCGCGAAAACATCCGCACATTATTGTAGAAGAAAAATGTATTTCATGTGGTGTTTGCGATGAGGTTTGTAAATTCGATGCCATACGTATCGCTTAATCCATTAATAAAGAACGGATAAAAACAATATTATGAATACTATAACCGTAGAAATAAATAACCGGACAGTTACTGTTGAAAAAAGAGACACCATCCTTGAAGTGCTCAATGAGCAAGGTATTCACGTACCAACGCTCTGCCACTTAAAAGGCATGATGCCTTCCGGTGCCTGCCGGATGTGTGTGGTGGAAGATACAAAATCCGGAAAATTAATACCTTCCTGTTCTGCCGGCATTTACGACGGCATGAGCATTTCCACACATTCGCAACACGTAACCGAGGCTCGTAAAACCATTGTAGAGCTTTTGCAGTCAAACCACCCGGACGATTGCCTCTACTGCAAGCGCAATAAAAATTGCGAACTGCAAGACCTTTCCGAAG
Organism: uncultured Bacteroidaceae bacterium; assembly: GCA_964472505.1. GTDB lineage: Bacteria > Bacteroidota > Bacteroidia > Bacteroidales > JAADGE01 > JAYEIA01. The sequence continues at coordinate 4,205 of CAYYQW010000077.1, read as the reverse complement.
AACTTTGCGTGGACGAACGCCGCGTAGTGGGCGAAAAAAACAAACTTCCGCTTGACCGTTCCGGAGCAAGTATTGTAAGAGACCCCGAAAAATGCATTCTTTGCGGAAGGTGTGTAAGGGTTTGTGAAGAAGTTATCGGCGTTTCGGCCATTGATTTTGTAAATCGAGGCTCTAAATCCGTTGTAGGAACATCCTTTAACAAAGGTATTAACCTTTCCAATTGCATCAACTGCGGGCAATGCATACAGGTTTGCCCAACGGCTGCTTTAACCGAAAAAGAACATACACCCGAAATTATTGACTATCTCAATAATCCCGAGAAAAAAGTTGTGGTGCAATATGCCCCGGCCATTTCGGTCTCTTTTGCCGAGGAACTCGGATTGCCTTATGGTACCGATATGAACGGAATTTTGAACAGCGCTCTGCGCATGCTTGGGTTCGACTTTGTTTTTGATACAAGTTTTGGTGCTGACCTTACCATTATGGAAGAATCGGCAGAGCTTATCGAAAGAATTACCAAAGCTGAGAAATTGCCGCTTTTCACAAGCTGTTGCCCGGCTTGGGTAAAATATGCCGAGCAGTATGCATCTGATTTCTTACCAAACATTTCGTCCTGCAAATCACCGCAGCAGATGACGGGCTCGATAATCAAATCATACTTTGCCGAAAAAGAAGGAATAGAACCTGACGATATTTATTCCGTAGCCATAATGCCTTGTACGGCCAAAAAATTTGAAGGCCAAAGAAAAGAAATGACTCACGAAGGTATGTCGGATGTCGATGCCGTGCTTACAACCAGAGAATTGGTGCGATTTATAAAAATGCGCGGTATTAATATCAATATGCTGAAACCCGAGATGGCCGATTCGCCGCTCGGAACCAGAACTTCAGCCGGTAAATTATTTGCCACAACAGGCGGAGTTTCCGAAGCAGCCATACGTACCGCTTACTACAAACTCACCGGAAAAGAACTCATCAAATACAAGGTGGAAGGTGTAAGAGGCAGCGAAGGCCGTAAAGAAACCCACATAAAAATAGGCGATATCACACTTGGCGTGGCTGTTGTACACGGTCTGCAAAATGTTAAAGACCTGATAGAAGAAATTCGCAACGGACGCGACGACATCCATTTGATAGAAGTAATGGCTTGCCCCGGCGGTTGTATCGGCGGCGGCGGACAGCCCATTAATTTGGACGAAAATGCCATCAAAGCCAGAATAAAAAGCTTGTATGAAATTGATGAAAAAGACTCAATAAAAGTTTCGCACAAAAATCCGGATATCATTAAATTGTATCAAAGATTTTTGGGAGAACCTCTCGGTGAGAAATCGCATAAATACCTTCATACCAATTATGAAGAACGTGAAATGCCTTTATAAAGCAAATTGCAGTAAAAGTGCTATTGCATTATGTTCATCCGCATAAAAAATCACTGTTTCAACATCTTTGATTTGATATGTTTTTCATAAACAGATAAGATTCCTGAATTATGTGCCGTTTTACCGAAGAGTTTCCATTAGTCTATACCGTTAAAAACCGCTGCCGGGTATGTTATACCTGCGTAAGGGAGTGTCCTGCAAAGGCCATTAAAATCATTAACGGGCAAGCTGAGGTAATTACGGAACGCTGCATCGCTTGCGGCAATTGTGTAAAAGTTTGCAGCCAAGGAGCCAAAAACTTTTATCGCTCAGGCGATGCAGTTCGGGAATTGCTCAAATCCGACCGAAAAACAGCCGCTTGTATTGCCCCTTCTTTTCCTGCTGAGTTTTTTGACATCATTAAAGATTATAAAAGCTTGGTAGGAATGCTCAAAAAAATGGGCTTTGATTATGTAGTGGAAGTGTCTTTCGGAGCCGATTTGGTGGCAGAGAAATATGCGGAAATTTTTCATGACTCCAAAGCGAAATCTGTTATTTCATCGGATTGTCCGGCCGTTGTTTATTATATCGAGCAATATTACCCGCAACTCATAGATTCTTTGGCGCCGATTGACTCTCCGGCTATGGCAGCATCAAAAGTGGTGAAGAAAAAATACGGCGAAGATACCGGCTTAGTTTTTATAGGCCCCTGTACGGCAAAAAAAGCTGAATCCGACTGTTTCGACCAAGTGTTAACTTTTTTGGAGCTCAGAGAATTATTCGAAGCCGAAAACATACAGGCATCAGATGCCGAACCGGCCGATTTTGACCCGCCGCATGCCGGCAAAGGTTCCATTTTTCCCATTAGCCGAGGCTTATTGCAAACAGTAGATAAGTCAGAAGGTTTTAAAGAGGGTGAAGTTTTGGTGGCCGAAGGCAAAAATAATTTTATCGAAGCCATAAAAGAATTTGAAAACGGCTTAATCAGCAAGCAGCATTTAGAATTACTTTGTTGCGACGGATGTATTATGGGCGCCGGAATGTCCATAAAAGACAAACGTTTTGTTCGCCGAGTAAAAGTGAGCAATTATGTGGAAGAAAAACTTAAAAACTTAGATACTCAAGCTTGGGAAAAAGAAAAGCAAGAGTTTCTAAAACTGGATTACAGCCGAACCTTCTCATCTAAAGATCGAAGAATACCTGAGCCGGAAGCGGAAGAAATTGAAGAAGTTCTCAGCCAAATGGGTAAAACTGAAAAAACCGATTTGTTGAATTGCGGAGCCTGTGGTTATAAAACCTGTTACGAACACGCTACGGCTGTTGTGGAGGAGTTGGCTGAGCCGGAAATGTGCCTGCCTTATACCATTAAAAATTTAAACCATTCGGTGGAGGAGTTGCATGAATCTAACGCACAACTTGCCAACACACGCCAAGCGCTTATGCAGTCCGAAAAACTTGCAAGCATGGGGCAAGTGTCGGCCGGTATCGCTCATGAGTTGAACAATCCTTTGGGTGTTATATCGCTTTACAGCAGTATGTTAAAGGATGAAGCCAACAAAGAGGAACCCATTTTTGAAGACCTTAGCATAATCGACGAACAAGCGCAGCGTTGTAAAAAAATTGTGGGCGGATTGTTGAATTTTGCTCGAAAAAATCAGGTGAATCACGAGCGTTGCAGTGTGCCGGATCTTATTAATGACAGCTTCAAAGAGCTCATAAAAAGCGATTCCGTTGAAGTAATCTATAAGAATGAATTAACGGACGAATATGCCGAATTGGATAAGGACAAAATGATGCAAGTGCTTACCAATATAGAAAAAAATGCCGTGGAAGCCATGCCTGAAGGCGGTACGCTGAAAGTGGAAACTTCCGACAGTGATGATCAGGTAAAAATAAAAATCTCAGATACCGGAACCGGAATTAAAGAAGAAGATCTTGAAAAAATATTTACTCCCTTCTTTACAACCAAAGGCCCTAACAAAGGAACCGGTTTGGGATTGCCGCTGGTTTACGGAATCATTAAAATGCACAAAGGACAAATAAATGTACGTTCCAATATCGATCCCGAGAAAGGTGAAACCGGAACCACATTTACCATAAAAATACCAAAAACAAAACAAGTATAAAAACCGGAAAAATTTTAAAAATGGAAGATACAAGAAAACGAATTTTAGTAGCCGATGATGATTTTGATTATCTTGAGCAGATGAAAATATTTATTGAGAGCTTCGGTTATGAGATTATCACAGCCGAAAGCCAAAAAGAATGCGAAGAGCTAATTGAAGAAACCAAACCGGATTTGGCCATTTTCGACCTGATGATGGAAAATGAAGACAGCGGCTTTATTCTTTCTTATAAATTAAAGAAAAAATATCCGGATGTTCCCGTTATTATTGCCACATCTGTTACGGCCGAAACCGGCTATAATTTTGAGCACGATGCACATGATTGGATAAAAGCCGATAAATTCATGGAAAAAGGCATACGTCCCGACCAATTACAACGTGAAATAAATAAATTATTGAAAATGTAAATACAATTTGTTATTAATTCTAAGCCGTCAGTCAGCCGGCGAAGTCCTGTAAGGCCGATTGTTTTGGTAAAAGCTCAATAACAGCCTGTCTAAAAGACGGATAATAAAATTTGCGTATTAATACGGATTATTTTATAAGTAAAAGAAATTCAGGGCTTTATGTAAGCAGATGAATATTATCTGCATAAATCAATAAGGTAATAAGGTTTATGCGTTGTGCGTTACATTTTCTACTAAGGTTAAAACTTTAATTATAAGGTTATTGAATTAGGCACATGAGTAATATCAAAATTAAAGTTACAGCATGTCGTTAA
>CAYYQW010000076.1:0-17741 GCA_964472505.1 uncultured Bacteroidaceae bacterium | reverse complement strand
AAAGAAATCAGAGAAGCAAATAAAAATGTGATATTTTTTTGTTATGTGTGTTGGTGCTTGTGTTTCGTGGGTCAATGACTTTTGAACGTCCGGCAGGACTTCAAAACGTCAGGATTTCAAAGCAACAAACTAACTTAAATCTGCCGGATTTAAGTTAGTTTGGAAGTTGCGAAATTATTGTATTCCAAGCTTTTAATGAGTAAAAATCCGGCAGATTTTCATCAACTTTAAACCGGCATGATTTTATTTATTCAGTCTGCCCTTTAGCCCACACGTTCAAAAGTCCTGTCGGACGTTTTGAAGCATTATTTAGTCCGGCCGCTTTGAGCGGTCGGACGGGTGCAGCAAAATATTTTGTTAATAAAAGCATTTCAGCACTTGTTGAATTTTGTTTACATTTGTTTTTTTTAAATACGCATTAATGACAGAAACACAGATACAAATAATAGCCCGCGAAAGCGGGAAAGACCGTAAACATGTGCGAAATACTTTGGAGCTTTTTGCCGGCGGTGCGGGAATTCCTTTTGTAAGCCGCTACCGAAAAGAAGCTACCGGAAGCGCCGATGAACTTGAGTTGGAATTTATTAAAGAACGCTATGAGGAGCTGCTGAAAATAGACAGTCGGCGACAATCGGTTTTGGAAAGTATTGAAGAGCAGGGCAAACTCAGTGATGATTTGCGCAAAAAGATTGAAAACACTTACAAACTCACCGAATTGGAAGATTTGTATTTGCCCTATAAAAAGAAACGCAAAACCAAAGCCGACAAAGCCCGTGAGCAGGGTTTGGAGCCTTTGGCCAATTTCCTGAAAAATGAACGACCCGGTTCTCCCGAAAAAGAAGCTCAAAAATTCATTAACAAAGAAGTGCCGGATGCGGAAACTGCGCTTGTAGGCGCCAAACACATTATTGCCGAAGAGATTAATGAAGACCCGGCGGCACGCGAAGGCGTAAGGCGGTTTTTCAGAAAAGATGCCCGGGTACAATCCAAAGTGGTGAAAAGCAAGAAGGAAGAAGCCGTGAAATATAAAGATTATTTTGATTTTTCGGAGCCTTTGGATCGCATTCCTTCGCATCGGTTTTTGGCCATTATGCGTGCCGAAAACGAAGGATTTTTACAGCTAAAAATCCGCCCGGATGATGAGGCGGTCAGTGATTATTTGCAGCGAAAGTTTGTAAAGAAAAATAATGAAAGTTCCGCATTATTTGCCGAAGCTACAGAAGATGCTTATAAGCGGTTGCTGCGCCCTTCGGTGGAAACCGAATTCAGAAATGCCGCCAAAGAAAAAGCCGATGCCGATGCCATAAAAGTTTTCACAAAAAATCTGCGGCAATTGCTTTTGGAAGCGCCTTTGGGAGAAAAGCGCATACTGGCTTTGGATCCGGGGTTCCGTACCGGCTGCAAATTGGTTTGCCTTGATGAATACGGCAATTTATTGCACAACGAAACCATTTATCCGCACGAACCGCAAAACAAGAAAAAAGAAGCAGCCGCAAAAATCAAACAGTTGATTTCGGCTTATAAAATTGATATAATTGCCGTGGGCAACGGAACGGCAAGCCGAGAAACCGAAACCTTCATAAAACATTACATTCGTTTTGACAGAGATGTGCAAGTTTTTACCGTGAGCGAAGACGGCGCTTCAATTTATTCGGCAAGCAAGGCGGCCCGCGAGGAATTTCCGGATTATGATGTAACCGTACGCGGTGCCGTTTCCATTGGCCGCCGCTTGGCCGATCCATTGGCCGAATTGGTAAAGATTGATCCGAAATCATTGGGTGTAGGGCAATATCAGCACGATGTGGATCAAAAAGCTTTGCAGAAAAGCTTGGATCGGGTGGTGGAGAGCTGTGTAAATACCGTGGGCGTGGAACTTAATACGGCCGGAAAGTATTTGCTGAGTTATGTGGACGGATTGGGCGAAAAATTGGCCGAAAATGTGGTGCAATATCGAATGGAAAACGGTGCTTTTCGTTCGCGTAAAGATTTGAAAAAAGTTAAGCGCTTGGGCGATAAGGCTTTTGTGCAGGCTGCCGGATTTTTGCGCATTCGAACTGCCGAGAATCCTTTGGATAATTCAGCCGTGCATCCCGAATCGTATTATATTGTAGAAAAAATGGCTGCCGATGCGGGTTTGCCGCCCGAAAAACTAATTAATAATGCAACTGTTTTATCCAAACTAAAACCCGAAAAATATACGGACGATAAGGCGGGTTTACCTACCGTAAAAGATATTATTGAGGAATTGAAAAAGCCGGGCCGCGATCCGCGCGAAGAGAAGAAAGTCTTTACTTTTTCCGAGCAAATTTCAAGTATAGAAGATGTGAAAGCGGGCATGAAACTGCCGGCCATTATAACCAATGTTACCAATTTCGGCGCTTTTGCCGATATCGGAATTAAGGAAAACGGATTGATTCATATCTCTAATCTGGCCGATCAGTTTGTGAAAGATCCCAACAAGCATGTGGCTTTGCACGAACATATAATTGTGGAAGTGCTTTCGGTGGATTTGGAACGGAAGCGCATTCAGCTGAAGAAAATATAATTGTAGCAAACAAAAAACGTGCTGCGAAAATTGCGGCACGTTTTTTATATAAAGTTTCGGTCTTTAGTTCATTGTTTGATTTCTCTGCATCAGTTCCTGAAATCTTTTCTGCATTTCCGGCTTGGTGCGTATAGCCATTTCAATTTCCTGAAAACGTTCCGGTGTAAGGTCGTTCTTTTCCAAAACGGCTTCTATTTTGGCTTGGTTATTCGTATGAATGTCTTCGAATGACTCTATGGCCTGTTCAAATTTCTTTAGTTCTTCGTCGGTAGCTTCCACCGGTAAATCGGGATCTTCTTGTTCTTTGAAAATTTTGTTGTAGCGTTGAGTGTCCAATCCGATTTCTTCCAGACTTTTCAGCATTTCGCTTTGAGCCTGCATATTTATGAGTTGCGCCTCATTCATTACGGCAATAAATTGATTAAATTCGGCATCGGTAACATTGGCCGGGCTGTTTGCCGGTTTGTCAAAGGCTTCTTGGGGGATTTCCGTTGTTTCATTGCTTTGTTGATTGTTTGCTTCGTCCGCATTTTCTGCGTCTTGACAGGCCGTCATTAGAAAGAATGAAAGAACGATACTTGCAAATAGTTTTAAATACATAAGTAAAAGTTTAATAAAAATTTATAATTAGAAATATTGAATTACTTGAATTCATTATGAATTATTTATGGTACAAAGATTTATATTTTTATATGGAATTCAAAGTAAAAATAGTTAAAGCATATTAAATGAATCGGCTGTTGCTAATTCCGAGAGACTTATAGAACTCAGATTTTGGAAAAACTTTTGCAGATTTTGAATTTGTTTTTGGTATTTAACATTTAGCCGCCGGTTGTTAATTTTTTGAAAAACACGGCGACGAGGGTTTTGGACTTGTTGTTTTACTAAAAAAACTATAATATTTAAGAAATATGCCGTAAAACACAGATTCGGAAATTGTTTGTTTATAAAAATAAAAGCTTTATATTGTTGATATATAGAGTCTTAGGTTTGAGTGTTCTTTGCTGTGGAAATTATTATTTGAAGAAAATAAATTTTGACAGCCGACCGGATAATTATAATTTCGCTGCCGTTCACAAAGTAGTTATAAATCAATACATGTTAATAGTTTGATTTTTTGTTGTAAATATCTAAAAAAACTTCGCAACGGCTTGGTGTTTTAAGCATCTGCATAATTGTGATTTTTTTATTTTCAGGAGTTTAGAATTAATTTCTCAAATCTCATACAATTAAAAACACATTCAAATGAAAGAAGCAACAACATTAGAAAGTATGCCATTATGGCTATCTATACCGTTTATGGTAATGCTTTTGTTTATAGCGGTTGGGCCCTTGGCTTTTCACCATTGGTGGGAAAACAACAAAAATAAATTAATTGTTTCATTGGTACTCGGAATCCCGGTAGCCTTTATATTAATTTTCAGAGGTTTATCGGATGCTTTAATTCATCAAATTCTCTTTGATTATGTACCTTTTATAATCCTGCTCGGAGGTTTATTTGTGATAACCGGTGGTATTCACCTAAAAGGAGACATTGAAGCCAAACCGCTTACCAATACCATTTTTCTTGCCATAGGCGGAGTGTTGGCATCTTTTATGGGAACCACCGGAGCTGCCATGTTGTTGATTCGTCCGGTGATTAAGACCAATTCGCAACGGACTTTTAAAATTCATACCATACTGTTTTTTATTGCTATTGTAGCCAATGCGGGCGGAATGTTAACACCTTTGGGTGATCCGCCTTTATTCCTGCTTTATTTGCGCGGTGCAGCTTTTACCTGGTTTTTTAACTTAGCCATAGAGTGGGCATTTGTTTTGGTTGTATTGTTGGTGTTGTATTTTATTATAGACAGTTACTATTACAAAAAAGAGCCCAAAGCGGCCATTGAATTTGACCGCTCGGATATTACGCCCATTGGTTTAAAAGGAACTCATAACTTTTTATTTTTGTTTGGAGTTGTATTGGCTGTAGCATTTTTGAATGAGCACTACATCCACAGCATTCACGATAATCATTACATTGCTTTTGTGCGTGAAGCTGCTATTGTGGTAATGTCGGTATTGTCGCTGGTTACCACAAAGAAACTTTTACGTTACACCGAAAACAAATTTACTTGGGGGCCTATAGTGGAAGTGGCTTTCCTGTTCTTGGGTATTTTTATTACCATGACTCCGGCGCTTATTTATTTGAATGAAAACGCAGCTTCTTTCGGGTTTTCTGAGCCTTGGCATTTCTATTATGCCACCGGTGGTTTAAGTGCATTTCTGGATAATGCGCCCACGGCCGTTTCTTTCCATTCCTTGGCCTTGTCGCCTGAAATGATTAAGATGTTCCCCGGTGAAACACTGGTAGCCGGAATTCCTGAAATATTGCTTACGGCCATCAGCCTTGGTGCAGTATTCTTTGGAGCCATGACTTATATCGGTAACGGGCCTAACTTTATGATTAAAGCCATTGCCGAAGAGAATAAAATAACCATGCCGAGCTTTTTCGGATATATGTTCAAATTCTCATTAATCGTATTATTGCCGGTTTATATTTTAACACAGTTGTTATTCTTGTAGAAGAGCAAACAAATAATTCTCTTGAAAAACGCCCGATATTTATATAGTATCGGGCGTTTTTGTTCCGGGATTACCCTACGAGGGCTTAAAGCCCTCGTAGGGTGGTACGGTGCACCTTGTTGCCCGCTTCGGAGCTAATCTTCGAAAATGTTCGAGGTGCTGACCTTTGATAATTTATGCTGACGAAAGATCAGAGTTATTACACAAATTGTATATCGCCTTTCATATCTTTAAGTTTATCGTAAAACTTTAGTATTTGAGCCACATCTTTATTGACGGTAAGTTGTCTGGCTTTCGGAATTACAAATTGTTGTTTCGGCTTGCCGTTATCCAAAATATTAAAGGCCATATCGGTGGCTTTGCTGCTTATTTCACGAGCCGGTATTACCCATCCGGCAAATGCTCCGAGATATACAATGTCTTCGTGCATGGCCATGGTAGGGAAATGGTGTGTAATCTCTTTTAATTCTTGCGTTTTATCGGTAACCAAATCGGTGCCGGCACATATAAAAATCCATTCGGCGCCTTTGTCTTCAAAATGTTTGCGCGCTTTTACAAAGTCTTCTTTTTCCTGAACTTCATAATCAAAAAGTTTTACATTTTCCTTTCTGCAGTAATCTTTTATTTCATCCAATTGTACTTCCGATTGGTATTCGCCGCGTTTATATACGGCACCTAATTTTTGGGGTATCTTGCCGGTTATTTTTTTGGCCGTATTTTCAATTTGTTCTTTTATGGGCACGGCATAGCAAGTAGCCGCAAAGTTTTTGTTATCGGTAACGGATGTATTTGAGATTATGTTCGAATTGTAAATGCCGGTGTAGATTACCGGAATATTCTCATGTTTAAGGTATTGCCCGATTCGGAAACTTGCCGGTGAGCCTACGGCAAATATTAAATCTACATCTTTATATTTAAAGCGGCTAACCGCTTTTCGTACATTTTCTTCGGAGCGTTTGCAGTTTTCATATACAAACTCTAAATTACTGTTTGTTTTTCTGAAGATGAAACCTGCTTCTCTAAATCGGTCTTCGATATGGTTTACGGTTTTGACGTAAACATCCACATTGTCCCAATAAATTACCCCTATACGATAAATTTTGGGCGTATAATTTTTTGCTTTTTCTTTGCCTTTGAGCATTCGGAGCGCTCCAAGTGCAAGTGCTTCCAATTCTTTGGCGCCGGGGTAGATTTTCACTTCGGCTATGAATTTCGTACGTTCCGTAATCCAGTCGGTAAGCATTTTAGAATAAGCCAACCCGCCGGTCAGAAGTACCGCATCCACTTCTCCTTTAAGATTAGCGGCACGTTTACCGATTTCTTCTGCAATTTGATAAGCCATGGCTTCAAATACCTGTTTGTATTCTTCCGAGCCGGCTGCGGCCATATCTTCAATTTCCATGGCATTATTGGTTCCGAAATATGAAACCAAGCCGCCTTGCCCCACAGTCATTTTACGAATTTGGTCGGTGGTGTAAGTGCCTTTATCTATGGCGTCCAGAACTTTAAAGAGCGGGAGATTTCCGCTTCGTTCCGGTGTGAAAGGGCCTTCATAAAGTCCGTGATTGGCATTTATGGTTTTGCCTTTCCGGATGGCCGATACGGAAATTCCGCCGCCCATGTGCGCTACGATTAAATTGAGTTTTTCAATTTCGCTATGTTTTTCTTCGGCATATAAACGAGCGGTGGCAAATGCATTGAGCGCATGAAAAAGGGAAGAGCGCGAAAAATGTTTATTGCCCGAAAATCTTGCCAAAGGTTCCATGTCATCCACCGCCGGCGGATCCACTATAAGAGCCGGTACGGCGTATTCCCAGCCTATACTGTAAGCAATAACGCAACCTAAATTGGAGGCATGATGACCCTGAATGCCTTCTCTGGCATCTTCTATCATTTCTTGGTCCACAATATACGTACCGCTTGATATGGGTTTAATCAATCCGCCTCTTCCAACAACGGCATCCAGCATGGCGAGGTCAAAGTTTTTGTTTTCCAGAGTTTCCACAATTTCTTGTTTCCGGAAGGTGTATTGCTCCCAAACCGTATTGTAGTTTTCTAATTGCTTCGGGCTGTGGTTTACATTAATATCAAACAGGAGTTCCTCATTTTTGAATAAGCCGATTTTGGTAGATGTGGAACCCGGATTAATGGTGAGTATGTGATAGTCTTTTTTCGATTTCATAAATCGGAAATGTTTAAGTATTAGTTTATTTAATCATTTTTATGGCAGAAATATTTTTTACGTATTCTTCTGCTTTTTTTACTGCAATTTTGCAAGGCGGGATGTTGGTTTTTTCTGAATCTAAAATAATATCCATGGTGTTATAATAGATGTCTGATAACTCTTCTTCCATTTTCTCTTTTCCGTAGCCGTTTATTTCGTTGGAAAGTTGAATAATGTCACCGCCGTTTATAATATAACCGGGTATATATAAGGTTTCAGACTTTCTCATCATTTCGGCTTCTTCTTCCGATTTGAGAATTTCATTGGTGCCCCCGGAGAGTATTTTGCATTTCAGGCGCTTCAGATTTTCTTTGCTTATGAGGCGCTCGGTAGCGCATGAGCAAAAAATATCGCATTCACAGTCATAAATATCTTCGGGGCGCACAATGTTAATATCGTTTACTTCATCTTGTATGACTTTTATACGGTCGTAAATTTTATCGGTTATCGTTAGCTCCGCACCTTCTTTTATCAGTTCTTTAACCAGCTCTGTTCCCAAATCGCCGACTCCTTGTACGGCTACTTTTAGTCCTTTTAGGCTGTTGGTATCCAATTTATGCTTGGTGGCTGCTTTCAGACCCCAGATCATGCCTTTGGCTCGGCTTAGGTATATTCTTCCTAGGCCTTTGTGGCTTTCGTCCATACCCAGCATATATTCGGTTTCTTTGCGCACATAGTTCATGTCTTTGTAAGAAACACCTTTACTTTTGGTCATAAAGAGTTTGCCTTTCCAGCGGTTGATAAATACACCGAGTGCTCTGAAATACATTTCGGATTTCACTTTATCCGGATCGCCCCAAAGTATAATGCTTCCGCCGCCTATGCTGCGTTTCAAAATGGCAGCTCTAAGGGAGTTGTAATAGGCAATGTCCAATGCATCGGCAATGGCATCATCTTCTTTTTTGTAGTTCAAAAGTTTGGCACTGGCGTTGGCAGGCCCGAGTACAATACTGTCAATGGCTACAATTACTTTAAGTGCCAATGATTCTTCTTCGAAAAACAACAGTTCGCGGCTGTTATTTTTTTTCATGTGTTCAAAAATGCTCATAACGGCTGTGTTTGTATTTTATATTTATTTATTATTTCTTATAACTTACGCAATCGTTTGCTTGCTGTTATATTTTGATTTACAAACAATTGTGTTGTTTTGACTGATTCAAATGATTATTTCACTAAAATACTTGTTTTTTTTTATTATTCATAGTTTTTCGGTATGCTTTTCGACTTGCCGATAAGAGGCTTTTGTAATATTGGAATGCCTACGGAAAATAAATTATATGCGAATCGGCATGCTCATTCAAACATTTAATCAACGGCTTCTACAAGCGGTTATTCATAAAAAAATCCGCCGGAACGCATTTCGGCGGATTTTTCTGTGATTCATTCATTGAGCTTAAGAAACAGCCGCAAGTACGAGGCTGTTAAGTTTGGCTGCTTCCGAATCGGAACGTGATGTAAGCACAATGGGTGCTGATGCTCCGAGAATAACGGCTGCCAATTGTTCGCCGGTAAAAGCCAAGGCTTTGTATAAAACATTACCGGTTTCTATATTAGGTACGAGTATCAGGTCGGCATCTCCGGCCACATCCGATACAATGCCTTTGTGTTCGGCACTTTGTTTGCTTAAAGCGTTATCTAAAGCAAACGGCCCGTCAACGGTGCATCCCGGTATTTGACCGCGATCCGACATTTTAGAAAGGATTGCTGCATCAATGGTTGCAGGCATTTTGTCGTTTACTTTTTCTACTGCACCTACCACAGCTACTTTCGGATTTTTAATGCCGATTTGATTCATATATTGAACCGCATTGTTCATAATACCGATTTTTTCTTTCAGGGTAGGGGCAATATTCATGGCTACATCGGTAACTCCCAGTAGTTTATGGTAATTTTTTATTTCAAAAACAGTAAAGTGAGAAAGCAGGCGCCCGGTTTTCAGACCCCATTCATCGTTAAGCACGCCTCGCAAAAGCCCGGAGGTACTTACTTTGCCTTTCATCAGAATATCGGCTTTTCCCGAGTTCACCAATTGAACGGCTGTTTTTACACAGTCTTTTTCATTTTTGTGGTCGATAATTTCAAAAGCGGACAAATCAAAATTTCTGCGTTTGGCAATGGCTTCTATTTCTTGTTTATCGCCTACCAAAATAGCTTCCGTAAGGTTTTTTTGTTTGGCAATATAAACGGCTTCCAAGGCTTGTTCATCGTGAGCCGCTGCAAGTGATACAACTTTTGAATTTTTATTTGCTTCTGCTTTTTTGTGAAGTTCTGCTATGGTTTTCATTATTTATATCTTATAAGTTTTTAACAATTTCTTCGGTGTCTTTCGCAATTACAAATTCTTCGTCTGTGGGCACTACCATAACTTTTACTTTGGCCGCATCGGTACTGATAACGGCTTCTTTTCCGCGCAAGCTTACTTGGTCTTCTTTGAGCTTAATACCCATAAATTCTAAATCTTTGCATATTTCGTAACGGGTTTTGCCGCCGTTTTCACCAATGCCGCCGGTGAATACTAAAATATCCACGCCGCCCATTGCTGCAGCGTAAGCGCCAATATATTTTTGAACGCGGTAGTGGTACATGTCCAATGCGAGTTTTGCACGTTCGTCACCTTTCGCGGCGGCTTCTTCTACTTCACGCATATCAGACGATAAGCCGGTTATGCCCAGTACACCGCTGAATTTGTTTACCAGTTTAGTTGCGGTTTCTTTTCCGATTTCTTCTTTATTCATTATGAAAGTGAGAGCACCAATATCTAAATCGCCGGTGCGTGTCCCCATCATCAGGCCTTCTACCGGAGTAAACCCCATGGAGGTATCAACGGATTCGCCGTTTTTGATGGCAGCAATGGAGGCTCCGTTTCCGAGATGGCAGCTGATAATTTTTTTTGTTTTTACGTCTTCACCCAATATATCACAGGCTCTTTGGTGTACATATCGGTGACTGGTTCCGTGGAATCCGTAGCGGCGTACTTTGTATTTTGCATAAAGCGAATACGGAATGGCATACATAAAGGCTTTGGCCGGCATGGATTGGTGAAATGAAGTATCAAAAACACCAACTTGAGGGATGTCCCCCATAAGACTTTTAACGGCATGGATGCCTTTTAGGTTAGCAGGGTTGTGTAAAGGCGCAAGTTCGGTATTGTCTTCTAATGTTTTTATTATTTCGGGGCTTATAAATACGCTTCCGCTGAAATGCTCTCCGCCGTGAACAACTCGGTGTCCGACAGCTTGAATTTCGTTCAATTTTTTTATGCAGCCGTGCTTGTCGGATGTCAGTACTCCGAGGATGTATTCTATTCCGCTTTCGTGATCCAGAATATCGCCTTCAAATTTCACTTTGTCTCCGTTTGCTTTTTTTAGCTTCAGAAAGGAACCCTTCATGCCTACTTTTTCAATAGCTCCTTCCGATAAGGGCTGTTTTTTGGCCATGTCAAAGAGTTGAAACTTTATGGAGGAACTGCCGCAATTTAAAATAAGTATTTTCATTCGTATTGATATTTTTATAAGTTCTTTGTTTCGTTATTTCCTCTCACGCTTTTATCACAATCAGCATCTTGTGTTTGATCTTTGAGTTTTTGACCGTGTTCATTGTATTTATAAAAACCGTGACAAGTTTTTCTTCCGTATCGTTTGGCGCGAACTAATTTTTTGATAAGTGGTGAGGGTACATATTTTTGGTCGCCAAATTCTTTATGTAGATTATGCATCCAACGTTCTACGCGGTTTAGTCCTATTTTATCGGCCATTTCAAAAGGGCCTATGGGCAGTCCGAGTCCTCGTTTCATAACAAAATCAATATCTTCTTTTGTGCCTACGCCTTCCATAAGCAAGTCACATGCTTCACCAATAAGAGCAACACCTAATCTGACACTAATTAGGCCCGGTGATTCTTCTACGGGTATGGGTATTTTCCCGATTAGGGTTGTGAATCGTCGGATGTTATCACAAACTGTTTTGGAAGTATAAAGTCCTCTGACAACTTCTACCACATCGGCTCCGGGAGTAGTTGTGGAAAAATGCAGGCTGATGCAGCGCTCGGGATGTTCAAGCTCTGCTGCCAACTCGGTAACAACCGTTGTCGTTGCATTTGTGGCGATTATGGCATGTTCGCTCACAACGGCTTCGGCATTTTTGAAAATTTCTTTTCTCGTGGCTAAACCTCTGTTTTTCTGTTGCGACAGAACGGATTCTATTATTAAATCGCAACTTGACAGGTCTTTGTAATCCATCGTACCGTGTATGCGCGAGAGGGTTAATTTTTTTTCGTTTTCGGTCATTCCCCAATGGCTGATGGTTTCGTTGAGCTGCTCTTCAATTTCGCGATAAGCTTCGTCAATTTTTTCTTGGCTTAGCTCTAAGAAAAAAACATCAATGCCTTTAGTAGCCACCATTATGGTGATTCTTTGGCCGGTGCTTCCGCAGCCTACCACACCTACATGTGCAAATTCTGCTTTAGGCTTTTCTTTTGCACTTAAGGCAAAATCTTCTATACGTTCTGTAATTGTTTCTGACATTCTATAGATATTTTATTTAACATTATCATCTTCTGCAGCTTGTGTAGCTGTAATTGCCACTAAGTTTACAATATCGCTTACCGAGCAGCCTCTTGAAAGGTCATTTATGGGAGCGGCCATACCTTGCAACACAGGGCCTATGGCTTGTGCACCGGCAAGGCGCTGAACCAGTTTGTAGCCTATATTTCCGGATTGTAAATCGGGGAATACCAATACATTTGCTTTTCCGCCAACCGGGCTGTCGGGTGCTTTCCTTTCTTTTACGGATTCAACAAGTGCCGTATCGGCTTGCAGTTCACCGTCTATGTGTAAGTCCGGAGCCATGGCTTTTGCGTGGTTTGTGGCCAGCGCTACTTTGTCAACCAGTTCGCCTTGTGCGCTTCCTTTGGTAGAGTAGCTTAGCAATGCAATTTTGGGTTCCAGCTCTGCAATGGCTTGAGCCGTACGGCCGGTAGCAACGGCAATTTCGGCCAGTTGCTTGGCATTGGGATTGGGAAATACGGCGCAGTCGGCAAAGAAGATTATGCCGTCATCGCCGAAGTCTTTATTTGGTAATATCATTATAAAAGCACCGGATACTACACTGATTCCGGGCTTTGTTTTTACATAATGAAAAGCCGGCAACAGTACATCTCCGGTAGCATTTTCGGCACCGGCTACTTCGCCGTCGGCATCGCCTGCTTTTACCATAAGGGTTGCCAAATATAATGGGTTTTCTAAAAGCTTGTGCGCATTTTCTTTGGTCATACCTTTAGTATGGCGCATTTCAACCATGATATCGGCATATTTTTCTTTATTTGGGTTATCAGCCGGATCCACAAAAACGGCTTGTTGTATATAATCCAAATTTAAGCGTTCGGCTTCTGCCAGTATTTGATTCTTTTTTCCCAACAACACAATGGATGCAATATTTTCTTTAAGTATTTCATTGGCAGCCATTAATGTACGTTGTTCAAGGCTTTCGGGAAGCACAATGGTTTTTCCGAGCTTTTTAGCTTTATTTTTTATATTCGTTAACAATTCCATAGATTTTATTATTTTTTCGAGGCCAAAAATATATATAAAAGCTATGATTCTTATGTAAGCAGGTATGATTTATTTCATGTTTGCTATATGTTTCATAACAAAGAATATATATTTCTCTTAAGCGCTTGTTGTATTTATGGTTTTCGTAATAAAAAAAAGAAGTCCGATACAAATATATTAAGAAAAAGATAAGGCAGGAAAATTATTTGTTGTTTGATTAAATGTTTTAAAAATTGAAAAAATATTTAAACTATTGGATATATTTTATCGGGAATTTCTACATTTGCCTTGTAATACAAATAATAAACAAATTTTACAACGTTTTTTAATGCATTATTATGAACAAAAAAATAATTGAAGCAGACCAGGTAGTTGTTAAGTTTGCCGGCGACTCCGGCGACGGAATGCAACTTACGGGAACGCAATTTTCAAACACAACCGCCTTGCAAGGCGATGACTTAGCTACATTTCCGGATTATCCGGCTGAAATTAGAGCCCCTCAGGGTACCGTCGGGGGAGTTTCGGGTTTTCAGCTGCATTTTGGTAAAGTGGTACACACTCCCGGAGATTTTTATGATGTTTTGGTAGCCATGAATCCGGCTGCTCTAAAAACAAATTTGAAAATGATTAAAGCGGGCGGTACAATAATTATAGATGAAGATTCTTTTACGGATAAAAACTTCAAAAAAGCCGATTGGGATGCTGAAAGCATGGAACATGACGTGAACGACTTTAACGTGATTGGAGCTCCCATAACCTCGCTAACGAAAGAAGCTTTAAAAGATTCCGATCTTTCTGCAAAAGATAAAGCAAGAAGCAAAAATATGTTTGCTCTGGGTATTGTATATCGAATTTTTGACAGAGAACTGAAACATACCGAAGAGTTTTTTAACGAGAAATTTAAAAAGAAACCCGAAGTGGCGGAAGCAAATACCACCGTATTGAGAGCCGGCTTCAATTTTGCCGTTACGGTACATTTGATGCCTTCGTACCGGGTGCATCACGCGAAAATTGAAAAAGGCACTTACCGAAACATTAGCGGAAACCAAGCAACGGCATGGGGACTTCTTGCCGCAGCCGAAAAAGCCGAATTACACTTTTTCTTAGGTTCTTATCCAATTACACCGGCTTCGGAAATATTGCAGTATATTGAAGAACGTCATGATCTGGGAGCTAAAGCCTTTCAGGCCGAAGATGAGATTGGCGGAATTGTTACAGCCATTGGTGCCAGTTTTGCCGGACAATTGGCAGCTACCTCTACATCCGGCCCCGGATTGGCTTTGAAATCCGAAGCTATCGGCTTAGCTGTTATTACCGAGTTGCCTCTGGTAATTGTTAATGTCCAGCGTGGCGGACCCTCTACCGGTTTGCCCACCAAAACCGAGCAAGCTGACTTATTTCAAGCTTTATACGGACGAAACGGCGAGAGCCCCGTACCGGTAATTGCCGCTGACAGTCCTTCGCATTGTTTCCATTTTGCTTATGAAGCATCCAAAATAGCTTTGGAGCACATGACTCCGGTAATTCTGCTGACCGATGGTTTTTTAGCTAACGGTTCAGAGCCGATGAAGATTCCGGCTATGAAGGAAATGGCTGAAATAAAAACACAATTTGCCGGTAAAGATGAAAAAGAATATCTGCCTTATGTGCGCGACCCGGAAACTTATGTGAGAAAATGGGCAGCTCCCGGTATGCCCGGAATGGAGCACCGAATAGGCGGCTTAGAGAAAGATGCCGAAACCGGAAATGTAAGCTATATTCCGATTAACCACCAAAAAATGGTTGAAACGCGTGCACGCAAAGTAGAAAAATTGGTTGATGTATATCCTGAATTACAAGTTGAAGGCTATCCGGATTCCGATATATTATTGGTGGGATGGGGCAGTACATACGGCCACCTCGCTACGGCAGTAAGAGAACTCGCCGAGGAAGGAATTAAAGCTGCGCATTTGCACTTTAGATACATTAATCCTTTACCGAAAAATACCGGTGAATTGCTCAAAAAGTTTAAAACCATTATTGTTTTTGAAATCAACCGAGGACAATTTGCCGATTATCTTACCATGAAGCATCCTGAAAATACTTATAAGAAATATAATAAAATTCAGGGACTGCCATTTACGGTATTGGAAATTAAAAATGAAGTCAGAAACAACTTATAAAACAGTAAATTATGTCAGATAAAAAAACAGATAATAAATTATCATTCAAAGATTTCAAGAGCGATCAGGAAATCAGATGGTGTGCCGGCTGTGGTGATACGGGTATTTTAATGTCCGTTCAGAAAGCAATGGCACAACTGCCCCACAAAAGAGAGAATTATGCAGTGGTTTCGGGTATTGGTTGTTCTTCGCGATTTCCGTACTATATGAATACTTATGGATTTCACGGAATTCACGGACGTGCCGGTGTTTTGGCATCGGGTGTTAAAACGGCCAATCCCGAATTGAGCGTTTGGCAGATTACCGGCGACGGTGACGGAATGGCTATCGGGGGAAATCATTTTATTCATGAGATACGAAGAAATATTGACCTAAATCTCATACTATTCAATAATGAAATATACGGATTGACTAAAGGCCAGTATTCTCCAACTTCACAGCTTGGACAGGTAACCAAAACATCGCCTTTCGGAACCATTGAACCACCGTTTAACCCCGGGGAATTGACCATTGGTGCGCAAGGTACTTTCTTTGCCAGAGGCGCTGATGTGAAAGTGAAAGAGTTAACCGAAATTTTGGTTGAAGCCGATAAGCATAAAGGAACTTCGGTGGTTGAAGTGCTTCAAAACTGCGTTATTTATAACGACGGTGCACATTCTGCCGTAACAGCCAAAGATGTTCGCGACGATAACCAGTTATGGTTGGAGCACGGAAAACCTATGCTGTATGGTAAAGATAATGAGAAAGGCATTGTGCTTGACGGCTGGCAGTTGAAAGCCGTTGAGCTTGGAAAGGACGGTTATACGGAAGCGGATATTTTGGTTCACGATGCCAAAATGAAAAACCCGGCTTTGCATTTAATGCTTGTTCGCATGGGGCTGCCTGATTTGCCTGTAGCAATGGGCGTAATCCGGGCGGTAGAAGCATCTACCTATGAGCAACTTCTGGAAGATCAGATTAAAACCGTACAAAAAACGGCTAAAATCAAGAATATGGATGATCTGCTAAACAGCGGAAAAACATGGACGGTATCGTAGCTTTTTTGTACAAATAATCGTCTTGTAATAATTGCACGACGGTATGAATCAGTAAATCCCTGTCGCAACCGGCAGGGATTTTTTATATAAGTCTTGCCGATAAAAAATCCTTTAGAATTTCTTGGTGGTCAAAGGCTAAAGCCGGAAGATTGTTGATGTCGAAAAGTTTTGCCGAAGCTGCATCATCTCCGGCCTTAAATTCACATAAGTTTGGAATAAAGCCCCAATGTACTACAGACATTATTCTGCCGCGCGGGTCGCGTTTCGGCTCACTGTAGGTTTTAAATTGTTTAAGGCTTGTGCTTTTAACGGATGTTTCTTCTTCCAGTTCTCGCCGGGCAGCTTCTAAAGCAGTTTCATCCGGATCGATAAAACCACCGGGGAAGGCAAACATTTCGGCAAACGGTTCGTTTTTTCGCTCAATGAGCAAAAGTTTGAGTTTACCTTTTTGTTTTGTCAATACAATTATATCTGATGCCACTGCCGGGCGCGGATAGTCGTAACAATAATTTCCTTTTTCAGCCATAAAAAAACAGTTAAACATGGGTTTGTACTTCAAAAATACAAATGTTTAAGGGATTTGCAAGTGTTAATTATTCGCTAATGACCAAGAAATTGTTTGACAATGCTGCGCAGATCATTTAAATCAATGGGTTTTCTGAGTGTCCGGATAAAAAGTTCCTCATTAAAGATTTCGTCTTTGAAAGCTGTTTGAGCAATAATAGGGGTTTTGCTGTTGTATTTCTTTATAATTTCAGCTGAGTCATTTCCGTTCATTTTTGGCATTCGAATATCCATTAGTATCAAGTCAATTGCCTTGCTGTTCTTAGCAATTTCTACTGCATCTTCGCCATCTTCGGCATGCAGTATATAAAATTTTGTTTTAAGTTCGTTTTGAAAAGAGAAGAGAGCTGCTTCTAAATATAAATAGTTAACGGGTTCATCTTCAGCAATTAAAATGGTTTTAGTGTTTTCGTACGAAACATTACCGGCTTTCGTTGATACCTTGAATTTCGGAAGTCGATTGATTCCGTCGGTATCCAAATCGTTAAAATCCTTTTCAGGCTCCGCCGAAGTCTTATTTCTTCCGGAACTTGAACTTTTTTTCGCTCGATGGTTTATGTTGAGCTTTTTACTTAAATGTTCTTTGATTTTTTTTTGGCGATTTGGCATACTGTATATTTTAAAAAAAGAGGGTGTGCTTCTGCTCATTTTTTATTTAATCCGAGGTATCGCCAAAAACCCGTACACAAATAAAAAAAAATGCACCACACACCCCTTTGATAGGGGCGGAGACGCAACCGTTTCTGTGTACTTACTTAATTGGCGATTATCGGTTTAAAAACGGTCATTGTCCGCAATAGAATGTTGTTATATTTTTGCAACTCTGTAGCTTGCGTATAAATCTCAAAAAATAGTTGCATTTAGTCTTATATTACAAAAATACTATTTTATTTTTTTATTACAAAAAAAAACTATTTGCAGGTGAGCTTTTTCTTTAAAGCTGTTATGGATTTACCGGGTTTATTCGTTTTTTTACACAAGAGTCTTACCGTCAGCAATTTTTCCGAACTGTAGGTTTATTAATAATTAGTGAGTATTACGATGGTTCGTTAAACTTTGCCAAAGTTGCAGTTTGCAAACTGTAATGAAGCTAATA
>CAYYQW010000075.1:0-17981 GCA_964472505.1 uncultured Bacteroidaceae bacterium | reverse complement strand
TCGCCGCCGACTTCCTGTACGGAATATCCGAGGGCTTTTTTGTCGCGGGTCAGACCGAGAGCGGTAACCACTACTTCGTCCAATTCGGTATCGGACGGTTGCATGGTTACATTTACAACATCGCCGCTAATCGCCACTTCTTGGGTTTGCATACCTATGTATGAGAACACCAAAAATTCCGATTCTTCGGGCGCATTAATTGAGTAAGTACCATCGTCCTTAGTCATGGTCCCGACAGTCGTTCCTTTCACAGAAACAGCTACACCGGGCATTGCCGCACCGGAATCGTCAGTAACCGTTCCTGTCACTGTTCTTTGAGCAAACGCTGACATCCCTATAAAAGCGAATAGCGTAAGCAATAACATCAGTTTTTTCATAAACAAACAATTTTAAAAGTTAACATTAAAATTTCACTTAATCATAAAGATTAAGTCATTAATCAAAAACAAACTTAAGCATATTATTTAACTAATGCAAATCATATCCGGATATTTTGTTAGAAAGTATTAACATCTATTAACAAATTAGCTCTAAGCACAGAAAAGATAGCGCAAAAAAAGATATGCGCATCCGATATCACAACAAAGCACCCTATCTATCTTATGATTGGTGATTACTAAACGTGGAGCTTCCGGATATAAGCCGGTTAGCCCTATAAGGCACATATAAAAAAAGCCACCTCAAAAGAAGAGGCAGCTTTTTGTTGTATTTGGGATTTATTATTACTTTTTGGAGCCTGAAAACTTTTTGACAGTTTGGGATGCTTTTCCGTTTAAAGTAAACTCTACCGGCAAAAAGTCTCCAAAAGCACTACTGCCGGCGCTTCCGTCCCAGCCGTAAAATACATCGTATGATAAATTGATTACCATATTATCGGGGTCGAATGTTCCGGTGCCTGAAATACCGTATGAATCCGGATAATCAGTATCACCAATCCATTGTGGTTGGATGATTACCGTATTTCCGCAACCGAACTGCATCAAACATGAACCATCACCTTCTGTCCAGTTTTCTCCCCAGCTGTTTGGAACAAAATAAGCCAAACCTTCTACTTTCAGCTCATTAAGATTTTCTGTTGTTGACATAGTAACTTCAGGAGAATGAGTTCCCGGCTCAGTACCTGTGTAGTCTCCGGCCCATGCATCCATGTCAACAGGACAAAAGGGAGTCAAGGCAACACGCATGGTGAAAGGAGCACTCTGAACCCCGCCCATGGTAGTTTCAACAACAGTAATGGTAGCTGAGTCAGCTTCTGACCTTTGCGGAAAAGTTATGTTTGCAACTTTCCCTTCAAAACTTTCGACATCTTCAAGTACTATTTCAACTGTTCCTTCTCCTTTATCGGTTTCCACAGACCAATCCAAGGAAGACCCGCCTCGAAAATACGCTGCTTCATAAACTACAGGGTAACTACTATTACCATGAGCAGGAGTAGAAGCCGGTCCGTCAACCCCGAATACTTTGGGCTCTATCTGGCTAAAATCATAGTCATCTTCCTCTTCGCAACTGTTGAAACCAATAATCACCAAAGCAGATAATGATAACAACAGTGAAATATTTATTATTTTTTTCATAATTTTTTACTTTAAAAATTAATATCCGTATTCTGATTTATTATATCCCGGTTTTGTTTCCCAGCCGCCTGTCGAATAATCTTCTCCGGGCACACCGGTTGAACCGCCAAAAGTATAAAACTCCATACCAAGAACTTCGAGTTGTTGCGCAGGAATCGGCAAATGAAGAAATGTACCTGCCTGAAGCATATCTCTTCGTCTCATATCATAAAACTCAACGTTTTCGCCGGTTAATATGCACTCTATGGTTTTTTCATAGTAGATTGCATCTAAAAGCTTTTGTTCATCGACTGCAACATCAGGCAAGCCCCCTCGTGCTTTTCTTGAGTTTTGAGAATCATTTAATATAGCAGCGGCTCCGGATAAATCTCCGGTTCTGACCATAGCTTCCGCCAAAATCATATCATTTTCAGCTTTACGGATAACAGGAACCGCTCCGGTCCATGTTCCTATATAATAATCATAACGCTTATACCGATAAGAAGAATAGTGATAAATACCGCGTTCAGCTGAGAAGTCTTGGCCTGACAGATATTCGAAATCTGATACCAGTCTGGCATCTTCCGAAGTGGCAACACCATTATTTGGTAAATCAGCTATATCTCCCGAAGCCGGAAACCAAGGATCCATATCCGGATCCATCATATTTATGACGCGCATATCAATTCGGCCCCAACCGGCATAATTGGGATATACCTTCATATAATCCCACCACGATGCGTCATCCATTATGGGTGAGTAATCGAAAGTAAGTCCCTTTTCGGCATAGGTTTTTATTTTTGCCCAATCATTGGCCTGATTTTCTGTGGCAGTTCTTGATTTATAAACTAATAACCTTGCGGCCATAGTATTAGCTAATTGCGCAAATTCTACATTTGTATAGGTTGTAGTGGTCGGCAACCAAGATTGTGGAATTGCAAAAGTATTCGTCTCACAAATTTCAATTGCTTGATCTAATATGGCTACCGCCGAATCGATAAGGGCAGCATACTCCAGCATTGGAACTTCCGCAGTCATGTCAGTATATTCAGTTACAACAAAACCCCGGTCATAGAGCATTCCAATGGATCCTATTGTAGCACCTAATGTAAATTTTGCAACTGCCTTAGCTCTCATGGGCTCTTCAATACTCTCCGGGTCTTGCTGTATGGCCAATAAAACGTCTCTTGCAGTTCCCGCATAAGAATACATATTATTGTAGTAGCTTTCAAACGGCACCATATTAGGATATGACGGCGAGTTGGGAAACGCAATTCTGGGTTCAGAAGATAAATCTCGCATACCAAAGTTACCCCAAGAACAAGTACCTACATCTGCAGCCATAAACAAAGCAATTCCGGGGGCATCAGATCTGTGTCCGCTATAGTGCCACCCATTAAGCAAGCCTGCTGCAGTTCCGTTTGCTTGCTCCGGTTTATTGGTTTCTTCAAAAATCGGTTGATTTAAGTTTTGGACTTCCAAATCTTGGCAGGAGAAAGCTCCCATAACCAAGAATAGTCCCATTATTATATATAATTTATTTTTCATCTTTTCTTATTTTTTAATTAAAATTTGAATTCAATAGAACCTGAGAAAGTTCTGTAATTCGGATATCCTGCAAAATCATATGGGAAATATTGAGCTCCGTTATCAGTCCACGTCTGCACTTCAGGATCATATCCTGAGTACTTAGTAAAAGTGAGCAAATTACGCCCGATTACACCTATCTTAATACCTTTAATAAAACCATTAAAAACACCGGATAACTTATCACTTCCAATATTATAATATAAAGAAGTCTCTCTTAATTTAAGATAGCCGGCATCTTCAACCCAATAATCGGCCATTTCATTAATTGCATAAAAAGCTTTATAATAAGCGACTGTTTTCTTCTCATTTTCAGGTTTTCCGGTTTGATCCATCTCCGCCCAACGATTATCTCTTGACAACCATTGCGCAGTTTTATTGTAAACATCTCCTCCGTTTTTCCAATCCCACAACATATAGAAAGTAAAGCCTTTCCATCTGAGGTTTGAAACCAATTTCAGGTTAAAGTCAGGTGTTCCGCTTCCAATTTCAACCAGTTCGTTAGCACCGTCTTCATCTTTTTGCATTACCGGTATTTCTTGATTAGTACCTTGCGATCCTGCGGGGACAACGTAACCGTCTGAATTTATTTCATAATTTTCAATTTCATCAGCCGGCAAGTCAAGCCTTTCTAATTGGGCTTCCATTTCATCCAAAGTAGTTAAGAATCGATAACCATACATGGTTCCGAATATTTCACCTTCACGCATGTAAAATAGTTTATCGGCTTCTTGTCCTTGTGGGCCGTATTGAAATGCCGGAACATCCAAAGTAATAACTTCAGTTCTTACTTTATCCCACATCAAACGTAAATCCCAACCAAAATCCTTTGTTTTAACAACTTGCGCATTCAATGACAACTCAATGGCTTTAGCCTCCAGTGTTCCGCCGTTTATCCAACGGTATTGCCATCCGCCCATGTGAGATGCTTGCGGAGCACGAACAAATTGATCAGAAGTTGTGTTTACAGAGTAAGTACCTTCGAAATCAAATCGTTTTAAAAACGAAGCATTTAAACCTACTTCCCACTCTACTGACCTTGACGGCTTCAATTCAGTATTTCCTAAGGTAGCTTTACTTGCATTACCATAAGAAAGACTCATAACTTCATACTGGTACAAGAAACCGGGTCTTTGCCCTGATGTTCCGTATGCAGCTCGTATTTTAAGCTCATCAACACTTGGGATATCTATATCTTTTGAAATACGATATGCACCGGATATACGATAATAAGGATTCCATCTTTCTTCAGCTCCAAATAATGAAGAACCGTCCATACGGTACATTCCGTCTAAAATATATCTGTCCCTGTAATCAAGTGACACAATTCCGAATATATTTTTCGTTACCTCTTCTCTTATATAATTACTGGCTGTAATATCTGTTAAATCAGCAACATTTGAGAAGGTTCTTAAATTGTCAATATCAAAGGCAAAGTTATTTCCACTTGCTGAAAAACTTTCGAATTGTCTGCGCTCATACAAATAACTAAATTTCCCTTTAGTCGTCAATTCGCCAAAAATTTTATTAAAGTTTAATGTTGTTTGCGCTGTTTCATCAAATCGATGCGAAGCATATTTGTAGATACTGCCTTCAGAATATTGCGATCCGCTGCCTCCTCGCTCCCATGTGTCATAGGCTTCAAATGTTTCATAGGTTGTATTCTGTAATTCAAAAGCATATTTTGCATCAAACGATAACCACGCAAACGGTGTATAACGTCCTGAAAATTTACTCAACAAACGATCGCGAATTTCCAGATTCTCCAGTTTCCAAATGTTATAAAGCGGATTTTCAGTAGTTGCCATCCAAGGATCCGGGATAAACTGATAAGGTTGCCCGTCCGTATTCTCATTCTCAAGGTTAACATCGGGTTGCATCAATAAAAGATTAAAGAAAATACCGCCATTAAAGTAATTTTGTCCACCGGGTTGAACAGTTTTGGATTTAATATACAAATTATTAGCCGAAACAGAAATCTTGTCTGTTATATTATGCTTGATATTCAAACGGAAATTATTTCTGTTAAAACCATCGACCATATCAATCAGTCCACCTTGCTGACTATTTTCAAAGGAGGTCATAAAGTTAGTTTTTCCCAAATTACTTTCCACTGCAGCATAATTTGTAAATGATTCATTTCCTGAAAACACATCCGATTGATGATCATATAAAACGCCAAAAGGATTGTCCATATAATTATCCGGGCTGATATTTCTGTTGAAATCTATAGTATCAACATTTCCGCCGGTATAACCTTCAGGATAGTCTGTTGCTGCATAACGCGTATAAGAGTCATATTGCTCATAGTCATCAGCCAAAACATACTGGTGAGCTTCCGCCAATTCATATTTTTTGGCTAACCGAGTAATTCCAAATTCATTTCTTACTCTTATTACAGTTTGGCCTTCTTTAAGCGTTCTTCCGGATTTTGAAGTAATTACAATAACTCCGTTACCGGCACGAGAACCGTATAAAGCTGAAGCTGATGCTCCCTTTACAACCTCAAAAGACTCGATATCATCAACATTTATATCAGCAAGAGTTCCGTCAACCATAATACCGTCAACGATAATAAGCGGCTCCTGACTCCCTGACATCTGAGTTGCACCACGTATTATAATCGTTGATGCATGTCCCGGATTACCCGCACTTTGTGTTACGGTTACTCCTGAGACCTTCCCCTGTAGCGCTGAGGAAGCTGAAGACGCCGGAACTTTTTCTAAATCTTCAGAGCCTACTTTAGATACAGAAACGGACATCTTTTCTTTTGTCGTCCCGGCTGCAACACCTGAAACAATAATCTCGTCAATCTTAGCATCCGCAGGATTCATTTCAACATTCACCACATCTCCTGTGATTTCAACTTCTTGAGTTTCCATTCCGATATATGAGAATACCAGAATGTCCGAACCTTCCGGAACCTCAAGTGAGTATGTACCGTCGGGTTGTGTCATGGTACCAACAGTAGTTGCTTTTACCGAAACAGCTACTCCGGGCATCGGAGCACCGGAATCATCAGTAACTGTTCCTGTCACTGTTCTTTGAGCAAACGCTGACATCCCTATAAAAGCGAATAGCGTAAGCAATAACATCAGTTTTTTCATAAACAAACAATTTTAAAAGTTAACATAAAATTCTTAATTATTTTGCAATAATATCACACAAACATAGTTGTTTTTTGGATAAAAAACAACTTATTGCAATAGAATTGTTTAAAAGTTTTAAATTAGTCACAAAAAAAACTGACTATCAGTATATTAAAAAAAAACAAAAGGTTAATAACTGTTAATACAACTCATAATCAAGGCCTTAATCTCAGATTTATTGGGCTCAAATTGCCTCAAAACCTTAAAAAAGGCAAACAATACTGCCTTCATCGCATATCTGTTAACTAATGTTTGGCAGAAAACCCTGCCCCCGTGTGGTGTTTTCATCGCGGGGAATTTTAAAGCCGTCTGTTTTGCGCCAGATGAACACACCTACGCGCGCAGTGTATAGAATTTGAAGTTTTGAATTAGGCATTTTATTAATATTTACATTATTTTGATTCACAGGCTTTACAAAAGCTATGATTTGCAAAAAATGTTTCTGCGATTAAGCATGCAGGCTACAAAATATGATTTTTCTCGCATTTATATTCTGTCAATCCCCCTGCCCTTCCGAAATAATCGGAACAGGCACTTCTCCAAGGGGAAATCCGAAAATCGTCGATGTGCTGTAATTTTAAAATTTATCGTATTCATACGCCTAATTCAATTGAAGTTTTCTGCCAAATACTAACTATATTCGGACCTAAAGTAAGACTAAAAAACATCTTTTGGCTGTAGGCAGTTCCAAAAAAAACAGTAATTTTGCTTTATTTCTGAACCTTTTTAAACAATAAAGGAAATCAACGCAATTATAAACCCAATAATTAATTAATTACTAAACACATGAATTATCGATTATTTATTAAACTCTTATTGACGCTAATCACGCTAACAGCGTACACAAGGCTGCACAGCCAAAATAAAGCGGCGAGAGCCCTGATCATACAAAAGACCGATACGGCCAAACTCAATCAATTGAGCCAAGCGTATAGAGCAATTCATATTAAAGAAAATGCAAAAGTATTGGAATGGGCAAAAGAAAAAGGAATTCCCTTAAGATATGAAACAGAAGAAGGGGATCTAATCGAACTCCAACGAATTGATAAAAGAGGGCATCCGATATATTTTCGCACACATAACAAAAACGCAGCTGCAACAACTTCCACCAACAAAGTAAACGAAGGGGGTGACAATTTGTATGAACTGTCCGGAAAAGACATGATTGCCGGCGTTTGGGACGGAGGTGTGGTTTACGTTAATCATATAGAATTTTCTGACAACGGTTTATCACGCGTATCACAGAATGATGCCGCTCAAACCCTGTCGGATCATGCCACGCATGTAACAGGCACCATTGCTGCAAAAGGGATTGAACCTGCGGCTAAAGGTATGGCATTCAACAGCACGGTACACAGTTATGATTGGAACAATGACCTGTCGGAAATGAGCAATGAAGCGGCAAACGGGTTGCTTTTATCCAATCATTCCTACGGAACGGTAACCGGTTGGAATTGGAACGGCTCCGATTGGGAATGGGTTGGAGACGAAAGCATAAGCACGACTGAAGACTACCGCTTTGGGTTTTACACATCATCAGCACGCTCATACGATGTAATAGCGCGTAATGCGCCCTATTATCTGATTGTAAAATCGGCCGGCAATGACCGAGGCGACGGGCCTTCGGATGCGGGATCTTCCGTTGACGGCGGCTACGACGGTTTCGACTGCATTTCATCGGCCGGTAATGCTAAAAACATACTTAGTATAGGCGCCACAGCCGACATGCCAAACGGCTATACCGGCAATCCGGAAGATGTACGCATAACTTCTTTCAGCAGTTTCGGCCCTTCGGACGACGGGCGGATTAAACCCGACATTTGCGGCAACGGGCAAGGCTTATACTCAACATCCGCTGATGCAAGTGAAATTTATAACAGCAAAAGCGGTACTTCCATGTCGGCTCCCAACGTAACGGGAAGCCTGCTCTTGCTTCAGGAATACTATTTCAGACAAAGCGGTGAGTTTATGAAAGCCGCAAGCCTAAAAGCACTTGTCCTGCATACGGCGGATGAAGCCGGCGAGCCGGGGCCGGATTACACATACGGTTGGGGACTTTTGAATACCGAGTCAGCAGCGAGACTAATCAGCCATAACGGATGCGATGCTCTTATTTCCGAGCACAGCTACGAAGGCAATGCAATGAATTTGGATTTTTATTCAGACGGCACAAAACCCTTAGTATTTACCATAGTATGGACCGACCCGCCCGGCAGCCCTCCGGAGGCAAGTTTAAACCCGAGAGATAAAATGCTGGTTAACGACCTAAACATTAAAGCCGTTAACAGTGAAGAAGCATTCTTTCCTTATATTTTAGATGTGGAAAAACCATACATGGCAGCTAAAACCGGCGTTAACGCTGTTGATAATGTTGAAAAAATACACATTGAAACGCCGCTTCCCGGACTTTACACTTTAGAAATAAGCCACAGCGGAAATATTTTACACGACACACAAGATTTCTCTCTGATTGTCTCCGGTATTGACTCAAACTGCGCTGCCAATCTTGAAACGGACTCCGTTGGCTATTCAGCTGTGAGTATAAGTTGGGAAAGCAATGCAAATAACGACCCGGTGCTTTTGGCCGCTTCTAACGACAATATTTTTGGCAGCCCTGAAAACGGAGCCGTTTATACGGCAGGAAATATGCTCTCGGGCGGAGGAGAAATACTCTATTTTAACAACAATTTGGACAGCTTTCTGCACGAAAACCTCAGAGCGTCCAACAGTTATTATTACAAGGCATGGGTACAAAAAGAAGACGGAAGCTATACACCGGGCATTCCAATTATGTTCCGTCTGCCGGACGGTAACCCAAAGAACTTTTCGGCCGGCGATTCCGAAGTGGGACAAATCTCTCTGAATTGGAAACTTAACAACCGGCAACACGAGGTTCTTCTAGCCAAATCAGACACCGGTACTTTCGGTACACCGGAAGACGGCAGCCTGCCCTATGAGGGAGAAATCCCCGGCGGCGGAACAATTTGTGCCTCCGGAAATATTACAGAATACACAGATACGAACTTAGCGCCCGAAACCAAACAATATTACAAAATTTGGTCGTATATCGACGGCAGTTATTATTCAACCGGCGATAGTGTATTGGGTACCACCAAACCGCTGCCAAGAATTACAGACCAAATATACGGAACAAATAAAGTTTACTCCGGATCATTAATGCGTTACAGCGTTCCGGACATTGACGAAGTTGAATTTATGTGGAAATTCCCGGATGACTGGTCGGCCTCGGGCAAGGACAATATTATTTATGCAACTGTAGGTCGAAAATCGGGTCAAATTTCCGTAAGAGCCTCAGAAAACGGATATGAAGGCCCGGCTGTCAGTATGCCCGTTGAAGTATTAAAACCGGAGAAAGGAGAATTGGCGGAATACGGGATAAATATGTTTCCTAATCCCATAAAAGAAGAAACGCTTAAAATCTCATTTACTAAAAAATATGAGGAAGTCAATCTGACTCTCAGAGATGTCAGAGGCTCAAAAATACTCGCACGTACCTACAACGAGCCGCTTACCGCATTTATAGATATTCCTATGCTTCAAGCCGGAACATATATTGTGGAGATTCTGATTAATAAAACGATTCAAACTAAAAGTGTTTTGATTGTTTTATAGGGAAACAGAAAATACTCTTATGATGAGTATAAATCTACGAGCGTATTATTTGTTTAGAATCATTCGCGAAAGCATAACTATATTCTGAACGAGGAAAAAACCACCTGACACAAATAAATTAGTTAGAGTTTGGTGTAAAGTCCAAGCTAATTACTACGTATTTGTATAGTTACGCCGGTTTTAAAAACGGCCGATTATGATAGTAAACTCCGTGATTTTAAAAATCGGCAAGCCTCAAACTTGAACTTTATATCCAGTCAGTAGTTATGTGTTTAGTTTATTATTACCAGTTTCTCCAAGATGGGTCATTAACCCAAGTTACAGAAACATCATAAGTAGAAATCTCAACTTGCAAGACATATTCCTGCACTGGTGAATACTCTTGAGCACAAGAATTAGCATCCATTGTATAAGCATTTTCCACAAATATTCTCCACTTACCATTATAAGGCGGAACTATAAATGCATCAGACCATTTATTTCCGGCTTGAACCACCTTAGTTTCAGGCGGCCATTCAACCCATTCTTTTATTTCGTCATCTATTGTTCCGACAGCACCAGATTCCAACACTATGGTATCAGTTTCACTTGTTGTTGTTTGATGAAAAAACCTAACTTTTGCATAAACGTCAACATCTGTAGTTCTATCTAATAAAATTTTAAAATGACTATTAGTACCAATTTGAACAGGATACGGCTGGTCAACCTGTGCTTTGTAACATTCAACAGGCTCAATCGGCTCAATCGGGTACCCAACTTCTCGAATCTTCGTATCTACCTCTTGTTCAATCAATTGCGTACTCTTGTCACAAGATATAGTCATAAAAAGGATTGGCATCGTTAAAAACAATGCTAAAATTAATTTTTCAGTTTTCATAATGTTAAATTTGTTTTGAAATTTAATAAAGTGTCAGATGGCTTTGAATATTACGAAGATAATAAAATATTGTAAAAATCAAATAAAAAAATAGGAGACAGCCTTCTCAGACCGTCTCCTATTTTTGTTAATAAAATCAATAAGCTTTGTTTACAGACTTTCCATAATCAGGTTGTCCTTGGGTCTGTAAGGGATTTGAATTTTTGACTCCGATTTCGTCCATGTGCTGATTGTAGCAGCCGGTGTAAAATAATAGGTCTCGTAGGGAGGGGTTGTAATATAAATCGTGTAGCCGGATGTTAATACCAACTCAGAACCGTCTATGATGATTTCCCCTGTTATCTCAGTGTTACGATCTGTAAACGCTGCTAAAATTGTACACAAAGGATCATAATCCGTATCCGCATTATAGCAACCATACTCTTGAATTGGTATGGTGAGAGTTTTGGCCTCTCCGTCAAGCTGCATGATAATCGGAATACCGGGCATTTCCCATAAGCCGGTAACTTCAATTTCATGAGCCTCTGCATCATGTACTGCCAAGGATATTTGATATTCGGTTTCGGTTCCTTCATCATCAACATCTACGACATCATAAGTTCCTTCGAAATTATTTACTGAGTACTCCAAAGTTTTGGCTACTGTAATTTTCATTGTATCATTAGCTGTCGTACCACTTTCCGATGTTATAGTCAAGAGTATAATCTTGGGATAACCTACTTCAAATGCATCGGGATAGAATTCCAGATTGAATTCACCGCTATATTCCCCGGCTTTGATTTCAAGAGTTTTGTTTGCAATATCAAAATGCGTCCCTTCAACCGCTGTTGATGTATCTGCAAGGAAGGCCAACTCATAGGTCAAAGCAGCATCTGCATTATCAGAAATGCGCTGAACTTCGCCGACATAGGATGCGGATTCATCTAAGCTGGAAAACGTGAAAGTTTTCGACAAAACAGGTAAATGCACCAATTCCGGACCATCATAAACTATCGGCTCATTTTTCTCACAGGACGAAAAGGAAAATACCATTCCTAAAAATGCTGCGAAAATTATGTTTATTTTATTTCTCATATCATTCATTTTCTCTAATTAATAATTCGGGTTTTGTACCATATTGTCATTTCCGTTCATCTCCGCCTGGGGTATGGGCCACAACCAACGATGATTGTCAGGCGCAATGGAGATGTCATTAGCGGTAGAAGTATTGGGTTGAGGTGTTCTTTCAAAGCCCATTTGCTTTCTTTTCAGATCAAACCAATATTGTCCTTCAAAAGCTAACTCTTTAAGACGCTCTTCCCATATTGCGTCTTTCAATGCCTGTCCGCTTATTGTATTATCTTCGGTATATCCGTCAATTCTTTGCAGACGTAATTGATTTAAGTAGTTTCTTGCTTCCGGCTCATTACCGTGTTCGGCATAAGACTCAGCTGCTATTAGGTACATTTCAGCCAATCGGAATAATTTAGGCATATTTGCTCCGTTTTCGGTAAAATTAGGATTCCCCGGGTATTTATTGATAAGCGTTGCAACAAATCCTTGAGACGTTGTAACATCTTCATCAAAATATACATCATAGCGCATATCATTAGCCGGATCATATAAATCTAATATCCACTGTGTCGGCAAATAATCGGGATTAGGAGGTCCCTGAGCATCGTTGTAATAATTACGTCCAAGGCTTGCTGCAACTTCTGTTGGGGTATAAATCAGCCGAAAGATAATCTCGCTGCCTTCATCATACTCCCACATCCGAAGAAATTCAGCCTTCTTTGCCGGAAAATCTTCAGCACTTGCCGAATAAAAGCTAAATATTCCATTGTCAATAACATCGGTAGCATAATCTGCTGCTTTGGCATCTCCCATATTCAGATATACTCTTGCCAAGAGAGCTTCGCAGGCACTTTTCGTAGCATACCCGCTATTTTGAGAACCTTGGGCATCTATAAGATTAAGCGCATCAGTAAGATCATCAATAACCATTGCATATACCTGATCAACTTTCTCTCTGGCGGGAGCATTATTAACATCGGTTTTTAGGATATAAGGCACCCCGTTGCCGGCTGAGTTTTTTGTATAAGCATCACCAAAAAGACGTACCAATTCAAAATGCATTAAAGCACGTGCAAATAATGCCTGACCTTTGATGTCAGCCAAATCATCTTCATTTCCTTCAATGCCCTCATCAATTTTGTTGATGATGTTGTTGGCACGTGCAACAGTAACATAGGCTGCATACCAAACACTCTCTACATCCCCGGTACCGGGAACATATTCCCATTTGTACATGGTTCCCAGCTGGTTCGTATAGCCAACAGATGCAAGCACAGCATCAGTCATTACATCCGGAAATAACGTTAAATAACGACTGTAAAGAGATCCTGAGCGCATGGCTGAATACACACCATTCAGTGCCACTTGGGCATCATCGGCATTTTCAATAGCTTGGTCATACGAGACTGAATCGTGCGGTTGCAGATCAAGAAAATCCTCGCCGCATGAAACAAATAATGCGGAGACAACAAGCATAAATATTATTTTCAATAATTTGTTCATAGTTTAAAATATTTTAAAGTCCTAATTCTAGTCCAAATGAAATTGTTTTTACATGCGGGTACATGTTTAATTCGTAAACACCATAATACTCAGGATCAATGCCCTTATAATTTGTCAAGGTATAAAGATTTCTTCCTTTTACATAAACGCGCAATGACTGAAAATGTTTAACTTGTTGAGCTATTGCAGCCGGTAATGTATAAGATAAAGTTAAATCCCTTAGCCTGAGAAAAGATGCATCTTCTACTAAGCGTGTATCAAAATAATTTGTAGCATAATCAGGCGACGGATTATGGGTAATATCGCCGGGTTCTTTCCAATATTCAAGCATTTCTACTGTTTGGTTGTAAGTTGCAAATTGCCCGTTGGACTCTACAAAATATCTGGTATTATTAACCAAATATTTTTGAGCCATCCAAGCGAATTGGGCACTTAGTGATATTCCTCTGTAATTAAATGTGTTGGTAAATCCGCCGGAATAAGGAGGCAGGTAACTCTTCCCTTCTAATGCCACAAGGTTTTCTTCCGAATAATAATCCACCACATTTCCGTCTTTATCATACCACAAAGGCGCTCCGTTGCTCGGATTTACACCGGCATACTGCACCTGATGAAAAGTTCCGTAGGCTAATCCCGGCTTAGTAATAATACCGTTACCCGGTATTTCTTCCACATCGCCGTAAAGCTCTTTTACTTCGTTTTTATTATATGCAAAATTAGTACTAAAGTTCCACAAAAACGATTGGGTTTTAATAATATCATAATCAAATTCAACTTCTATACCTTGGTTCTGCATTTTTCCCACATTGGAAATTTTATCCGCCCAACCTGTGGTTAATGAAATCGGTACGGTAAAAATCATATCCTCGGTAACATTATGGTACAAATCAATACTAAAGTTTGCTCGGTCATATATGCTGAAACTCAAATTAAAGTTTGTTTTTGAGAGCTTCTCCCAAGTCAGCATACGATTACCCGGGCTGTCGGTTGCCGGTGCACTTACATTACCGGCATTATACGATCCGCCATAATTATAAAGTGATTGCCAAGCATAGTTTCCAATATCATAATTTCCTACGGTACCTGTGGAAAGACTGACTTTAAGCCCCTTAATAACTTGTACACCTTGCATAAAACGTTCGTTGAATACATTCCAAGACGCTCCTACAGACCAAAAATTCCCCCATTTTGTATCTTCTCCGAAACGCGAACTACCGTCTCGTCTATACGATGCGTCCATATAATATCTGGACTTATAGTTATATGAAAACGATGCAAAATATGAAGAAACTGTGTATTCAGCGATTGACCCTGTCCAATCATCTATCTCTGCAGTAGCATTCAAAACTTTTACTTTATCGTTGGGCAAGCCTTTACCTGTTACCGAAAAATTCTCGTAATAGTTATTAATTGCTTCCTGTCCCAATTTTAAATCAAAGCTGTGCTGATTATCAATTTTAAAATTGTAATCTAACATATTGGTAATTAATAACTTCTTATTTCTTGAAAAATATCTGTAAACTTCTCCGTTAGGGTCTTTTCCCCATGCTGAATTGGGATTAAGCCAGCTGGAACTTGTATAGTCATACCAGTCAACTCCCAATCGGCTGGAAGCCGTTAATCCGTCAATTATTGTGAACTCACCTTTGACATTTCCGGTTAATTTTAACTGGTTATCAGAAGATTCATTTAAATATAACTGCTCTATTGCATTCCAACCTGTAAAAAACTCTGCATTAGGAACAAATTCGCCATCTTCATCGTAAGGTTGTTCATAAGGGTTATTTAATCTTGCCGCAAATACCGGGTTATAAACATTATTGCCATAATCCCCTCCTGATACCGTCAAATTATTTGCTTCTTGACCGGCATAGAAGGTAGCCCCTAAATTAAAACGGTCGGTTGCTCTGTGGTCTAAATTCACACGCAAGCCCGCTCTTTCAAAATCAGAACGGGGAAGAATACCGTCTTGGGTATAATATTGCCCGGAAACATAAAATCTGGTCTTATAACTGCCGCCGGCTAAAGATAACTGGTATTGCTGTGTTTGGGCATCTCGCAATGTAACATCTAACCAGTCGGTATTTATCTGTTCTAAGGAATCACGATTATACTCTCCCGGAACTCTCAATCCTAATTCTTCCTCGTAATCGAGCTTTTGGGTAGTATTCATCATATCAAATTTATTCCTTGCGACTTTATCTACCCCGTATTGTGCAGAAAAATTAATGTTTGTACGATCCGATTTTTTTCCCCGTTTAGTAGTTACCACAATTACACCGTTTGAAGCTCTTGCTCCGTATATCGTAGTTAAAGATGCATCTTTCAAAACCGAAATCTGCTCAATATCATTGGGATTTAAGGTAGAAAAACCGCCTTCGGCAACCGGCACACCATCAATTACATATAAAGGAGAATTCCCTGCATTAATCGAATTTATTCCCCGTATCCGCACTGTTGCAGCTGACCCGGGTGCTCCGGATGAAGAAACGGAAATTAATCCGGGGACTTGTCCCTGCAAGAGATTTTCAAAGCTTGCAACCGGAATCGATTCTAATTTTTCACTTCCTACACTGGAAACAGAGCCGGACACGGCCCCTTTACTACGCGTACCATAGCCTGTTATTATCACCTCATCCACCATTTGGTCGGAGGGCTCCATGGCAACATTTACCACATCGCCTGTGATCTCAACCTCTTCGGTTCTCATACCAATGTAAGAGAAAACCAAAACATCAGAACCTTCCGGTACCTCAAGTGAGTATGTACCGTCGGGTTGTGTCATGGTACCGACTGTGGTTGCTTTAACCGAAACAGCGACTCCGGGCATCGGAGCACCGGAATCATCGGTAACTGTTCCCGTTACTGTTCTTTGTGCAAACGCTGTCATCCCTATAAAAGCGAATAGCGTAAGCAATAACATCAGTTTTTTCATAAACAAGCATTTTTTTTAGTTAAACATAATTAAGCTGTACCTATTTTGTTTTAATCCGGTAAGCCTCTTTTCTCACACAAACATAGTATTTTTTTTTATCAGTCAAATATATATTAAGGAATAAATACTTAAAAAATTCAAACAACTATGATTAAAGACTTAATAATCAGAATTTTAAATCAAAGATTATTTGTTAATAATCGTTAAAGCATTTCACTTTAATCAAAAATTCACAAATCTAAAACCTGGCAGAGGATTAACTTCTATGTTTCAAGTCATTATGATATTTCGAACATTTCAATAAACACAATTTATAAATCCAACTGAATTTAACCGGCTAATAATTTTTGTTCCGGCTGTTTTTGTTCTTAAATTTACTCAAATTTCTTAAACACATACAGCCATGACAGACAACAGCATTCTAAAAACAGCCAAAGAAAGGCTCAGCGACAAATACGATGCGGAAACTCGCGAAAAAGTTCAGGATTTAATTGATAATAATCCTCAAGAGCTGACCGATGCATTTTACAAAAACTTAAGTTTCGGAACCGGCGGTATGCGCGGCATTATGGGTGTAGGAACCAACCGTATTAATAAATACACACTTGGCAGTGCTACGCAGGGATTTAGTAACTACCTGAAAAAAGCCTTTTCCGATAAGGCAAGCATAAAAGTAGCCATAGCTTATGATAACAGAAACAACAGCCCGGAATTTGCCAAACTCTGTGCCGATGTATTTTCGGCTAACGGCTTTAAGGTTTATCTGTTTGAAGAGCTGCGGCCTACGCCGGTTCTGTCTTTTGCCGTTCGCCATTGGAATTGTCAAGCCGGCGTAATGCTTACGGCATCGCATAACCCAAAAGAATACAACGGCTACAAAGCCTATTGGAGTGACGGAGCACAGGTAGTGCCGCCACACGACAAAGGAATTATCGAAGCCGTTAATGCCATTACGGATGTATCTCAAATTCGTTTTGACGGCAAACCGGAACATATAAAAATAATCGGTGATGAAACCGATACGGTTTATTTGAAAAAAGTTAAAAGTCTTTCACTTTCGCCTGAACTTATTAACACCGATAAGAATTTCAAAATCGTTTTTTCGCCACTGCACGGCACCGCAGTTAAATTGGTACCGGCGGCTTTAAAGCAATTTGGTTTTACACATATATATAATGTGTCCGAACAAGATGATACTTCCGGAGAATTTCCTACCGTAGTTTCCCCAAATCCGGAAAATGCCGAGGCTTTAAGCATGGTTTTGAAAAAGGCCGAAGAAACCGATGCCGACATGGCCGCCGCCACTGATCCCGACGGCGACCGCGTAGGTATAGCCGTGCGTAATACGGAAAATAAATTTGTACTGCTCAACGGGAACCAAACCGCAAGCGTACTGATTTACTACTTGTTGTCAATGTACAAAAAGAAAAATTTGCTGAAAGGGCAAGAATACATTGTAAAAACCATTGTTACCACCGAGCTTTTAAGTGATATGGCTAAAAGTTTTGATGTTACATGCTACGATACGCTTACCGGCTTTAAATACATCGCCGAACTGTTAAAAAAATACGAAAGGCGAAAAACGTTTATCGGCGGAGGCGAGGAAAGTTACGGATATCTGGCCGGTGATTTTGTGCGCGATAAAGATGCCGTTATTTCCACGGCTCTAATTGCCGAAGCAGCCGTTTGGG
>CAYYQW010000074.1:0-18016 GCA_964472505.1 uncultured Bacteroidaceae bacterium | reverse complement strand
AACCGATGCGTTGGGTTACAATTTTGGCTACTTCTAAAGGATGAGAAATAAACGGAGCTCCGGAGTATCGGAGCATGTTTTTATGAGCATCTGCCGAAAAATTAAAAACCTGCATCAGAAATTCCTTATCGGCCGCAGTCTTAAATATTTGGGGATGATTTTGTAAAAATTGATCAAATTCTTCGGTATAGCTGCTGATATGTGGTGTGGAATTGTCAGACATAAATCCGGTGATTTTTGCGCAAATATATCATTATCCTTTAATAAATCGTAATATTTAACTTGCGTTAATATATGTCCGACTTTTACTTATGCAAAGGTAATTTTACGTAAAATTTTGTTCCTTTTTTATGCTCGGATTCAAACCAAATTTCACCGCCGAGAAGCTCGGTAAATTCTTTGGCAATGGCTAAGCCAAGGCCGGTTCCGGCATTTTTTGACTGCTTAAGCCGATCAGATTGTCTGAAGCGTCGGAATATTAGCTCCTTTTCTTCAGCGCTGATACCTACTCCGCTGTCTTCTATACAGAAAGTAAGATTTTTACCGTTTTTTTCGCAGCCTAATTTCACATAGCCGATTTCGGTAAATTTAACCGCATTTCCCAATAGATTATTTAGTATTTGATAGAGTTTTGTCCGGTCTGTCCGGATTATTATTTCAGCTGCCTCGGGCAGTTCTAATTTAAAGTCAATGTTTAAATTTTGTTCATTGTAAAAATCGTAGAGTTCTTTACATAAGCTCTTTACGTCTATATCCTCCAAATTAAGACTCATTTCTCCCGCTTCTACTTTGGCAATATCCAACACATCGTTTATGGTGAGCAAAAGTCGGTTACTGCTCTTAATTATAAGTTCCGCATAGCGTTTGTGTTGCTTATCTTGAATCTCAGTTTCTAAAAGACTTGAAAATCCGAGAATGCCGTTTAGCGGTGTTCGTATTTCGTGAGTGATATTGGTAAGAAAAGCGGTTTTGAGCTTATCGCTTTGTTCGGCTTTCTCTTTTGACAGCTTAAGTTGTTTATTTAAAGTAATATATTCTTTATTTTGCTCAGCTAATTGTTTCTGGAAAATGAGATGCCGGTTTACATTACGAATTAAAAGACGAGCCACCACAAAACTGCTCCACAAAAATGTAAGCAATGCAAGCGAAATGTAGGTGTTGTGTTTCTGTGTACTGCTTTCAATAAGTGTTTTGCTTAATGCCACAAAAATTATCCAAATCAGAAATGCACCGACCAAGCTTTGAAAAAACACAAGCGTATTTTTTTTCATGACCGGATTTACGGGCAAACCCAAAAGTTTTCTGACAAAGCCGAGCGTAAGAAAAAGCTCGGCTGCAATAATAAGAAAGCTAAAATTTATAAGATCTTTTATCCAAAAATTAAACAGAATTGACCGATGAAATTCAGTAAGCATACTTTCGCTGTTCATATAGGCATTAAGCGACAAAACCGGATTGTAAAGTACATAAACAATTGCTAAACCGCCGATGACGTATGCTATAACAACCACAAACCGCAAAGCTGCTTTTTGGTTCGACTGCTTTTTATTTTTCTCTGAAATACTGCCTGCCAATATCAGTAAAATTAGAAAGAATATGGCGATAAGTCCGTTGGCTATGCCTTCTTTGGGCCAGAGAACAAAACCGTAGAAAGCGGCACCCGAAAGTCCGGAGATTAATCCGTAGCTTTTCCCGTATGCCAAGGCAATCATAAGCGGAAATACAATTGACCAAGGAATAGTATAGCCGAGCTTGCCTATGGTCATAGTGATTCCGAAATTTATAAACAGCAGACATGCCAAGCCAAAAAGAACGGAAACTATTGTTTTTTTTGTCGGCGAGTAAGGGCTTATGTCGGAATATTGATATTTTATTGCTAAAGAGATTTGTTTTTTCAAAGATAGGCATATTTTGGAACCAAATGAATAAAACCGGCCATAAAATGGCTAAATATTATCTTGAGGTGCTGCTATCAATTAATTATCCGTTTTTCCCAATTAAAAAAATATGAATATTCGTGCATTAGCTCCGGGATTATCAATGTTTAAGACTTACCACGGATGCACGAATAAATAACAAACTGCTTATAAAAAACTATTCGTGCATTAGTGGCTATACACCGCTTCGCTATGTTTTACCAACGAATGCACTAATCCGGCATGGAACTTTTGATGTTGTTATAATTTATTGTATAAAAAAATATTTGAGGAAGCCGGAATTTTAAAAAAACCGGGAAACAATAGGGTAATGGATTAGTCCCGGCACCTCAAAATAATATTTAGCCCATAAAATACCGATATTTTCTGCCTGCTGATTCTGGTTTTTTTAATACTATTGTAAAAATTAATTTTGAAAAATGAAGCAAGCAAAAAAACGCAATCTTTTCAGAAAGATTTTGAAATATATTCTATGGGGTATTCTTGTTTTCATACTTGCTTTTACCCTGTACTTTTTTATGGCTGTTCGCATTCAGCCGCCCGAAATTGTTAATCAATCTGCTTTAGAAACAGATGTAACAGAGATTTCAGAAGGGCTGTTTGCCGCCGGCAATTCGCGCTATCGGCAAAGCGAATCCGGTATTCATGAGCTGTATGCAGAAGGCGACGCTTTTGAGCGCGGTGTTCATGCAGGCAAACTCACTAAAGCGCTTGTGCAAAAGCAAGAAGAAGCATTTACCGATGAAATTAAACAGATGATTCCTTCGGAAACTTACTTGAAGTTTTTAAAATACATGATAGCTTGGTTTAACCGAAACATACATGATTATATTCCCGATGAGTATTTGCATGAAATTTACGGAGTTTCATTTGCCGCATCCGGTGAGTTTTCGTACATCGGCTCCAATTATGAGCGGATACTAAATTATCACGGCGCACACGATATCGGTCATGCTTTGAATGATTTGGCTATGGTGGGTTGTACCTCTTTTTCCGTTCGAGGTTCCGAAACAGCAGACGGCAGTATGATTCTCGGACGAAATTTCGATTTTTATGTGGGCGATCGTTTTGCCGAGGATAAAATCGTGGCCTTTTATAATCCTTCTCAAGGGCATCGGTTTGTTACCGTGGTTTGGGGCGGTTTTATAGGCGTGGTTTCCGGCATGAACGACCGCGGGCTTACACTCACCATGAATGCCGCAAAATCGGAAATTCCGCTAAAAGCAGCTGCTCCGGTTTCACTGATCGCCCGTGAAATTTTGCAGTATGCCGAAACCATAGAGCAGGCTTATGAAATTGCAAAAAAACGGCAGGCCTTTGTCTCGGAAGCTTTTATGATTGGCTCGCAACACAACAAGCGAACAGCGATAATAGAAATAACGCCCAAAACCGTAGCGCTTTTTGATCCGGGTACCGAGCGTGTAATCGGTCCCAACCATTTTCAGTCGGAAGCTTTGAAAAATACGGAATCCAATGTGGAAAATATCCGCGAAAGCTCTTCTTTTTACCGCTACGAACGAATGAACGAATTGTTGGATGAAAATCCGAAAACTGATTACAGAAAGGCTGCGGACATATTGCGAAACCGCTTTGGGAAAAAGGGCGAAAATATCGGTCTGTCTAATGAAAAAGCCATTAATCAACTGATTGCACACCATTCGGTCATCTTTAAACCGGATGAATTAAAATTTTGGATTTCAACAAGTCCTTTTCAGCTCGGCAAGTATGTTTGTTATGATTTGGACAGTGTGTTTTCTTCGTTTCCGAATATGACAGTAAATCGTGAAATTTATGAAGAAGCATACATTGTACCACCGGATTCTTTTTTATGCAACGGCGGATTCGATCGCTTTGAATTGTATAAAAGCTTGAAGAAGAAAATTCAAAAATATACGGCAGATACAGAGAGCAGTGCTTACCGGGCTGATTTACCGGAGGCTTTGATTGCATCTAATCCCGAGTATTTTTATGCTTATGAGTTGGCCGGCGATTATTGCGCCGAATATGAGCAGTATGAAAATGCAGAAACATATTATTTAAAGGCTTTAGAAAAAGAGATCAGTACTTTGCCGGAAAAAAAGCGCATTCAAAACAAAATTGAAGATATTCCGGGAGATTGATAAGGGTTTTAGCTATATAGCCACAAAGACACGAAGAATATCTATCATTTCTGCATTTAGCTTGTTGAGGAAAAACTTAGTGTCTTGGCGCCTTAGTGGCATTAAA
The DNA here is from genome assembly GCA_964472505.1 of uncultured Bacteroidaceae bacterium. Taxonomy (GTDB): domain Bacteria; phylum Bacteroidota; class Bacteroidia; order Bacteroidales; family JAADGE01; genus JAYEIA01. The sequence goes on along the minus strand of CAYYQW010000074.1, from coordinate 13,853 downwards.
AAACTTGTAAAAACATAGCCACAAAGACACAAAGGCACAAAGAAAAGAACATTAATTCTGCATTTAGCTTGTTGGGGAAAAACTTAGTGTCTTGGTGCCTTAGTGGCATTTGAAAAACTTGTAAAAAGCATAGCCACAAAGACACAAAGGCACGAAGAAAAAAACTGATAATTCTGCATTCAGCTTGCTGAGGAAAAACTTAGAGCCTTGGTGCCTTAGTGGCATTTGAAAAACTTGTAAAAAGCATAGCCACAAAGACACAAAGGCACGAAGAAAAAAACTGATAATTCTGCATTCAGCTTGCTGAGGAAAAACTTAGAGTCTTAGCGCCTTAGTGGCATTTGAAAAACTTGTAAAAGCATAGCCACAAAGACACGAAGGCACGAAAAAAAAACCAAAAATTCTGCATTTAGCTTATTGAGGAAAGACTTAGTGACTTAGCGCCTTAGTGGCATTTGAAAAACTTGTAAAGGCATAGCCACAAAGACACAATGGCACGAAGAAAAAACCAATAATTCTGCGTTTAGCTTGTTGAGGAAAAATTTAGAGCCTTGGTGCCTTAGTGGCATTTGAAAAACTTGTAAAAAGCATAGCCACAAAGACACGAAGACACAAAGGAAATCTATCATTTCGGCCTTTAGCTTGTTGCCGGTAATGATTGTTGAAAGAATTTTTGATATAAAAGTCCATTTCTTGAAAAAGTTGTATCTTTACATTAATTAAACTTTAAAACTATGAGTGCAATTGAATTAAAGAAATTATTGATACACAGAATTGCGGAGATTGATGATGTTTCTTTCTTGAAAGCGCTAAAGACAATTCTTGATTCAAAAGCAGATTCTAAAATTCTTTTATTGACAAATGAGCAAGGTTTTGAGATAAATGAATCCATGAAAGAAACTGATCAAGGACTTTTTCTTGACCAAGTTGAACTTGATAAAGAATTTGATAGATGGTTAAGCGCACGATAGTCTGGTCTCACAGAGCAAAGCTCAAGCTTTTCGAGATACTTGATTTTTATACTGAAAGGAATAAAAGTGAAACTTATTCGAAAAAACTATATAAAAAATTCAAGAAAGAATTATCGCTTCTTATTAAACAACCTGAAATCGGGATAAAGACGGATATGGAATCTGTTCGCGGATTGATTGTTGATGAATTTATTTTATTCTATGAAATTACGACTGAAATGATAGTTGTTCATACAGTTTGGGACTGCAGACAGAATCCTGATGATTTAAGAATTAAGTAAATCATCAACAATTGCCCGAATGCCCTTAAAAATGTCGGATTTTGTTGGTTTGAGGTATAAAAAGCATAGCCACAAAGACACAAAGGCACAAAGAAAAGAACATTAATTCTGCATTTAGCTTGTTGAGGAAAAACTTAGTGTCTTGGTGCCTTAGTGGCATTTGAAAAACTTGTAAAAAGCATAGCCACAAAGACACAAAGGCACAAAGAAAAGAACATTAATTCTGCATTTAGCTTGTTGAGGAAAAACTTAGCGTCTTAGCGCCTTAGTGGCATTGAAAAACTTGTAAAAAGCATAGCCACAAAGACTCAAAGGCACAAAGAAAAAACCAATAATTCTGCATTTAGCTTGTTGAGGAAAAACTTAGCGCCTTGGTGCCTTAGTGGCATTAAAAAACTTGTAAAAAGCATAGCCACAAAGGCACGAAGGCACAAAGAAAAAACTAATAATTCTGCATTTAGCTTGTTGAGGAAAAACTTCAGAACTCCTGACCCCTGAACAGATTATCAGCTTGTTAAGTGATGTTGTTCGTAAACCTGTGTTGTCGTAAAATAATGTAATAAGGTTTTTTTCTGTATTTGTATAGCCTTTCTACTGAGGTTGCAACCAATTAAATAAGGTCTTTTAAAAACCTCATTTACAAAGTTTTAACCTCAGTAGAAAAAATAACGAAATGTTCAAAAACCTTATTAACCTAATTCAGGTATTACTAAAAAAAACGACAATCTGTTTTACGTGAGGTCAGGAGTTCTGAACTTAGTGCCTTAGCGCCTTAGTGGCTATATTTCCGGAAATTAAAAGTTTTCAATTTCTTTAACCCGTATTTTATATACGAGTATGGAGCGAGCAGGTATTTTTTCAAAATCGCCCAAAAGGCCTTTGGCCAGATAGGGCGGGGCAATGAAAACGGCACTGTCGCCCTTGCCTGTCATCTTTAAGCCTTCCTGCAAGCCCGATTCACTGTCGGTTTTTCCGATTTTCAGTTTGCGGTATCCGGTTTCATCGCTGTTATAAGCTACTGTCCCGTCCAATAGCTCTATTTGATAGTCGATGGTGACAATATCATCGTTTTTAATCTTTTCATTGCCTTTTTGCTCAATCAGGGCATAGCGCAAACCCGTTTCGGTTTTTTTCATGTTCCATTCCATGCGCTTTATGTATGCATTTATCCGCTCGTTATCTTTTTGAATCAATATTTTATTTATATTTTCCAGAGTATCACGAAAAGCCTTGTCGGAAGTTATTTCTACCGGAGCAGGAGAGGGGGCTTGGTTGTTGCATGCTGCTATCAAAAAAGCAGCCATTAATAATATTAAGATTGTCTTCATGGCTTTTTATTCTTTTTCAAAATTATCCAAAGCATTCTTTAAAAACTTAGGTATTTCTTCAACTTTTATGTGTAAAGTTCCACCTGCAGCTTGTTGGTGGCCGCCGCCGTCAAAATATTTTCGGGCGAGGGCGTTTACGTCAAAACCGGCTTTTGAGCGCAGTGATACTTTAATTTTATTATCATTTTCCATAAAAATAACGGAAGCTTTAACATTTTGTACCGAAAGGGGAATATTTACAATGCCTTCGTGGTCGCCAAGTTTATAGTTGAATTTTTCTTTATCACTTTTTTCAAAAATAGTGTAAGCCACTTGATGCTCCTCTATAAATGTTGTTTTATTGCTTATTAAATGTCCCATGAGTTGCATGCGACTCCAAGAAAATGTATTATATACGGCGTCGTATATTTCTTCTTTATTGATGTCAAAATCTAAGAGCTCGGCTATTCGTCCAAAAGTTTTTTTGCCGGCGGTATTGATACTAAAGTTAAGCGTATCGGTCATAATGCCGGTGTATAAAATCATGGCCGTTTCTTTATCAAAAAATTGACGCAGGCCGGCCCATTCCATAAATTCAAACACAACTTCGGAAGCTGAACTGCTCTCGGTTTTTGAAAGGGCGTACTCGGCAAAGTCTTCCGGCTCCGGATGATGATCCATGAGTATTTTAATTGCTTCGGATTTTCTTAATGTATCTTCCAGAGCTTTAACGCGCGATGGAGCATTAAAATCAATGCAAAGAATCAGGTCGGCTTCTTGCAAGTGTTTTACGGCCGGGCTGTCTTTTTCGTTATTTTTGTGAGTTACGATATCTTCGCTTCCGGGCAGAAATTCTAAGAAATCCGGCATATCGGAAGGCATAATAACGATTGAATCTTTTCCGGTATTTTTAAGAATACGTTGAAAGGCCAAACAACCGGCTATGGCATCGCCGTCCGGGTTATGATGCCCAAGCAGGCATATTTTTTCGGTATTATTTATTAGTTCAATTATTTTATTGGCGTTGTCGGGTGTAATATTTTTCACGTGATGTTTTTTTTAAAACAGCTAAATTACAGGTTTTTGTTTAAATCCGGCAATGCCGTTTGAAATAAATACTAAATGTTCATTAATTATGTGACCGGAAAAATATATCTTTCGACTTTTAAAAATTTAAAAAATCAGATGTATGAGCAAGTTTAGTCAAGTAATACGGGGCTATTCCAAAACTTTCTGGGTAGCCAACAGTATGGAGCTTTTTGAGCGATGGGCATGGTACGGCCTGTTTAATGTATTGGCTTTGTACCTTACCAATTCCACCGATGAAGGAGCTTTGGGTTTCACACAAACACAGAAAGGAACCATTATGGGAACGGTAACGTCTATTTTATACTTTTTGCCCATAATTACCGGTGCCTTGGCCGATCGTTTCGGATACCGGCTAATGCTGATTTTGGCTTATTTGATTTTAGGTTCCGGTTATTATCTGATGGGTGTTTTTACAGGATATGGAGCGGTGTTTTTTGCATTTTTATATGTAGCCGTAGGTGCAGCCATGTTTAAGCCGGTTATTTCTGCTACCATTGCCAAAACTACCAATCCTAAAAACTCATCCATTGGTTTCGGAATTTTTTATATGATGATTAATATCGGCGGATTTTTGGGCCCCGTCTTTTCTTCCAAACTACGGCATGCTTTGGGTTGGAAAATTGTATTTGTAATGGCGGCTTCGGCTATTTTGGTGAATCTTATTTTAGTTTTATTTTTTTACAAAGAACCGGATCGAGAAAAATCAGACAGTCCGTTTTGGGCTTCGGTAAAACAGTCGGTTTTAAATATTTTTACCGCTCTAAAAGATGCCAAATTGGCTGTTTTTCTTTTGATTATGGTTGGCTTTTGGACATTATTCAATCAATTATTTTATACACTTCCCAACTATATAGACCAATGGGTGGATACAAGCATTTTGTACAATAATATTGCATCTTTTTGGCCCGGTTTGGCCGCTGCTTTCGGAACGCCTGAAGGCACCGTAGCGCCTGAGATGATTATTAATTTAGACGCATTTTTTATTATTCTGTTTCAATTGGTGGTTTCTACCTTTGTTATGCGCTTTAAGCCCATCAGCAGTATTGTGGGCGGATTAATTGTAGTGAGTTTGGGAATCGGTTTGGCTTTTGCTACTAACAACCCGATGTATGTTGTGCTTTCGGTGTTGATATTTTCTTTCGGTGAAATGGCAAGCTCACCAAAATTTACGGAATATGTAGGCCGCATAGCCCCAAAAAATAAAGAAGCTTTGTATATGGGAACCTCTTTTTTGCCCATTGCGGTGGGTAATTATTTTGCGGGTATTATTTCAGGCCCGGTTTATGAACGTACCTCCGATAAAATTTCACTTTTGCGACGCGAAATGGAGAGCCGCGGGCATGAACTTCCGGAAATAGGAGAAGCTTTTACTAAAAATGATTTTATCAGTCGTTCGGCAGAGATTCTAAATACCGATACAGCCGGACTGACACAAATTTTGTGGGACACTTACAATCCTTCAAAAATTTGGTATGTATTTGCAGGCATTGGTTTTGTTACTGCTTTAAGCTTAATACTTTATAATAAATACATGCTCAAAGGAAAAGAGCAAACGGTTAGAGAGTAATATGGTTTAGAATATTTCTAAATTAAAAAACCGGGCATTAGTTTTTTTGCCGGGTAGAAATATATGCTTAGCTTTGCTGAAATTTAATTAAATTCTGTTACCAACATAAAATCTAAAGATTATGGCTATTAAAAAAGTATGGATAGAAGAAGGTTGCACCGTTTGCGGACTTTGCGAAGAAATTGCTCCCGATGTTTTCGTTGTTGAAGACGAGGCTGAAGTAATTGACGGCGCTGACTTTGAAGCAAACGAAGACGAAATAAAAGAATCTGCTGAGAGCTGCCCCGTAGAAGTTATTCAATTCGAGGAAGACTAAGCAGTTTTTCTTTTTTGAGAAAAACAAAAAGCCTCGCAGCAATGCGGGGCTTTTTAATTGCAGCATAAAACAAAAAAACCGGATTGTAACTACAATCCGGTTTTTTGTTTTATCTTTTTATCGGTTAATACTCATCTTCGTTAAAGAAAAAATCATCTTTACTCGGATAATCCGGCCAAATGTCCTCTATACTTTCAAAAACCTCATCTTCGTCTTCGATGTCTTGCAGGTTTTCAATTACTTCAAGAGGTGCACCGGAGCGTATCGCAAAGTCGATAAGTTCTTCTTTTGACGCCGGCCAAGGCGCATCTTCCAATTTTGAAGCCAGTTCTAATGTCCAATACATGTAGATATTTATTATTTAGTTTCTGTTCTGAATTTGCCGGCAAATATATAAAAAAAATGAAATCTGCAAGAGATAAGCGAAAAATATATGAGTTTATTTTTTCCGGCAGGCTCTAAATTTTGATTATTATATTCTGAATCAGTAGTTTTATTTTTCCCACAGCGTTTCGCCTGCGCTGTTTTCTTGGTTCAGAAAACGTGCAAGCACAAAGAAATAATCCGACAGGCGATTGATAATCGGAACAATTTCCGGATTACGGGTTTCGGCCTCCGGAATAGCAGTAATAAGTCGTTCGGCTCGACGGCATACACTGCGGCAAACATGTGCCAGAGAAGCCGCTTTGCTTCCGCCGGGCAGTATAAATGCTTTCAGGGGCGGAAGTTCTGCATTGAGTTTATCTATTTCTTTTTCTATGCGCTCAGCGATTTCCGCTTTTATGGGCGGTACTTTAAAAGCTACTTGGCTTTGAATGGCCAAATGGGTACCTATGTTAAAAAGCGTATGTTGAAGTTCAGATAAAAAAACTGCTTGTTGTTTATTGGCCACTTCCGTAACAAGCAAGCCCATAAAAGAATTTAATTCATCTACGCATCCGTAGGCTTCTATGCGGTGGTGGTTTTTTTCAACCCGTTCGCCGGAAAGAAGTGATGTTTTTCCTTTATCACCGCCTTTTGTGTATATTTTCATGAATGCTTTATTCTGTAACCGTTCCTTTTAAAGTAAGTAAAACTCGTGCATTATCCTGATGCCCTGTTTTTCCGGGAATGTTCGTAATCATGGTTATGGAGCTTCTTTGGGTTCCGCGTTTGTGAGTGGTATCGAAAATAGTTTTTATCGAGCTTTCTTCTCCGGGTTTTAATATTTTTTTGCCGGTTGTAGTAGCTGTGCAACCGCATGAGGCACGTACTTTACGAATTATTAAATCGGATTTTCCGGTGTTTTTAAAGCGGAATGTATGCTCTATTTTTTCTCCTTTCTGCACGCTTCCAAAATTGAAAGTATTGGACTCTATAAACTCAATAGCCGGCGGGTTTTTTAAATCAGATTTTGTAAATCGCTCTTTTATATTGGCACTAATAGAGATGCGGTTTTTATGGTCATATTCTCCGTTGATATTAAAAAACAGATAATCCCTTACATAATCCCAGTCGTTTTTTTCTATGGCTGAGTATTTTATGCTAACTGTACCGGTTTCTCCGGGAGCAACAGTTTCGGGTTTTACCGAAAAATCTATGTGCTTGGCTTTTGAGCGATTATTGGCTAAGCTCAGGCTGACATCTTCATCCGATATATTTATAAATTCAAGCGATTCCGTTTTTACTTCATCATTATAAATGTTTGAAAAGTGAATATTGGTTTTTTCAAAGCGAACTTTTCCTATCAGAAAACGGTATTTATCTTCCAAGCTTTTGGGTTTGGGAGCAACATTTCCTTTTATTCGTAAGTTTACCGGGCTGTTTTCGGCATTTGAATATACAATAATGGTTTTATTGAAGCTTCCCGGGCGGTTTTTTACATGATATACAGCAGTAATCTCGCCTGTTTCGCCCGGAGCTATCGGTTTATTTGTCCAGTTGGGCGTAGTGCAGCCGCAGGTTGCCCGCACATTGGTAATTACAATGGGCTCCGCACCGGTATTCCGGAATACAAATGAATGCTTGAGGTCGCCGTCTTGTTCATTAACATTTCCAAAATCGTGAATTTCTTTATCAAAAGTCATTTTGGGTTGCACGCTTTGAGCTTCAGCCGAAAACGATGCTGACAGGGTGAATAAAATCGTAAACAGAATGATGTAAAATTTCATAACTTTATTTTTTAGAATACTTGAAAATCCTTTTTTTCTTTTAAAATCAACGCTCTTTTTGCAAATTTAATATTTATTTCGTTTAAATTTGTTATTTGCAAAACAAGATTAATGAATTAGCGCTATTTTATTTACCTTCTATTAATAAAACAGTTTTGATTTTGAAAAAACATATTTTTACATACATTCTTTTATTTGCTTTGCTCTTCTGTTTTGGCTTACAAGAGGGTTCTGCTCAGTTTTATAACGGGCATCAGATGTCTTTCGGGAAAAGCAGGGTGCAGTTTAAAGAGCGGTTTCATCGCTTTTATCGATTTCCGAATTACGATGTTTACTTTTATGCCGGCGGCGAAGATATGAGCAAACGCATTGCCGAAATTGCCGAGGAAGAAATCAGCAATGCGGAAGCTTTTTTCGGACGAGCATTCGATAACCGCTTGATTTTTATTGCATACAAAAAACTTTCCGATTTTAGAGGCAGCAATATTGGTTACGACACACAAAACGAAAATTCTAATATTGGCGGAACAACCAAAATTATAAATAATAAGGTATTAATATTTTACGAAGGTGAACAGGAACTGATGGAGAAGCAAATTAGGGCCGGAATTGTTCGTGCCTTAATTAATGAAATGCTATACGGCGGAAATTACCGCCAACGCGTTACCAATTCTACCCTGCTCACATTACCGGAATGGTACATTGAAGGTTTGGTTAGTTATTTGTCGGAAGAATGGAACACCGAAATTGAAAACATTGTAAAAGACGGTTTTGAAAGCGGGCGATACAAAAAAATTAATCACCTCACCGGAGATGAAGCTGCTTATGCCGGGCATTCGTTCTGGTATTTTCTGGCCGAAACATACGGTCATACCATTATTCCGAATATTTTGTACGTTACGCGCCTTAATAAAAATACCGATGCCGGCTTTAAGAGTTTGCTGGGCCTTTCGGTCAGAGATCTTAGTCCCGAGTGGAAAGAATTCTATAATAAACGTTTTGAGCATGTGCGCGGGCATACCGAAAATTTGGCTGATGAAAGCCTTTTAAAAGGCAAACGCCAAAGGCTTTGGAGAGAACTCAAAAGTGACAAAAATAACCGATACATCAGTTACATTTCACACAAAAAAGGGCGTTATACAATATACCTTTACGATACCGAAACTGAAAAACGCAAAAAAATTCGCAGGAAAGGACATCCTTTGGACCAAATTACGGATTATTCTCAACCTGTTACGGCTTGGCATCCGTCGGGTAATATTTTTTCCTTCATTGCTGAGGAGCAGGGAGAACTTTTTTTATATACCTATAATTTGAAAGAGAAAGAAAAATCGCGAAGACGCATTGCGTATTTTGATAAAATTCTTTCATACGAATTTTCTGCCGACGGTTTGGGCTTTGTATTTTCCGGTGTAAAAAACGGAGCTACTAATATCTATGTGTACAGCCTTCCGGCGAATAATTACCAACAAATTACCGATGATATTGCCGATGATTTATACCCAACTTTTGCTCAGGGCGGCAATAAAATAATATTTTCATCCAACAGAAAAGATACGCTTAGGAGTTCTCTTCCGACCGAGGGTTTGAAGAATTATGACTTGTTTGAGTACGACCTAAAGAAACGCAGTGAAACCCTTAGAAGAATTACTCATACACCTTTCGACAACGAAACCTACCCGGATGAGTATGAAAAACATGAATATCTCACCATCTCGGATCATAACGGCCTTAAAAACAGGTATGTTGTGAAATTTGACAGTACCATAAGCAGTGTCGATACTGTTGTTCATTATCGGTATTTTTCCAAACAGGAGCCGCTTACCAATTACAACAGAAACATTGAAAATTATAGTTTTTCAAAAAGGAATAAAAATTTATATGAGCTCTTGTATAAAGATAATCGTTATCGCGTGTTTGAATCTTACCTTGATTTGAATAGTACACCCGACGAGCTTTATATAACCCAATATAAGAAGAACCAACGTGAGGAGTATTTTTATCGCGACAGCTTGAGGCGTGAAGCGGAACGTGCCGAAGAAATAAGACAAGCTCGTATCGACAGTCTCCGTGAAAATCCCCCGGAGGACTTGGCACATCCCGACAGCGCGAAAATTGACATTAACAGTTATATTTTTGAAACCGAACGATATACCGATTACTACAACATTCACCCCATAGAAGATTCTATGTTCACGGAGAGTCCTGAAGAAGAGGCTTTTATTGAAACCAGAAATTATAAAACTAATTTCTATACCAATCACATGACTCAGCAGGTAGATTTTGGTTTGCTGAATAATTCCTATCAGGCCTTTACGGGTAATGCTTATTATTTTAATCCGGGCGTGAATATTTTTACTAAAGTAGGAGCTTACGATTTGCTTGAAGATTATCGTATCACCGGCGGCTTCCGTATCGGAACCGATTTTGAAAGTTATGAGTATCTTTTAAGCTTTGAAGACATAAAAGGACGATTGGATAAACAGTACATTTATCACCGCCAAACACAGGTGCAGACTTATTATGATGACTATGGATTTCCGCATTATTTCAAGATTTTCTCTAATCAGGGAATGTATGTTTTGAAATACCCGTTTAATCAGGTAGCTGCAGTTCGCGGTACTTTCAGTTTACGGCACGACAAAGGTTTATGGCAATCCAATGACTATAATACATTGATTTCGCCCATTCAGAATCAGGCCTTTGCGGGAATAAAAGGAGAATACATTTTTGACAATACCCGAAATTTGGGTGTAAACTTGTATGAAGGATCTCGCTTTAAGGTTTTTGGTGAATTTTATCAGGAAATCGGCGAAGAGATGGTCATGCAAAATACTACGGATGAGCCGGAGATCTATACTAATTTTGCAGTTTTGGGCTTTGACTTTCGGGTGTATAAAAAGATACACCGAACACTGATTTTTGCTTCCAGAATGGGGGCAAGCACCTCTTTAGGCAAAAGCAAGCTTTTGTATTATTTGGGCGGAGTTGACAATTGGTACACCATATCACCCGATAAGAAAATGTTCGATGAAACCGTAAATATAAATTACGAAGAAAATTATGTTTACCAAGCGGTAGGCACCAATATGCGCGGTTTTATCCAGAACGCCAGAAACGGGAATACCTTTTTTGTTATAAATAATGAAATCCGTTTTCCGGTGATTCGATATTTGGCCAACAGGCCTTTGAATTCAGATTTTTTGAATACATTTCAAGTCGTAGGCTTTGCCGATGCCGGTGCTGCCTGGTCAGGGAAATCGCCTTACGATGAAAAAAATAAATACCTCACCGAAACCGTGCGTTCCGGACCAATTACCGTAATCATCGATAAAAACCGTTGGCCGGTAATATTTGGTTACGGAGTAGGCTTACGCAGCCGGGTTTTTGGTTATTTTGTCCGTTTGGATTGGGCTTGGGGTATTGATAATGATCACGTTCGTGATCGAGTTTTCTATTTTTCTTTAAATCTTGATTTTTAAACCTAAGTCGGAATGCCGGTAAACACCATATTTATTCTTTTGCTAATCGGGCTTGCGGCCGGGCTTTTAAGCGGCCTTTTAGGCGTAGGAGGAGCCGTAATAATTATTCCCGCACTTTTGCTTTTTTTGGGAATGACCCAACACCAAGCACAGGGGACAGCTTTGGGTATGTTGAGTATTCCGGTTGCTTTGGGCGGCGCACTCAATTATTATCGAGGCGGGTACATTGATATTAAATATGTTTTATTTTTGTCGGCGGCTTTCTTTATAGGCGGGTATATCGGGTCTTTATTTGCATTGCAGATGCCCGATAAAGTATTGAAGAAAATATTTGCCTTTTTTCTTCTGACCATCTCACTAAAAATGATATTTGAAAAATAGAATTTGTGATAAAACTTTTTTCACATAGCGAAGGAAATATGCTTGCCGTAGCGGCACAGCTTACCGAAGATGTTTCGGAATTACAAGAGCGCTTGTGGCCCTGTTTGCTGCCCGATGAAAAATTGTATTTTCAAAAAATAAAGCACCCAAAAAGAAAACGGGAATGGTTGGGAGTCAGACTGTTGTTGGCAGAAGCCTTGGGTACTTATCCGGGCATGACTTATAATTCCGACGGGAAGCCTGAGTTGGCCGATGACAGAAAGCTTTCATTGACACATACTGACAATTGTGTAGCATTTGCAATTAGCCAAAATACAAATCCGGGTGCCGATATTGAACTTATCGGAGATAAAATCCAAAGAACGGCTCATAAATTTACTTTTCCGGAAAAAATACCGGAAAAGTATGCCAAAGACAGCAGAAAGTATCTTTATGCCGTTTGGTGTGCAAAAGAAACTTTGTTTAAGATTCACTCGAAAGGAAATTTGGATTTTAGGAAGCAACTTTTTGTCGAAATTGATGATTTGTCTGTAAAAGGCAGTTTTTTCGGACGAATAAAAACTGATAATTTCGACAAATCATACCGGATTAATTATACGTTTATAAAACAACCGGAGCGAGAAATTATTTTTACATACAGTTTTGGGTCTTAGTAAGGCCGCTTCTGTTTATATCTATTACAAAATGCAGTTAAAAGCAAAACAAAATAAGCGAAAATTAGCCGTTTTGACAGATCCGGCGAAAGAGAATTTGGAAACCGCTCGTAAAAAGGCGCTTGAAGCTGATTTGGCCGGGGTTGATTATTTGTTTGTGGGCGGAAGTCTTACCGGTAATGAAACCGAAGCCATTGTACTTACTTTAAAATCGCACTGCAACTTGCCGGTAGTGCTTTTCCCCGGCAATATTCTTCAAATAACCGATAAAGCCGATTCGTTGCTTTTACTGTCATTGATATCCGGAAGAAATCCCGAAATGTTAATCGGGCGACATGTTACGGCCGCTCCTTTGTTGCGCAAAACACAGTTGGAGATTGTGCCGGTGGGATATATGCTGATTGACGGCGGAAAACAGAGTTCGGCAGAATATATCAGCGACAGCCGGCCCATTCCCGCCGACAAAGCGGATATTGCCGCAGCTACGGCTGTGGCAGGTGAAATGTTGGGGCTTAAAATGATTTATTTGGAAGCCGGCAGTGGTGCTTTAAATCCGGTGAGCCCAAAGCTTATTGCCGAAGTCAGAAAGCATGTGGAAATTCCTATTATTGTAGGCGGCGGTATCCGCCACCCAAAGCAGGCAAATGCGGCTTACGAGGCAGGTGCTGATTTGCTTGTTGTCGGCACTGTATTTGAACAGGAAGGATTAAGCATTGCAGATTTTACGAAAGCGCTTCGGCGGAACCGGTAAAGAATGTTTTACAGAAAAGTTCAAATATAGAATTCCTTAGCTAAATACCGATTATCCGGTAATTAGAGCGATAAATCCGCTGATTTATGTCAAATTCGGCCGAGGAGCCTCATCGCTTGTTTCACGATCAGTTATTTGATTTAGGCCGGTTAATCCAAAGACTTAAACAAAAAAAAATTGTATCTTTGTTTTAATAACAATATTTAAAAATCATAAAAATGGAAATAAGTATAAAAATAAACGACAGTCTGTTATCCGACTTCGGTGTGATGTATATAAAAGAATTTTTACAAAAGCAGGTTGAATTAAAAGAACTTCAAATTTCTGCAAATAGAGTTACAAAATATTTACAGGATGAAAAGAAAACTAAATGGGAAGAAGAGTTTGAAAAAGCAAAACAAGAAGCATGGGACGAATATAAATATAAATTTCTTGACGCCGAAAAGAAATGAAAAAATACATAATTGATGCAAATATAATATTCTCTGCTTTAATCAGCGGGCGTGAGATATTTGTAAAACTTTTTGAAAATAATCGGATTTACGCACCGGATTTTATTACAATAGAACTTGATAAATACAAAAAAGTTGTTCTAAAAAAATCAAAATTACCCAATGAGAATTTACAAGATTTTATTCAAAGATTATTTAGACAAATTACGATTATTCCGGATCTATATATCAATGACATAAATAAACAAAAAGCAATTGAATTGTGCGAAACTATTGATATCAAAGATGTTGCTTATGTGTCTTTGTCAATTGAAATGAATTTACCTTTTGTTACAAGAGATAAAAAACTATATGATGGTTTGAAAGATAAAGGTTTTAAAAATATTATTTTACTTGATCACTGATTTTCATGTATGTAAAAAACCCTACTTTTTTACGACCCACCTATTTCTA
>CAYYQW010000073.1:0-19003 GCA_964472505.1 uncultured Bacteroidaceae bacterium | reverse complement strand
ACAATTTTAGTTTACTAATATATGCTCATAAATTACTGATAATCAATTTATGGATCAGGAGTTCTGAACTCTTGCATAAACGGTATTTTCCGCAATCGTTTGAGATTTTTATAAAAAAAAGAATAAAATTACTTGGCGTGCATAATATTTTTTTCTATATTCGCAATGCACGCATAACAAATTTTGCCGAATGAAACCACTTGATAATATTGATTTCTACATAAAAGCCACTTGGCACTCCATTGTGCGCATGTACAATAAACGAGCCGCTAAATACGGCATTTCGCAAACCATAGGATATGTACTTCTAAATGTTAATAAAAAAGGCAGTCCGGCTACACAAATAGCCCCCTTACTCGGAATGGAGCCGACCAGCCTTAGTCGATTGTTGAAGAATATGGAACAAATGGGACTGATAAAGCGAGAGCCGGATGATACAGATAAACGTATCGTGCGAATTTTTTTAACCGAAAAAGGCCTTAAAAAAAGAAAATTGGCAAAAAACGAAGTTTTTGCATTTAATGATAAAGTCAGAGAAACTATTGATAACGAAAAACTTAGTATCTTTATAGAGGTTATGGAAGAAATTAATTGTATAGCACAAAAAGATATAGAAACTCAATTATAGTTTAATTTTTAACCCAATAAATCAACCAATATGACACGCAGAATTAAAAAAGTTGCTGTTCTCGGCTCCGGAGTTATGGGGTCGGGTATTGCATGCCACTTTGCGAATATCGGTGTGGAAGTTTTGCTGCTGGACATTGTCCCGCGCGAACTGACCGAAGCCGAAAAAAAGCAAGGCAAAACGCTCGAAGACAAAGATGTAAGAAATCGACTTGTAAATGAGTCGCTTACAGCTGCACTCAAATCCAAGCCTTCACCCATCTACAAGCAAGCCTTTGCCGACAGAATTACCACCGGCAATATGGATGACAATATGAAAGATATTGATTCTTGCGACTGGGTAATTGAAGTGGTGGTGGAACGCCTCGATATCAAACAGAAAGTGTTTGAAAACGTGGAAAAACACCGCAAAAAAGGAACGCTTGTTTCAACCAACACTTCAGGTATCCCAATAGAAAGCATGCTCGAAGGCCGCTCGGATGATTTCAAAAAGCATTTCTGCGGAACGCACTTCTTTAATCCGCCGCGTTACTTGAAATTATTTGAAATTATTCCTTCAAGCCAAACCGATCCGGAAGTATTGGATTTTCTCGGTGATTATGCCGGCCGTTTTCTCGGTAAAACCACCGTACACGCCAAAGACACCCCGGCATTTATTGCCAATCGTATCGGAACTTTTTCCATTATGCACCTGTTTAATAATGTGCAAAAATACGATTTGAATATTTCCGAAATTGATAAACTCACCGGCCCGATTATCGGACGTGCAAAATCAGCCACTTTCCGAACCGCCGATGTGGTAGGCCTTGATACTTTGGTGCATGTAGCCAACGGAATAAGAGAAAATACAAAAGATGAAGCCAACGATGTATTCAAAATTCCGGATTATCTGAATAAAATGTTGGAAAATAATTGGCTTGGCTCAAAAACCAAACAAGGCTTTTCCAAAAAGGTGATGAAAGACGGTAAAAAAACATTCCCTACGCTCGATTTCGACACCATGGAATATACCGTTGACCCAAAGCCGAAATTTTCCGTGTTTGAAAAAACAAAAGGCAAAGAGCTGAAGGATACCATTAAAATCCTACTCAAAGATAAGAGTAAAGTCGGCGATTTTTACCGCGATTCTTTCTATGCTTTATTTCAATACGCCTCAAACCGTATCCCGGAAATCAGCGATGATATTTACAAAATTGATGACGGTCTGAATGCCGGATTCGGTTGGAAACTCGGCCCTTTTGAAACATGGGATGCCGCCGGTTTGAAAGAAACCGTTGAAGCCATGGAAGAAGCCGGAACGAAACCCGCTCAATGGGTTTATGATATGTTGGAAGCCGGTTTTGACTCTTTCTATAAAATTGAAAACGGTGTCAAGAAATATTACGATATTCAATCCAAAGCCTACAAAACCATACCGGGCAGCGAAGACCGAATTTCTCTCGAAATTTTGCGACCCACAAGCGTGCTTTGGAAAAATGAAGAAGCCTCCATTTTTGATATCGGCGACGGTGTTTTGAACATTGAGTTTCACTCCAAAATGAACGTTATCGGGCAAGGCTCTTTAGAAGCCATGAATAAAGCCATTGATATGGCTGAAGCCGATTATAAAGCCGTGGTTATTTCCAACGAAGCCGACCACTTTTCGGCCGGTGCCAATGTGGGAATGATATACATGATGGCCATAGAACAGGAACTTGACGAGCTGAATTTTGCCGTTCAAATGTTTCAGAAAACCATTATGCGTCTGCGTTATTCGGCCATTCCCGTAATTGCCGCACCGCACGGCATGACCCTCGGCGGCGGATGCGAGCTTTGCATGCATTCCGACAAAGTCATTGCCAATGCTGAAACATACATGGGTTTGGTAGAATTTGGCGTAGGTGTAATTCCCGGCGGCGGCGGAACCAAAGAGTTTGCGCTGCGTTTGGGCGATGAATTACGCGAAGGCGACATTCGCACCAATCAATACCTGAACCGTTATCTTACCATAGGTCAGGCCAAGGTTGCTACCTCAGCCTACGAAGCCTTTGATTTGGGATACTTGCGTGAAGGACAGGACGAAGTTGTCGTCAGCAAAGATGAGCAACTCAAATACGCCAAAGCTGCTGCATTGCACATGGTTGAAAAAGGCTACTCGCAACCCGCGCCGCGCAACAATATCAAAGTGCTCGGTAAGGAAGTGCATGGTATTTATGCCGTAGGTGCCGATTCGTTTACCGTAGGTAATTACATGTCGGAACACGACAAACTCATTGCCGAAAAACTCGGATATGTAATGGCCGGCGGCGACATTTCGCAAGCCCTCACCGAAGTATCGGAAAAATACTTGTTAGACCTCGAACGCAAAGCATTTATAGAGCTTGCCATGACCCGTAAAACCATGGAACGCATGAAAAGCCTTATTACAACAGGAAAAATATTACGTAATTAGATATAAGTACAAAGATATAAGTATTAAGATTAAAAAAAATGATCGTATGCATAATCTCAAAGAATTGAATGTTTGGCACAAGGCCATTGATTTAGCGACAGTTGTTTATCAATTTATTGCAACTTTTCCGCCGGATGAAAAGTATGGCTTGTCCTCGCAAATAAAACGTGCAGCTGTTTCTGTACCATCAAATATAGCTGAAGGTGCCGGCAGAAATTCTTCAAAAGAGTTCTTGCATTTTTTGAGTATAGCAGTAGGTTCTTTGTATGAACTGAAAACTCAAATATATTTGTCCGAAAGGTTGAATTTTGCAAATGAAGCAACAATAGCACCTCTCTTGGACAGAATTGATGAGATTGTTAAAATGATATACGGCCTGCGAAAAAGCCTCAACAAGAAACTCAAATCCTAAGTTCTTAAATCTTATATCTTACATCTTAAATCTTACATCTTAAATCTAAATAATAAACAATGGAAGCATATATAGTAAAAGGATACAGATCGGCAGTGGGTAAAGCGCCGCGCGGTAAATTTCGATTTACACGCCCGGACGACATTGCCGTTGAAATCATCAGAAAATTGATGAATGACTTTCCGCAAATTGACAAAAACAGAATTGACGATGTCGTAGTGGGAAATGCCTTTCCGGAAGCGGAATCCGGATTGAACATGGGGCGTTTGATCTCACTTATGGGATTGGATACCGTAGAAGTGCCCGGTTCTACCATTAATCGCTATTGCGCATCAGGCGTAGAATCCATAGCTATTGCCACGGCCAAAATCAGAGCCGGAATGGCCGATATGATTCTCGCCGGCGGTGCCGAAACCATGTCAATGATTGATATGGGCGGTTGGCGAACCGTTCCCAACCCTGAAGTAGCCAAAAAGCATCCGGATTGGTGGCACGGCATGGGACTCACTGCCGAAGCCGTGGCCAAAGAGTACAAAATAACCCGCGAGATGCAGGATGAGTTTGGACTTAAATCGCAACAAAAGGCACTTAAAGCACAAAAAGAAGGCCGTTTTAATAACGAAATAGTGCCTATTGATGTAGAAGAAAACTATTTTGCAGACGGTGAGTATAAAACCCGTAAATATACCGTAGAGCAGGATGAAGGGCCGAGAGATTCAAGTTTGGAGAAAATGGCCAAATTGAAACCTGCTTTCGCGCAAGGCGGAACCGTTACAGCGGCCAACGCTTCTCAGATGTCAGACGGAGCGGCATTCCTGCTTGTGGTTTCCGAAAAAATACTCAAAGAATATAATTTGGAACCCATAGCGCGCTTAGTTGATTATCAAGTGGCGGGTGTAGAGCCTTATAAAATGGGAATCGGGCCTTTGGCTGCCATTCCTAAAGTGCTGAAACACGCGGGGATGAAATTGGGAGATATTGAGCAAATTGAGCTGAATGAAGCCTTTGCTTCACAATCATTGGCGGTAGTTAATGAGTTGGGTTTGAACCCCGATATCGTGAATGTGAACGGCGGAGCCATAGCTATGGGACACCCCTTGGGCGCTACCGGTTCTAAACTCACCGTACAGTTGTTGCACGAAATGGAAAAACGTAAGCAAAAGTACGGTATGGTTACCATGTGTATCGGTACCGGACAAGGTGCAGCAGCCATTTACGAACGATTATAAATAATTAGCCGAATGCCGAACCTGTTTCGGCTTCGGCTATTTATAAATGAGTATTAATCAAATAAAATCAAGTGCATGAATACTATTAATTATAAAATTACAGCATAATAATCATGTCTTGCTTTCCCCCTTTGAAAAGGGGGTTAGGGGGATTGATTGCTGTCAATATAAATAATTATAAGTATTAAATGAGTGCGTAATTGAAAAATAATACAAAAAACTATAACAATGGATACAAAAGCATTAAAAGGCGGTGAATTTCTTATCAAAGAAACAGATGCAAAGAATATTTTTATTCCCGAAGAATTTACCGAAGACCAAAAATTGATGGCTTCAACTTGTTCAGATTTTATCGAGAAACAAGTAAAACCCAATGTAGAACAATTAGATAAGCACGACCGCAAATTACTTCGCCGATTGTTAGAGGAGGCCGGAGAACTTGGTCTTTTGGGAGTTTCCGTTCCCGAAGAGTACGAAGGTTTCGGACAAAATATGGTAACTTCCATGAAAGTGGTGGAAGAAATTGCCGGCGGATTTTCTTATGCCGTAGCATTTTCGGCACATACCGGAATTGGTACTTTGCCTATTCTGTATTACGGAAATGAAGAACAAAAGAAAAAATACTTGCCCAAACTGGCAAGCGGCGAGTGGGTAGGCGCATACTGCCTTACCGAACCCGATGCCGGCTCGGATGCCAATTCCGGTAAATCCAAAGCCGTACTCTCCGATGACGGAAAATACTACACCCTTAACGGTGTGAAAATGTGGATTACCAACGGCGGAATAGCCGATGTACACATTGTATATGCCAAAATCGGTGATGACAAAAACCTGAGCGCATTTATTGTAGAAGCCGCTTGGGACGGAATAGAAATCGGTGTGGAGGAAGAAAAAATGGGCATTGAAGGTTCATCAACCACCCAAGTTTATTATAAAGACGTAAAAGTGCCGGTTGAGAATTTGTTGGGCGAACGCGACGGCGGTTTTAAAATTGCACTAAACATCCTAAATCTCGGACGCTTGAAATTGGGCGGAGCCACCATTGGTGCAGCTAAAAACGTAATTACCGAAAGCGTGCGATACGCCAAAGAGCGCAAACAGTTCAAAACACCCATTGCTCAGTTTGGTGCCATAAAAAGCAAGCTCGGCGAAATGGTAATGCGCTCGTATGCCGCAGAATCATTGATTTATCGTGCTACACAAAATATTGATGACATTAAGGAATATTATAAAACTGAAGAAGGCTTGGATGAAGGCAAAGCCTCTTTGGAAGCTCTGCGCCAATATGCCATTGAAGCAGCCATTGGGAAAGTTTACGGTTCGGAAGTATTGGACTATGTGGTGGACGAAGGCGTGCAAATTTTCGGCGGAATGGGCTATTCGAGAGAAACAGCCGTAGAGCGTGCTTATCGCGATTCACGCATTAATCGCATCTTTGAAGGAACCAACGAAATCAACCGTATGGTGATGGTGGGCGAATTGCTCAAACGCGCCATGAAAGGTGAAATGGACTTGCTCACGCCCGCTAAAGCCGTAGGTAAAGAAATTATGGAAATCCCCGATTTTGGTGATGTAACTACCGATTTCTTTGAATTGAAGAAAAAAGCCATCGTAAACTTCAAAAAAGCCTTCCTTATGGTAAGCGGAGCTGCGCTTCAGGCTTACGGTGAGAAATTGCAGGACGAACAGGAATTGCTTTTGGCCGCCGCCGATATGATGATTGCCATTTATGCAGCCGAATCATTTATGTTGCGTGTTGAGAAACTCAGCGAGAAATACGACGACAAAAAACTCGCACTCTACAAAGACATGCTTGACCTGTATTTCTACGAAGCCGCTGCCGATCTCAAAAAAATCGGTGATGATGCCATTCATGCTTTTGCCAAAGGCGATGAAAAACGCGGTATGCTGATGGGTTGCAAGCGTTTCACAAAAATCGAAGGCGTAAACGGCATTGAAATCCGCCGCAAAATTGCCGATAAAGTCATTGATGATAATAAATATCAGTTTTAAAAGTTTCAAACTTTTGAAAAGGTTTTGTAAATGCCCGTGCCACCGTTCCAAACGGTGGCACGGGTTTTTTATTATATAATTCGCCTTCTCAAAGTTTAAACTTTTGAAACGGCTTCTTAGTTTCCGAATATTTTTTAACTTTAGTCGAATTTCTATCGTTATATCTAAAAAATTGCATAATTTTGCCGCATTAAAAAAAACAGATAATGTGCATGAAACGAATCAGTGCAAAAACCGATGAAATTATTAACAGCTCTACCCATGCCTTTGGTATCGGGCTGAGCATAGTCGCTCTTGTTCTTATGATTGTACGTGCTTCAGTATATGGAACACCGGCAGCCGTTGTAGGCGGAGCCGTATTTGGTGCCGGTATGATTGTTCTTTATACAGCTTCCACCATTTTTCACGCAACCAAACGTTGGCGGCTGAAATACCAACTCAATAAATTCGATCATTCGGCTATTTATGTTTTGATAGCAGCTACTTACACACCGATAACACTCGTTACGCTCGGTGGAGTATGGGGCTGGACGGTTTTCGGAATTGTTTGGGCAATGGCTTTGGCGGGCATCATTTTTAAAGTGTTTTTTTATACTGCCAAATACCGACTAATTTCTACCATAGCATATATAGCCATGGGGCTTGTGATTGTGATAGCTTTAGAGCCTCTGATAGAGTCCATGCCCTTATGGGGGCTTGTTTGGATGGCCATAGGCGGCGTTTCCTATATTGCGGGAGCCATGTTTTATCTTGTTAAAAATGTGCCGCTGATGCACGGTATTTTTCACCTTTTTGTACTTGGCGGGTCATTTTCCCATTTTTGGGCTATTTATCATTATGTTTTACCGGTTTCAATCTTATAAATTATGGCAGATAAATCACAAGAATTCAGACATTTAGTTTCTAACCGTTTTAAATTTGGCTTGTATATGCTGATGAATCTGCCTTCGGCATTATTTTCGGGTGTGCGCGTGCGTGAAATTACTCCGGATAAGGCCGTGGTGGGTATTCCCTTTAAATTTCTCACCAAAAATCCTTTCAAATCGGTATATTTTGCATCACAGGCCATGGCGGCCGAACTTTCTACGGGCATTTTGGCTTTGCAACACGTTTACAAAAGAAAGCCTTCGGTGTCCATGTTGGTATTTGATATGGATGCGCATTTCAGCAAAAAGGCGCGTTCTAAAATCACATTCAGTTGCGAAGACGGCGACAAAATTCGCACGGCTGTGGAAGAAACCGTTAAAACCGGAGAAGGTGTAACGGTTGAGGCCAAATCGACAGGTCGTGATAAGGACGGCGATATCGTTTCTGAGTTTCGTTTTGTTTGGACTTTCAAACAGAAAAACAGAAACTGAGTCGGGCAGGAAAAAACTTAGATACTTATCAAATTGTTTTTCATGGCGAAAAGCACCAGATTGGGGGCATTTTTAGCGCCGGTTTTTTCAAACAAGCGTGCTCTGTGTCCGTCAATTGTTCGTTGGCTTACACCGAGGTGTTTGGCTATTTCGGCATTGGAGTTACCTTTACAGATGAGCTTCAGAACCTGTTGTTCGCGTTCGCTGAGTTTGATGTTGCTTTTAGATTTTACGGGTAAATCATGTTGCCGGGCACTTAGCCTGAATTCTTCCGAAAAGTAAGTCCCGCCCTTATACACATTTTCAATGGCTTCGGAAAGTTGGGTTTTTCCGGTTTTTTTCAAAAGAAAACCCATGGCGCCGGCTTCAATCATTTTATTGAAATAGCCGATTTCTTCATGCATGGTAAGGGCTATAACTTGTGTATCCGGATACTTTTCTTTTACTTTTGCGGTGGCTTCAATACCATCCATTATCGGCATTCTGATATCCATAAGTACAACATCGGCCGGATGCGATTTTAAGGCATCCATAACTTCATGCCCGTTGGATGCTTCGCCGGTTACTTTTACAAAAGATATTTCATTGAGTACGGCACGGAGGCCCTTCCTGAAAATAATGTGGTCATCGGCAATCAATATGGTGATTATTTCCATTCTGTATTTTTATTAGCAATAATTAGCGCAAGTTATTTTAAATCTTTAAAACCGGCAAAATTTCCTGCTTGAAAATCTGTCGGATTTTGGTTTAAAAGTAGTCGGCGATGATTCTTTTCTTTTCTTGCAAGGTTAAAAAAACCGGCAGTTTTGAGCTGCCGGTTAGAAGGTCGGAGGATAAGAAAACGGTATTAATGTCCGCTGCAAAGTTCAATCCCGAAAGTGAGCATTCTTCCGTATGAAGGCCCGTAAACATAGCCGGGATCACGGTAAATACCGGAGTCGAAATTTTGCATTTGATTAAAAATATTTTTAACTCCGGTCGATATTTTAACATCGAGCGTTTTGTTTAATATGAAGGCATAGCTTAATTCTGCTCCCATATTTAAGAATGCAGGTGTTTTTTCGAGACGCTCGCCGGTTATTACCCAATTGTTTTCAATGGCTTCAAGCTCTTCGGGAACATCTGTTTCCGGGTCTAAACCAAAGTGGGGAACCAACATGCTGCCGGTGTATATTCCGGTAAGTGAACCGGAAAATCCTTGCTTGGGAGTGTATGACAAACTCAAATAGCCGTAACTGTCGGGTGATTTTATAAACGTCTTATTGGTGCTTGTTTCTTCTTCACCCCATTGTTGTGCTTCTTCGTATTGGCTCTTTTGTTGAGTATAAGCAGTTTGCAGCATAATATTATTCGGAAATCCAAGATTCAGTTCCAAATTGCCGCCGTAAACGGTGGCTCCGTTTTCCGAATTAATACGCATGTAGCTAACATTCCCGAATTCATCCATATCGGAAAATTCATTGGAGAAA
This sequence comes from uncultured Bacteroidaceae bacterium, assembly GCA_964472505.1. GTDB lineage: Bacteria > Bacteroidota > Bacteroidia > Bacteroidales > JAADGE01 > JAYEIA01. The sequence continues at coordinate 9,464 of CAYYQW010000073.1, read as the reverse complement.
GGATCTTGCAGTTTTGTGTAGAATCCTTCAGCCACAAATTCTGCCTGTATTGGTGAGCGCGTACCTATAATTGATGAATAGCGGATTGAGCTGTTAATGCTGTGTGAAGTTTCCTGTCGCAAATCCGGTGAATTGAAATGCGTTACGCGACGAGCACCGGATGATTCAATATGCAAATCTTCGTCATAAATTTGCGGTGCACGATAGCCTTTGGCATATCCGACTCTGAATTGCCAGTCGGAACTCAAGTTTGCCAACAGGCTGATACGCGGCGAAGCAACCGTTCCTTTGATATCCGGATTATCCGAAACCAAATCTTTTATGTTGTAAACATCCGTGCGCAATCCGAAAGAACTTGTAAAAATACCGGTATTCATTTTATATTGAATAAATGAACCCGAAATAGAAGATACCTGTTTCGATATCAAGGTATTGGGAAGTCCGTTGCTGCCAAGTTTTTGATCTGTTAAACGGCCGTATTTATGGTCTGCGCCCAACATTAATTTTGAATTAAGAAAATTTAAGCGTTGGGTGTATTCAATGCCGTTAGAGGCTGTAAGATCATCGGTTTTTCCGTAGGCTGAAAGGTCTTGTTCGGCTCCGTAATAGCTGTCGCGATTGGTGAACTGTGCCGAACTGTAAGCGGTGAATGTGCTGTAATTATTGGTATAAAGATCAAAATTAAGGTTTATGCCGGTAATATCGTGCTCGGCCTGTTCGGTAATATCCGTTTCGTGCGGGAGATGATCAAATTTATTTCCGCCGCGACGAAAATCGTGAATTTTGAAAAAATTAAGCGAAACTTTAGTATTTTTCGAAGGCTTATAAAAACTTCCGAAACCAAAGGTTTGGTTCTTTACACTCACGCGGTCTGAAAATCCGTCGTTATTTACATCTGTAGGGTCTTTGTCTCTTGCGGATGCATAAAGAATTAAGCCGGCTTTTTCATTATTACTAATCACCGAGCCGTGAATATTCATGTTTCTGTCAATTGATGCTTCTTGCCCGTCCATATTATCAATACCAATGTTTGAGCTGAGGTGAAATTCGTTTTCGGAAGCCTCTTTTGTAATTATGTTTATGGTGCCTGCAATGGCATTTCCGCCATAAAGGGCTGAACCGCCGCCGCGTACAATTTCGGTACGCTCAATCATGGATGCCGGGAAAATATCCAATCCGTAAACGCCCATCAGTCCGCTGAAAATCGGTCGGCTGTTTACAAGTACTTGTGTGTACGGGCCTTCCATTCCGTTCATGCGCACTTGCGGAAAACCGCAGTTTTGGCAATTATCTTCGGTACGTAAGCCGGGGCTAAAATCTAAACTGCCCAGCATGGTATTGGATTGGCTAAGATCCGCAATTTGGCTATTTAGAGAATTTACAATTATTGATGAATATTTTTTTTGTTCGGCATAGCGGTTGGCGCTTACAATAATCTCTTCCAAGCCAATCATATCATCCGGTAAATTGAAATTTAAGGTATAATCATCGTTTTCGCTTACGGTAATTTTTTTGTTTTTACTGATATAGCCTATGGCCGAGGCCTCTATGTTGTATTCCCCGCTTTGCGGAATGTATATTGTGTAATTCCCCAGGGCATCGGCTATGGTATGGGTTGTGCTGTTTTCAATAATTACTTTTGCAAAGGGAATGGCATTTTCTCCGGTTTGAACCGTTCCGCTTATTTGAATATTTGTTTCTTTAGGCGCTTGAGCTTGAACATTAATTATTAACATGCCGGCCAGCAGCATAAGTATGATGTGTTTCATGGTGTTTTTGGTATAAAAAAGTGATATGCGTTTTGATATGATAAGAAAGATTATTGATTCTTTATACCAAAACAGGCGGAGATCGTCCGTTTTTATGAAAGCAAAGTTCTGAGGATTTTAATTGTGATGCATCCGTTACCCGGTCAAGTTGAAGCAATTTTGGGAAAAAAATAATTTCAACGCTTGCATCAGTTTCCGTAAATTGCGAAACGGATGTTATTGATAAAAACTCAAAATCAGCTTTTGTATGGCTGTGTTTGGGTGCTGAATCTGATTTCGGAAAAGGGTGAATATGATAAACCGTACATCCGTTTGCCAGTGTATGAAAGTGACCGTATGAAGCCGTAGTTTTTGTCGTGAATAAAATGAATCCCGACAATACTAAACTAATGACTATATTATTATTACGAATGAATGACAACATTTTTTATTATTTCTGATGCAAAGAAATGCCTTTTTCCGGCTTTGTACAATCCCCATTAGTTGGGATTCTGATATTAGCTGATGCTTAAATTTGCTTTGTCGATTTTGAAATATTTAGCGGTTTTTTGCAGTGCTTCTGTTTGAGAAATAAAGGTTTTAACCAAGGTGTTAAGCTCACTTACGGCCGTTGAGTTATATTCAGCTCCTTTATTTAGCTCCTGCATGGCCAAGTTTATTTGTTGGCCTCCGGATTCAAGTAAATTAGCGGCTTCCGATATTTCCTGCATAAGTTCAAATACTTCATCAATACGCGGAGTAAGCTCCGAGAATATTTTGCCGGCTTTTCGGCTAACCTCTTCACCCGATTCTGCCATATTGGTAATATCATTGGCCGCTGTTCGGCTGCGATCGGCCAGTTGGCGTACTTCTTCGGCCACGACTCCAAAACCTTTTCCGGCTTCTCCGGCACGTGATGCTTCAACGGATGCATTTAATGCCAATATATTGGTGGTAAAAGCAATGTCTTCAATTACTTCCGTACGTTTGCTTATTTTGTTTATGGTTTCAACGGCATCCTGAACCACTTTACTTCCGGTTTTTGTATCTGTTGCAACTTCCTGCATAATTTCTTTGGTATGCGAAATGCTGTCGGCTGTTTTTCTCAGGCTGTCGTTCATGTCTTTTACTGATTGTGTGATTTCATGTGCCGACATATTGTGAGACACCGTTCTTTGCGACAGATTCTCCGAAGATTGTTTCATTTGCTTACTGCCGCTTGAAATTACTTCGGCAGCTTCTTGTATTTGAGAAATAACCAGTGAAATTTGCGATTTAATTTTACTGAGTCCGCCGGCTAATTGCCCGATTTCGTCAGCGCGGGCGGTAAACGATTTTAGTGAGCCGGAGGATTCCATATCGCCTTTTGAAAATTTAATTGCTGTACCGGTCAGGTTTTTAAGCGGACCTGTTATTTTGGTGGTAACTGCACTGATAAACAATGCCGTAATGATTAAAAACAATAAACCGAAAATCATGGTGTTTCGACGTATCGGAGCTAAACTTTTTATTAATTCAGACGAAGGAACGGCTAATAGAATATGATATTCAGTATTTTTAATGTCGATTTTTGCAAATTCATAAGACTCATTCTGCCAATTGTTGGTGAAATTAAGCATATTGGATGAATCACTTATTAAGCGGTTAAAATTCTTTTCCGAAATAATATCTTCCAAACGCTTTCCTATATCTTCTTGTTTGTCGGATATTTGAATTTCACCCTTTTGATTAAACAACCAAAGCCGATTATTTTCACCGACTTTATTTTTGAAATCATCAATGACCTGTTCGGGATTTATACCTACACCGGCCATTCCGAAAGGCTTTTTGGGATCGCCCATAAGCACATCAATAAAAAAGAAGGTTTGCTCTAATTCCGGATTGTAATTCATATCCAGAATGATTTTCTTGCCGGAGTTCATGATATTGAAATACCACTGATCTTTGGGTTCGTCTTCCGAATAAACAGCAACCAACTCACCGGATTCATCCCACGAATGTTTGGTGAGGTGGTTGCTTGCAAAAACTGTAAAATAATTGGTGTTTTCCTGAACATTTTTAAGCTTTTCAAGCGCAAGCGGTTTGAGTTCCTTTTTGGTTTCTTCAGAAAGAAACCATTCGGAAATAACCGGATCGGAAGCAAGAATCTGTGAAGTTTCTATGGCTTTGCCTATCAGCTCCTGGATATTCGTCTGGGTGGCTTCCAATTGTGATAGCAGTTGGTTTTCGCGCATGTCACGGGTCAATGTGTATTTGGCACTGTAATAATTTATTGCTCCAAAAAGCAGTATGATTAAGTTTACAAATGCTCCAAATACAGTAATTGTTCGTGCTTTAAGACTTTTAAATTCAGGCATGTTTTAATTGTCAAATGATTAATCCGTTTCAAAACCCATTGTTTCTCCTTTTTCAACAGCAGGTATTCCGGATTTTAGCCATTCAGGTGCCGGATCGTCTTTTAGGTAATGGTCAAAAAATTGCAACATACGTTTGCTCCAGTCTTTTTGATTGGCGCGTTTTTCGGTTAGGTTGTGCGGGGCATCGTTATAATTGATAAGCCAAGCCGGTTTGTTTAATCTGCGCATGGCTACAAATAATTCTATTCCCTGGTACCAAGGTACAGCTCCGTCGGCATCATCATGCCTTATCAAAAGCGGGGTGTTTATTTTGGGAACATAAAAAACCGGTGAATTTTCAATATAATGCAAGGGTTTCTCCCATAAAGTGCCGCCTATTCTGCTTTGTGTTTGTTCGTATTGGAACATGCGGCTCATACCGCTTGTCCAGCGTATGCCTCCGTAGGCACTTGTCATATTACTTACCGGAGCACCGGGTGACGCACATTTAAAAAGGTCGGTTTTGGTTACAATATAGGCAATCTGATAACCTCCCCAACTTTGCCCCTGAAGGCCAATATTGTTTTTATCAACAAAGCCTTTGTTTATCATGGCAAGAGTGCCGCTTATTACATGGTTGTAGCTGCTCTCGCCGGGATAGCCGGTTTTGAATGTAATATCGGGCATGAACACCAAATAGCCGCGACTTGCATAAAAAACGGGGTTTATTATGGAGCGGCTTGGGCTTGGCGCATAGTGCCTGTAAAGGTTTTCGGAATGTTTTCGGTAGAAATACACCATCATCGGGTATTTTTTTGTCGGGTCAAAATTCTCGGGTTTATAAAGCAGTCCGCTTCGTTCTTCTCCGTCGGTATTGATCCATTTTACTTCCTCCACACTTGCCCAATTGTATTGCGCTTGTTTTTGCTTGTTTACGGTTGTAATTTTTCGCGGATTGTCTAATTTCGTATTGCTCAACCAAAGGTTCGGATATTCTTCAATGTCTTGCTTTGTCCAAAGAAGATAGTCGGCTCCTTTAGCCTTTATGGGGCGATAACTGAAACGCATATTTTCAAAAATTAAAGGCTCCGGAGTTTCGGCTTTTTTTGCAGAGCTTGAGAAATAACCCGATTTTTTGCTTTCTTCATCAAAAGCATAAAGAAAAAGATTCGATTTGGAATCAATGAAATCCGCTTCTCGGTCTAATTGCAGAAATCGCAGGCGTACTTTATTTTTTCTGCCAAATTCATTGGTGAGATTTACGGGTTTTTCTTTTCCTTTGGGGTCTATTTTCCAGATATCGTAGCGGTCATAAATTAAAACGTAAGCATCGTCTTTGGTCCAGCCGGCTATTCCGTGCGGATACGGTGGGCTGGGGTAGTCATGGCTTTCGTCAAAGAAGTCTGTCTCTGCTTCTTTTGTAATTGCGCGGTTTATGTCGGCTTCATTGTCATAAGCATACCATAAACTGTCTTTGAAATTGTAATAAACGGAATATTTTCCTTCGGGCGAAAGGTCCGGCGAAAGTTTTAGTCCGCTTAAAATTTTCTTGCGTTTTCCGGTTTCAAAATCAACAATATAAATGTCTCTTTTCCCCGGAATCTCCCAAGACCACGATTTTCTGTATGGTTTCGAATCCGTTGCAATACCTCTGTTGCCGTTTCCTTTTAGTATTTCTGAAACATGTTGGAGTTGTTCGTCCTCTAATTGTATAATTTTATTGTTTTTAATAAAAAGAACAGTTTTATAAGTTCGGTTCAGTTCCTCTTTTTTCTCGGCCAATTGTTCGGGTTGTAATTTTTCATCTTGCCAATGCCAAATGTCCACATTAACTTTCTCGCTGTCTAAGAGTGTATCTTTAGCTTCGGGTTCCGGTTTCGGGGCAATTCCGAAATACAACTTTTCATCATTTCGCGAAAAGCGAAGCCCTGAATTTACGCTTGGCGCAAAATCAACTTCAAGTTCCGTGCTTGTGGTGTCTGCCATACGTTTGGCGTAGTCTGTACCGTCCGACAGGTATAGGGCGTAGCATTTATTTTTAACCGTATCTTCGGTAAAAATGAAAGCGGTATGTTTGGCGTAATTTGCTGCCGTAATTTTTTTTGCGATTCCTGTTTTTTTAAAAATCTCGGTCAGTTCTTCCTTTTTTGTGTCAAACACAAATACGCTTGATTCTCTCAAGCTGTCATTTCTGAACTTTATGAAATTTACGGTTTGACCGTCTCTTGAAATGTCATATTCCGCAATGCTGTCAAATTGATGTTCCGTTTGGCTTATCGGATTAAAAATCACCAAAGTAGCTGTTTCGGGGAAATCTTTATCTTTTGATTTTTTCTTTTCATTTGATGTACTGTCATCCGCTTCCGGCTCTACCATGTAGGCAAGCCAAGAGCTTTTTTCTTCGGGAAGTTTGAATGATTTTAGCCCGGCTTTTGTAATCAGTTTTTTGTTTGAAAAAATAAAAATGCCCATGCTGTCTTTTGGCATTTCGTCTTTTTTCTTTTTATCTAATTTTGCCTGTCTCACGGAGTCGGCAAAAGGCACGATTTTAAAAATCGCAAAATCCGAATTGGGCGAAAATTTGGCTTTTTGACCTCTGTTAAACGTCTGTGCTTCGGAAGTTTGGGTTTCAAAAAAATAAAGTTTACCATCACCTTCTTGCGGGTTTACTTCGTATGAAATGTAGTTACCCTTATCCGTTATGGCTTGGTTGTCAATCTTTTCCCAAGAGTCGTAAACGGAAAGATCAAGTACTTTTTTTGTTTCTTGTGCAAAAGATATTTGCACCCACAATAGTAAAACAGATAATGCAATAAGCTTGTGGAGCTTCGTAATTAATGATTTTTTTGGAATTGGCATAAGTGATTGTTTTTAAAGTTTGCTTAAAGATATATAAGCAGTCTGTATTTTCAGCTAAGGAATAATCACTTTTCTGTCAATAGCTTTTTGTTGCGTATTAATATATCAAACTGTATAATCAACAACTAAATTAAGAAGCGCAAAAATACGTTCAAATTTTGACAATTGTTAACAAAAACCTATAAATTTCAAGAAAAGCCGACCGTTTTCATTATTGTCGGCTTGGAAATTTTTTTATCGTGCCACGATTACGACGATTACGACTGATTACGAAAACAAAGATTTAATAATTATTTCATCAGTTTTATTGGGCAGTGTAACCTTTAACAGCGGATTTTCCTGCATGGCTCGTTTTATGGCAAAGCCGGCTTCATTGTTTCCTGCCCAGCTGCGGCGACTGATTCCGTTGTTTACGTCCCAGTGCAGCATCATTTTCAATCGTCGGTCGGCATCTTGGCTTCCGTCTAAAGTCATACCGAACCCGCCGTTAATTACTTCGCCCCAGCCAACACCGCCGCCGTTGTGTATGGAAACCCAAGTGGCGCCGCGGAATGAATCGCCGATGACGTTTTGCACGGCCATATCTGCCGTATATTGTGAGCCGTCATAGATATTGGAAGTTTCACGGAAAGGTGAGTCTGTTCCGGAAACATCGTGGTGGTCACGTCCCAAAACAATCGGTGCCGAAATTTCGCCCTTTTCTACGGCTTGGTTAAATGCTTCGGCTATCTTGGTTCGTCCTTCGCAATCGGCATATAAAATGCGGGCTTGTGAACCTACCACCAATTTGTTTTTCCCGGCTTCTTCAATCCACCGGATGTTATCTTCCATTTGTCCGCGGATTTCCTCGGGTGCTTCGGCAGCAATTTCGCGCAATATCTTGGCGGCAATTTTATCGGTTTTTTCCAAATCTTCCGCCTTGCCCGAAGTGCATACCCAACGAAACGGGCCAAAGCCATAGTCGAAAAACATGGGGCCCATAATATCTTGCACGTAAGACGGATAAATAAAGGTACCGTCGGCTTTTGTTACTTTGGCTCCGGCACGGCTCGCTTCTAAAAGAAAAGCATTGCCGTAATCCCAAAAATACATGCCTTGGTCGGTGAGTTTTTTTATGGCATTTACTTGTCGAATGAGTGATTTCTGAACGGCTTCTTTGAATTTTTCGGGTTCTTCGGCCATCATTTGGTTGGATTCATCGAAGCTAAGTCCTGCGGGATAGTAGCCGCCGGCCCACGGATTGTGTAGCGAAGTTTGGTCGGAGCCTAACTCAACGGTGATATTTTCTTCGGCCAGCTTTTCCCACAAATCAACAATGTTTCCGTCGTAAGCCAGAGAAACGGCTTCTTTATTGGTTTTGGCTTTTTGTATTCGGGGAATGAGCGTGTTCAAATCTGAATAAACTTCATCTACCCAGCCTTGTTCGTGTCGTTTTTTTGTAGCTGCCGGATTTATTTCGGCAATGATGCATACAGCTCCGGCTATTACGGTGGCTTTTGGCTGTGCGCCGGACATTCCGCCCAAGCCGGAAGTAACAAATAACATACCGCTTAAATCGGATTTTCCTTTCGGAAGTTTTTTCCGTCCGGCATTCAGAACGGTAATAGTAGTTCCGTGCACAATTCCCTGCGGACCTATATACATGTACGAGCCGGCCGTCATTTGTCCGTATTGCGAAACGCCCAGCGCATTGAATTTCTCCCAGTGGTCGGGTTTGGAGTAGTTGGGAATAACCATCCCGTTGGTTACCACTACTCGCGGCGCATCTTTGTGCGAAGGATACAGCCCCATGGGATGCCCGGAGTACATTACCAGAGTTTGTTCGTCCGTCATTTCCGAAAGATATTTCATACTGAGCCGGTATTGTGCCCAATTTTGAAATACAGCTCCATTGCCGCCGTAGGTAATCAGCTCATCGGGATGTTGAGCCACGGCATCGTCCAAGTTGTTTTGAATCATGAGCATTACGGAAGCCGCTTGTTTGCTTTTGGCCGGGTATTCATTAATGTTTCGTGCATACATTTTATAATCGGGCCGGAATCGGTACATGTATATTCTGCCGTATGTTTCGAGTTCTTCGGCAAATTCTTGCGCAAGCTCTTTGTGGTGTTCAGGTTTGAAGTAGCGAAGTGCATTTTTGAGAGCCAGTTTTTTTTCTTCTTTGTTTAGAATATCCTTGCGTTTGGGCGCATGGCTTACTGCTTTTCGTCGCTCTTTCTTTGTGGGCAGTTCTTCGGGGATTCCTTGTATAATTTGTTCTTTGAAATTCATATCCGGATGGGTTTTCTTTAATATTATTAAGCGTCTAAATTATAAAAAATATGATTTAAGGACAATATGCTTTATAAGTGTTTTGCTTGAATCTATTCAGACTAATATTTTTTTACACAATAAATTATAACAGCATCAAACGTTTTATGCCGGATTAGTGTATTCGTTGGTAAAACAAAGCAAAGCGATGTATAGCCACTAATGCATGAATACCTTATATCCGAATGTCTTTCTCTAACGTGCTGCCGGT
>CAYYQW010000072.1:0-19060 GCA_964472505.1 uncultured Bacteroidaceae bacterium | reverse complement strand
CACAACTCCACAACTCCACAACTCCACAACTCCACAACTCCACAACTCCACAACTATACAACTCCACAAATATGCAACTCCACGACTATACAACTCCACAACTATGCAACTCCACAACTTAACAACTCCACAATTCCGCTTTTCAGAAAATCAAATCTTAATGCCGATAATGAGCAAATCATCCATTTGGCTAATGTTGCCTTTCCATTTTTCAAACAGCTCTTCAAGGGTTTTTTTCTGATTTTGCATTGTGAGAGAATGTATTTCGTAGAGCAGTTTATTGAAACGCCCGGAGGTAAACTTTCGTTTATGCTCCCCGCCAAATTGGTCGCTAAAACCGTCGGAAAATGTATAAAATTGGTCGCCTTTCAGAATATTTACTTCATGGGTTGTAAAAGGCGTATCTTTTTTGCGGCTGTAGCCTACGGGCATGCGGTCGCCTTTTACCCGATACAGTTCTCCGTTACGAATTAATATCAGCGGGTTATGTGCACCGGAGTATTCCAATACTTGTGTTTCAGTATCGACGCTTATCAGGGCAAGGTCCATACCGTCTCGGCTTTTGTTTTCTTTTGATTGATGCAGAGAATCAATAACTTTGTCTCTGAGTTTGTTAAGCACCGTTCCGGTTGAAATATCCGGTCGGTCGATGATTTCGTTTAAAAAAGAAATTCCCAGCATACTTACAAAGCCGCCCGGAACTCCGTGGCCGGTGCAGTCCACGGCTGCAATAAATATTTTATTGTGAAATTGACGCACCCAGTAAAAATCGCCGCTGATAATATCTTGAGGTTTGAAGAAAATAAACCGGTCATCAAAAAAATCATCTAAAATATCCTCGGGCGGAAGCGCTGCCGATTGAATACGTTCGGCATAGTTGATACTGTCGGTAATTTCACGGTTTTTCTCGTAAATTTCAGTACTTTGAGTTTTTATTTCCTGATTTTGCTGCTCAATTTTTCGGTTTCTCGCTAAAATTTCTTCATTTTGCTTTCTTATTTTTTCCGTTCGCCTTTCCACTTCTTTTTCAAGTTCTTGGTTATGGAGTTCTACTAAACGCCTTTTACGGGCATTTATCCGGTTGGATATAAACCAAACGCCTCCGCTTAGCAGAATCAGTATAAGGACATAAAACCATACCGTATTATAAAAGTGAGCTTTTACGGTAAGTGTGTATTGCAGGGTATTGCTTTTACGGTTTACTTGGTCGCGGGCACTTATTGTCAGTTCATGTTTGCCTGTTGGCAAGCTGTTCAGTATGAAAAATGCACCGTCTTTACCGCCTTCAATAGTGCGCGTTACCCCGTCGATGGTATAGGCGTATTTCACTTCTTCGCGACTAAAATAGGAGGGTGCGCTAATTCTAACCGCAATAGAATCGAAGCCTTCTTTTATTACCAATTCATTGTTTTTAACCGCTTTCATGAAATTCCCTTGAAAGCTTACAATTTTTAATTGCAAATCACTGAACCCTCTGAAAGCTGATTGTTTATCAATTTTCATTATTCTGTTGAAATCGCCTATAAGCCATATATTTCCGTCAGGGTCAGAGTATATTCGACTGATGTTTTTTTCGGTAAAGAGCATTTGTAATTGTACATCCGTGAATACTTCGGCACCTGAAAACTGATTAGCTGTCCCGTTTTCACAAATACTTAGGGCATTGTTTTGCAGATAAAACATATCGCAACCGGCCGAGCGGAAATTATTCATTTTCGGAGCTGCTTTTAATTCATTTTCAGTCCATTTATAAGCTTGCTCCGAGCTCAGGATATAAACCGTATCATTGACGGTTTTAAGTGTTATGTTCTCCGGGTAGCGTGTTTCAAAGCTGTAACTTACCGTTTCGTATGTATTGCCTGCAGGATTCAATACGCTCAGATGATTTACTCCGGCCAATAAGATTTCTCCTTCATAGCCGTTCATTACAGATAGAGGCGTGTACTCAGTTGTTTCGTAACTGACTTTTTGTGCTTTTATTTCTTTCGAATCAAAGCTTACTTTATACAAGCCTTTGTCGGTGAGTACCAGGGCTATATCCGGATTTTGAGTCTTTGCAATAGTGTAAATGTATGCTCCGGCTAATACTTCGCTTACTTGTATATTTTCTATATAAAAGAGCCCGTTGTTGGAAGCCGTAAGTATGCCATTCCCAAAAGCTTGGAATTGTTTGCATTTGCCGGTGATTTTTTCGAGCTGCTTAAATTGGTATTTTATGGATTGCAGTTCATATACTTTTTTGGACTGCTTAACGGTGGTATATCTTACTGTCCTTTGTACCGAATTATTTGTATTTCTATTCTTGTTTCTTTTTTTAGACTTTTCAGTGCTTTCCTTATTGCTTTCATCCGTTTCGGAAACTTCAGTGTTTTCCTCGCTGCTTGCACTGTCTTTATCTTTACCGCGTATTTTACGCCAAAGCTTTTTTAAAGCACCGGTTTCTTCTTCTTCTTTTGTATCTTCTTTGGTTTCGCTTGTTGTTTTTTCCGGTTCGGGTTCATTATCCGTAAAAGATTCTTCCATCGCTTCTTTTTCACGGTCAGTTTCTTTTTGAGGTATTTGTGTGGTTACCAGTTCTTCTATTTCTTTAAAGTCTTTGATTTCGGAAAGATAAAAAACACCTTGACCGGTGGCAAGATATAAGGTGCTGTCTTTTACACTGATGTCGTACACTTTACCTTCTTTACCGGGGAAATTATCGTAGAAGCTTACGGGCAAGTCGGGCATTATACGGCTTACACCAAATTCATGCGACAGCCACAGGCCGGTTTCCGAATCTGCGTAGCTTGCAAATATTTCATCATCGGGCAGGCCGGTTCTAAAATTAATGAGGGCTTCTTCTTTTCCGTTATCTTTATTTATAATTGCTGCCCCGCCGCTCAAAGTCGTTACCACAAAACGTCTGTAACCAAAATCGCTTGCTCCGGCTATGATACTTTCTTCAAAATATTCATCAATTTCGGTTTCGTAGTTTTCAAGATTCTCTCCGTCAAAAAGATATAGTTTGTTTTGATTTGTACCTAATATTATTTTTTTATCAAAAGGGATATGAAAAATAATTTCCGAATTTTTTAGTTCATCTGCTTGCGAAACAAAATTTCCTCTTCCGTGGCGCTTAAGATTAAACAAGCCTTTGTTTTTAATACAGATATATAAATTTTCTTTCAGAAAAAAAGCATCGTTTATGCTTATCGAATCGTTTTGATAGTATAGTTCAACCGTATCCGGTTTGTTTTTTATAACGGAATAAACGGCATGCGGCCCAACGAACCAAGCCTTTTTGTCGGAAAACAAAATTTTATTAAATCCGGTTATACTGTCATTTTCCGGCAGTAATGAGTTGAACTGATAATCGTAGTAAGCTGTTTTTTCCAAATAGCCAAAGTTGTTGTTTCCTAAAGCATAAATTATTCCGCTTTCTTCATCTTTTCGTAAACTGTGCAGCTTTGTGTCAAATTCAATAAAACGCTCTTCGGAGCCGTTAAACAGAATTAAACCGCGGCGATTTAAAAAAAGCATCAGCTCATCTTGGTCTTGACTGATGGATTGAACCGGAAATGCTTCGGTTTCATCTCCCGAAAAATTAGTGATGTACGGAAACCCTTTCGGAATGGCTGTCTTTTGCTCGTCGGCCTCGGGTTTTTGTTGTATGCCGAATAGGCTTGTGTTTTTGGCAAAAATCGGGATTAGTACTAATAACGAAAGGGTAAAGGCTATGATTACAGTTTTTTTTCTGTGTAAATTTTTCATTCGGAGTTCTTATATTTTTGAACAGTTCTTTATGCCTGTTTTTATGTTAAATTCCAAAGCTTAACTGAAGCTTTAAGCTTAATTATATTTGAGCAAACTCTGTGCCGAAACTCTGCGGTTTTGCCTTTTCGTTCTACCTTGGTTTAGTGGTTTTGTTTGCTTTTTTTGATATTTTTTGTAGAATTAAAAATGTGTTTATGCTCAAAACCCGCCCAAATTATAGCCGGCTGGAATGTCCGTAAATTGTTACGGGTGAATTGAACTTAATAAACAAGTATAATTGTTTTATGAAAATTTGAAGCTGCGCAGCAAAATTTGTTTTTCCGGCAGCTTAGTTAGTTCTACTTTACGGAATTACATTGAGTTGATTATTAGCCTGAAAGGATAGAAAATATCAGCTCAGGGCAACGCCCTGCCGGTTTTAAAATCGTAAAGCAGAATTATTAGAAAACAGCATAACTACATATTTTTACTTATTATCTTATTTCTCAATAAATCCGACTCCGAATAATTCAGTTTAACTATTTGATAATTAGTCTTTAGGATGAATTTGTGGTTTTTTAAGTCCCTGATTACAGATAGGGTAATGACTGTTTCACAAAGCAGACTGAGCGTTTCTCAGAGATATAAAGACAGAAACAGCTTCAGCAGCTCAAAAAAATATTTAGCAACCGTTTTTAGTTTTATTGAAAAAATTACATATTTTCCTTATTCCGGATAAAAATACATTTGTATCTTTGCAGCCCGATATTTTTTGAATAAAGCAAGCGTATTCGATGAAGTTCATAAAGCAAATATTATTCTACATTATCATAAGTCCCATAAAGGTTTACCAATATGTAATTTCTCCCTACACGCCTTCAAGTTGCAGGCATGTGCCAACTTGTTCCTCGTACTTTGTGGAAGCTGTTCGCCGGCACGGGCCGGGTAAAGGTCTATGGCTGGGCTTAAGGCGTTTGTCGAAATGCCATCCTTGGGGAACACACGGTTATGACCCTGTTCCGCCGAAAGACCGACCTTTTATCAAAACCCAAAAGTTAAAGCTAAAATAAATTAAGGTGAAACGAAAAACACGATATATTCTGTTAATTATAATTGCTGCCTTTATTCTTTTCTTGATTCCTTATTCAAGAGATACGGACGGATTCAGTTCCGAAGATGTGCAGTGGGAAATGTTTCGCTCTGCTCACAGACACAAAGCATTTGATAAACAAAGTTTTAGTTTTGTTTTGCAAACTGAAATTCCCGAAGAACTAAGAAATTTAGAGAATAAGAATATCAGCATGGAAGGCTTTCTGTATTCAGAAAAGATAGGCGGCGAGATGCTTTATCTGTTGAGCGAAACGCGCCGCGAGGTCTGTGCTTTTTGCGATCACGACGAACACGGTCAGACCATCTTACTGTATTTCGATGAAGAACTTGACACAGAGCATGTAAAAGATGATGACTATGTGGACGTTTCCGGTGTATTTCAAATTACCGACACCCTAAAGAATTTCAGTCCGTTTGTGATTACCGATATTAAAAATATTCAAAAAACTAAACTAAGAAAAAATGATTCATGAAATGGTAAGTATTCTCGTTCAGGCCATTAAAATTACGGTTTTTGTGCTTGTAATGATGATGATTTTGGAGTATATCACCGTTCAAACCAAAAATCGTTGGATTGAGAAACTGAAAAAAAGTAAGGGCGGGCAAATTATTATTGCTGCTGTTTTAGGTTTAATTCCCGGCTGTATGGGAACTTTTGCCGCTGTTTCCATGTACATTCATCGAAGCATTAGCTTTGCCGCTCTGGTTACGGCACTTATAGCCACTTCCGGCGATGAAGCTTTTCTGATGTTTTCCATGATTCCGTCTAAAGCTTTATTGATAATGGGAATTATTGGCGGGGTGGCAATAATTACGGGTTTTGTTTTACAAGCCGTAATGAAAAACCCTTTCCCGGTTAAGTTGGGCGAAAAGCATTTTACATATCACGACAAACAAGCCGAATGTGCCTGCTTTGAGCCCGAAAAAATACCGTCTTTCTATAAAAAAATTCGTTGGGAACGTTTGGTTTTGATTTTAGCCGGACTCTCATTTGTTGCGCTTATGATATTTGGCCCTGCCGGTCATGATCATGCTCACGCATTGGTGGACGACAGCCACGGCCACAGTCACGGACATTCCGAATGGGGCTGGGAGCGCATTAGTTTTTTGGCAGCGGTTATAGTGGGTTTGCTCATTACTGTTACGGTTCCCAATCACTTTGTAAAGGAACATCTTTGGGGGCATGTGATAAAAAAGCACTTCCTTAAAATCTTTTTGTGGACTGCAGTTGCGTTTGTTGCGCTCCATTTTTTGAATGAGCAAATGGATATCCGGCAGTGGATTGCCGATAATATTTACTATGTAATGTTCGTTGCTGTATTGGTCGGTATGATTCCGGAATCGGGGCCGCACATTGTATTTATCAGTTTATTTATGGGCGGGGTAGTTCCTCTGAGTGTTTTGGTTGCCAACTCAATTGTGCAAGACGGCCACGGGTCTTTGCCGCTTTTGGCGGAATCCGGCAGGAGCTTTGTTTTAGCAAAAGCCGTTAATTTATTAGTAGGCCTTATTGTCGGATACGGCTTGTTGGCTTTTGGTTTGTAAGAATTTGGTTAAAGAAGCTTAAAGCACCGATAAGAATTGATGAAAATTAAAAAAATGCGTATTTTTGTATCATAAATTTGAAAAACTTAGAACAATGAAATACATTATCAAAACATCTGTTGTACTAACAGTTTTATCACTGTTTTTTTCTTGCGGCGAATCCGGCCCTACCGAGAAAGAGTTAGCTTTGGAAGCAAAGCTTGACAGTTTGCAGGAATTGCGCGAAAAAGACAAGGAATCCATTAACGAATATGTTGCGGCTATTAATGAAATACAAGCCGGTTTGAATAAGATTATGCAACAGGAAAAAATTCTTGTAAACCGTGCCAAAGAAGATAACGAATTACAAGAAGACGATGTAGAGGCTATCAACAATGATATTGAAATCATATATGAAATGATGGTGGAAAATCGTAAGAAACTGGATTATCTGCGCTCGCAACTCAATAAATCCGGCTCGGAAGTCTCCGAATTCAGAATAAGTGTAGAACAGCTTACGGCTACGCTTAATGAAAAAGATCAGGAAATAAAGGAGCTGCAATCGATTATTCAACAGAAAGACTTGGATTTGCAAAAGCTTAACGACCGTTTAAATCAAATGGCGGTTAATATTGAAAAATTGGAACAAGAAAGCCAAGAAAAAGCTCAAACCATAGAACAACAGACCGATGCGCTAAACACAGCATACTATGTGATAGGTGACCGCTCATTCTTGAAAGACCGAGAAATTATAAGCAAAGAAGGTGGTTTTATCGGAATTGGGGGCGTACAAAAAATTCAAAAAAGCAGTTCGGAATTTACGGAAATTGATATTCGAGAGAAGAACAGCATTGATTTGAAGAATGCCAAGAAAGTTACTTTCCTGACTGACCATCCGGAAGCGGCATACACGCTCGAGAAAAATGCCGATGACAATTATATTCAGCTCACAATTAATGATCCCAAAGCCTTTTGGAGCCGCTCTAAATATTTGGTAATCATGATACGATAAATTATTTCTTGAATCTCTAAAAATCCCTGCTTTCCTTTTGGTTTAAGCAGGGATTTTTGTATATTTATAACAGCGGATATTAGACAAAACAGAAATAAATCATAAATCAAATTTATATAAGCCATGCCATACAAAAATAACAAGGAATTACCGGAACAAGTAAAAAACGTGCTTCCCGACGATGCACAGAATATTTATCGAGCAGCCTATAACAATGCTTTTGACGAATATAAAGATCCTGATGACAGAGAAGGCGATGCTACGCGCGAAGAAGTTTCGCATAAAGTAGCTTGGGCCGCCGTAAAGAATGTTTATCAAAAATCAGATGACGGGAATTGGGTGAAAAAATAATTTGACTTTTTAATATTTATTTATTATCTTAGTGTTTGTTGACGATTAGATATTTTGTTTATATACGGATTCAATTGTTGATTGACAGTAGTTTGTATTTGCTCTAAAAAGCTTTTATGAGCCGATGCAATTAATTCTTTTTTAAGTTTAATTTATAAATTTATAATTATGGTATTTACATCAGTTATTTTGTCATTAATAATTGCTTTGATATTTGCTTTTATTTTAGCCTATCCCTTTAAACGGGAAGGACCCGGGCCTATGAGAGGTTTGGTGGTTTTCTTTTTCATTATTTTCCTTTTCACACTTGCCCTTGGCTCTTTGGTTGACCCGATTGGGCCTACCGTTTACGGACAAGCGTGGGTTTCTTACTTAATCCCGGCATTTTTTATTCTTTTGCTGATTGCTACACTCATTCCGGTATCCAAAGATAAACCCGGGGTGCAGCATGAAGGCGCAGTGGAAGAATACGAAAATGAAAAAATTACGCGCTTCGTTTTGGGTTTCTTTTTCTGGTTACTTATAGCCGGTCTATTGCTAACCTTCATTTTGAGAGCTACTGAAGTGATTTAGAGAAAGTATCATAGCCGGCAAACTTTGCTTGTGCATTTTAGTTTGCCGGCTGTTTTTTTACTTCATACGCCCGACAAGTACTTCCTCAATATCTTCCAGCCGCATGTTTTTAGATTTTAAAAGTATCAATAAATGATAGAGCAGGTCGGCGGCTTCGTTGCGGAACAGTTCATCTTTATTGCGCATAGCCTCTATGACCAGCTCTACGGCTTCTTCGCCAACTTTTTGCGCAGCTTTGTGTATCCCTTTTTTGTATATTTTATTGGTATAAGATTTTGGATCGTCGGATTCAATGCGCTGATTGATGGTATCTTGCAGTTTGTAGAGAAAACCTTTTACTTCGGCTTCACCAAAACAAGATGTGGTGCCTTTGTGGCAAACGGGGCCTTGGGGACTTACTTTTATCAAAAGCGTATCATTATCGCAGTCGAGTTCAATGTTTTTTACAAATAAAAAATTACCGGATGTTTCGCCTTTGGTCCAAAGCCTGTTTTTGCTTCGGCTGAAAAACGTTACTTTGCCTTCCGTCCGGGTTTTTTTGTAAGCTTCTTGGTTCATATAGCCCAGCATCAAAACCTGCAGGCTGAGTTCGTCTTGAATAATTACCGGCACTAAGCCGTTTCCTTTTGTGAAATCTATGTTCATAAGTTTTTTTTCTGAATTGTGAATTTAATGAATTATCGTACCGCTATGTTTTGTTTCTTTAAATAGCTCTTCAGTTCGGGAATTTTTATTTCCCCGTAATGAAAAATACTTGCTGCCAGCCCGGCGGAAGCTTTCGTTTGTTTGAATAAGTCTGAAAAATGCTCGCTGCGACCCGCACCGCCGGATGCTATTACCGGAATGTTTAATGCGCGGCTGAATGTGTCGGTGATTTCGAGCGCAAAACCATTTTTTGTGCCGTCGTGATTCATGGATGTCAGCAGAATTTCGCCGGCGCCTTTTTCCTCTGCTGTTTTAGCCCACTCCAAGGCATTCAGTTCGGTTGGTATTCTGCCGCCGTTCAAATATACTTTTAGCTCGTTATCGGCAAATTTGGCATCAATGGCCGTAACTACGCATTGGTTTCCAAATTCGGCAGCAATTTCCGAAATCAGCTCCGGATTTCTTGCCGCCGCCGAGTTAATACTGATTTTATCGGCGCCGGCATTGATTAGCACGCGGGCATCTTCCAATGCACTGATACCGCCGCCCACCGTGAACGGGATATTGATTTGTTTGGCGATTTTTTCTACCAGCTTGGCCAATGCTTTGCGCTTTTCCACCGTAGCGGTAATATCCAGAAAAACCAGTTCATCAATACCCTGCTCGGCATATTGTTTGCCCAGCTCCACCGGGTCGCCGGCATCGCGTATTCCCACAAAATTAATTCCTTTTACCGTGCGCCCGTCTTGAATATCTAAGCAGGCAATGATTCGTTTTTTTAACATCACTCAGTTTTTTAATTGTTATCAATCCAAGCTTTAAGCTCAGGCAAGCTAATTCTGTTCTCATAAATGGCTTTGCCCAAAATGGTGCCTTCGCAACCAATGGATTTCATGCGGTCTAAATCATTGAGCGCAGCCACACCGCCGCTTGCAATCAGATTAACTTTAGTACGGTTTAAAATTTCCGTATAAATTTTCTCCGAAGCGCCCTGCAGCATACCGTCTTTTGAAATATCGGTGCATATTACGTATCGGATGCCTTGTTTTTCGTATTCGACAATAAAATCCGTCACATCCGTTTGGGTTTCTTCCAACCAGCCTTGTGCTGCAATTTTTCTGTTGCGAAAATCAGCTCCGAGAATTATTTTTTCCGAGCCGTAGTCACGCAGGCATTCTGAAAAAAGCTCGGGATTTTGAGCGGCCATGCTTCCGGCGGTAACTTGTGCAGCACCGTTTTCAAAAGCCGTTTCAAAATCTTTACGGCTTTTTATGCCACCGCCGAAATCAATTTGCAGATTCGTTTTTGCGGCAATTTTTTGCAAAATCTTATAATTTACAATTTGTTTGGACTTGGCGCCGTCCAAATCTACCAAGTGCAAGTATTTAATGCCGTAATCTTCAAATTCTTTGGCGACTTCTGTCGGGTTTTCGTTATAAATTTTCTTTGTGTTATAATCGCCTTTGCTCAGGCGCACACATTTTCCGTCGATAATATCAATAGCGGGAATTATTCTCATAGTTCTAAAAAGTTTTTTAAAATTTGTTCGCCGACTTTCGCCGATTTTTCGGGATGAAATTGTGTGGCATAAAAATTGTCTTTTTGCATGGCAGCGCTGAAAGGCAGAATATAATTGCATTCTGCAACGGTATCATTACTAAGCTCGGCATAATAGCTGTGTACAAAATACACATCCGGCTTGGTTTCCTTCGTTTTCAGGAGCTCGGATTTTACATTCTGCAAATTGTTCCAACCAATATGCGGCACCAAGTCTTTGGGCGGAAATTTCTTTACTTTCGCATCAAAAATTCCCAAGCATTGTGTGTCGCTTTCTTCGGTATGGCGGCACATCAGTTGTAAGCCCAAACAGATGCCGAGTACGGGCTGTTTCAGTGATTTTATCAATTCGTCCAAACCGCGCTTTTTCAAATATCTCATGGCCGAACCGGCTTCGCCCACGCCGGGGAAAATCACCTTGTCGGCTTTGCGTATTTCATCGGGATTATCGCTTACAATGCAATCGTAGCCCAAGCGTTCCGCGGCATTTTGTACCGAGCGGATGTTGCCGGCATTATATTTTATTATTACTGTCATAAGAGTCCTTTTGTGCTTAATAATTCTGTGTTTCCTGTTTTGCTTACGGCTTGTTTCAGAGCTTTCGCAAAAGCTTTAAATATGGCTTCAATTTTATGATGTTCGTTTTCGCCTTCTGCTTTTATATTTAGATTGCAGGCAGCGGTATCGCAAAAACTTTTAAAAAAATGTTTGAACATTTCCGCGGGAAAATCGCCGACGGTTTCGCGCTTAAAATCCGCATTCCAAATCAATTGCGGTCGTCCGCTGAAATCCAGAACCACTTGAGCCAAAGACTCATCCATGGGCAGAATAAAAAAACCGTAACGCGCAATGCCGGCTTTTTTCCCGAGCGCTTTTTTAAATCTTTCTCCCAAAACCAAGGCTGCGTCTTCAATGCTGTGGTGTTGGTCGATCTGCAAATCGCCTTTCACTTTCAGGCTTAAATTAAAATTGCCGTGTCGCGCAATTTGCTCCAGCATGTGGTCTAAAAAGCCGATTCCGCTTGAAATGTCGGATTTCCCGGAGCCGTATAATTCCAGCTCGGCATAAATATTGGTTTCGGATGTTTTTCGTTGTGTTTTTGCGCTTCCGCCCAAAGCCGATAAATACCGGTAGATTTCTTTCCAGGAAGTGCTTGAAAAGTCTGCCGATTCATGCATTTTTTCACCAATAAATATGGATTTGCAACCTAAGTTTTCGGCCAATTGCAAGTCGCTGACTCGGTCGCCGATGACAAAGGAATTTTTCAGGTCGTAATTGCCGCGCATATATTCATTAAGCATGGCTGTGCCGGGCTTTCGCGTGGGCTTATTTTCTTCCGGTAATGATTTGTCAATCAGCACGTCTGTAAATTCAATGCTTTCATTTTTAAAGCTTTGAATTATTTTGTTTTGGGCGGGCCAAAAATCTTCTTCCGGAAAGGAAGCCGTACCCAAGCCGTCCTGATTTGTTACCATTATCAATTGGTAGTCTAATTCTTCGGCAATACGCGATAGGTATCGGAAAACGCCCGGATAAAATTCAAGTTTTTCCAAACTGTCGAGTTGATAATCTTCCGGCGGTTCAATTACCAATGTACCGTCGCGGTCGATAAATAAGAGTTTTTGCATGGTTTTTCAGATTTTATTTTTTAGATTTTCAAGTGCATTCATTAAAGCATCATTTTCATCCGGAGTTCCGGCGCTTATGCGCAGGCAATTTTCGACTTGGCCGCTCCGATTTCTTACCATAATGCCCGCTTTTGCCAATTCCGAATGAATAAAATTTGCCGATTCAAATTCAGCCAAAATAAAGTTGGCATCCGACGGATAGATTTTTTTTACATAGGGCAATTGGGCAAGGAAATTTTCTATGCGTTTTCGTTCCTGCAAGACTTTGTTAATCGTTTCTTTAAAGTCTGTTTTGTCTTCTAAAGTTTTTAGTGCGGCTTCTGTGTTTAACCGGCTGATGTTAAATGGCGCTCTGACTTTTTGAAAATAACTGATGATTTTTTTATCGGCATAAATTACGCCGATTCTTGCAGCCGCCATTGCTCGTGCTTTACTGAAGGTTTGCGATACAATCAAATTCGGATAGTCATTGATTTTTTCCAAAAGCGAAGCTTGCCTGCTGAAATCAATATAAGCTTCATCCAAAAACACGATGCCCGAAAAGTTTTGAATCAGATACTCCAAATCGTTGAAACTGTTGCCTGTGGGATTATTGGGTGAGCAAAGAAACAAAATTTTTGCTTCTTCGCCGGTTTCCAAAATCTTTTGGCTGTCGGGCTGAAAATCGCTTTCTAAGGGAATACTTATTATTTCCGCATCATTGATTTGCGCATACACTTCATACATTCCAAAAATGGGCGGACAAATAATCACCTTATCTTTTCCGGGACGGCAAAAAATCCGAAAAGCCATATCAATCAGTTCATCGCTGCCGTTGCCAATCATGATGTTGCTTGGCGATAAACCGTTTAATTCGCTCAACTTTTTTCTTAATTCGTATTGATGCAAATCCGGATAGCGATTGAGCGCTCCGTAGGGATTTTCATTGGCATCTAAAAGAATGCCTTTGCGGCCTTTGTTTTCGGCGGCAGCACCTGCATAAGGCTTTAAATCCAAAATGTTTTGGCGTACCAAAAGGTCTGTGTTCATCATTTTGCAATATCTTTTAGTCTTAATGTAACGGCATTTTTATGTGCGAATAGAGCTTCGGCTTCAGCCATTTGTTCTATGGCCGGACCAATATTGTTCAAACCTTCTTTTGTAAGCTCCTGAAAGGTAATTTTTTTTATGAAACTGTCTAAAGAAACACCGCTGTAATTTCGGGCATAGCCGTTGGTGGGCAGTGTATGGTTGGTTCCGGAAGCATAATCGCCGACACTTTCGCAAGTGTAATTTCCCAAAAATACCGAACCGGCATTAATAACCCGAGGAGAAAAACTGTCCGGATTTTCAACCGCCATAATTAAGTGCTCCGGCGCGTAGGCATTACTAAAATCAATACACTCAGAAATATTATTGAATGTAATTGCTTGACTGTTTTCAAGCGCTTTTTGAGCGGTTGCTTTGCGCGGAAGTTGTTCCAATTGAATTTCCAAAGCATTTAAAACGGCTTCATTTGTTTTATCGTTGTCGGAAAGCAAAATCACTTGACTGTCCGGCCCGTGTTCTGCTTGCGACAAAAGGTCGGCGGCAACATATTCGGGATTTGCGCTTTTATCGGCAATTACCAGCAGTTCGCTGGGGCCGGCGGGCAAATCCATAGCTACGCCGTAGTTCTGTGCGGCTTGCTTGGCCGCCGTTACGTACTGATTTCCGGGGCCGAATATTTTATAGACTTTCGGCACACTTTCCGTTCCGAATGTAAGCGCGCCCACGGCCTGAATCCCGCCGATTTTAAATGCGGCGCTCACACCGGTAAGTTTGGCGGCATATAAAACCGCCGGATGAATTTGGCCGTTTTTGTCCGGCGGCGAGCACAATACAATTTCTCGGCAGCCGGCCAGCCGTGCCGGAATTGCAAGCATCAGAACGGTGGAAAACAGCGGTGCCGTACCGGCCGGAATGTAAATGCCGACTTTTTCAATCGGTCGGCTTTCGCGACGGCAAAATACGCCGGGCGCAGTTTCAATGATATTAACCGGTTCTTTTTGTGAAGCGTGAAACTTTCGAATGTTTTCGGCAGCCAAGTTTATGGCGGCTTTCAGCTTTTCGGGCAGATTTTTTTCTGCTTCATCAAATTCACGGCCGGAAACGCTCAGGTTTTGCAAATCCGTACCGTCGAATTTTTTGGTGTAAGCTTTAACTGCTTTATCGCCTTGGGTGCGAATTTCTTCAAACATGTCCGAAACCAAATTGTTTAGTTTTGAAATATCTTCCGCCGGGCGTTCACACAGCCGGCTCCAATCTTTTTTTGCGGGTTGCTTTATTGTTTTCATGGCTTGAGTTTACAGAATCATTTTTTCAATAGGAATTACTAAAATGCCTTGTGCTCCAAGGGTTTTCAATTGGTCAATTACATCCCAAAATTCATCTTCTTTAACTACCGAGTGCAGGCTGCTCCATCCGGCTTCAGCCAAAGGTAATATGGTTGGTGATTTCATGCCCGGCAAAATTTCGGATATTTTTGCAATGGCTTCATTGGGCGCATTCAGGAGTATGTATTTGTTTTGTGATGCACTTCTTGCGGCTTTTATACGAAAACTGAGTTTTTCGAGAATTTCGTTTTTTTCGGGCGAAAGCTTTGGGCCTTTTATTAAAACCGCTTGGCTTTTGGTTACTTGCTCCACTTCTTTCAGGCCGTTCATGAGCAAGGTACTTCCGGTGCTTACGATGTCAAAAATTGCATCGGCTAAACCAATGCCGGTAGCTATTTCAACACTTCCGCCGATTTCTTCAATCTTGCAGTTGATGTTATTCTGTTTCAGAAACTTTTTGAGAATGTTCGGATAGCCCGTAGCAATTTTTTTGCCTTCAAAGTAGCTCAAGCCCGGATAATCCGTATTTTTCGGTACGGCCAGAGCCATGCGGCAACCGGCAAAACCGAGTTTGGCAACTACGGCGGTGTTTTTGTCTTTTTCCCAAACTTCGTTTTCACCGAGAATTCCTACATCGGCCACGCCTTGCTCTACATATTGCGGAATGTCGTCATCGCGAAGAAATAAAATTTCTACGGGAAAGTTTGTGGCTTCAGCTTTTAATTTGCGTGCTCCGTTGGAGATTTTAATGCCGCATTCATCCAGTAGCTTTAGAGATTTTTCGCTTAGTCGCCCGCTTTTTTGTATGGCAATTTTTAGTTTACTCATCTTTTGTAGTTTTTTGCCTGAGCAAACCGAAAGCAGGAGATTAAAAAAACAAATCCCGTCCGATTTACTCAGACGGGGTTCGAAAATTTTTTAAAAAAAATACATCATCACCACCTCGCCTGAGAGCAAGTATGATGATGATGTATGGCACTGAAAAAAATCATTTTCCTGTTATTTAGAGCAAAATTAGAACTTTTTTAGAAATAAAAAAATTATATTTGAGAAACAATACCGTTTGTCCGGTTTATTTAATTCAAAAACCGCAAGTTCCTCTCTCGTTTATTGGTTCTAAAATCCGGCGGATTTAAGAAAACAACTAACTGCGTAGCATAAATGTTCCGAGGATTTTGCAGATTGAAATCCGGCAAATTCCGGAGACATTTGTTGATATTTTCCATATATTGCATGAAAATTACTAATTTGGGATGCAGATGCGCCATGGGAAATATAATTACTTTTTTCTTTTGCTTATCCTTCTGAAAAGACGTAATTTTAGAACCGGAAAAACAGGTATAACTATTTCGGAAATAAATGCCGGATGGTTATATAACTGTTAGCTTGCATAAGAAATGAAACAATACAATATTTAATTTTAGTGAATAGTTGTATCTTTGTAAAAGACAATAAATAGACGAATATGTTGACAAAGGAAAAATTAAAAAATCAGATTGAAGATTTTCCGGAGGAATTTACAATTGATGAATTGATTGACAGGCTCATTTTAATAGAGAAAATTGAAATTGGGAATGAACAATCTGAGAACGGTGATATAATATCGGACAATGAATTAGATAAAGAAATGGATACATGGTTCGATTAAATTGGACTTTTCAGGCAAGAGATGACTTACAAAACATTGGGGATTATATATCAAATGATTCAAAACGATATGCAAAACGTCAAGTTGTTCGATTAAAAAACAAAACTCGGATTTTGAGGACACAAATCCGTATCGGCAGAATTGTACCTGAAATAAAGAAAGAAAATATAAGAGAATTGATCGAAGGAAATTATCGAATCATTTATAAGATTGCGTCTGAAAAGCAAATTGATATTTTAACCGTACATCATTCTGCGAGAGATTTGACAAAAAGAAAAATTGAATAACGCAAGCTAACACAAAGCTAAAAAAACATGCAACGGGCAGCAACCTGCATGGATAATGAAAGTTTGCATGCCCGCAAAAATTTCTGCACCTTGAAAACCGATAGATTGTCGGGATTTAGAGCACTTAGTTTTAAATTGAAAGCTAAATAATTCAAAAAATTTGCCGGATTTACGAAAACAACTAACTGCGAAGTATAAATATTCCGAAGATATTGCAAAGAATTTTTTCCCGTCCGACTGCTCCAAGCGGACAGACGGATGGTTTTGCAAACAAGCCTCAGATTTCCAGGTTGGTAATTTCTTCCGTCAGTTTGTAATCGTAGTCGGGATATTCGTAGAGCGGCAGGCGCGGTTCGGTTTCTCCGATGGAATAACCCCAGATGCTTTCGTATTCTTTTTTATCTTCGCCAATTTCTTCAAGCTGTTGCAGGTATTCGCTGATGGATTTGGATTCGATAATAATTACTCTTCCCATTTTGTGAATTATGGGACTGTGATTGCGGTTGGCATCGTGGTCGAACTCCAAAATACGGCGGCCGTAGCGGGTTATCCCGATTACTCGGAAAGTAAGGCTTTTGCCTACACCGGGCAGATTTAATACATTGCGGTCGGTGGCGAGAAAAGGCAGGCCGATTCTCTCTTTAAGTCGGCTTATATTTATCCGGATATTTTCTGCATCGGCGGCTAATTCATTGATATCCGTGTAGTTTTTTTCGGGAATTTGACCCAAAACTTTTTCTTCAATCTGTTCCTGTACGGCTCGTGCGTTGGTTGCAAAATTGAAATAATTTTCCATATAGCCTTTGACGCTGAATGTGTAATAAGGCAGAATTCCGGCCTCGTTCATTATCTGCCGGAGCTTAACCGTATGTCCGCGCCGCGATGAGGCTGCGGTAAAAACGTGCTGGTTGGTAACGACCCAGCCGGCGGCATTGAGTAAATCCACGGCTTGTTTGGTTTCGGGAGTTATCTCCATGGGCGATTCAAAATGGGTTTGTATTAAGAATTGTGTAATGCCAATTTCGGAAGCGTTTTCTTTAAAATCTTTGAGAATTGTTGTCAGAGCTTTGTTGATGCGTTGCGGCAGATATGCCGGCAGGCGTGCACCAAGCCTTACGCGAAGAATTTCGGCATGTTTTTCGCCGTTCTTGCGTGTTTTGTTTTTCTCCTTTTTGCGTTTGGCCATTTCATATACGGCATCTAAAATTTTCCGGAGTTGCTTATCTGTGCTCATCAGGGCATCGCCGCCGGTTATGAGGATATCGCGCAACTGTGAGTCGTTTTCCCAATAATCCATAATACCTTGCAGGGTTTCTTGCCACGATTTATTGGGTTTTAATTTGTCAAGGTCAAAATTCAAATTACCGCGCTGAAAATCGTACATTCTTTGGCAGGACGCGCAAAGGCCTCCGCAGGCGCGGCCCATGGTGGCCGGAATGAGAATGGCTACTTCCGGGTAACGGCGGTGTACGTTGTGATGCGTGGGCAGAATCCAGCCGGCGGCATTGGGTTTTCCGGGCTCTACAATATCTTCTTTTTCCCAGGCTTTGATACTGCCGAATTCATCAACTAATTGGCGGCTGTAAAGTATGTAATAGCGAATAGCCAAATCGGCACCAATGGCAAAATAAGGAACGCGTACATGCATGAGCGACAAATAATAAGGGTTCACAAAAAAGGGAATGCCTTTTTTCTCGGCAGCGTAGAGTATGTCCATGGTATCGGGGTCCAGGGAGCCGCCAAGCAGCTCGTTCAGCATATCGGGCGAGCGCACGGCAAAGCGCAGGTGAAAAATATGGTCTTCCCACCATTCCAACATTTTCAGGTATTTTTGTTGCTGCGACATTTCTTGGGTGAAAGCATATTTGGTGCTTTGAATCTCGTCGGCATCCATTTTTTGTATTAAGATACGAATAATACGGTCGCGATTTTCTTCGCGCAGTTTAACAATTCTGGGGTCTAAACCGGAAGGAAAACGATCGGCCCAACTGAGTACTTCTTTTTTATCGGGAATTTTTAGTTGATAGTTTCCGGAGAGTTGTCTGAAAAGATAAAGCATATCTTTAAAAAACGCCGGTTTGGCGCCCCCCGTACCTTTGGTTACTGCCAACCAGATCATTTTTATGGGATTACTTACGGCTTTTTGTCCGTGCAGGTTAAGGTCTTCGTATTCTTTGCCGGCATGGTCCACATAGTCTAAAATTCTGATGGCGGCATAATCTTGCCAACTGAGTTTGGAAAATGCTTCATGGCCGGTTTTTTCGCGTTTGTAAAAACGATAAGCCTCATCACTTAATTTGTAATCTTTTAATATCCAATTGCGAACGCCTATTATGGCTTCAATCTCATTTTGTGCCGTTCGCATTATTTCTTCTAATTTGGGGTTTTCTTTCAGGAGTTTTTTCAGCAATCGGTGCGATTGTACGTTAATGGCAATTTTGTCTAAATGTTCGTATTTCGGCATAAGTATATATTTGGTTTTGCTTATTAATATAGTGAAAAACTACCAAAATGGAGAGGTGTTTTTTAAAATGTTTTTTCAAATCTGCCGGATTTAAGAAAACAACTAACTGCGAAGCATAAATGTTCCGAGGATATTGCAGAGAGAAATCCGGCAGATTTAAACGTTTTTTTGTTAA
>CAYYQW010000071.1:0-19784 GCA_964472505.1 uncultured Bacteroidaceae bacterium | reverse complement strand
CGAGCCAATCAGTTGATACCGGATGATACCATTGTTACCGACCAATCCGGAAAAGCGGTTTTTACCGGAGAAGACAGACTGCCCGGCGGTATGTACTTTTTGTTTTTTCCCAATAAAAGATATTTTGATTTTTTGGTGGGAGAGAATCAGAAATTTTCAATTAGTGGCGATACAGCCAATTTTTCGGGAGTAAGTTTTAAAGGTGACCGCCAAAATCAGGTTTTTTCGGATTATCAGAAAGAAATGCGGCGTTTAAGTCTCAAGATGCAGGAGTTACAACAAGAAAAAGCGACTGCTGAAGATAAAGCTGCCGTTGATGCAGAAATTTTGGCCGCAAGGGAAGAACTTGAGGCATTATTCAACCGTACCATTCAGGAAAACGAGGATTTATTCTTTTCGGATTTCCTAAAAGCTACTCGCGATCCGCAGGTGCCGCCCTCTATAACGGATAACAGCGAAAGATACCGATACTACAGGAATCATTATTTTGATAATTTTGATTATTCTGACGACAGGCTGATGCGAACGCCCATTTATGAAAATAAAATTGAAACTTATTTGGATAAGCTTCTGCCACAATTGCCGGATACTTTAATTGAAGCAGCCGATATGTTTGTGGAAGCATCGCGCGGAGATGACGAACATTTTAAATACATGTTGATTTATTTATTTAACAAATACGCCTCAAGCCAATTGATGGCTGCAGAGAATGTACACGTTCATTTGGCTGAGAAATACTATATTCCGGAAGCACACTGGAGCGACCGTAAGTTTATTGAGGATTTGAAAGGAAAAGTAGCTAAGAAGAAGCGTTGTTTGGTGGGCGCAAAAGCTCATGATATTGACTACAGAAAACTGCCGAACGATCTTGAAAAAATAAAAAGACTCTCCATAATTGCCGACGAGTATAAAGAGAAAGGTTTAGCCGCCGAAACTAATTTGAGCGAATCAGCAGCTCAAAATAAAAAGGTGGAATTACTCAGTCGCTGGGTAGAAGAACAAACACAGAAAGGCTCATCCAATGCGCTTGAAGCAAAATTCACCATTATTTGGTTTTGGACTCCGGATTGCAGCCATTGCCGAACCGCTACGCCGAAATTTCATGATGCTTATGTGGAGAAAAACCTGAAAGAACAGGGCGTTGAAATAATTGCTTTGTATCTGAATGAAGATATTAAAGATTGGAAGAATTTTACAAAAGAACAGAAACGTTGGGTTGATTTTATAGAAGAACATAAACTGACAGATTGGATTAATGCCTGGAACCCCTTTGATGCTTACCGTTCAAATTTTGATATAAACAGTTCGCCGGTATTGTATGTTTTGGATGAGAATAAAGAAATATTGGCCAAACGCATTGCTTATGAGCAGGCATTGGAAGTAATTGAAAGTGAACTGAGCAAACAATGATAAAAAAAACACCCTATATTTGGGGTACCGACAAGCCATATAATGATTATGCTTCGTACATAAAAAGCCGTTTTGAAAATCGATTGCAAAAAATTTCGGTCGATGCCGGTTTTAGCTGCCCCAACCGCGACGGAGAAAAAGGCCGGGGCGGCTGTACATATTGCGATAATGACACATTTAAACCTTTTTATTGCAGTCCTGATAAAACGATAAAGCAACAATTGGAGGAAGGCATTGCTTTTTTTTCCGAAAAATATAAAACGCAAGATTATCTGGCTTATTTTCAGTCGTTTTCAAATACGTATGATAAACTTGAAAATTTAAAAAAGCTATATTCCGAAGCATTATCCGTAAAGGGTGTAAAAGGTTTGGTAGTTGCTACGCGGCCGGATTGTATGGATGAAGAAAAATTGGACTATTTTGAAAGTTTAGCTCGTGATTATTACATCGTTTTGGAATACGGAGTAGAATCCTGCAATGATGAAAGTTTGAAACGCATTAACCGCGGTCACGATTTTGCAGAATCAAAAAAAGCTATTCAAATGACCGCCGGCCGGGGGATAGATATTGGAGCACATCTGATTCTGGGTCTTCCGGGCGAAAGCCGGGAAAACATGCTTCATCACGCCGACTTATTATCTGAACTCCCGATAGATATGCTCAAGTTGCACCAGTTGCAGATAATAAAAGGAACACGAATGGCACGTGAATACGCTAAGAATCCGGAGGATTATAATTTATTCACAGCTCCGGAATATATTGAGTTTGTTGCGGATTTTCTGGAGCGTTTGCATCCAAATATAAAACTTGAGCGATTTGTAAGCGAGGTGCCGCCCGATAAGCTTTTGGCTCCTAAATGGGGGCGGCTTAAAAACTTTGAAATTGTGCATAAAATAATACGGGCTTTGGAAAGCCGCAACAGTTTTCAGGGCAGACTTTGTAAAACGGTTTAGAGCATATTTTTACTTTTAAAAATTATCATCAAAGGCTCGGGCTTCGTTTTCATTGGCTAAAATGTATCTTAGTCGTGAATCCGGATCTTTTCTGTTGCTTGTTTTAGTATCGCTGATGGCACGATTAAATTCCGATAAGGAAGAAAAAGCATACAAGTTTGTATCAAAAAATCTGAAATAGAACCAGTCATCGTTATCCACTTTTATAAGAATGCGTACTTCATCATTTCGAAAGCCTTTGGTGATTTTTACTTTAGCATTGATTTTTTGATTGACCGGAATTCCGTTTATTGCTAAAAGTTCCGTATTTCCGGATGACTTAAAAGCGCCTTGATTTTCATCCCAATAAAATTTAAGATCAGAAAATACAAACCGGCTGTTAAGCGGAGCCGGTAATTGTGCCTGTGTAAGCTGGCTTTCTGTGTATTGTTTGAGTACTTCTTTTCCGGCTATACGTTTAATGTTTTTTTGCAGAACATCATCAAACAGTACGGGCGCCGAAGGCAGTTGGTTAATGATTCGATCCGCCATAATTGCTGAAGCTTCATCATTGAAGAAAAAATCCAGAATACTAAAACTTTCAATTCTGTATCGTCTGCTGCGAATATCATATACCGAGCTGCCGACGGCTGTAAACTCTGTGTATGGAATATTGGCATAATTTAAGTCGCCGTAGGTTTTGATAACGCAATTGTCCGTTTCGTAGCTGATATAGTTTTTGAGTGGAAGCGTGTCTTTTAGGTTTTCGGCGGAGCTTACAATATATTGTTTTTTATCGCTTTGGTATTTGGTTATAAAGCCGTCTTGTCTTCCCGAGAACACCGATTGGTCGCGCGTACCCGGTGCAGTTTTTAGAAATGCGGGAATAATGTAATTGGAATCTCGAGCAAATTTTATGTCGGCAAATACGCGTCCGTATTGTTTGGCCGAGTCGCTTTGCAAGTCAGAATTTAGTGCAATGGTCACATCTTTGGGGTTTATTTCATTTTTAAAGAAGAACCAGTCGGCCGGGTAGTTGCAATAATCTTTCATTTTGGCATAGCCGTTAAAAAAAAGAAAATCACTTCCGGCATTAAAGTTAATATCACCTTTAAAATAGAAATAAGGATTAAGCATAAATCCTCGTGACTCATCCACACTTCCGTTGGCTACACTGGCGCCTTTAAGGTCATCGTAACGAATGCTGCTGAAAAAAACGTTTTGGTCATTGCCGGTTATATCTCGGTATTTGTAGGTTCCGGATGAAGCAGTGTAGTTGTTTTTTCCCAGTATTTCAATATCTACATCCGTAATTTCATGCGTTACCATGTTTGAATCATTAATTACCTCTATTTTGGTGTTTTTTAATTCTCCAAATTTACCGTTCTCCTGAATGACTAATTCGGAAGCCGGGATTACCGAAATATCGGCCACCATAATTCGCTTAACTTCTTGTATGGTGAGATTTTTAGAGCCACCGTTAAAATCTGCATTTTCACCATAGAAAACTAAACCGTCTGTTTTTGAAATGAGTTGCAGGCTGTCGGTTGTGCCGTAAAAACTGCCGGGAGAAAAATCGGCAACATCTACCATAAAAGCACTGTCGAGTAATTGTTTTTCAGAGCTGTATTCGGAATTGCTGTGTTTGTTGAGTGCCTGGTTGATTTCTGCTTCACTTTCGTCATGATCCCATAACATGTAATTGGGATAACTGTTGAATTTATTGGATTCTATGTTGGCATAAGAAGAGCTGTCGGCTTTTTCAAAAGCAGTTTTTCCGGCATTCATATCGGTGTAGCTTTTCATGTCGTTAGCTTCAAACAGCAGTTTAGATTTATCGGATCCTTTTTCATAAGCAGCATAATTACCTTTGGATGCGAAGAATGCGTTTTCCTTAAACATGATGCTGTCCGATTCCAATCGGCTGTTTTCGTACTCGGCTGTTCCTCTTCCCATGAGATAATCCGGTGTATATCTGGCTTCTCCCGACATTTTAACCCGGCCGTCATATATATTCATTTGCTCATCTGCTTCTGTTATGCAGGTGATACTTTCTTGTTCCACATCCCATTTTATTTTTACATTTTCGGCACTCAGAATGGGGTAGCGCTCATCATTTTCGCTCTCACTAATTTTAAAATCAGCAGCTTGTGCATAAAGCGAGTCGGAATAGAACGTAAATTCTTCGGCTTGCATTTCGGAAGTTAGCCAGTCAATCTTACCTTCGCCTTTCAGCCCCGCACGGCTTAGGCGAACGAGGCTTTTCCCTTTGGCATTTTTGTTGAGTTTTCCTTTTTCAAAAATAGGCACATTTTCTCCCTCTAACTCATGTATAAAGCCCAGCGAAGCTAATTCCTTTTCAACCCCTTCATTATTTTTAAACTTGTCGTATTGTATGGTGAGCGTGTCCTCAAATAAAGGGAGCATATTTCCCGTGTACATCTTCCCTTTGAGCATTAAGTCTTTATTGCTTATATACATTAAGTCTTTTCTTGTATATGGGTTTATCTCAAAGTAGAATTCTTCGGGATTAAATGATGTAATGCCTTCTTCGTTATAATATACATAACTTTTCTTGGTCGATTTGAATTTTGGATATTCGTATTTGGTATCCATGAAATATCCGGATTTATTATTGCTTGAATCTATATAAACAATACCTCCTACATCTTCTATGGTAGAAAATATCGGCTCAACCCTGAAATCTTTTTCACCGCTTTGACGCACTTCACTGTAAAATAATTTTTTTGCAGAATCAACGGTTACGGAATAATTATCGTAATTAAACCGATAATGACCTTGCGCGAATTTTGCCAGTCCGGCTTGAAACAATCCGCTGAATTGCATATTTCTGTTTTCTTCTACAACTACTTTTTTTGAGTTATTTGTACGAAAAGCTGTTCGGTTTTTATTGCTCAATATCACACTTTCCACACCGTGTATTATCAGAGTATTTTGTTTAAGATGGTAGCCGGCTTCCAGAGCTTGCCGGCTGCCTTCTTCACCGGGAGATACAATTTGTATGACGTCATAATCTTTTTTTCTTGTGAAATAATCCAAATGATCAAATAATTTTTGATTGGCGGTGGCTCTTTTCGTATTTGTGTTGTATTCTATATAGCCGTCATACCAAAGCATGATTAATCGTTTGTTGATTGCTTGGGGATTCTTTTTGAGGTATGCAGCCAGTTCATTGGCCGTAAAGCTTCGTGTGTTGTTTTTTAAACAATAATTACGTATATCAAACAGCGGATTTCGGCTTTCATACATTTTGAGTTTGTCAAATTCTTGAGGATCAAAATAATTCATTGAACGAAAAACCGTTTTTGTAGGTTTTGACAATTCGCTTTGCAGATAGCTTTCTACCGGAAGCTTAGTTTGATATCGGCCGACTTCGTTCAGGTGTGCATAAGAGAATTTAAGGGTATCGTTTCCGGCTTTCCGGATAATACTTTCCATATTCGTTTCCATTTTTACATCACTTATCTGAAAATTTAGACGGCCAATTTCTGTTTTGTTGCGTGAGACCATAAAATGATCGTTGCTTATTATGAATGAAGATGACGGATGATAAATGGAGTCATTATCGTTTATAAATATTTTTACAGCAGCATCATTGGCTTGGTAAAACTCCAATTTTAAAGCTTCGGCCTCAAAGAACAATCGGCCGTCTTTAAAAAATTGCATTACGGCCGGTGTTTTAGGCTCTCCGCTAATTTGAAGTTTATTGCCTTCTATGGTCAAACCGCCGAAGTATTTAAAGTTCTTTTCGCTTGCAAGTATTTCTATATTTTTCTCGTATGAATCAAAATAAGGCCGAAGTTTTGTTTTTGCCGTCCATGGCGAGGCGGCATCTTTGAATTTTCCGGTTATGGCGCCGCGCAAAATCTTACTGTTATAATAAGCCACATTTTCCGCTTGGTAAGATGAGCTTCTTAAGTTCAGTGTATAGTCTCCCAATTTCGCATAACTGTTTTTAAATTCCGGCCCGTGGCGCTGATCCCAACGAACGGTGCCGGCAGTTCCGAAGGCTTCGTATTCTAAGGGATTGTAGCTGATTGATGCAGCCTGTATGCTCATGGTGTCGGTTTTATCATATATGCTGCGAATATCCGTTTTGGGGATTTTAATAGTGAAGGATTGAGTAGTTTCATCGAAATCAAATGAATAATTGTCGCTGTCAATTTCCCAACGCACCAAGCGGCTTTTATATATATAGCCTTCTTGAAGCAAAGCTGTGCGACGTATGAAATTTATGAAATCCGTTACGGTAGTTCCTTGGTCTCTTGTCAGGCTGTGAGCCATATTCAGCCATTCGCTAAATAAATTGTGTGATTTATTATGCAGACTCTCCCCGGTCTCAATAATGCCGAATAGTAAAGTTTTGTTGAAACTAATGGTATCGCCTGATTGCCAATCGATTATTTGTGCTTCCCCGATTATTTCATTGGCTTTTCCTTTGCGTTCGGCATAGTTGAGCATGTCCGTAATCATCTCTTGTTCCGCTTGTATTAAGTTTTGAAATACTTTGTCAAACAAAAATACCGTACTGTCGGTTTCCGGTATGTTTTGATTTTCTAATCTTTCAATGAGTTTTTCGGGAATATCTTCTTTAGAATAAGTACCGGAACTCTGTGAAACGGCATCTGTCGAGTATAATATGAGCGCGAGGCTTATTATGATAATTTGTATGGATTTCAATCTCATTTTTTGAGGGCTTTTTTTATCTTTGTCAAATTAATTTGTGTGCGCCGTTTAATTACTGTAATTTTTTTAAATATCATTCGGAGCAGCACTTAATTAAATAAACGATTTGTTAATAATTATGTTACAAAAAAAATGCCTGACAGTAAAACATCATCCCTAAGTTTTGAAAAAGGAGTACGTATTGTACTGTATATTCTTCTGATTAGTCTGGCTACTTATGCAGTTATGGCCGTAATTACACATTTTTCATTACATTATTTACAGGATGATTATACTTTTTCACAAAGCCTGATTGCAATTTTTGATACAGAAACTGCAATGTATAAATTTTTTCGTGCTTTTATGTTTTTAGAAACCGGTTTTGTTCTTTTGGCTATATTAGTAAAACTTATTCGTGAAAAAATATTTTAAGAACAGCTATTTTTTAAGTCATTTATTTTTAACAGCAAGACCGCATTTATTAATTATGAAACTGGACATGCTTAAACAAAACACTAAAATATTATTAATCCTGTTCGTGCTCTTGGGCATGAATGCTTACTCGCTTTCTGCCCAAGATCTTAAAGAATACGAGTATCCGAGAGGTGATTATCGAGTTATGTTTTATAATGTGGAAAATCTGTTCGATACTTATAATGACAGTTTAAAACGTGATGATGATTTTACTCCGCAAGGCCAATACTACTGGTCAAACCGAAAATACAATAATAAATTAGAAAAAATTTCCAAAGTAATAATTGGCCTTGGGCAGTGGGAATTGCCTGAAATTGTGGGTATTTGCGAAATTGAGAATTTACGCGTTTTGCAGGATTTAATTTCCAAAACACCGCTTAAAGGCAGTTCTTACGGAATTATCCACAAAGAATCGCCTGATTCGCGCGGAATAGATGTTGGTTTTCTGTATCGAAAAGACCGTTTTACACCCATTGAGTATGAAGCGGTTCCCATAAAATTTCCTTTCGACGGAAGAACAACACGTGATATTCTTCACGTAAAAGGCCGCTTTAATTCCGGTGATACCGTTCATTTCTTCGTTAACCACTGGCCTTCGCGTTGGGGCGGACAAAAAGAAACCGACCGAAAACGCATATTTGCCGCAGAAGTTTTAAAACGAAAAACCGATTCGCTTTTCAGAAAGGATATAAATCCCAACATTATAATTATGGGTGATTTCAATGATTATCCCGAAAACACAAGCCTTAAAGATACCTTACAGGCCTTGTTTAATTTTGATAATCCGCAGCCGGATAAGCTTTATAATTTGAGCTACTACATTCAAGAAAACCAAGCAATCGGAAGTCATAAATATCAAGGAGAATGGGGTGTATTGGATCAAATGATAGTATCCGGGAATTTGCTAAAAAAAGAGGCTTCTCTAAAAACTGCTCCCGAAAACAACCATGTATTCAATGCTCCTTTTTTATTGGAAAAAGATGAAAAGTACGTCGGTTACACCACCAATCGCATGTACATCGGATTCAGATATCACGGCGGTTACGCCGATCATTTACCCGTTTATCTCGATTTAAAAATAAATAAATAAAAAAATAAGCTTATCATGGCCGGAAAAATTTTAATTGCCGATTTTGGTTCACAATACACGCAACTGATTGCACGAAAAATTCGCGAATTGAATGTGTATTGTGAAATACACCCATATAATAAATTGCCCTTGTCGGATACCGACATACTTGGGTTAATCCTTTCCGGCAGTCCTTTTTCGGTTAAGGACAGCAAAGCCCCTGATTTTGATTTGTCAGCTGTGCGAGGAAGAATGCCGGTTTTGGGTATTTGTTTCGGAGCGCAGCTTCTGGCTGAAAAATCCGGCGGCAAGGTCATGCCGTCCGATAAGCGTGAATATGGAAAATCCGTACTGAAGTTGCGAAAAAAGCACGGTGCCATATTTGAAAACGTGAATGGTTCATCGGTTGCCTGGATGTCGCATGCCGATACCATTATGAGTTTGCCCGAAACTTTTGAACTAACGGCTTCAACCGAAGATATTGAGGCAGGAGCTTTTGAAATACGCGGCGAACAAACCTATGGCTTGCAGTTTCATCCGGAAGTATTTCACAGTGAAGAAGGACCAAAGATTCTGAAAAATTTTGCGGTTAATATTTGTAAAGCCAAACAAGATTGGACCCCGAAAAGCTTTGCCGAAACCACCATAGTCGAGCTTAAAGCAAAACTGAAAGACGAACGGGTTATTCTTGGACTTTCCGGCGGAGTAGATTCCAGCGTAGCTGCTGCTTTATTGCATCGTGCCATAGGCGAAAATTTGCATTGCATCTTTGTGGATAACGGCTTGTTACGCAAAAATGAATTTGCCGAAGTTTTAGATTCATACAAAAGTATGGGACTGAATATAAAAGGTGTAGATGCCAAAGATGAATTCTATGAGGCGCTAAAAGGTATAAGCGACCCGGAGAAAAAACGCAAAGCCATCGGGAATGTATTTATTAATGTGTTTGACCGCGAAGCCGGAAAAGTCAATAACGCAAAATGGTTAGCACAAGGTACCATTTATCCGGACATTATAGAGTCTAAATCCGTTAAAGGCCCGTCGGCTACCATAAAATCGCATCATAATGTAGGCGGTTTGCCGGATATTATGAAACTGAAAGTGGTGGAGCCTTTGCATTTGCTGTTTAAAGATGAAGTCAGAAGGGTAGGAAAGGAGATTGAGGTTCCCGAAAATATTCTTAAACGTCATCCGTTTCCCGGGCCGGGCTTGGGTATCCGGATTTTAGGTGAGGTAAAACCCGAGCGCGTAAAAATCCTGCAGGAAGCTGATTATATTTTTATAGAAGCATTGAAAGAATTTGACTTGTACGATGATGTTTGGCAAGCACTTACGGTACTACTGCCGGTACGCTCGGTTGGCGTAATGGGCGATGAACGCACCTACGAAAATACGGCAGTATTGCGAGCCGTCAGCTCAGTGGACGGCATGACCGCCGATTGGTCGCAGCTGCCGCACAGCTTTCTCGGTACGGTTTCCAATCGAATTATTAATCGGGTAAAAGGTATTAATCGTGTGGTGTATGATATCAGCTCAAAACCGCCGGCAACCATTGAGTGGGAATAAGGGAAAACCGGCAGATTTTGGCAACTTATCAAAATTGTTCAAATCAGAGTCCTGTCCTGTCAATATTTTTCGTACTTTTGGTTTTGCAATCATTCAATTTATCTAAGCTATGTTTTACAATCATGTATTTACGGGAGTAGCAGTTATTGTGTTGGGAATTTTATTAATTATAATTTCTTGGCTGCTGGATTCCTTTGGTATGCCGGATATTTTTCTGGGCTTTTATACCGGGCCTTTGGCTGTATTGTTAGGCGGCGGTATTTTGGTTTGGGGCAGAGATAAAGAGGATTAGGCAGAGCCGTTGATATTCAAACTATAAAAAATATTTTTTAAAATTATCCGTTTAGAAGACATATATGTCTGAATTAATTCGGATTTTTTTAAATAACTAAAAAAGTATCATTATGAAGAAGACAATAAGCCTGTTATTAACCATAAGTCTAATTTTTAGCTTTGCATCGGCTCAAGAAGTCTGGACATACGATATGTACAAAACTACGGACTACACTAACTTCAGGTCGCAGGATATTTTTCATCAAAGTTTTGACAGAGATGAGCCCGACATTCCGCTCTTAAATGCAGCTATGTTTTTCTTAACCAACGAACAACGTGTTAAGCATAATAAATCAGCGGCAGAATATCATCCGGCATTAGAGATTGCGGCTTATAATCATTCCAAGCGTATGGCTAAAACCGAGTTTTCGCATACCGGCACCGATGCCGACAGGAAAACACCTCGCCAACGCGGGGAATTAGCCGGAATTGCCAATCCCAAATTAGCTGAAAACATCGCTTACTCACATATAGGAGGCGGTTTAACATATCTGGATTTGGCCGACAAAGTCATTACTCAGTGGATGAATTCGCCGGGGCATCGCAGCAATATACTGTCGGATGAAACACACCAAATGGCATGCGGGGCTTATGTAAAAGACAGCTATGTATATTCCACTCAAAACTTCCAGTGGTTCTATAAAATTGAGGAACAGAAAGCAAAAGATAAGTTGCCGCCTTTGAAAAAAATCAAATAAACGGATTATTTATTAATACAATCGGACAATAATCCATACTGCAAGGACGGCCTTTTCGGAGTGTTCTTAGTTTTGAGAAATTTGAAAATATCGAAAAATATGTAATGCAAAAAGTTATTAATATTGTTTTCTCAAAATAGAGAATAAGAAATGTAAATTTCAAAAAATATTATTAAATTCGTATCAAATTAAAATTATGCAAATACAACGAACACAAGACGAATTGATAATTCGTTTTTCAAACGCAATAAATATAAATATTGATTATTTACAAAAATTTCTTGATTATTTGCGTTTTATAGAAATTTCGAGTAAAAGTCAAGCAACCGAAGAACAAATTTTGGAACTTGCAAACGAAATAAATCAATCGTGGTGGCAAACAAATAAAAGCAAATTTATTGAATGAAAATAATCATAGATACAAGTATTTTCATAAGTGCTTTGATAAGCCCGAAAGGAATTTATGCCGAACTTTTGATGAACCCAATATTTCGTTTTGAGAAATATTCGAGTTACTATTTGGTAGTTGAAATTTTCAAACACAAAGAAAAGATTTTGAAATATTCAAAACTAACAGAAATCGAATTAATTGAACAAGTTTATAATTTGCTCAAAAATGTTAGTTTGATAAACGAAAATCAAATTCCGAAGGAAATTTGGCAAAAATCTTATGAACTAACAAAAGACGTAGATGAAAATGATACGGCATTTGTAGCATTAACCGAATTTACTGACGGAAAACTTTGGTCACTTGATAAAAAACTAACAAGTGGTTTGAAAAACAAAGGCTATCAACAAATTATTGGAACAAGTGAATTGAAACAGAAAGCGCTTGAAAATAAATAAGATGATAGAATAAAAAAAGTGGCTATAGCATTGTATATGCGATAACTGCGGGCACTGTGCGGTACTTGAAACAGAAGTGCAATAATTGACCTTGTGCTGAAAAAACCATTTTACTTTAAAATCTCGCAACTACGCATATGCATTTTTGTTAAGTCATTACAATTTTATGTTTTTTACCCGCACAAAAAATCGCATAAATGCAGAAAAATAATACTACTGCCGAACAAGTTTTCTTAAAAGAAAATTTGCGAAAAAAATATCCGAATTTAAATAATTATTTTTCAGAAGTTGATTCCGAAAAAGATGCTTTGTTATCAAAAACTTTGCATGCACTTGAGAAAAATATTGGTGATAACAGTTTCCGAGAACTTTCCGATGCCGCCCAACTTACGGAGCTAATTATCGGTAATACCGAAACGGATCGTTACACTGTTCCGGCGGCATTTCTTTACGCAAGTTTTAACAGCTTGAAGCATGTTGAAATGAATCCGGATGATTTTCATCCGCTGGTATATGGAATAGCGCACAGTGTTTTTAAGTTTCCCGATATCGGCAAGATGAATTTCTCGCGGGAGTCTGATAATTTCATTAAGCTGCTCCTTACGGTAATGGGCGATGTGCGATCGGTGATTATTCGATTGTTTGAACAATTGCGTCGCTCACGAAATGCTTCCGATCACGATTCTGCTTTCAAGAAAAAGATTGCAGCTCAGAATTTGGCTGTATTTGCCCCGGCTGCTCATCGTATTGGTTTATATAAATTGAAAGAAGAGTTAGAAAATCTAAGTTTATGGTATTCACAACCGGATGTTTTTAAGAGTATTACCAATAAATTGGAAGGCACAAAGACCGACAGAGAAAAATATATTGTAGAGTTTTTAGAACCCATACGCAAGAATATTGACCGGCAGAATTTAAAATATACCGTAAAATGGCGCACAAAGTCCGTATTTTCGGTTTGGAATAAGATGGTGAAAAAAAACGTGGGTTTTGAAGAAGTCTATGATTTATTTGCACTGCGAATTATTTTAGACTCAAAACCTGAAAATGAAATTAAAGACTGCTGGCAGGTATATTCTTTGGTAACCGAGCATTATAAACCGGACACCACACGCTTGCGCGATTGGATCAGTTTCCCCAAAGCTTCCGGCTATGAATCACTGCAGACTACCGTGTACGGTCCCGGCGGGCGTCCGGTAGAAGTACAAATTCGTACTGTTCGCATGGACGATATTGCCG
Source organism: uncultured Bacteroidaceae bacterium (assembly GCA_964472505.1). GTDB lineage: Bacteria > Bacteroidota > Bacteroidia > Bacteroidales > JAADGE01 > JAYEIA01. The sequence continues at coordinate 6,531 of CAYYQW010000071.1, read as the reverse complement.
AAAACGGCCCGGCAGCTCACTGGAAATACAAAGGAGCTCAAAAGGGGGATTCTAATTTGTGGCTCGAAAATATGAGAAAAGCCATTGAAAATCCCGAAGCCTCGGAAGTGTCTTCTTCATTATCCGAAACCGCGGCACCCGAAAATTTTATTGTAACTCCCAAAGGCGATTTAATTGCAATGAAAAACGCTTATACCGTTATAGACTTGGCATTTATGATTCATACCGATATTGGGGAAACCTGTACGGGAGCTATTGTAAACGGGAAAATACAGCCGATTAGTTATTGCCCTAAAAATGGTGATGAAATTCGGATATTGACCGATAAAAATACTTTACCCGGAAGGGATTGGTTGAATACGGCAAAAAGCTCCGGCGCTAAAGCTCGCATTCGCCGTTTTCTGAACTTGAACATATACACACGTGCCAATGAAGGTAAAGAATTGTTGGCCATGAAGTTTAAACAGCTCAAATTAAACTTTTCGGACGATCATTTAAAGAAATTAAGAAAGTTTGGAAAATATAAATCCAATCTTGAGATGTTTCATGCTTATGCTTCCGGAAAAGCTGATCCGAAGAATATCAAAGCCATATTGTTCGATGAGTTGAAAGACGAAACCCTGTTGCAGGAATCGCCCTTGAGTACCTCCGAAGAACTTCCTGTTTCTGAAGACTTCATCCCGCCGGCTGATTGCATGATTATTGACAGAAACTTAACCTCCATAGATTATTCACTTGCCAAGTGTTGCAAGCCCTTGCCGGGCGATAAAATTTTTGGTTTTAATACAGCCAATAAAGGACTGAAAATTCACAAAGTAAATTGCCCCAATGCTCATGACATGCGAACACGTTATGCATACCGAGTAGTAGAGGCCAAGTGGAATGAAGATTCGGAAGAGAATTCTGTCGGGAAATTTATCGCAGAGCTCTCCGTTAAAGGAACCGACAGGACGGGTATGGCCGAAGCAATTACAAAAAAAATCACACAAGATTTTGATATTAAACTAAAAGCCATTGCTTTAAGAGCCGGTTCATTCAATTCCTTTACCGGTACTGTCTCGGTGGAAGTAGCCAACCGCAAGCAACTGACCGAACTAATTGCCGATATCAGGCATATTCCCGGTGTAAGTTTTGTGCGACAAAAATAAGCAGTTGCCCATACCTTTGCAGTTAACACAGTTTGTTTTAAGGAAATGATTTGAAATTTTAATAAATACCATTACCTTTGCGCCGCAATTTTTTATTTTGCAGCATAGTATAAAATTTTGAAACTGAATACACAATGATAAATATAACATTTCCCGACGGAAAGCTAAAACAATATAAGGAAGGAATAACCGGGCTTGAAATAGCCCAAGATATAAGTGCCGGTCTGGCCAGAGCCGTTTTGGCAGTAGGCGTGAACGGCGAAACGCGTGATTTGCAACGGCCGATTGAAGAAGATGCCGAAATTGTATTCTATAAGTGGGAAGATGACGAAGGCAAACATGCTTTTTGGCATTCTTCGGCACACCTGATGGCCGAAGCTTTAGAGGCGCTGTATCCGGGAATAAAATTCGGAATTGGCCCGGCCATTGAGAACGGTTTTTATTACGATGTAGAAATGCCGGATGATGAAGTATTGTCAGAAAACGATTTGCCCAAAATTGAGAAAAAAATTAAAGAACTCGCTAAGCAAAAAAATGAATATAAGCGTCGTGCTATTGCAAAAAGTGATGCCATAGATTTATATAAAAAGAAAGGCGATAAATATAAAGTAGAACTTATTGATGAGCTTGAAGACGGAACCATCACTTTATACGAACACGGGAATTTTACCGATTTGTGTCGGGGGCCTCACTTGCCGCAAACCGGATATATAAAAGCCGTAAAGCTTATGAAAGTAGCCGGAGCATACTGGCGCGGTGATGAACACCGTGAGCAACTTACTCGGATTTACGGAATTACATTCCCGAAACAAAAAATGCTCGATGAATATTTGGTATTCCTGGAAGAAGCCAAGAAACGTGATCATCGCAGAATAGGAAAAGATTTGGAACTTTTTGCTTTTTCCGATAAAGTAGGAGCCGGACTACCTCTTTGGTTGCCTGCAGGCGCCGCACTTCGCGAACGTTTGGAGCTGTTTTTAAAGAAAGTACAATTGGATTACGGTTATCAATCGGTAATCACACCCCATATCGGACAAAAAGAACTATGGGAAACCTCCGGACATTATGCCAAATACGGAAAAGACTCTTTTCAACCCATTTTGGCACCGGACGGGAAAGAGGAATTTTTGTTAAAGCCCATGAACTGCCCGCATCATTGTGAGATATACAAACTAAGCCCGCGCTCATACAAAGATTTACCGGTGCGATATGCCGAATTCGGAACCGTCTATCGTTTTGAGCAAAGCGGAGAATTGCACGGATTGACGCGCGTAAGAGGTTTTACACAAGACGATGCGCACATTTTTTGCACGCCCGATCAGCTTAAAGACGAATTTATAAAAGTCATTGATATTATTTTGTATATCTTTAAAACTTTGGATTTTGAAGATTTTACAACACAAATTTCTTTGCGTGATCCCGAAAATAAAGAAAAATACATCGGAAGTGATGAAAATTGGGACAAAGCCGAACGCGCCATTATAGAGGCATCCGAAGAAAAAGGCTTAAATACGGTTACCGAAACCGGTGAAGCAGCTTTTTACGGTCCGAAACTTGACTTTATGGTAAAAGATGCTTTAGGCAGAAGCTGGCAATTGGGAACCATACAAGTGGACTATAATTTGCCCGAACGCTTTGATTTAGAGTATGTCGGAAGCGATAATGAAAAACATCGACCCGTGATGATTCACCGCGCACCTTTTGGCTCAATGGAGCGTTTTGTAGCCGTACTGATTGAGCATACGGCCGGAAAATTTCCATTATGGTTATGTCCTGAGCAAGTGGCGATTTTGCCTATTAGCGAAAATTTTCATAATTTTGCCGAAAAAGTTTCTAAAGTTCTAAAAAAATCCGATATTCGCCACTTTATTGATACGCGTAATGAAAAAATAGGTAAGAAAATTCGCGAAAGCGAATTAAAACGTGTGCCGTATATGCTGATAGTAGGCGAAAAAGAAGCCACGCAAGATAGCGTATCGGTTCGCAGACAAGGCGAAGGCGATAAAGGTTCCATGGGAATTGATGAATTTGCAGATTTTATTAATAACAAAATATCCGATGAATTATCGGAACAAAAGTAATTTATTAACTAAATTTATAGGAGGATAAAACTATAGGCAGAAAAAATTTTAAACAACGGCGAAATAATCCCAGAGATCAATACCGTACAAATAAAAGCATTCGTGCTAAAACGGTTCGTCTGGTTGGAGATAATGTTGAACAGGGCATTCTCTCAATATACGAGGCTCTTGAAAAAGCTGAGGAATTAGGACTTGACTTGGTTGAGATTTCACCCAAAGCAAATCCGCCTGTGTGTAAAATTATCGACTTTAATAAATTTTTATATCAAAAAAGGAAGAAAGAAAAAGAGCTTAAAAGCAAACAGAGCCAAGTTGAGCTCAAAGAAATCCGCTTTACGCCAAACACGGAGGAGCATGATTTTAATTTTAAATTAAACCATGCAAAGAAGTTTTTGGAAGAAGGGAATAAAATTAAAGCTTATGTTTTCTTTCGCGGTCGGTCCATAGTTTTTAAAGAGCAGGGAGAAATTTTATTGTTAAAACTTGCCAAAGCTTTGGAAGATTACGGTAAAGTTGAATCCATGCCGAAAATGGAAGGTAATCGAATGAACTTATTCATTGCCCCGCAAAAAACCAAGAAATAAATTCAATTATTTTTATTAATATTTTAAACACTTAAAAAGGAAAGTTATGCCCAAAATGAAAACCAAAGGAGGAGCTAAAAAACGATTTCAGCTCACGGGAACGGGTAAAGTGAAACGGAAACATGCTTACAAAAGCCACATCCTGACAAAAAAATCAACAAAACGTAAACGTAATTTGCGTTATTCAGGTTTGATTGACAAAGTAGATGAGGCTAATGTAAAAGAAATGCTTGGGAAATAGCATAAATGTTGGTTTCAAAACCCGGCCGGAATGCTTTAAAGCGCACATAGGGTGCCGCATCCGCCAAAAATCTATTAATTATTAACAGAATATCGTGCATTGAGCGTTTTAAAGAACCGCCGATATTCAAAAATTTTAAAAAATGCCAAGATCAAAAAATTCAGTAGCATCAAGAAACAGAAGAAAAAAACTTCTGAAAGAAACCAAAGGGTATTTCGGAGAACGTAAAAACGTTTATACCGTAGCAAAAAATACCTACGAGAAAGGTTTGCAGTACGCATACCGCGACCGACGCAACAATAAGCGCAACTTCAGAAAATTGTGGATTCAAAGAATTAATGCCGCCGCAAGAGAAAACGGTATGTCATACTCACAACTAATGGGCGCTTTACACAAAAATAATATTGAGCTTAACCGCAAAGCATTGGCCGATTTAGCCATGAATCATCCGGAAGCATTTGCAGCTGTTGTAAAAGCCGTTAAGTAAAATAATAAGTTCTTAAAAAAAAGGAAGCACGGCAACGGCTTCCTTTTTTTTATACATTTAGCCTTGCAAAATTTGTTTTTGGCTTAAGTTTTGTATAATATAGTGTAAATTTTTACTAATAGTTAAAATGAAAATAGCGATAATCGGGAACGGAAAAATGGGACGTTCCGTTGCTTTGGCAGCAAAAAAAAGAAATCATGAGATTGTTTTTGTATTTGATGAAAACAACAAGCAGCAACTAACCGTGAATAATTTGCAAATGGTTGATGTGGCCATGGAATTTACTCAGCCTGAGTCAGCTTTTGAGAATATCAATCTTTGTTTTGATGCCGATATTCCGGTAGTTTGCGGAACTACAGGCTGGTTAGATAAACTGCCTGAGGTAAAAGAACGTTGTTATGCCGAAGGAAAAACACTTTTTTACGCACCCAATTTTAGTATCGGAATGAATATATTTATGCGGATGAATGAGTATCTGGCAGAATTGATGAGTGTGGAAGATGAATACAAGACGGAAATTTCCGAAACTCATCATACGGAAAAGTTAGATGCACCAAGCGGAACAGCAGTTGCTTTGGCTCAAAGTATTTTGGATATGACCGAACGCTACCAAGTGTGGGTTAAAGGTGAAGCACAAGCTGAAGATGAGCTGCCGGTTTTGTCGGAACGCAAAGGCGATACAACGGGAATTCATACCGTAAAATATGAGTCCGATTTAGATTTTATTGAAATTAAACATCATCTGAAAGACAGACAGAGCCTGGCTGTCGGTGCTGTTATGGCAGCCGAATTTGTAGCCGACAAATCAGGATTTTTAACCATGGATGATCTCCTGTAATGACAAAGCTAATAAGCGGTATTTCTTTTCTTATTTTTGTAATCATTCCCTTATTCTCGGAAGCACAAGTTAAGCTGGATTTGGAAGTGACAGCTGATACCCTTAGTGTGAATAAATATAAAGCTAATGCCGGCTCAGATAAGAATATATTGCATCTGAGAATGGCCTACGGCCGTTATAAAATCATCAATCCTCACACAGCAAAAAAACTTAAAGGACAAAAGGTCTCGAAAGTCAAACTAATTTATACCGATTATCCGCAAGGAGTTGATATGGAGCGTTTGAATAATTTTAGAGTTTTGTCTTTGTATTTTCTTGCCCCGCAACTTTTTAACAATGATAATATTCAATGGGAATATGTGAAACAAACCGGTGCAAGTAATTTCGATGTGTATAATTTTTTTCATGGATTTGCAATAGAATACCAGAAAGAACAAGTTGTTGACGAGTATATAAGTACCAAAGAATATTTTCGTGCCATCATTGAAGGAAAAGAAAAAGTAAGTGATTCAACCGTATTAAAGGTCTTTGAAAGAAATGATGATTGGAACGATATTTTGGTTGTTGGAGATTTCACCGGGAGCATGGAACCTTATATTGCCGAGGTTATGTTGTGGCACCATTTATCCTTTGATAAAAATAAAAACCGTGCTTACGTTTTTTTTAATGACGGCGACAGCAAACCCGATAACGAGAAAAAAATCGGAAAAACGGGAGGTATTTATACCTATTCCGGCAACGATATTGATAAACTCATAGACACCGCCATAAAGACAGTAGAAGCGGGGAGCGGAGGCGATATTCAGGAGAATGATATCGAAGCTATTTTATATGGTATTGAAAAATACCCTGAACTGGAAACCGTAGTGCTTATAGCTGACAACTGGTCGAATATGCGAGATTTTGAGATTTACGAAAAAATTGACAGGCCGGTAAAAGTTATACTTTGCGGAATGAATCGCGTAATAAACCTTCAATACCTTAATCTTGCCTACAAAACCGGCGGTTCGGTTCATACCATAGAGCAGGATCTCACGGATTTACTTCAACTTAAAGAAGGAGAAACCATTCGAATTAATGACGTTATATATACAATAAAGAACGGTGAATTTTTATCGGCCGATGAAATATAATTTCACTCTTTCTTTATTG
>CAYYQW010000070.1:0-19861 GCA_964472505.1 uncultured Bacteroidaceae bacterium | reverse complement strand
TGTTCCGAGGATATTGCAGAGAGAAATCCGGCAGATTTAAACGTTTTTTTGTTAAAAAAATTGGCCATTATTATTATTATTATTATTGGCGCAACTAATATTTTTTTAACTAAAACAAATAACAAATGAAAGCAAGTATTTTTTTATTTTTAGCCGCAAGTATTTTTGTATTATCATCCTGTTCCAAGACGGAATTTGAAGAGGTACAAACTAAAATTACAGTATTAGAAAAATTGGAAACATTAAACAGTGAATATGGAGAGCTGGTACCTGTGCAATATGATTTCTCAAAAACCGTATTGCAAGGGTTGAAGGGAGATGCATATTATTATTCTCCAAAAAACAATGAAAATAAACAAAATCTTTTTGTTTTAGTAAAAGACAATGCTTTTGCTAAGGGCATACCTGAGCAGTCATGGTACGGGACATTAGTTGTTCAAGAATTTGGTTCCGGTTATTTGATTGGCTGCGCGGGGGATGCAGACAACTGTATGGAAGTAGAAGTTGACGGAAGGACATGGATTGTTACGCATTAAGAGTATTATAATAATTATTTTTCGTGCCATATATTATGGCACGAATTTTTCTGTACTATATATTATCCGATAATATGCTATGAAAATATACAAAATTGTAATTTTGCTTTTTTTCTTTTTAGGAATGATTTATTCATGCGGGTTAAGAGAAAAAAACTTAAAAAGTCAATCGACAAGTCATAAGGCGGTCGGATTTGAGTTAGTAAAGGATTTTGTTTTTCCGAATTATTCCGGTTTTGATGTAGCAAGGATAAGAGTAAAAAAGACAGACAGCTTGTTTTATATTATTCCCATTATTCAATCTGCCTCAGACAGCTTAATAGTTTATGACTTTAATAAACAAAATATTGCAATAAATATTCCGATTCCGGAAAGAAAGCGTATTTATGATATTTATTTTCATAACCAAGATTCAATTTTTATTTTGTTTCAACCTGAAAGGAACTTACATGATAATACACTCTTTTTAATTGACAATAAAGGCAGGGTTGAAAATAATTATAAATTGAACGGAGCTAATATTATCAGTTCGTATAATCCGGATTATAATGAAAAGACAGTTAGGTATATAAGGTTTTACAGCGAATTATGCTATGAAAATAATTCTCTTTTTTTTCATACAAAAAAATTAAAAGACGGAAACACATTTATTGGTGATAAGAAATCAGACCGTAAACCATTTACAGGTATTGGTTCTCTGAATGCTGAAACGCAAACCTTTGAATATTTTGAAGAACTTATTTATCCTAATATAAATAAAGATATTTACTATCCTGACGGATATGAACATCCCTTCATAACTCTTACGGGCAATGAATATGAATTATTAGTGTCATTCAGATACACCCCAAGAATTCTTCGTTATAATTATAAAGACCGCACCATAAAGGAGTATGCCGAATTAAAAAGTTTTTTTATTGATACCATTAAAGCTTCAAAGACAGTACCTGAAAGCAGATATGTAAACAATCGCTTTTCTTATTTAGAAACTATTTACGACAGCAAACATAAACGTTTTTTCAGAACGCTCGGATTTCCACAATATTTAAATAAAAGATCTTTATTGGCCGCTGATTCTGCTTTTAATGTATTATGGGAGGGCCTTATGCCCGATAATACAGGCTTTGTAGCAGCATTGTCTGATAGTACTTTTTTGTTCTACAACAGGAATGAATCAAAAAAAACATCCGATTTTGTATTGTCGGAATATAGAATTTCTGAATCAGCATTACGTACAGAGGGTATGTTGGAATATATTGAATCTCAGCCCTTTGATACCGGTGTTAAATCTATTGAAAAGTATATTGAAGAAAAACTTCAGTTACATGATTCTGCAACGGCTGTTGTGATAATTCCTACGACAAATTGTGAGGCTGTTTCCTATCGTTTGCTGAATTTTTATTCCGTCAACTATAGTTTGCTTTCTCAAAAGCCGATTTATTATATTTTTTCAGGTGCACAAACGGCTGAGAGCAGCAAGATGCTTCATGACTTATTTTTAAATAAAAAAGTCCCAAATATATATTTTGATGACACGGACGAATATTACAGATATTGCAAACCGGGGCAATTAAATAAACCTCGCTTAATCCTTTTTCAGGGAGGTACGCAGGTACAGGATATTTCGTATGATGCTTTGAATGTTTATAACTTTGAACCGGAATTATTGTTATTTTTAAAACAGCAAGGCATTATTTCAGATTATTATAAAGAGTGATTTTCTTGTATAATTATTCAAAAAACCTGCCGGATTCAAGAAAACGGCTGTCTGCAAAGCATAATTGTTCCGAGGATATTGCAGAGAGAAATCCGGCAGATTTCGGAGACAGATTTTAAACCGGAAGATTATTTATGTTCAAGTGTGAGGAATTATGCTGATTCAAATAATATATTTCAAAATTCTTGCGTTAATGGCTTATAATATACGGCTATAAGCCTAAATGTTTATCGTTTTTTAATTAATACAAATGAAAAAAATCCTTATTGGCCTTTTACTTGCTGTAATTTGTTCAGCAGCTTTTTCTCAAGGGAATCCAAAAGAAAGAATACAAACAACTTTTGAATTAGGAATGAGATATACGCTTATTGATTATATAGGAGGACCATCTGCTGCAATGACTTTCAGAAAAGATAAATTTTCGGTTTCAATTAGAAATGATGCAAGTTTATCATTGGCAAAAGCTAATTCATCCACTTATTTTGGTATAAACAAATATAGAGTTCACAATTATATAGATATAAGGTATAATCTTTGGAAAAACATATCACCATTTATAGGTTTTGGATGGGTTTCAACAAAAGATGAAATCCACAGGTTTAATAATGAATATGGCTATAATACATTTTCAATAGGAGCTACTGCGTTTTTGAACAGTAAAATTTTATTTGAATTAAGAGGGGATATACCTTTAGTTAAAAGAAATTTGCCGGTTGATCAAAATATTGCATTTCCTTTATCTCTCAAAGTGACGTATATTTTGGGTCAAAAAAAATAATACATGAAGTGCTTATATTAACCAATCCATAATTCAAAAAACCTGCCGGATTCAAGAAAACAGCTAACAGCCAAGCTTAAATGTTCCGAGGATATTACAGAGAGAAATCCGGCAGATTTCGTTAACGATTTAAGCATTGCATTAAGCAAGCAATTTGGGGCATTTTTTATTTCGTGGTCAAAATCAATCAATAAACAGGAAAACCGAAGAGGCAGTTTGTTTGAAAAACCGTTTAAACGGAAATTAGTTGATTCTGATAAATACTACAGAGAATGTATGTGTTATATTCATCGAAATCCGTTGCATCATAATCTCCGTGAAGATTTCATGAATTATTCTTGGAGTTCGTATCTTATGATTATGGAGCCTAAAGAAAGTAATCTTCCCAAAAAATATATTTTAGACAAATTCGGAGATTTGGGAAATTATCATTTTGTTCATCAAAAAGAACAAAACTTAGATAACTTGAAAGATATTATTATTGATTAGCAGCTAAATCTGCCGGATTTAAGAAAGTAAGTAACATCGAAGTATAAATGTTCCGAGGATATCGCAAAGAGAAATCCGGCAGATTTCCGGGAAGTTTGGTTCGTTTCAAATAACCAGCCGGATTCAAGAAAACAACTAACAGCGAAGCATAACTGTTCCGAGGATATTGCAGAGAGAAATCCGGCAGATTTCGGAAAATTTACGAGTGATTTTTATGTATCTTTGCCGTATAATAATAAAGATACAAAAATGAAAAATATAACAGCCGCTCTCTTATCCGTGGGCGACGAAATCTTAATCGGACAAATAACGGATACCAACGCCGTGTTTTTGGCCGAGCAACTCACGCTTAAGGGCGTACAGGTAAACGAAATGCAAACCGTGGGCGACAGCCGCAGGCAGATTTTTGATGCGCTGGATTGCAGCCTCCAAAAAAACGACATTGTTTTGCTGACCGGCGGCTTGGGTCCTACCGATGATGATTTAACAAAAGCCGTATTGGCCGAATATTTTAATACCAACTTAATTTTGAATGAAGATGTTCTGGCCGATGTGGAAGGCTTTATTCGTTCGCGCGGTTTTCAGGTGAATGAGCGTAACCGCAAACAGGCTTTGGTGCCGGAAGCTTGTAAAGTGATTCGCAACGACAACGGTACGGCGCCCGGTATGTGGTTTGAGCATAAGGGCAGCGTGGTGGTATCCATGCCGGCCGTTCCTTTTGAAATGAAAGAAATGTTTAGCGAAAAAGTTTTACCGTTATTAGCGCAACATTTTGATTTCCCGTCTATTGTACACCGCACAGTATTAACTCACGGAATTGCGGAATCGCACATGGCGCAAATGTTGGAGGATTTTGAGGCCGCTTTGCATAAAGATGTCAAATTGGCTTACTTGCCTTCGCCCGAGCGTTTGCGATTGCGTTTCAGCATAGGCGGTAAATCCAAACAGCAAGCTGAGGAAATATTGGAAGCCGAGATTCATAAACTGAAAAAAATTATCGGGAAAGCTATTTACGGTGAAGGGAATTATTTTTTGGAGCAGACGGTTTTTGAACTTCTAAAAGAACGAAAAGCCACTTTGGCTACAGCCGAAAGTTGTACCGGAGGCAGTATTGCCGCTAAAATAACATCCGTTCCGGGAAGCTCACAAGTTTTTTTGGGAGGAACGGTGGCCTATTCCAATCAGGTAAAAACGGAGCATTTGAAAGTGCCCGAATCTCTGATTGAGAAACACGGAGCCGTTAGCCGGGAAGTCGTTGAGGCTATGGCAAAAGGAGCTTTGAATGTTTTCGGAAGCGATTATTCAATAGCCGTTTCCGGCATTGCCGGCCCCGACGGCGGCCCCGATGAAAAGCCTGTCGGAACGGTATGGATTGCCGTTGCGGGAAATGATAAACTGTTTTCAAAAAAATATATTTTCGGAAAGCGCCGAAATATCAACATTCAAAGGGCAAGCGCAAAAGCTTTGGATATGCTGCGAAAATTTATACTTGACTTTTATAAAAATTAGTACTAACTTTATTTAATTAAAAAGGGAACCGTAAGACCGATAATTATATTCATTTCCCCCGAAAAATTATCGGCTTACGGTTTTTAATCGGAAACAGGATCACTAAAAACTATTCCGATTTTTAATCTTCTTTAAATAACATTGGTATTGAGAGGGTTTTTGCAGAATGAACTGCTTCTTTCGTTTCCGGTTCGCGTTCGAAACTCGTACCAATATTTGCTCCAAACACAACAAAAACGATAATTAGTGATATTAAAGTGAAAAAAAGAAGATCCAAAATTAAATTCCACAGCCTTTTTGTAAACATGGTTTGTAAAGTTTGTTTTACAAATAAAAATACAATTTCATTCATAAACAAATAAAAATCAATTTTTTATAAACATTTTGTTAATAAGTCCGTATGAAAAAGTTTCTTTTTGTGTTAGCAGTAGCAGTGTTTATAATTTCTGCTTGCCGAGACAATGAAAATTTTATGAGTTCCGATGCCGGTTTTCAATACCGATACATCCATAAGTCGGATTCTTTAGTTGAAATTCAACACTCTGATATAGTGAGTATTAGCCTTAAGTATTTTTATTATGACAGCCTTTTGTTTAATTCAAATACAGAGTCCGGAAGTTTAATATATCAATTACCTGAGCAACAGTCGCTTCAAAGCATTTATGATAAAGCACTTATGATGATGCGTCCGGATGACAGCCTGCATTTTTTAATTCCTGCCAAAGATTTTTATGAAAACACACGCAAAGAAGCACTCCCTCAAGGCATAAAAGCGGATGATGAGCTGCTTTTTCACATAAAATTAGAGCGGATTTTGACAGATAAAGAAATTCAGGAGCGAAATATTAAAGCTCGGAAAAGGCGAAAGGCTCAGGAGCATTTGCTGATTCAAAACTATTTGGACAGAGAGAACTTGATGTTTGAACGGGACTCCTCCGGAATTTACATTTCTGTATTGAAACAAGGGCAGGGCAGGGGCGCTCAAGCCGGCGACCGGCTTAAAGTGCATTACGAAGGGCGGCTGCTTAACGGTCTGCTTTTCGACAGCAGTCTGGAGCGCGGCGAGCCTTTTGTTTTTACTTTGGGCGAAGACCCGCTTATAGAAGCCTGGGAACATGCTTTGTACGGCCTAAAAAAAGGCGAAAAAATCCGATTGATTGCACCTTATGACCAAGCCTACGGAGCAGAAGGTTTTGGAAAATTAATTCCCGGATATGCCACACTTATTTTTGATATTAAAATTTTGGAAATATTTTAGCACTCCAATAAAATATTTTATGAACAAATGATGTTTATACTATTGAGTTTTTTCAAAACCAAACTTTATCTAATTTAACTTTCGGAATATGACCCAAGACACCAATGCCGATGCATTTATAAAGGAAAATGTAAAGCAACTTCTAATCATCTGGGCTGCCGTAACGGCCGGTTTAACCATGTTTTTAGCTGTAACGCATTTTGTTTTGATTGACCCGACTCAAACTGCGGCTTTCGACAGTTTTCACTACTTGTCTTATTTTTCTTATCTGCTGGTTATAGTGGCTTTGCCGGGCGGATATTATGTTTATGAAAAAATAATTAAGCGAAAAACCGACAATGTGCAACAAAACATGAAAGTTTACCGAATGGCTTTAATTCTCAAGTACGCTTTATTTGAGTTTGCGGGCTTCTTTTCCGTAGCTGTGTATTTGCTCAGCGGCAAAATTGAAAGTGTATATATGGCCGCTATTGCTTTGGCGGCACTTTTAATTAATAAGCCTTCCGAAAATTCGTTTCGAAAAGCATTCATATATGATACAGACACAGACCAATCAGAATCTGTAATTGACGATTTGGATGACGAGGTCGATGAAACTGAGAACTTAAAATAAACCATAACTTTTTTACCATGCGCTTTGATAAACAATCAAATACCGAAAAAAACCGTTTTCTCGACAACGGTTCGGAATTTAAATTTACGGCAAGCGAAAAAAGCAAAACAGTTCGCAATGTTCCTTTTGGTCTGAAAATTAAGATTTTTTTCTCCGATGTACGCGGAGTGATTGGTTTGGCATTTACGCTTACCGGGAGTATTTTTATGCTTGTATTTGGCAGCTTCGTTTTAGATGATACTGCTTTGGGTATTAAGTCCGATTCGCCGACAGTTTACGGCAAAATTGAAGCGGTAAGCCCTACAAATACTTCCGTGAATGAACAGTTGTTATATAAGTATGCTTATATTTTTGTACTTGAAAACGGAACAAGCTTTCGGGGCGATGCAAAAAAATATGCCGGTATTGCACAGCCCGGCGACAGCATCCGAATTCGTTATGCCGCCGACAATCCGGGTATTTCCGAGTTAGCTGATTATAATGAAAGTGTAATGCCTTGGTGGATTCTTCTTTTTTTGATGATATTCCCGGCCATCGGGATTATTTTTTTAGTTTTGAGTATAGTAAAAACCAAACGAACAGCCCAAGTATTGGAAACCGGAGAAACCGTTTGGGGTGAGTTTTCCGGCGAGGAACCCACCAATACGCGTATTAATAACCAAACCGTATATCGCTTGTTTTTTAAATTTACGGCATCAGACGGTAAGGAATATACGGCCGTGGGTACTACTCATAGAACCTATCGCTTGCGAGACGAGGAACGCGAGTTGGTTGTTTATGACCCGCTTGATCCGGAGCATGCCTTTCCCACGGATGCTTTCCCTAAAGCGGTGAAAGACTTTTTATTAAATAACTAAACACAATTAATCGTATGTTAAAGAAATGCATTTTTTCAGCGCTTTTGCTCATTGCGTTTTTGGGAGCAGAAGCACAAAAAGTAACCGTAAGCGGCTATGTGGAAGATGCCCAAAGCGGTGAACGCCTTCCCGGAGCCGGAGTTTATAATCCGGATAATCCCTTGCAGGGAACCGTAACGAACAATTACGGGTTTTTCAGCATTACACTTCCGCAGGAAGATTTATCGCTTAACGTGAGTTTTGTGGGCTATGCATCGCAAAAAATTGATTTTGACCTAAAAAAAGATACGCTGCTCACCATTCGCTTGCAAGCCGGAACTGAGTTGGAGGAGGTTTTGGTGGAAGGTGAAAATCAGGTTAAAAGCAGCCAAATGAGCGAGGTGAGCATCCCGATTAAGTCCATTTTGAAAATGCCGGTGTTGTTGGGTGAAACCGATGTTTTGAAAGCCGTGCAATTATTGCCCGGTGTACAATCCGGCACGGAGGGTACGGGCGGATTTTATGTGCGCGGCGGCAGCTCCGATCAAAACCTGATTCTGCTCGACGGCGTTCCGGTTTATAATGTGAATCATTTGTTCGGGTTTTTTTCCGTTTTCAACGGTTATGCCATAAATGATGTATCGCTAATCAAAGGCGGATTTCCGGCGCGTTACGGCGGGCGGCTTTCATCGGTATTGGATATTCGGATGAAAGAAGGCAATATGAAAAAAATACGCGGCGAGGCTTCTTCGGGCATTATCGCCAGTAAAATTTCGGTAGAAGGGCCTATCATCAAAGATAAAACTTCTTTTATAGTTTCCGGTCGGCGTACTTATTTGGATTTACTTGCAGCGCCCATTATGCGTATGGTTTCTTCGGCAGCCTACGGCTCCTCGTTAAATGCCGGCTATTTTTTTTATGACATAAACGCTAAGGTCAATCATCGGTTTTCGCAACGCGACCGGCTTTACCTCAGTGTTTATGCCGGAAAAGATAAAGCTTATGTAAAAGCCAAGGATACCTATGGCGGCGACAGCTACAGTACCGATTTCGATTTACATTGGGGAAACCTAACTTCAGCCTTACGTTGGAATCATATTTTTAATTCTAAACTGTTTGGAAACCTTACCTTTACATACAGCGATTATCGCTTTGTAACTGCCATATATGATGAATGGAACTATAATAATGAACAGCAGGAATGGGCCGTGGAGTATCTATCGGGTATTGAAGATTTGGCTCTAAAAATTGATATGGATTACAGCCCTTTGCCTTCTCATAATATAAAATTCGGAGCTTCCGGGATATATCATGTGTTTAAGCCCGGTGTTTCGGCTTTTCGGTACAGTGATAATTATGAAAATATGAGCATAGATACAACTTTCGGAAGCGGAAACCTTTATGCACAAGAATTTGCCGTTTATGTCGAAGATGATTTCAGAATCGGAAAACGCTTCAAATTTAATGTCGGCGGGCATTTTTCCGGCTTTAGTGTGCGCGATACCATGTATTATTCCGTTCAGCCGCGTCTTTCAGGCCGTTTTTTGATTAGTGATAAAATTTCGCTGAAAGCCTCTTATGTGCAGATGACACAATATCTGCATTTTCTTACCAACAGTACCATCGGCTTGCCTACCGATTTATGGCTGCCGGCTACCGACCGTATTTCGCCGCAACATTCCGAACAGTATGCTGCCGGATTGGCTTTTTCTTTAAAAAATGATTTAAATCTTACCTTAGAAGGTTTTTACAAAGAAATGCAGAATTTGATTGAATATGAAGAAGGAGCCAGTTTTTTTAGCGACCCGGAGAGCGGAGGCGTCGCCGGTGAAAGCTGGGAAGATAAAATTGAGATAGGGCAAGGCTGGTCTTACGGCGGCGAATTTATGCTGCAAAAAAAATACGGCCAATTTAACGGTTGGCTTGCCTACACTTTATCGTGGACCGAGAGGCAATTTGAAAACATTGCTTTTGGTGAGCGCTTCCCCTTTAGATACGATCGCAGACACGATATCAGCATTAGCTTGAGTTATGAGTTTAATGATAAAGTAGATATGGGTGTTACCTGGGTGTATGGCACCGGAAATGCCGTAACTCTGGCTACCCAACGCTATATGCCTGTAAGTCAGCTAACTAATTATATCGAAATCTTGCAAGACCCTTACGGTTACGATTATTATTATTACGAAACGGTTGAGTATTACGGAACGCGCAATAATTACCGTTTGCCGGCATATCATCGTTTGGATGTGGGCATCAATTTCACGAAAGAGAAAACTTTTGGTTTCAGAACTTGGAGCATTGCCGTTTATAATGCCTACAACAGAAAAAACCCGTTTTTTGTTGATTTTAGAGGCGATTTTCTTGGTTCTTACAACAATAATGATAACCGAAAGTTGGTAAAATACAGCCTTTTCCCGATTATTCCTTCTATTAGTTACACTTATAAATTGAAGTAAAACAAAAAAGCAATGAAACGAACAATCATTATATTTCTCAGCCTTATTTTTATGTTTTCCGCTTGTCGCGAATATATTGATATTGAGCTTGATGAAAAGGATAAAGTTTTGGTATTGAACGGTTTTATAAATACCGACAGTACGGTACAAATAAATTTGGCTCAAAGCTTGGGCGTTTTGGAATCCAATAATAGTTTTAAGTTTATTTCCGATGCAAATGTTGTTTTGTATGAAGACGGACAAATCAAAGAAAGCTTGCAGTACGATTCCAACGGATTTTATTCCGGAACAAGCCGCCCGGAAGCCGGTAAAAGCTATGAAATCAGAGCATCTGCCGGAAGTTTTGAGGAAATAAGAAGTAACACGTTTATCCCTCAGCCGGTTGCCGTAAAAGAGCTGAATACCGATTTCACCTTAGACTCGGTTACGGAACAATGGTGGAATCCGCAGACTCAGCAATATTTTGATACCACTATTGTAAGAATGAGCGAGGAGGGTCTCATCGAAATAAAGTTTGAAGACCCGGCAGACGAAAAAAATTATTATTTCCTGACCTTTAGTTGCCTGATGCCAAAGTATAAATGGGAAGACGGTTATGAAATAAGAATAGGCGAGCAGATGGTAAGTTTGAGTTATGATATCAATGCGCTCTCTTATGAAAATTATTTATATATGAGAAATTTCTCCGGATATGTGATATCCGATGATTTTTTCGACGGGCAAACTTATACCTTATCTGCTCGAATTTACAGTTGGTCTTTTACGGAATATGCCTACGGCAGTTATAATGCTTTACCGCTTTCGCCCATTTATGTGAATTTGCACTCGGTATCCGAAGATTTTTTCAATTTTGTAATTTCTTATTCTAAATATGAAGATGCGGCATACAACCCCTTTGCCGAGCCGGTAAATGTTATGAGTAATGTTGAGAACGGTTATGGTATTTTTACGGGTTACAGCACGCATACAGATTCAATAGGCTTTAATTAGTGGGATTTCTGATTTCAGAGGTCAGATTTCAGATGTCAGAGGTCAGAGCCGGAAAACGGTCGGTTTGCTCTGAGTTTGGCTTTACTGCAATTAAATAGTGGTGATTGAAGAATCAGAACTTCTGACCTCACGCAAAACAGATTGTCGCTTTTTTAGCAAAACCGACGGGTTAACCCGTCGGTTTTGGAACGAGTTGTTTATGAGCAGCTTAAACATATCGCTTGTTTTTATTTGTACTTTTCGGAGTGGACTCAAACATTAAGCTATAAAAAAAGGCTGCCTGAACCGGCAACCTTTTTTATTGTTATGAAACGATTTGTAAACTATGAAAGATTACTAACGTGTTTGTTCAACTTTGCTTTTAAGTTATCAGCTTTATTATCATGATAAACATTGCGCTTAGCTAATTTATCGATCATGCTGAATACTTTCGGCATGTATTCTTCTGCTTCTTTCTTGTCAGTCATACCGCGTAATTTTCTCATAGCGTTACGTGCGGTAACTAAGAAATAACGATTACGCATGTTTCGACTTTTAGTCTGTCTTATTCTTTTGAGTGCTGATTGATGATTTGCCATTCGGATTATTTTTATAAAAAAAAATTGCAGTCCGTAGGGGAATCGAACCCCTGCTACCAGGATGAAAACCTGGCGTCCTAACCACTAGACGAACGGACCGTATTGATTTCGGAATGCAAATGTATAAGATATTTTTTTACCGGCAAATTTTTCGACAAAAAAAATGCATTTTTTCTAAAGTTTTTTTTTGATAAATATGTTTAGTGTTCATTATAAGTAAGTTATTCTTGCGTATTTTCTATGACATTTCTTTTGACAAAAAGACTTTTTAAGAAACGAAATGCAATTTTCCGGCCGGTGAGCCAACGAATGGCTTTGCCGTTTTTGTTATTTTTGATCATTTTCTTCACTAAGAAAGGGCTTACGGTTTCTACTCGGTCTCCCAAAATATTTACGATTTTTTCAAAACGTCTTCGGTCGGGGCTGTCCGAGTCTATGGGGTTCATCAGTAAGTCGGTAACTACCATGCCCGGGCTTATGGCAGCGGCTATGATTTGCCCGCCTTTTATATCTTTCGCAAAACTTTCAGTGAAATAATTTACGGCACGCTTAGTTGTTCCGTATATCTCCACTTTGGGCATCATACGGCCTTGGCTTCCGAGACCTTCCATGTTATATATTTTTCCGAAATTTTGTTCGTGCATTTTTCGGTACACATAAGCCGAGCATTTTATCAGGCCTTTTAGGTTGATGTCAATAATGGCATCTGTTTCGCTGTCTTCAAGATTCCAAAAATAGTCATTAGATTGTCCGATTCCGGCATTATTAACCCAAATGTCCACTCGGCCGAATTTATCTTCCGACAGCTTCCATAAGTTTCGGATATCATCTCTTGAGCGAACATCGCAGGGCGCGGCCACAAATAAATCTTCCGAATATTCTTTTTTTAATTTTTCGGCAGCTTTGAATGTGCTGAGTTGGTTTGAGCCCGAAATACTTACCGTAAATCCTTGTTTCAGGAATTCTTTTGCTAAACCAAATCCTATACCTCTTGAGCTTCCAGTAATTACAGCGTGTTTCATGATATTGTTTTTTTCGAAGGTTTATTTGTCGGTTTTATCGTACGATTAAATAAAAATGCCCATAATAATAATGTCGTCTATTTGTTCGTGGGCTCCTTTCTGCCAATTTTCGATGGTTTCGTTCAGAATTGTTTTTTGCTTTTCGGGGCTTTCTTTATGTATTTTTAAGAGAAGTGTGGATAACCGGGCAGACTTGAATTTCTTGAT
Organism: uncultured Bacteroidaceae bacterium; assembly: GCA_964472505.1. GTDB lineage: Bacteria > Bacteroidota > Bacteroidia > Bacteroidales > JAADGE01 > JAYEIA01. The sequence goes on along the minus strand of CAYYQW010000070.1, from coordinate 6,869 downwards.
TTTATCGCCCGGCTTTTCATTCCCGAATTGATCCGGATAGCCGTCAGAGAAAATATAAAGGGCATCGTCTTTTTGTAACCGGAATTTATGATTTTTAAACGGTTTCTCATGAGCGTAAACCCCTACCGGGTTTCTTGTTGCTTTTATTTTCTCAAGTTTATTATTTCTAATTATCAGCAGCGGATTGTAGGCTCCGGAATATTCCAGTTCATTGGTGTTTTGATCCATTACGCAAAGCGCTATATCCAATCCGTCTTTAGCCTCATTCTTTCTGCCTGTTTGTTTTAGCGCATGTTTTAGGTCTTTTCGCAATTCCTCTAATATGAAATTTGCTTGGCTGATTTTTTTATGATTTACAATATCATTTAACAAGGTAATTCCCAGCATACTCATGAAAGCTCCCGGTACACCGTGTCCTGTACAGTCTGCTGCTGCAAATACAACTTTGTTGTCAATTTTATTTACCCAATAAAAATCTCCGGAAACGATATCGCGCGGTTTGAAGAGTATAAAGTGATTAGGAAGTGCACTATTTATAAGTGATTCGCTCGGTAATACGGCTTTTTGGATGCGAAGCGCATAATTGATGGCGGCTACAATTTCGTTGCGTTGCTCGTTGGCTAAATCTCTTTGGGCTTCTATTTCATCTCTTTGGGCTATGATTTCTTCATTTTGCTGTTGAAGTTCTTCATTTTTCTCTTCAATTTGATCTCTTTGGGTCTCAATCTCTTCTTTTTGTTGTTCGAGTTCCGCATTTACTTTCTCCAGATGTTTATTAATTTTTTTCTTAAATCGGTAACGTCTGAATAAAACAATGGCAAGTATCAGTAATAAAAACCCGACTAAAACGAACCCGATGGATATCAATTGAAAGAATTTTGTCTGTAATTTTTCGTTTTCAAGCTCCTGTTTCCTCACTTGTGCCTCTAACTTTAAATTCTCAATTTCCAGAGATTTTTGGAGAGAGATTTTTTGAAGCGTATCTTTTTCCTGCTTTACTACATGCAGTGTTGAGTCGGTTACTTGCAGGCTCGAGTCAATTTCCGTCAGCCGTTTTTTTGTTTCTTCGTGTTCGGTTTTCAGAATGGCAATTTGTTTTGTCTTTTTCAAAACAAAGGTAGAATCTTTTATTCTGACGTATGCTTTAAAATACTCAAGCGCTTTTTTATATCTGTTTTTTGAAAAATAAAGCTGAAACAGTGCTTCATTGTTCATCAATATTAAGTTTTGGTGGTTTACTTTGTGCGCATAATTTAAACTTTGCTCAAAGGCACCGATAGCTTTTCTTTCACTTCCGGTATATTCGTATGCCGAAGCCAAATTATAACTGACCACGGCCAAATCAAACCGGTCGTTTAATTCTTTGCGCAGCTTTAGTTCTTTTTCATAATAATCGGTAGCCGCATCATAGGCATTATTTCTGTAGAAAATGGTGCCTAATTGGTTTAATGCATCGGCCTCATAACTTTTATTATTTATTTTTTTTGCCTCTTTCAATGCCTGATTCGCATAACTTTCTGCTTTTTTTGTGTCGGTTTCTATGTAGCTTTCGGCGAGTTTAAATAATACTTGGCATTTTTCCTTTCCCGTAGCCTTTTTAAGTTTGATTTCAAGCTTCATGATTTCAGCACTTGTCTGCTGAGAGAAAATAATTTGCGTATGCAAAGAAAAAACAATTGTTAGCAGCAACAACTTGATTAATAGGGGCAATGAATTGGTTTTGTTTTTAGCTCTCATTTTTTTTGGTGCAGTTTTAATTAATATATATTCCGTACCAATATCATGCCGAACATATTTTTGAAAAAGAATAAATATATTTCCGTAACTATTTTTTATAAATATTTCATCCGCCTCAGTTTTTTTATAGTTTTGAAGGGTGAAAAACTTGAATTTTGTCAGCATAGATTTTGAGACAGCTAACGAACAGCCCGACAGTGTTTGTTCGTTGGGAATTGTAAAAGTAAAAAACGGTGAAATTGTTGATCGAAGATATCGTTTGATTCGTCCGCCCGAGATGCGTTTTAGTTGGCGCAATATACAGGTACACGGCATACAGCCCCAAGATGTTCAGAGAGAACCGGAGTTTGGCAGTTACGGTAAATCCATTTTAAGCCTGTTGGGCGAAGGCCCCGTGATTGCTCATAATGCCGAATTTGATTTTGGCGTTTTGCGTGCCGCCTTGCAACGTTATAAGCTCAATTTTCCCGATTTAACATACAGCTGCTCATTACGCATCGCCCGAAGAGTATGGAAAGCCTTACCGACTTATTCTTTGGGGCCACTGGCTCAAAATTTTGGTATCCGATTTGAACATCACCATGCATTGGAAGATGCCGAAGCAGCTGCAAAAATAATTTTGCTTGCAGCCCAAGATACCAAATCCGATAATTTGAATGCCTTAAATGAAATTGCCGGTGTACAATTTGGCCTGTTACGCAGTGATAATTCCCACCGACCGGTGCGCTCCATAGCTCGAAAAAAGAAACAAGGCAAATAAACACAAAAAAAGCCGGAATATTTTTGGCAGTTTAAAAATAAGTAGTACTTTTGCAATCGCAATAAAGGAAAAATATACATTATTATATAAAAATATATTGCGGGGTGGAGCAGTTGGTAGCTCGTCGGGCTCATAACCCGAAGGTCATAGGTTCAAGTCCTGTCCCCGCTACTAAGTAAGCCGATTCAGAGATGAGTCGGCTTTTTTATATCATTAAACTGAGCGTATGTTTACGGTTTATATTTTATATTCGGAGCGGTATGATAAGATTTACATCGGTTATAGCTCGGATTTGAAAAAGCGCTTTAAATCGCATAATGAATTGGCTAAGAAGGGTTGGACGGTAAGATTCAGGCCTTGGGAAATTGTTTATACCGAAACCTTTGAACGGAAACAGGATGCTTTGCAGCGCGAAAAGCAGCTAAAAACTTCACGAGGCCGGGCATTTATACGAGAAAAAATTTTAAATCAATAAGTCGGGCTTCATATCCGTCGGCTGACGGACATAGGTTCAAGTTCCGTCAAAAGACGGACACGCCTGTCCCCGCTACTACCGGAGCCGATTCAGAGATGAGTCGGCTTTTTTTGTATCAATAAAAACGGCAGCATGTTTACGGTTTATGTTTTATATTCGGAGCGGTATGATAAGTTTTACATCGGTTATACCTCGGATTTGAAAAAGCGCTTTAAATCGCATAATGAATTGGCTAAGAAGGGTTGGACGGTAAGATTCAGGCCTTGGGAAATTGTTTATACCGAAACCTTTGAACGGAAACAGGATGCTTTGCAGCGCGAAAAGCAGCTAAAAACTTCACGAGGCCGGGCATTTATACGAGAAAAAATTTTAAATCAATAAGTCGGGCTTCATATCCGTCGGCTGACGGACATAGGTTCAAGTTCCGTCAAAAGACGGACACGCCTGTCCCCGCTACTACATAAGCCTGCTAATCAGTCGATTAGCAGGCTTTTTTGTTGCTCAGGGGACAAATTAGGGTACAAATGCAGCTGTTCAGTACATGAAAAATCATTCAAATCTTTATAAGACGGATAAACTTTTTGGGCTGCATCCTTCACTTGTATTATATGTTTTTTTATTTGTTCCTCGGGAGGTAAAACCTTGACAGGGAGATTATTTTTGTCTTCATATTCAAAACCCGGATTATCTCCTGCAATTAAAAAACTCAGAATTAACTTTAAGAAGAATTCGCTTTCCTGTTTCTATATTCCAAAGGTGTCCGTACTTATATTTTACATTTAGATTTTTCATAAAGTATTTTTTTTATCACAAGTTCGTATTATATAGAAGGTAAACCTAACTCCTTCAAAAATTCATTGTGTTTGTCGGTTGCTGATTTTATTTTTTTGTTGATGGCTGTTAGTTCGGAGTGTACTTCTTTTAAGTCTATTCTTGGTTCGGGCTTGGCTGTGCTTATGTAACGTGTGATGTTTAAATTATAATCGTTTTTCTCGATTTCTTCTAATGATACTTTTCGCGAATACCGTTCTGTTTCTTTTCTGTATTTGTAAGTTTCTACAATAGATTTAATATGGCCTTTACTCAGGCTGTGTTGGCGTTTCCCATTTTCAAAATGCTCACTTGCATTGATAAACAAAACATCATCTTCCTTTTTACACTTCTTGAGAACAAGAACACAAACGGGAATCCCTGTTGAATAGAACAATTTGGAAGGTAAGCCAATAACTGTATCAATGTTGTTATCTTTTAGAAGTTTTGTACGAATACGTTCTTCTGCACCGCCACGGAATAAAACGCCGTGGGGCAAAATGATTGCCATTGTTCCATTTTCACTGAGGAAGTGGAAACCGTGCAAAAGAAATGCAAAATCAGCTGCCGACTTTGGAGCAAGACCATAACTCTTGAATCGGAAATCTTCTGCCAAAGTATCATTTGGTTCCCAACGTAAACTAAACGGTGGATTTGCTACTACTGCATCAAATTCCATTTTTTTTGCCGGATTCATTTCGTTCAGAATATCCCAATGGTTGAGTAATGTGTCTCCGTGATAAATTTCAAACTCGGCGTCCTTCATGCCGTGCAAAAGCATATTCATTCGTGCCAAGTTGTAAGTGGTAATATTTTTTTCCTGACCATATATTTTACCGACATTACCATCATTCTCCTTAATTCGTTTTCTTACATTCAATAACAATGAACCCGAGCCACAGGCAAAATCCAATACCTTATTTAATTTCTTTTTTGGCCCTGTCGGATTGGCCGGGTCTTGTGCGTCAAGTGTAACAATTCCAGACAGAATAGAAGAAATTTGTTGAGGCGTGTAGAACTCTCCTGCTTTTTTTCCCGAACCGGCGGCAAACTGACCAATCAAATATTCATATGCATCCCCAAGTGCGTCAGTATCGGTAGAGAAATCAGCAATGCCTTCCGCAATTTTTTGGATAATGGTGCAGAGTTTTTTATTTCTATCGGCAGGTGTTCTTCCTAATTTTTCCGAGTTCAGGTTAATTTCCGAAAACAAGCCCTGGAAAGAGTTATCAAATGATTCGTTTTCAATGTAGCGAAAACCTTTTTCAAGTGTTTGTAATAGTTCTCCTTTTTGTTGTCTTGCCAGTTCAGTAATATTGCTCCAAAGATGTTCTGGCTTAATAACATAGTGTACTTTTCTTCGCATCTGTTTTTCAAACTCCGGTACATCCTCTTTGTTCTCTTCATACCAAAAGCCCAATGGCGTTCGTTTAGCATCGGTTCCAAGTTTTGGGTAATCCCTGCCTAATTCCTTTTTTGTGGACTCTTCGTAATTGCTTGACAAATACCGAAGGAACAGAAACGAAAGCATATAATCGCGGAAGTCGTCCGCATTCATTGCTCCACGTAGTTGGTCTGCTATATTCCAAAGGGTTTTACCCAGTTGTTGTTGTTCTTTTTGTGTCATTTTATTTCAATAATTTTCTGTTTTCTACATCAACCAATACTTTCATTTGTTGTATGGCAGTCTGGTTTAATTTTTTTAACCGTTCTTTTTGTGGTATCTTTTCGTTTATGAAAACGGCATTCAGGTTTTCCATATTGGCAAGGCAAATCAGTTGGTTAATATTGGCATAATCTCTCATATTGCCTTTTAGCTCAGTATTAGATTCTCTCCATTGTTTTGCTGTTTGCCCAAACAAAGCCATATTCAATACATCAGCTTCTGTAGCATAAATAATGGAAGTTTGGGCAGGAGTTAATTCGTCAGGAATCAGATTTTGCTTAATAGCATCGGTGTGTATATGGTAATTCAGTTTTGTTAATTCGCGTTTGGCAGACCAGCCCAATTGTTTTTGCTCTTCTTCTTTTAGGCGTTGGAATTCATTAATCAGATAAATCTGAAACTCGGGGCTTAGCCACATGGCAAAATGAAAGGCAATATCTTTAAGAGCAAAAGTGCCACCATACCTGCCTGCTTTAACGATCAAACCGCTGGCTTTTGTTCTTTCTACCCATTGTCCAACCGACATAATAAATCGATTTATGCCTGCCTCCTGTTCAATTACCCCGAATTCGGGGTAATTGAAATGCTGATTATTTAGTTTCTCCCATATACCCAAATATTCTAATGTGTTCTTATTGGTAATCCATTTACCAATTAACCCGCTCCCTTCTTTAAACCCAGTAGTCATGTCAGTTAAGGAGATGTAGTCCTGGTCATTTTGTGCCAAAACAGTTATGGCTGTGCCCTTGACATTGATTGATTTATTTCTTGCCATATTTTTCTAAATTTTATTCTAAACCTGTCGAATTCCACCCCTTTACCATCCATAAATAATCCTGCTTCATCTTATTTATCTTACAAATCATGTTCAGACAATTTTAGGAAACAACCCCTGCATTAAGCCTTTTTTATGCTGCTGTAATTGCTCTATTTTGTCCGTTTGTGCGTTGATTAACTCATCCAAAGCCGAAAGACAGGAAGCGATTTTTTGTTGTTCTACGATTCTCGGTGGAAAGCCTATTCTGAAATCTCGAATTTGCTTAGCACTAATGTGAGGAATCCCAGAACTTGTATTTACGTTATCGACATAATTCCTGAATCCATTGGACAGAAAGTGTTGATATAGATATTCAAAATCAGAATTTATCGCTTTTATTCTTGCTACTCGTTGGATTAAAATTGCACCGGCATCTTGTTTTGAAATCAAGGCAACATTTTTTCCAACCTTTGAACCATCCATTCCTATAACAATGTCATTTTCTTCAACCAAATATTTCTCAATTTCGGAAGTATCTCCTAAATAAAATTTATCTATTTCTGCTGAATGACGAATTTGACCTTCAGTAATATTGATTCCTCTGATTATAGCTACTCTCTATACACAAATATATTTGGATAAAAATAATATATTTGCCATGAAT
>CAYYQW010000069.1:0-20030 GCA_964472505.1 uncultured Bacteroidaceae bacterium | reverse complement strand
ATGATTCAAAAAAGGCGACATCTGAAACTACGTAAGGTCAGGAGTTCTGAATCTTTCGACGTCTTTTTCCCCGGAAGCGTCTGTAATAATTCTCCGTATAGGTATTTTCACGCATTTTTAGAGTTCTTCTTACAATGAGTATTTATACGCTTATATATCGGCTTTATTAGCTTTATGTTTGTATCAGATTATAAACATAAATATATACAGCCATGAAAACACTTACAAAAATCACCGCAACCTTAATTTTATTGCTTTTTGTCTCTGCAGCTTTTTCTCAAAATTTTTATTCCGGAGAAAAAAAATACGACCGTCCCGGTAAAGAGTTCAGAAAAAACAGCAATGAAAGAATCATTGAAGTACGAGACGACAAAACTTACCAAACCAATTTTAAATTCCGAAAAGGCCGTTCGTATTATATTTCGGTGGTAGGAAACAAATCCGAAAATGTTCAGTTTCGGATTATTGATGCAAGCACAAATGAAACGCTCTATGATAATGCCGCTTATGGGTTCAGTACTTCGGTAACTTATCGACCGGACTCGGAACATGAAGCCCTTATCGAAATTGTACAAGGACTTGGAAAAGAGAGCCGCGAAAAAGTTAGTTTTATGTACGCTTACAAATAGTATTTTCTTTATAAATCCCCACACAATGAGAATTATATATTATACTTTACTTTGCACAACCCTATTGGCCGGTTATGCACCGGTTCATGCTCAAAGTCTGAAAGCCGATTTTTCAGCGGATCAATACACCGGATGTAATGAATTATCGGTTAATTTTACCGATGAGTCGGAATCAGACTCAAGTTTGACTTACTATTGGGAATTTGGAAACGGACAAACTTCTGTCTTGCAAAATCCTTCCGTTGTATTCAGCCAACCGGGTGCATACACCGTCAGTCTTACAATATCCGACGGCAAGGAATCGGATATTAAGATAAAAGATAATTACATCATTATTCACAGAGGTCCCGAAGCCGGATTTTCCGTAATGGAGGATACAATCGGGTGTGCACCGTATCTTGTGAATTTTAAGAATAATTCAACCGCAGGAGACGCTCCTCTCAGCAATTGGCATTACGATTTCAATGACGGAAGCATTTCGGAACTTCAAAATCCTATTCATACCTATAATTTTCAGAATTATTTCAGCCCCGTTCTTACCGTAATCGATACCAATAACTGCACCGATGTGGCTTTTCGAGAAAACTACATTCATGTATTTAAGCCCGAAGCCGATTTTAGTATATCTCAGGATAATTCTTGCGAAGGTCTTCTTACCGCACAGTTTGCCGATTTATCCGAAAGCGAAAATCCGCTTGATTACAGCTGGAGTTTTGGAGACGGAACTTATTCCGAGGAGCAAAACCCGCTGCACGTATATTCCGATTTGAATACCTTTGATGTATCACTTCGTATAACCGACATCTACAATTGCAGCGACAGTTTGATAAAGACAGACATTATAAGTGTTAGAAAAATCAAAGCTGATTTTATTACCAAAAGAGATACAATTTGTTTGGGCGATGAGCTCAGGTTTAATAACATCTCCGAACTGGGTGATAGTTTTTATTGGGATTTTGACGATGGCAACAGCTCTCAAGAACATAGTCCTAAACATATATTTTCCGATTACGGAACTTACCATGTGCGCTTAATTGCCGTATCGGCCGACGGTTGTTCGGATACGCTTCAAAAAATAATAACGGTAGAGGAAGTTCATGCCGATTTTGAACAGGATGTTTCATTCTCCTGCAGCTTGCCCGTTACGGTAAATTATACCAATAAATCCCTAAATGCCAACTCGGTTTTTTGGGATTTTGGAAACGGCTACTCTTCGGAAGATAACAGCCCCCTTATTGTTTATGCAAAACAGGGAATATATAATCATAAGCTTAAAGTTAAAAGCGCACACGGCTGTACGGATTCAATAGCAGTAAATTCAGCATTAGAAATTACTTGCCCGAGTGCCCGGTTTACACCCAATGATTGGATGAACGCCGAGGCTATGAAAGGCTGCGTTCCCGTAGAAATTCAATTTGAAAATACATCACAATACCTTACCGATAAAGACTCAATTATAAGCTATTATTGGAATTTTGGTGATGAAATTGGGTCTGAGGAAGAAAATCCAACGCATACTTACAACTCAGTCGGGCAATATACCTTGTTGCTGAAGATTACTACGGCAAGGGGTTGTGAGTCAAAGTTTTATGCGCAGCCAAAAGCCGGAGAGCCACAAGCTCCGGATTTTGAAAAACAGAGTCCGGATGTGGTTTGTGCATCGGAAGAAGTAAGTTTTTCGGACAATTCGCAGGATGATGAAAAAATATCCAATTGGGTATGGTTTTTTGGCGATGGCAAAACTGCTTACGAAGAAAATCCCAAACATCATTATACCGACACCGGATATATGGATGTAGCCTTGGCTGTTTTTCATAACGGTTGCCGTTCCGATATCATAAAAGAAAATTTTATTTACATAAAAGGGCCTTATGTTGATATAACTTATGACAAAAGTTGTGAAGAACCTTATTTGGCAAAATTCACGGCAGAAGCCCCCGGTGCAGAAAATATTCAGTGGGATTTTGGCGATAATTCGCCGCTTGTATATAATGAATTGAATCCGGAGCATGCGTATCCGGACAGAGGCGTTTATCAACTGTCCGTAGCTGCCGATAATGATGCAAACGGCTGTTCTTACGATTTGAGTAAAAACATACGCATTCGAAAAAGTGAAGCCTCTTTTTCACTTTCCGAAACTGAAGTTTGTGCCGGATACGATGTTTCGCTGTCAGGAGAGGGTTCTATAGATGTAAGTTATTTCTACCATAACGGTCAACTGGGGAAATATTTGTGGGATTTTGGAGACGGCTCGCCCAAAAAGATTAGTTCCAAACCCATAACTCATATTTACGACAAGCCCGGAGAGCATAAAGTGCAGCTTACCGTTAAGGATATTTATGGTTGTTATGATACACAAACAAAAACCATTAAAGTTATTAAACCGCAGGCCGAATTTGCTTTAAAAGAAGAAAGCGGTTGTTTACCCTTAATTGCAAGTTTTGAGAATTTTTCTTCCGGCGATAATGATATTATTGAATATAATTGGACATTCGGAGACGGCAGCAGTTCTTCCGAAGCAAATCCCGAGCATGCTTATGAAGATTTGGGTACCTACGATGTTCGTTTATTTATTACCGATGAAGCCGGGTGCACAGATACTTTGACAAAGCATGATTTTGTGCAGGTAAAAATGCCCAATCCTGAGTTTTCGGTATCCGGACGTGAACTTTGTGAAGGCGACAGTGTGTTTTTTCAAACGGCCAATGATGAGAGCCTTGCGAGTTGGGCTTGGGATTTTGGCGACGGAACACAATCTTCCGATCCCAACCCAAAGCACTTGTACGAAAATGCCGGACAATACGATGTTAGATTGCAACTGACTGACAAACGAGGCTGTGATTCTGTTTTACAAAAAAGCAGCTTTGTTGAAGTGCAAGCTTATCCTTCGGCCGAATTTACGGCCGATAAAACCGAATTTACATGTTATCCCGGTGAAGTTTCTTTCAGTACATTGGACGACACTTCTAATGCAACGCAATGGCGATGGACTTTTGGCAATGAAAATGCCGCATCGCATTTACCCAATCCCGTTCATACTTTTATGCGCCCCGGAGCTTATGATGTTTCGCTTCTGGTAAGCAGTTCCTTTGGCTGCAAAGATACTTTGCAGTTCAAAAACTATATTCATTTGTCCGGTCCCTATGCGGATATTCAAGCCCCCGATTCGGTATGCAGAGAAGAAAGTATTATGTTCGGTTTGGAAAATGAAATGGGAATTTATGACAGCCGGTGGATTTTCCCCGACGGCAGTATGATTTCTTCCGATACGGCACAATTCACTTTTAGCGAATTTGGCAATCATCTTGTGTATTTAAAGCTGAGAGCCGATACTTTGAAAACCTGTGATAAACTGATAAGCGACAGCGTTCATGTACGACGGTTTGAAGCAAATATTCAAACCGAAAACGGGAGCTTGTCAGCCTGTATGCCTTTTCGGGCAAAGTTTATGTCGGCCAATGCAGAAAGTACCGAAAGCCGCTGGTTTTTCGGAACCGGCGACAGCACCGTAAATCATGCACCGGTATATATTTATGCACAGGACGGTGAATATTTACCTCAGGTCATTATTAGTAATCGCTATGGCTGCAAAGATACCGCTGAAGTTGAAATTACGGTACACCCTTTGCCTGATGTTCGCATAAGCCCTGATACATTAATTTGTGAGGGCAGCTCCGCACGATTAAGTGCAACAGGTGCAAACAGTTACTTTTGGTATCCGGATATTGAGCTATCCGATACCCGGGGAGCAAATATTGAGGCGTATCCCAAAAAATCTAAAATGTACTTTGTAGTCGGCACCGACCAAAGAGGCTGCGAATCACAGGAAGCGGTATATATTACCGTTTCTCCGAAACCGGAAATTTCGCTTAGAGATACTTCAATTGTCATTGGCGAATCCGTAAAAATAGGTTACTTTTCCGAAGCCTTTAGTGAATATTTATGGACTTCCGATTATTTCATTCAGACCCCCGATTCTGCTTTTATAGAAGTCAGCCCCAAAGAAACTACGCGCTTTTATTTAACAACAAAAGATACAGCCGGTTGTTTCGAAATCAGTGAAAACGCTTTAGTGGAAGTTATTGAGGAATACAGCTTAGATATGCCCGATGCATTTACTCCCAATAATGACGGTATAAATGATGTCCTTTACGTTAAGGGTTGGGGTATAAAAGAACTTATTCATTTTGAGGTATTTAACAGATACGGCGAACGGGTGTTTTATACTCAAGACATTTCCAAAGGATGGGACGGCAAAAACGCCGACCGACAGCAGAATATCGAAACCTATAAATACAGTGTTCTGGTGCGTCTTCACAATAATGAAATGCTTACTAAAACCGGTTCGGTAAAGCTTCTGCGATAGGCTTTTGATCTGTTTTTTATTAATTTATAACTATAACCCCATGAAACAATTATATATTTTTTTCTCATTCATATTTTTAAGTCTGAGTGCAAATGCACAAGATGTCAGGTTTTCTGATTTCTATGAAGCCCCATTGTTGTTGAATCCCGGAAATGCCGGAAATTTTGAAGGAAATTGGCGCATAATGAATCATTACAGGCGCCAAGGAATTAATACCGATGATCCGTATATTACAAAGCTGCTTACTTTTGAGCATCCTTTGTACTTTTTAAATGAACGAGTTGCCGGCGGTCTCAGTTATGTGAATGATGTCTCGGGTTACGGCATGTTGAAAGTGAATAAATTGCACGTATCTTTGGCTTATTTTAAGAAAATTAGTCAAAAATCTTATTTGCATGCCGGTTTTCAGGCCGGTTTGGTTCATAAGCGTTTTTCAATCGACGGTATCAGTTTTCCCGATCAGTACGATATTACTACGGGTTATTATAACTCGAATCTTTCCACACAGGAAGCTTTGAATAACCGAAAGTCAATTTATCTTGATTTAAGCTGGGGGCTTCTTTGGAGCAGGCGAGGAGAGCGGGTGCAAACCGAAGCCGGTATTGCCATGTTTCACTATAACCGCCCGGAAGAAACTTTTTTTGGAACAGGCGAACGCCTGCCGATACGTTGGGCAATGCACATATATCCCGATATTAAAATAAATGCTTCTTATTTTCTTGAACCCAAAGCTTTGTATGTCTATCAAAACGGAGCTTCCGAATTACTTTTCGGCAGTGATATTACCTACCGAGCCCGCGATGCGGAACTTTTTAAAGCGGCTTTTGTCGGAGCTTATTTTCGCGGAGGTTTTAACCGAAGCGCGGATATTGCCATAATTAAGGTCGGAGCAAATGTTGGCAATTTTCGTTTGAGCCTTGCTTTTGATAAAGAATTAAACGGAACCCGAACCGGTATTCATACCAAAGAAGCTTTTGAGTTCTCGGTCATGTATGTTGCTCCCTTGACCAAATTTGATAAACGAATCATCTCTTGTGAACTGTTTTAGACGGTTGAGATTTTTTTGAATAGATTCTAAATCCCCTTTTGCCATGAAAATAACAAGACTAATTATTATTGTAAGCATGCTTCTGCCTTCGGTGCTTTTGGCTCAAAACCCCAAGCCCGAAGATTTGAAAAGAAGCTACCTTTTAAAAGCTTATGCACGCTCTGCTTTGCGAAATAATGACAGCTATACCGCCATTGCTTTTTATGAAGAGTATCTTCGCCGAAAACCGGGTAAAGATAAAGTTCTATGGGAGCTTGCCGATTTGTATCGTGAGATAAACAGCTATGAGTCGGCTGCCGAAGCATATAAAAAAATATATGAATCTAATCCGAAAAAAAACATCGAATCCTTATATTATTTGGCTGATATGCTGATGTCAAAAGCGCATTATGATTCGGCTTATGTTTGTTTTGAGAAATACCTGGAATCGGATGTTAAAAGAAACAATACCGGAAAAAAAACTTTAGCTCGTAAAAAGTCGGAGGGTTGCAAAAATGCCATAACTTATGAGAATATAGTTTCAAAAGGCGATATTTTGGCTTTGGAAGAAATAAATACCCCACATTTGCAAACTGCTCCTTTATTGTACTCCGATGATTTACTGGTTTTTTCTTCCGTAAAAACGGACAGCTTTTATTATTCTGAAAGCTATTCAAGAAAAGATAAACCGGCTTTTTATGCCGCAAAAATTTCAGAAAACAAAATTACCGGTTTTGCCGAATTGCCGGCTGCTTTTGAGGGCCTTAGTCCAGAGCCGGTTGTGAATGCCGAGTTTTCTCCTGATAAAAAGCGTTTATATTTCACGCTTCGGGAAAAAAACATCTTCGGAAAAGAAGTCAGTCGGATATATTTCAGGCATAAGCGAAACGGTATTTGGCAAGCTCCGAAGGAGTTGGGAGCCGATGTTAATCTCTTGGCTTATAATTCGAGTCGAGCCGTTGTAGCACCTTCATACGATTCGCACTTAGAGCTTGTGTATTTTGTATCCGACAGGCCGGGCGGGCAAGGCGGTTATGATATTTGGTACTGTGTGTACGATTTACTGCGTGGTACGCACACAGCTCCCGTAAATGCCGGAGTGACTCTGAATACAGCAGCTGATGAAATGAGCCCTTTTTATGATTTGCAGGAAGGTTTTCTGTATTTCAGCTCAGAAGGACATCCCGGGTTCGGCGGCTTGGACGTTTTTCGCAGCCGAGGCTGCTTTGTTAATTGGACACAGCCCGAGAACTTAGGCGCTAATATAAATTCTGCTCAAAACGATTTGTATTACACGGTTTATCCCGGGCAGGAAAAAGCTTTTTTTGTTTCTAACAGAGATGAAAGTACAAATTCATTGTATCCCAATTGCTGTTATGATATTTTTGAGTTTTTTGAACCGGACAGTACTTTAATTAATTACAAGGGCAGCCTTGTAGCTTATAATGAAAAAGGAGTTCCGACACCTTTAGACAGTGCTGTGGTAACTTTGTGCATGCAAAATCCCCAAAGCGGAAAGTATATTTGTTATGCAAAAGATACTACCGATATCGAAGGTAACTATAGTTTTCCGCTCAAAAGTCGCGAAAAATACAGGCTGCTGAGTGAGAAAGCCGGATATTTTTCCAAAGAATTTTATTTTTCAACCCACAAGATTTCAAAAGACAGCTTAAGAATTGCCTTTGATGCAATGAAATTAGAGCGAATACCTGACAGTGCCGTTCGCATGGATGATATTTATTTTGAATATGACGAATACCGATTAGCCCATGACAGTAAACGAATTATAGATACTACTTTGTATAAAGTATTAAGGTTGAATCCGACATTAAGAGTTGAGGTAGCAGCTCATACCGACAGCAAAGGAACGAAAGATTATAATTTTCGTTTATCTGAAAAAAGAGCCGAATCGGTAGTGGCTTATTTGGTTGAAAAAGGTATTGAGCGAAGCCGTATGGAGCCAAAAGGCTACGGAATGAGCCGCCCGATTGCACCTTCCCTGACGACAGCCGGTGATGATTTTCCGGAAGGACGCAAACTAAATCGAAGAGTGGAGTTTAAAGTGATTGGAAATGAATCTGAACAAGATATTTTTGTGCATTCCGATATGTTTAATGAGTAAAAACACCTAATTGGGGAAACGGTTTAAAAACAAGAGTTTTTACTTATTTTTATTGTGTTGTGCTGTTTTATTTTTGTACGGATAAATAAATAACAATTATGAATAAACGTATTAAGCCTTTGCCGGTTTTAAAAGAAAGCATGGAGTAATATTGGCTGAATATTTTGGGGATTATATTTAGCCCTTTTCAGAGCCGGGATCTTTAAACAGAATCCGGCTCTTTTTTCTTACCAATTGGTATAATTAGAGTCCGTCTATAAAGTCGAGAGTTTGAGCTATAATGTTCAAGTTCGAGGCTTGCCGGTTTTGAAAATCAGGGAGTTTACTGTCGTAATCGACCGTTTTCAAAACCGGCGTAACGATGAAATTGGACATTATAGACAAACTCTAATTATCTGACGGCTCCGGAGGTCCCTTCAGCCGGTTTTTCTTGCTTGGCTTTTGTTTCCGTTTCTTCGTTTGGATTTTCTGTTTCATCTTCCGGTTTTTCCTTGGGAGCATCTTCCTGCCAAACAAAAATATCGTATTTATTTTTTGGTCGGTGTTTTTCTTCCCATCTAAAACCACCCAATTCTTTTTCCGATTGTGCAAGGCTGTTCGGCGGTTTCATAAGGGCTTTGGGGTTTTCATAAAACCATATTCGGTCAATGGCGTCATCCTCAAGATATATTTTCATATCCGTACATGTTATGTGGTTTGAGCCAATGAGCAAATCATCGTCATCTTTAAGAAAGTAGAGCGATTCGCCTTGTTCGTAAACATTTATTTGCACGAGTTGCCGTTTTTCCACAAAACCAATCATCCGCTTGCCTTTTATTTGGTTGAACCGCAGTGAATCGCTTTGCGAGATGATAAAAGCATTTTCTTCCATATTCACTTGCTCCACTTCCGAATTGCGCGTGATAACGTAAATGTAATCTGCCGTAAGCTGGTTATCTTCCGACCAAATAACCGGGTTTGTGTGAAGCTCCATCACCGAGTCGCGGAATGTATAAACCAAGGAATCGCACTTAGCTTGGAAGTTCGTTTTAAAAATTTTTGTTTTGTGATATGCCTGAACGATCCGGAATGTTTCTTCATCTCCTTCTTTTTTTATGCTTTCGTTTCCTTCCGCATCTAAGTAAAAACTGCGTATGGTATCGGCATGAAGGTAGAGTGAATCGGTTTCGGTAATTTGAATGAATACGGCACTGTCGGTCATGAGCGAATAGTCCTTTTTTTCATTATAATAGCCGTAGTTTCCGGTAAGCAAAATATTTTGGGTGCTGTCTCTTATGGTAACATCGGTATAGGCTTCGCCCACGCCTTTGTTGCGGTCGTAAACAATCAGTTGGCCTTCAATGGCTTGTTCTTCATTACGCAAAAGTGCATTTTTTTTAAAGCGCGAAAGATGTTTATCGTGGTTATACCAGCCGTCTTCACAGTATATGTAATTTTCGTCGCTGAATATTTCGCTGGGCCCGAAAAAATAGCTGATATGCTTTTCCGTATTGTGTTTTAAGGTATCGGAATACATTTCGAAGCGCGGATTATTGACTATTACATTTTCTTTGAAAAAAAACTCATCCTGTCTGGCGTAGTAATATCCGTAGTTGCTGCTTATGGTATCATCGCCGTTTATGGTAATGCCGCCGTCAAAATAATAACCCATATCTTGCTGCAGGTCGTAATCTAAGCTGTCGGTAAATAGCCTTAAGCTGTCATTTATAAGGCTGACACGGTTTCTTACGCTTGCCAGTTTTCGGTTTCCGTTGTATCGCAGGGTATCTCCGTAGAGAAATACCGTATCTTTTTCTTCGGTGGGTTTTACGACTTTGATATTCCCGAAAGCATCAAAAAAATTGGCTGAAGGATTAAATAAAGCACTGTCGCAATACATTTTGGCATTTTCATGCGTGAATACCACACTGTCGATCAGCACTTTTATGTCCGGCCCCAGCTTTTCGGTGGTATAAAGCACACCCGATTTATATTGAATCTTTTTTTTCTTCTGTGCCGTTGCGGTCTCAAAAAGTACTAATATTAAAATTAGAAGTATGAAAAATCTGTTCATTTGTAATATCCGTTTTCAATGCAAAATAAATCTTTAAATATATAAAACGTTCATTTTTATCCGTATTTTTTGACAATTTAACAGCTATTAACAAGCTTTTTCTTTATTCATGAAGCCGCTTCGTCAAAAAATATTACATTTGTATCCGTTTAAGAATTGTACTAAATACAATCTCCGCTTCATAACCATGCTGACTTTAGCCTTATATGATTATTTAATTTTTGGGTAAATGCAATCGCCGGTCAATAATTTTTAAAAACTCATTAATAAATTCAGATATTAGCATCTGTATTTAAAAAAAAACACGATGTTAATAAACTCGGTCTATTGGTTTTGATAAAAATACAACGAATGAAAATTAGTTTTAATATCAGCATTGTCTTGTTGCTAACATTTTGGACGACATTAGTGGCAATATTAGTATTGGTTTCAGTTAAGGAGAATGAAAAAAATATTCAAATGATTAATACGATTCGTGCAAAAGAATTGTATGATAACCATTTGGCATACAAGCGTTTGTCGTCGAGGCACGGCGGGGTTTATGTGCCAATTTCCGGACACACGCCGCCCAATCCGTACTTAAATTTTATTGAAAAAAGAGATGTAGTAACTCAAGCCGGTGATTCCCTTACGCTTGTGAACCCCGCATACATGACTCGTCAGGTTTTGGAAATGGCTATGGAGCAACAAGGAATTTACGGACGCATGATTAGCCAAAAGCCTTTAAACCCTATAAATTACCCGGACTCTACTGAGCAGCGAGCCTTGAAAAATTTTAAAGCAGGGGACTCTGTATTTGTTCAGACGACCACCCGAAACGACAGTGAATATCTGCGCTATATTAAACCTTTTTATACCGAAGCCTCTTGCTTGCAATGCCACGCACAGCAAGGATATGAAATAGGCGATTTGCGCGGGGCTTTAAGTGTGAATATTCCCGTATCGGGAACAAATAGTATGCTGAAAGGACACAAAAGAAAAGACTTTGTTAGTTACCTGTTAATCTGGCTTGCCGGAGTTGCCGTTCTTTTGATTATACTGTTAAGGCTTAAAAGAAACATACGAAAAAAACAGGAACTTCAGCAGGAGCTGATTCACAAAAATGAAAAACTCTTGAATGCTAATGAAGAATTGGAGCACAACAACGAGGAAATCAGTATTCAGAAGCAAATGATTGAGTCAAGTGAAGAACTGCTGCATAAAACATTGAACGGATTTGATGACGCCGTCTATGTTGTTGCTCCGGATTATACCATTGAGTACATGAATGATGCCATGAGAAAAAACATTGGCCGTGATTGTAAAGGAACCTATTGCTTTGAAGCCATTTACGGTTTTGACGCTAAATGCTCTTGGTGTGTGTTTGAGAAGCTAAGCCGAGAAAGCCCCGAAATGATTTACGAAGCCTATAATGAAAAACTGCAAAAACATTATCAGGTGAAAAACATACTTTTGGATAATGCTTCAAAACTAACGGTTTACAATGATGTAACTGAAATTATTAAAAGCCGAGAAGCGCTTCGCGAAAGCGAAAAAAAATATCGTCTGATTGCCGAGAATGTAAGCGATGTGCTTTGGATTATTGATATGAATACGCTCATGTTCACCTATGTGAGTCCTTCGGTTTACGGCTTGTTAGGCTATACCCCCGATGAAATGATGCAAATACGGGCCGATAAAACGCTGTCTCTGAAATCAGCTCGCAAGATGATTTATAAACTTAACAGACGAATAAAGAAGTTCAAAGAAAACAACAGCTCTGAGCATAATTTCTTTGATGAATTGCAGCAGAAACAAAAGAACGGAGAACTTATTTGGATTGAAACGGCTACAAATTTTTATTATGATTCAGAAAATGAAGTGAAAATGTTGGGCGTAAGCCGCGATATTTCTAAGCGTAAGACCTTAGAAGAAAAAATCATGCGGCAAAATGAAGAGCTCGTATCTTTGAATGCCACTAAAGATAAATTTTTCAACATCATAGCACACGACCTCAAGAATCCGTTTAATACCATTCTCGGATTCTCCGATATTTTGCTTAAAAAATATCAAAAATATGATGACGAAAAGCGCTTAAAAATGCTGCAGGTGATTCATTCTTCGGGAGAGAATACCCAAAAACTTTTGGAAAACCTTTTGGAATGGTCGCGCTCACAAACCGGAAAAATAAAATTTGATCCCGAACCGATAATTTTTGAAGCCGTTTTAAAAGATGTATTGGATTTATTTAGCGAAACAGCTAAAGCCAAAGAAATCACGCTTGATTATCAAATACCCGAAAGTTTGGTTTTAAACGCCGATAAGCCCATGCTTTCCACCATTTTAAGAAACTTAGTATCCAATGCCCTTAAATTTACCCCACGAAAAGGACGTATTATCGTATATGCTTTTTCCGACAAGGACGAGCAAGCCCGAATTACGGTGAGCGATGACGGGGTGGGTATGAAAAAAGAGCTTTTGGATAATTTGTTTAAGATTCAAGAGAAAATAAGCGAAACCGGTACCGAAAATGAAAAAGGCACCGGTATAGGCTTACTGCTCTGTAAAGAATTTGTTGAGCAACACGGCGGTGAGATTTGGGCCAACAGTAAACCGGGCGAAGGCTCAGAGTTTAGTTTTACAATGCCTGTAAAAAAGTTACCGTTGAACGATTAATTTTTGTCGGCTGAGGGTGTTTTCAGTTTCAATTTGCAGCAAATATATGCCGTTTTTAAGAAATGAAATATTTGTAAGTTGATTTTGTGTAAACTTGTCGAATTCTGCTATAATTTTTCCGTCTAAACCATAAATGCTTAGTTTTTTGAGTGTCTCAGATTGCGGTAACGGTATGTTTATATGTGTTTTTGCCGGATTCGGGAATATTTTGCCGGTTCCAAAATTATTGTTTTCGATGGATGTGCCGCAATCCGGAGCATCTGAATCTTTGGAGAAAAGTTCAGCTTCAATCACGTACCAATTTTGCCAATTCCCGCCGCTGCCGGTTTTCCAATCGTTTAAATCCAAATATTTATTTCCGCCTTCTTCGCCTTTTACCACATATACTTTTACGGCAGCTTCCCCAAGATTCCAACTGAGTGCTTCGCCGGCTTCACAGACTTCGGGCTTGCCGGATGTTGCACAATTGCTTTGCAAAAAATAGGCATAATCTTCGTAAGCGGCTTGTCCGTAAACTGAAGCTTTTCCGTCGGCATCAATAAATACGGCCGTATATTCATCGCAGGCAATGCCGTAGGGGCGAATATCTGAATCTGTGCTCATGCGAGCCATAAACGCCATGTGTCTGCCTTGCCGGTCGGGATTATCGTAATGCGTATCGGTAATTAAATTTTCAAGAAAAGGCGCATTTATAAAATCATCGCCGCCGATGGTCATGTAGTTGTTGTATGGGTTCTGAAGGGCTTCATCGGAATATACGGTTCCGTTTTGGGCACTGAAATAATAGGCACTCAAAATGGCCATACCGGCGCTTGTTCCGCCTATCGGGGCTTGCTTTATGTTTATATGGTCATTTAGGGCAGCTTGAGTTGCTGTTCCTTTCCAATAACTGATGTAATCGTATTGATTTCCGCCGGCAATCCATATCGCTTCGGCATTGCGTAATTGTTGCTCTACATAGGAATCGTTGGCCGCTTCGCGCGAATCAATTACTATCGTTTCCACTGAGTTAACTTCCACACCTAAACTTGAATACAAATAATTGTTGTAACCGTCGGTTCCGGTGGCGCGTATTACCACAATATCGCCGCCTCCGGACTGTTCCAAAAGGCGTGTTACGGCTTCGTCATTTTCCGTTCCGCCGCCCATCAGGCAGATACCGAACGTAACTTCCGGCGAAACATCTTCGGTGCTTCCCGTAAAATAAGATGTGTAGCTTTGGCTTTGAGAACTGTATTCAAAGAGCAGGGTGAGAAGCAGTACAATTGTTATTTTCTTCATAATTAAAAAACTTATTGTGTATAATAATAATTATTGTTGTCCGATATAAATTATTGAATTTCGTGTAAAAAACCGGTAACTAATTTGTTTATAGGTTTTGCCCACGTAGTGGGCTTATAGCGATAGAAATGAATTTCGACCGGCCATATTGCACCCCAATCGGGGTGCAACTCTAATTATCAACATATTATGCTATCGTTATTCGACTTCTGTGAAGTCTGTAAAATTTAATCGTACAATAGTGAATAATAATGATACAATTCAGATTGTTTTTGCCCTTAAAGGTAAATTATATTTTACAGTCTGAAATTTTTTGTAAATTCGCAGCCTGAACAGATTACAGCTTTTCGTTTTTGGAATCATATTTGCCCCTTATATAAAGTTGTATATTTTTTTTAACTTTTGAAAATTTTCCTGATGAGTATTAAATCCATGAAATTTATTGAACGCCTGCTTTTATTTGTAATGCTTACTTTTGCCGCAGTGGGTGTCGTAACCATATTTGCCTATTCTTCCGAAAAAGCGGAAGTAACAGATGAAAACATCCCGCCCAAAATCGGGCAATATTCCGTAAAAGCCATTAAAGTCCCGGGTGAAGTAAGTTTTGCCGGAGAACGTATGCCGGTGGAAAATTTTGATGTACGCGAATCTTTGGATAAAGAATTACATAAAGTGTGTTATTGGCATTCCGAGACTTTTTTATACATAAAAAGGGCGCACCGCTTTTTTCCGGTTATCGAAAAAATATTAAAACTGCATAATGTACCCGATGATTTTAAATATCTGGCATTGGGCGAAAGCGGTTTGGAGAATGTTACTTCCCCGGCCGGAGCTAAAGGTTACTGGCAATTTCTTAGCGATTCCGGAAAAGAATACGGTTTGGAAATCAACTCACAGGTAGATGAACGTTATCATTTGGAGAAATCCACAGCTGCCGCTTGCCAATACTTAAAAAAGCTGCGAAAAAAATACGGCAGTTGGGCGCTCGCCGCTGCGGCTTATAATAACGGACAGGGAAACTTAGACAAGCAAATCAGCCGGCAGGGACAAAACAATTACTATGACTTGTTGCTGAATTCCGAAACGGCACGTTATCTTTACCGCATCACCGCCATTAAGCTTATAATGCAGCAGTCCGAAAAATATGGTTTTATTTTGGATGAGGACGATTATTATAAACCTCTGACCTATAAGACGGTGGTGCTGGACAGCACGGTGAATGATTTTGCCGAATATGCCCGGATGCAAGGTACTAATTATAAACTTCTGAAAGAATATAATCCTTGGCTCAGAAGTAATGAGCTTAAAAATGCTTCCGGTAAAAAATATACGCTCAAAATTCCCGAAAGTAATTCTCGTTCCGGTTTGTATGAGTAGATGCGACCATCCGAAAAGTTTATTAACGAATAATTCGTGGTTTATGTCCGGCAAAAATGGTTTTCAGGAATGGTTATCCAGTTTTTTTAAAGAAAATAAACTGCCGGAATCCCAAAAAGCGAAATTTCGTTTTGTAAGTTTTGACGAGTATTCAAACTTTGAAGGTTCAGCTTCGGATTTTATTATTTTTGAGGATCAGTGGATTAGAAATCCCAATGACATAAAGAGCAAAATTATGTCGGAGCTTGGACTCAGTCGGAGGATTTTTGCCAGAAACTGTCGGGTAGAAAAAATCAGCCGAAAAGCAGCCCGGGATTTTGCAAACCGGCATCACAGCTACGGATATGCCCGTTCAAAAGTTCATTTGGCATTAATTTGCAATGAAGAAACGGCGGCTTTGGCAACTTTTGCCGAACCTCGCGAATTTCCTTCCGGCATTTCGGCTGAAATGACGCGCTTTTGCAATAAAAGCTTCACAACCGTTGTAGGCGGTTTATCTAAACTAATAAAAACCTACGCAAGGCTTTATAAACCGGCAGATATAATGACTTATGCCGACTTGGATCGAGGCAGCGGCCGGGCTTTACAAAAAATCGGTTTTCGTCCCGAAGAGAAAAAAAGCGGTATTGCCTTTATGTGTGATAAAGACACAGGCGAACGCATTCCCGAAAAACATTTTCCGGACTGTGAAAACAGCAAGCGTTATGTAAGGCTTAAGAATTCCGGCAGCATTAAATATGTGCTGAAATTAACTTCCGGCACCAATCAATGAAACCGATGAAATGGTATCGCCCATTCCCACCAAACTTACCGGATTATCAACAATAATAGTCGGTACGGCAATCAAATCAAAATCTCGGTGGTGAAATATGCCGGTTTCTTTCAATTCGTTTGCACCGCAATATGCATCAATGTATGACGACAAATCGTTTAATTCCTTCAGGCCAACATCCGAAACTTTTTCATTTTGTGCATGCAGTAAAACATCAGGCGAGTCGATAGCTCCGGTCATGGCTTTGGCGGCGGCTGTAAGTGCTGCGGTCATCATCCCGTTGCGGTTTTGCTCGGGGCTTAACTTGAAGTTTTTCTTTTGTATGGTAAGGTATAATCCAAACATGTGCAACTGAATACGCGGGGCTTTTGTAAAAGCAAAAGCATCCAATAATGCAGCAAGTAAATTTACGGCCGTGGTATTTTTATCACAGGCCTCGGCTAAATTTTCTTTTCCGATTACTTTCATCAGGTCAATCAACTCTCTTTCATTCAGTCCAATACTGTCGGCAATGCTTCCGAGTTTTGAGGCCAGTTTTTTACGAATGGCCGTATCTTGTGTCGATGCCAATTCGAGATGCAAGATATGGTCGGGATTTTTTTCTCGCCATTTGCTTACCAGTTCGGCAGCTTCTTCAATACGTTTGATGCCGGATTGTCCGTTTGGCAGTTGTTTTTGCAACAATTGAAAACCGGACAAAACCAAATAATCATACTTGAACTTGCCGGAGGCTATGGCTTTTTCAAAAGTGGGATTAATGTGCAATTGCAGATTAAGCGGGTCATAAGTGGCAATGAATCGATTAGCTTTGGGGCAAGTGATCTTTTTCCCGTCCAAGGTAATGCTGTCGTCTTTATCGAATTCTATGATGTAATGAATCATCGGCGGTTCATCATCGCGCTGCATGGCCGATACTTTTTCGGCTTTTGCTTCGGAACTGAAGCTTTTTAAATTTGGCAGATTATGAAATTGTTTGGATTGCTCTTTGGGTAATGATGCAGCGTGAACATAAACGGGATCTACACCGCATACGGCAGCCATATTGGCAACAATTCCGGCTTGACCGCCCATCTGTAGTTTTTCCGTACCCAAATGTTTTTTTAGTATTTCAAAGGTTGCTTTATGTTCAATCACCCATTCTTCGGCTATTCCTTCTTTGAAGCATTTAATAAGACCGCGCAGGGCATCTTCTGCATGTGTTATTTTAGCTTCCCCTTCCTGTAGCAGAGCCGCTTCATTAATATTCAGTGCTCGAATAATTTGTTTTATTTTGGAACCGGACAGTTTTACCACGGCATCAATATTTACATTGAAAGCACTTACCAATCCGTTTATTGTTTTTGCCTGTTCGGTTAGTTTGGGGGCGTTTTGGTAGTGCTCAAACCAAACTTTTTTTTGATCGTCAGTTGTCATTTAATTTTTGTTTTTTTATTGTTGATGATATGTATTATACGGCAACTTTGCCTTTTATATGCGGATAAGGATTATAATCTTCAAGTTTAAAATCTTCGTATTTAAAGTCTGTTACGCGTGTTACTTCCGGATTTAAAATCATTTTAGGAAGCGGACGCGCTGTGCGTTGCAACTGAGTTTTTACTTGCTCAATGTGGTTCAGATAAATGTGGGCATCGCCTAATGTATGAATGAATTCGCCCGGTTGATAGCCGGTTTCGCGAGCAACCATCATAAGCAAAAGCGCATAGGAAGCAATATTAAACGGAACGCCCAGAAACAGGTCGGCACTGCGTTGGTATAGCTGGCAGGACAATTTATTGTCGGCCACATAAAATTGAAACAAAATGTGGCAGGGCGGCAAGTTCATTTTGTCTAAATCTCCTGTGTTCCAAGCGCTTACAATATGTCGGCGGGAATTTGGATTCTGTTTTAAACTGTCAATGACCTGCGAGAGTTGATCAATGGTTCGTCCTTGCTCGGCTGTCCACGAGCGCCATTGATAGCCGTAAAGCCGGCCTATTTCTCCGTCTTCGTCGGCCCATTCGTTCCAGATTCGTACCTTGTTATCTTTAAGGTATTGAATGTTTGTATCGCCTTTTATAAACCACAAAAGCTCATGAATGACGGATTTAAGATGTATTTTTTTAGTCGTTAAAAGCGGAAAGCCTTTTTGCAAGTCAAAACGCATTTGATGCCCAAAAATACTCAGTGTTCCGGTTCCGGTACGGTCTTCTTTTTTTATGCCTTCGTTGAGGACATGTTCTAACAGATTCAGGTAATTTTGCATAATGTAATTATTTTTCGGCTATCAAAAGTTCTTCTTTTTCCGGTTGTGGCATAGTATAAGGGATGCTGTCTAACTGCTTTTTGTATTTTTCGGCAATTTTATTGAAGGCCTCCAAATTTTCTTCTTTAACCGGTTCAACCGGCGGCGAGTCTATTTTAAGCGGGTTTACGGCTCGGCCGTTTTTCCAAACTCGAAAATCCAAATGAGGCCCCGTAGATAAACCCGTACTTCCCACATAGCCAATAAGTTCGCCTTGCTTTACGCGTGTGCCGGCTCTAATGCCTTCAGCGTAAGCGCGCAGATGCATATAGCCGGTGGTATAAACGCTGTTGTGCCGGATTTTTACATAATGGCCGGCTCCTCCGGTGTATGCCGCATGAATAACCGTTCCGTCGCCCAGTGCATATACGGGTGTTCCGGAGGGTGCGCCATAATCAACGCCGTGGTGCGGGCGTACAATTTTTAGAATGGGATGCATGCGTGCATTGGAAAAACCCGAGCTTATACGCGAATATTTCAAAGGAGCTTTCAGAAAAGCTTTTTTTAAGGATTCTCCGTTGGTATTGTAGTAGCTTAAGATGCTGTCTTGTTTATAGGGAATGGCATAAATTTCTTGTCCGTTATGCTCAAAGAATGCGGCTTCAATATTGCCCGCTCCGATTGATTCACCTTCTACCAGTTTTTCTTCATATAAAATTTTAAATTTATCGCCCTTTTGCAAAGCAAAAAAATCTACCGACCAAGCATAAACTTCCGACAGTTCGTTGGCCAGCAGCGGATTGGCTCCGATATCACGCAAGGCAAACCAAAGTGCGCCGTCCACTATGCCGCCGATTTCTTTTTTTTCGGTTTTTATTGGCTTTTTTTCTTTGTAAACGCCGGTTGAATCTTTAAAATTAAAAACGACATAATCCACGCGATTGATTTCATAAACCAAGTAATTCAGTTTTTCTGTACTGTCTTTGGATAAGAAAGCGTGGTAATTATTGCCGCGTTTTACTTTCCTTACGTCAAATACCGGTTTGGTTTTTTTCAGTACATTGTTTAAATCCGTGTTTTCAATTCCGAACATTTGAAAGAGCTTTCCCATATACATACCGGCTTCTATGGTGCCGCTTATAATTTGATAATCCGGAAGCGGGATACCAAATTTTTTCGGAATCTCGGAAACCATGTTTTGTGTATCGAAACTTATTTTATGGTCGTCATAAACCGTTTCTGTTTTGTAGGAATCTACGATTATTACTAATATTAAAGCTATACCTACTGATATGAGAAAGTCTTTTTTCATTATTGAAAATGAGTTATTTTTTTAAAACTGCAAGGCCTGAAAAAGATTTCAGAATTGCGATGAATGTAATTTGTAAATATTAGAACACACAGTAATGACAAAGGAAAATACAAACTTAAAAAAGATTCATTTAACGGCAAATAAACCGAATAATAAACAACTAATTAGAGTCCGTCTATAAAGTCTAAAGAGCTGTAAATATAAATGTTAAAAAG
>CAYYQW010000068.1:0-20386 GCA_964472505.1 uncultured Bacteroidaceae bacterium | reverse complement strand
GCTATCGTTATTCGACTTCTGTGAAGTCTGTAAAATTTAATCGGACAATAGTGATTTAATATATTGAATTAGGCATTTTATTAATATTTACATTATTTTGATTCACAAGCTCTACGAAAGCTATGATTTGCAAAAAATGTTTCTTCGATTAAGCATGCAAGCTACAAAATATGATTTTTTCTCGCATTTATATTCTGTCAATCCCCCTGTCCTCTTCCGAAATAATCGGAACAGGCATTTTAGGGAAGAAACCCGGGCATAGCCGTCAAGTTAAGGGAATATAATTAGACGCGGCATTTATGCCGCGGATTAAATATAGTGTAAAATATCGGGCTTTAGCCCAAAATATACCACAGGGGCTCAGGAACTTCGGGTAAAAGGAAAGACTAAAGCTAATTTACTTGTTTAAAAATCTATCATGCAATGCGACAGTTTATTCAGCAGGTATTCCAAAATATCATCATACTCTTGCTGCAAATCCTTATTGGGATTTTCAAGGCCGGCTTTGTTGTACCAATATTCGGCATTGCTTAAATCACCTTCTTTGCGATGCAGATATGCATGTATGCGCGCGGCATCTTCTCCGGGTTCGTGCTGAACCATTTGGTGAGCGGTATCCCAATCGTCGATTCCTTCGTGCCACATGGCCGTAAGTTCGGGTGAGAGCCCGTCCGGCATTTTTTTATCTTTCAAGCTTTGTATAAATGCTTCTTTGGTCATATTAGAGAGTTTTTCTGACGGCATTCGTTAATTCATCGGCGTTCATGAGTTTTTGTTCGCCGGTCTGCATATTTTTCAGCGTGTATTTTTCTGCGCTTATCTCACTTTCGCCGGCCAGCACTACAAAAGGAACGGCATTGGCATCGGCATATTTCATTTGCTTTTTCATTTTAACGGACTCGGGGTATAATTCGGCCGGAATTTCATCAGCACGCAGACGATTGACCATTTTCAGGCAATACATTTCTTCTTTCTCACCAAAATTCACAAACAAAACCTGCACTTTAGGGTATTTTTTTACCGGAAAACGTTCCAAGCTTTCCAAAACATCGTAAATGCGATCGGCGCCAAAAGAAATACCGACTCCGGACATATTATCCAAACCAAAAATGCCGGTCAGGTTGTCGTATCGTCCGCCGCCGCAGATACTGCCCATGGGCACTTCTTCGGAAACGGTTTCAAAAATGGTTCCGGTGTAATAGTCCAGGCCTCGTGCCAAAGTAATATCCAAAACCACTTGATTGGAAAATTCAAATGCATCAATATAATTGAACAGCCGGTTTACTTCCTGCATGCCCAATTTTCCGGACTCGGTTCCGTTCAATATCGTTTCTAATTCTTGCAGCGGTTTTTCGGATTGTTTTGCGGCATTCAAAACAATTTTTAGTTTATCAATGCCCTCATTGGAAATGCCCCGCATTTTCATTTCCTCATACACTTTTTCTTCGCCAATTTTTTCAAGCTTATCAATGGCTGTAATAATTTCGGTAGTTTTTTCGGGATAGCCCATATATTCGGAAATTCCAAAAAGCAATTTTCGATTATTGATGCGAATTTTAACTTTCAGTTTGAGCTTTCGGAAAACTTCATCGGTCATTTGCACCATTTCCAATTCATTGGTCAGGGCATCGCTTCCGATTACATCGGCATCGCACTGATAAAATTCTCGGTAGCGCCCTTTTTGGGGTCGATCGGCTCGCCAAACCGGTTGAATTTGTGAGCGTTTAAAAGGAAAGCTGAGGGTTCCGTGATTTTTCACCACATAACGCGCAAAAGGTACGGTAAGATCATAGCGTAAGCCTTTCTTTGTAACCAAAGCAGCTAATTTATATCGGTCGCGTTCCAGTAATTCTTTATCGGTAACCCCTTTAAGAAAGTTGCCGGAATTTAATATTTTAAACAAAAGCCGATCGCCTTCTTCTCCGTATTTACCCATGAGTGTTGAAGTTTTTTCCATTGCCGGAGTTTCTATGGGCAGATAACCGTATTTTAGATATACCTCATTTATGGTATCAAAAATATAATTTCTGTGCATCATCTCATCGGATGAAAAGTCTCGGGTTCCGTTAGGTATTCCGGGTGTTTGCTTAGCCATTTGAGTAGATTCTTTTTATTTCTGAAATAATCCGAATGCAAAGGTAATAACTAATCAGAAATATTTGACTGAATTATCGGGAAATTTCCGTTTACAATAACATAGCTAAATGATATTTTGAAGTGCTGAAGTTAATTCATCACCCTACTTTCTATCGCTATAAGCCCACTACGCGGGCAAAACCTATAAGCAAGTTAGTTATCTTTATTAATCATTTTAGCAGCGGTTTAGTATTACTTTCCTAACCCGTGCCTAATCCTTAAGCACAAAAAAAGAGCCTGCCAACCGGCAAGCTCTTTTTAAAGTTATTTGTGAGTATAATTTACTTCACAATGTCTTTAAAGTCTTGAGTATCGAAATAATTTCTGAACTCTAAATCATTAGCTGCATATTCTTTCAATGCTTCTTTCTTAGAGATTGCAATTCTAAGGTTTTCAAGTGCATCGCCTTCGTTTTCAGCTTTTGCAGCAGTAACGGCTTTCAGGTAGTAGAACATGGCTTTGTCGTTGCTCATGGCATTCAATGTGCTTACAGCCGCATCGTTGTCGGTGTTTAAAGTTTGAGCCAGTGCAAGGTTGAAAGAGTTTCCGTCAAATCGTTGAACGGCTTGGTCGTATTCAGCTCTCATTATGTGAATAGCGCCCATGTTGTAACCCATTGCAGGTGATTTACATCCGGCTTCTTCAGCTTGCTCGAAATATTCCCAAGCAGCATCCCAATCTTTTTCAGCCATGGCAATAGCGCCAAGGTTGTTAAGGGCTGCAGGATTGTTTTCGTTGAGTTCCAATACTTTTTCAAAATTAGCTTTTGCTTCATCTAATTTACCGTTTTCGGCTTGAGCTACAGCTAAATTGTTCCATCCTTTCCAGTTTTCAGGATATTTTTCGGTATAGTTTTTATATACCTCTTCTTTTTTGTCTAAATCTTCCGTTTTATAACCGGCAAACAATAACTCTTGTTCGCTCAGGCTGTCAGGTTTAGAAGAACCGAGAGATATAATTTCGGAAGCATCTTTTTCTCTTCCTTGGTATTGCAGTTTGATGATAGAACGACGTAAGAGCGGTAAGATGTCTTGACGTAATTCGTCATAAACGGCAGCCATATTTTTGATCTCTTCCTCACGTTTTACCGGATCATCGTACATAGAGAGTACTTTCAAGATTAGGTCTTTATCTTCCATATCAGAAGCTTCAACCAGTTCTTTGAAACCTTCCCAGTCTTCAGAGGGTGTTGTTTCGGTTGCAATAAATTCATCGACATCAACACCTTCTACGCCGTTTTGTTTTAGTTGTCTCGCAAAAGCAGATTTGGTATTTGATCCGCGGTCGCTTACGAGGCTTTCATTCAAATCAATGGGTCCGTCGGGAGAAGCATGGCTGGCAATAGAAAGTTTAGCCAATTCCTGATTGGGATCATCCGATGTTTCTTTGATGTACTGAATTAATTCTTTCATTTCTTCCTTAGACAATTCGCCGCGTTTTACGTTGGCTTTTTGAAGGTCGAAATATATTTTGGCCATTTTAGTGTTGTAGCTGATCGTGGGTTTTTCAACAGGAACAATAACCGGTTGCCCGAGTGTATTCCCGTCTTCAAGACCGTTATCAACAGCTATTCCGGCTTCTACCAATTCAGCGGTAGTAATGATTCCGTCAGCCAATTTTACAGATACCAAGTCGGCCGAACGGCTTTTTTGGTCGGAAAGTTGGAATTCCAGATTCAAGTCCGACATTCTGAAAGCATCATTGTAATCAATGGTATCGGCAAATTTGTAAGTACCCCCTTCTTTATAAGGAATTATGGGATAATTGTCTTGAAATTTCTCTCCAATAATGGTTTGTGTGGGAAATTTCACTTGTTCATCACCTTCGTCCTGTACCAGTGTGGGAGTGATAACGAGTTTAACTTTTTTTCCGAAATATTTCTCAGGGAAACTTACGGATACATTTATGGCTACTTGGTCAGCGTGCATCTCAAGCGGAGACGGATTTGTCCTGTATGAAACGTCATCAGCTTCTTTCACCATTTTCTTCAACTCATTGCAGCTGCTGAATATTGCTGCAGTAAAAATGAGCGCAGTTAAAATAAAAATTGTTTTCTTCATAATCTTGGCAATTAACGGTTTTATATTCATATAATTTATGCAAAAATAATAATGTTTTGATTCATTAAAAATTTTTTTTTTTTGTAAACTTAAACTCGGCTATAATGTTTTACAAAATTCATGCCTTTTAAAGCTGTGATAATATTATCTCACAATTTTAGCGGCCTAATCTTTTTTTTATATTTATATTTGAAAAATAATACACAATTTAGAGTTTTACAATTATGTTGCAATTTATAAAAAAATATTTTAATAAAGCTAAGAAAACCGAAATAAAGGAAAAAAATAATCTTAGTTTGAAAAGTGAAATATCCGCAGCCGAGAGAAAGGCTAAGGAAGACCGAGAAAAAGTGCTGATTCAAAAAAACAGAATATACAGCGCGACGGCCGATGCCATTCACGAAATATTTGATGTGCCTTCCGATTTCTGGTATGAAGAGCTCAAATATTATGAAGCCGTAAAAAATGATGCAAGAAATGCCGATGTTCCCGAAAGGCTAAAAAACAAATGCGATGAAATTGTAAGTGCCTATTCCAAACAGTTGAAACTCATCAACAGTAAAACCGAATATTACGATCGTTTGATTAATGAATACAGGGAGTTGCGCATGAACTTGACACAGGCTCTGAAAAAAATTTCTTCCCAAAGAAAAGATACGGAACAAATGAAGATTTTGGAAGAACATCTGAATAATGTAGAAAAAATTCACGATGAGCAATTTAGCCACGAAAATATATTTTTAAACCAAGAACAACTTAAGCTGGTAAAAGAGGAATTGGACAAAACTCAGAAAGAATTTGCGATAAAAAAACAAGTCTCGCAAGAAATAGATGATCTGCTCCAAGAAAGTTCAAGCTCGGAAACACCTTTTACGGATGATTACAACAAGGAAATAAAACGACTCACAAAGAAAATCCAATCGAAAAGTGACGAAAATGAATAAAGCGTATAAGAAGCTGGGCTACGGAAAAGATCGAGAAGGGCTTATTCGGCGCTATTTTTCGGAAAGTTCTAACTGGGAAAGTCATCTGCAAAATTCTAAAAACTATATATTAGAAAGTGCCCGAAAGCAAGTAAAAGGTACAGCTGTTGTATTGGGTTCCGGCTGGTGGCTCGACCTGCCTGCGGATGAGCTCTCCCAATTGTTTGAACGGCTTATTTTTGCTGATATCTCACACCCTCGTCAAATTCAGAAAAAAGCCGAAGCTTATCCAAATATAGAACTTCTGAGCGGTGATGTTACCGGTGCACTTGAAAAGATTTATCAACGAATAGAGAAACACAAAAAACAATGTCGGAAAGAAGATATAATTGAAATCATTAGGCATGGTAATGCTTTTGAATCCCACGGAATTGCCAAGGCAGATTTTTATGTTTCGGTAAATCTTTTAAGCCAGTTAGGTATATTTCCGGCGGCTTATATCAAAAAAGAATGTAAGCTGCCCGAAAATGAAATACAAGAAATAATCGGGGAGTTACAAAGTGCGCATCTAAGCTCGCTTCCGAAAGGAAAGACCTGCCTTATAAGTGATTATAAAGAAAACTGTATCCACAAAAAAACGGACAAAGCAATCACAAAACCGCTGATTAACTGCTCTTTGCCTGAAGGAAGCAACAGAAAAGAATGGCTTTGGGATTTTGATTTGTCGGGAAATTATAAAACTTGTAAAAAGACTACACTTTCGGTTCTTGCTCTGAATTTTTAAGTTTTTTGTTCTCCAAAAGTAATTTTCTGCGTCGCCTAAAAATCGGTAATATGATAATAATGGTAAAAATAAAGGCCGCAGCCATTACCGGAACGATGAAAGCCGTATCTGCCGCTTCAATATCAATATCAAGCATTCCCGTAAAGGCTTTGGCAATATTTGTGAAACCCAAAACAATGGAAACCCACATAATAATGGTCATAAAAATGTTAGAAACCCAGCCGTTAAGCCCTTCATAACCCATAATTTTCACATCATTAATAACGTAAATTAAAAAGGCTGCAATTAAAGGTAAAATTAAGCCGTTGAATGCCTGCGCCACAATAATGGCCGGAATAGGTTTTACCTGCAAAAAACCAAACAGCAAACCAATGGACAAAACGCCAATTATTACTAAACG
The DNA here is from genome assembly GCA_964472505.1 of uncultured Bacteroidaceae bacterium. Classification (GTDB taxonomy): domain Bacteria; phylum Bacteroidota; class Bacteroidia; order Bacteroidales; family JAADGE01; genus JAYEIA01. The sequence continues at coordinate 14,083 of CAYYQW010000068.1, read as the reverse complement.
AAAATAAGCCGCACGGTCTTTCCACAAATGCGAATTGCGTTTATTGGCAAATAAACTTTTTGCTGTTATGGCCGAAGCCAAAGGCGAAGTTACCGCCGAAGAAAAACCTGCGGCAAACATGCCGAAACCAAATATGTATATGGCAAACTTTCCGGTGGTAAGTTCCAAAGTATTCTTGAGCAAATCATAAGAAAATTCCATATTTAAGCGCGCAGTTTCGGACATACCTTCGGTTATGGCATTTCCCACGCCCATGATAGACATGGATATAATTCCGCCCAAAATAATAGCTACCGAAAGCCCAAAACGCATTTCCTGTAAAGACTGATTTTTATCGGAAACACCGGAACCGAGAAATAAATCGTAGGGAATTACGGTTGTTCCGATCAAACCTAAAATAAGTAATCCGGCTCCGCTGCCGGAAGGTATGCTGGGAATGGTACTTCCGCGAAGGACTTCCGACCAATCGGGCCGCAACATAATGGAAGTGGTAAAAAATGCAATTCCCATAAGAAAAACAATAACCCCCATAAAACGAGCAATGGCATGAACCGAACGCAATGAAAAAACCAGAATGGCCATAATGCCTATGGCTCCTACAAAATAATAAGTCGGTATGTCAAAGATTAAGCCGAGTCCGGCTACGGCTCCCAGAATATTTCCCGCTTCATAGGCAGCACAACCTAATACTATGGCTACAATTATTATGAATAATGCAAAAAAGCGGCTGCGCTTTCCTTCAAACTGCTTGGCAATGGCCTCGCCCAAATTCATTTTGGTGGTAATGGCCAAACGCGCACTGGCTTCCTGCAACATTAAGGTTGCGAAAGTGGAAAAGACCAGTGTCCACAACAACTGAAAATTATAATGAACACCGGCTTTCGTAGCAGTTGTCACCGTTCCGGGGCCAATAAAGGCAGCCGAAACAATGGACCAAAAGAGGACACTCATTATGCGCTTTTTCCAAGTCATTGAGAATATCTATTCTTTTCCTAAATATGTTTTCATGTAGCCAATAAGTTCATCGGCTGATATATCTTTTGGAGAGCGCTTAAGAAAATCAGAAATCTCCATAATCGGTTTGGTGCGCTTCATCCAATCACCCGAAGGTATTTTCAGCGGATTGTTTCGGCGGCTGTAGAAAAATGCATATTCTTTATTATCTTCTTCAAAACTAAGCGCTTTGTCTTCCGAAAATTTCCACACGGGAATTATGTCCAAATCATAACCTTTGGGAAATTCACCGGAACGGCTCTCCAAATGGTCAATTCGTTGCAGGCATGGGTAACTGATATAATGCAGCTCTCCGAAAGTAGCTACATTTTTATAATTAAAATCAATGTATGCACTTCCGAGTTCCGACTTCATCAGTTGGCCTTCCGTATAGTACATTCCTCGGTAATCGGTTCCTTCCATATAATAATTCAATCGACCGCTTTTGCGAAGTGTTCCGAATACAAAAATTTTAATTCTTTCTTCTTTCAAATTTTTTTCCATATTCCGTATAATTTAAAACGTGTAATTCTTCTTTTGCTTTTTTACTTAAAATACTTGAAACTATTTATTAACTTTGCCGGCTCACCCTTATTACTTTTAAATAACTGATTATGAGTAAAAATATTTGTGTATTTTGTTCGTCGAGTGATCTGACCGACACAATGTATAATACACTTGCCAAAAACCTTGCCGAAATTATTACAAAGCAAAAAAATAATTTAATTTTTGGCGGCGCCAATGTCGGTATGATGCGTGTATTGGCTGAAAACACAAAGCAATTAAAAGGGAAAGCCATCGGAGTAATTCCGCAAAGAATTGCCGATAAAGTTTCGGCCAATCCGGATATAGATGAACTGATTATTACACCGGATATGTATGCCCGAAAAGCGAAAATGGCCGAACTTGCCGATGCATTTATAGCCATGCCCGGCGGCTTCGGTACTTTGGAAGAACTCTCCGAAGTTATTACCCACAAGCAATTGGGCTATCACTCTAAACCGATTGTAATAATTAATCACGACGGCTTTTATAACAGCTTATTGGATTTTTTTGAAACGCTCTACCATAAAATGTTTTCGAAACCGGTGTACCGGCAATTATATCAGGTTGTAAGCAGCCCGCAAGAAGCCATGAGCTATATAAACAATTACAAAGAACCAAGTTTTGAGAACAAATGGTTCATTACCGATAAAAACCAAAATCAATAAGCTATGTACGACATCTTGGGAGATATACACGGTTTTGCCGATACGCTGGAACTTTTGCTTCAAAAACTCGGGTATAAAGAAATCGGCGGAGCATATCGACATCCTTCCAAACAAGTCATTTTTACGGGCGATTTTATTGACCGCGGCCCTAAAATCAGGAAAACACTGCAAATTGTAAAAGCAATGACTGAAGCAGGCTCTGCGAAAGCAGTTGCCGGAAATCATGAATACAATGCAATTGCATACAGCACTAAAGATGAAAAGGGCAACTATTTGCGTCCGCACAATAAAAAAAATCAAGCCCAATTTCACAAAACACAAGCTGAATTTTTAGATTACCCGGGCGAATGGCAAAGCTATTTAGAATGGTTCAAAAGCCTGCCACTGTATCTTGATTTGCCCGAATTACGTGTGGTTCACGCCTGCTGGGATTTCAAATTACTCGAATTACTCAAAAAAAACCGGAATGCAAAGCTCTTGAGTCCGGAATTCATAAGTGAGAGTATCAAAAAAGACAGCCAAGCTTACAGAATTATTGATACCCTATTGAAAGGGAAAGAAGTAGAACTACCTGAGGGCTATAGCTTTCGAGACAAAGATAATCGTTTACGTAACAGCATTCGTTTTAAATGGTGGGAAAAACTTGAAGGGAAAACCTATAAATCGGCTGTAGTACAAGGCAGGCATGATGTTCCGGATTTACGAATTCCGGAGCAATATTATCCGCTCAGCACAGCATACGCAGCCAATGAAAAACCGGTTTTTTTCGGGCATTACTGGCTTACCGGAAACCCGCAAGCGCAGAAACACAATGTTTGTTGCCTTGACTACAGCATAGGCAAATGCAAAAAGCTCACCGCCTATCGATTTGACGGCGAAAAACAAATAGATAATCGCAAGTTTGTAAGCGTAAAATGTACAGACAAAATTTGATTTATGGAAAACACATTATCGTCAAAACTATTAGATACCGCTGCCGATGAACTGGCAAAACTACCCGGAATCGGAAAAAAAACGGCATTAAGGTTGGCGCTTCACCTGCTGAAACGCCCCAAAGAAGAAGTAGAACAACTCAGCCACAGCCTAAGCGAGATGCGGGAAAAAATTCAACGCTGCAAAATATGCAAAAACATCTCAGACACCGAAATATGCAGCATCTGTGCCAATGAACAAAGGAATACCGGCTGCATCTGTGTTACCGAAAATATTCAGGATGTAATAGCCATAGAAAAAACCGGGCGGTTCAGCGGCCGCTACCATGTATTAGGCGGGCTCATATCTCCCATGGACGGTATAGGAGCAGAAGAGCTGGAAATTAATGCTCTCATGCAGCGCTTAAATACGGAGCAAATTACGGAAATTATTCTGGCGCTCAGCACCACACCCGAAGGCGATACTACAAGTTTTTATATTTTCAGAAAGCTGCGCGATAAAAATATCCGGATTACCACGCCGGCCAAAGGGCTCTCAATGGGCGGCGAACTGGAATACAACGATGAAATCACATTGGGACAATCCATTCAAAACCGCATTGATTTTCAATAACAGATTACTTTATGAGTGTGAAACTTTCCATAATAATCGTAAGTTACAAAGTGCCGGTATTCCTGAGGCAATGCCTTTTCTCGCTTGAAAAAGCAACTGAACAACTAAAAAAAGAATACGCTTGGGAATCGGAAATTATTGTTGCCGACAACAAATCGGAAGACGAAAGCGCTGAAATGGTTAAAGCCCTGTTTCCGAAGATACGTTTATTTGAAAACACAGAAAACATCGGTTTTTCACGAGCCAATAATTTTGCTTTCAGTCAATCCTCAGGCCAATATGTATTGTTCATAAACCCCGACACACTGGTTCCCGAAGATTTGTTTACAAGTATTCTGCCCTACATGGATGAACACCCGAAAACCGGCGCTTTGGGCGTAAAAATGACGGATGCCGACGGCCGGTTTCAGCCCGAATCAAAAAGAGCCTACCCTACTCCGATGCGCGCATTTGGTAAGGTTTTTGGATTAAACCGTCTTTTTCCGAATTCAAAAAAACTAAACGGCTATCTGCTCAATAAACTAAATCCAAACGAAATTCATAAAATTGAGATACTCTCCGGCGCATTTATGCTCATTCGGCGTGAAGCAGCCGAACAAACGGGCTTATTCGACGAGCGCTTTTTCATGTACGGTGAAGATATTGACCTGTCGTACAGGCTGCTTAAAGCCGGTTATGAAAATGTGTATTACGGCCCTAAAAGCATCATTCATTATAAAGGTGAAAGTACAAAAATAAACACGCATCGGTATATCACAATTTTTTATGAAGCTATGCAAATATTTATTGATAAACATACCGGCAGCAAAAACAAAATCGCAGCATATCTGCTAAAAACAGCCGTGTACATGAGAGCTTCCATGGCTCATGCAACACTTAATATAAAAAAAATAACAGGCCTTTTACCGACCGGCACGAAAAAAAATACGCCCGGCGATCAAATCCTCATCATAGGCGATTCTAATGATGTAAAAAGCATTCGGAAATTATTTTGTGAGCAAAAAAAGAAATGCTTTATTCAGGCAGTTTTCAATCCACCGGAAACAGACAGCGCAGAGAGCACCTGCCAAACCATTTTGCAAATAAGCCAAAAAGTTAAAATAGAAACCCTTATCTTTAATATTGATAAACAAAAAGCTTCACTTTTTCTTTGTATTACGGAAAAGCTGGCCGGAAAGGGTATGCATTTTTACACCATTTCTAACCAAGGGAAACAACTGATTGGCCGAGATTTCAGAAGCTCAAAAACCGAACTGAATGAAACGGAGCTATCCCAATAAAAAATCGGATAAAACTCTGTACTCTGCACCTTGCTTGCTAAGTTGGCTTTCGATAAGAGAGAATCCGGCAATAGGGATATTGGCCTCTGCCGGTTGTTTAAGTAAGCTGTTGAAATGAGCCGTATTATGTATGTGCTTAACACGCGCCAAAGTAAGATGTGCTTTAAAAGGACGGCTTTCCGGCGCAAAACCCAATTTTGAGCAAGCCGTATCAATCTCTTTTGCCAATTGATGAAGTTTTTCACTTTCGTCGGTTTCAAGAAACACAACTTTGGGCTTTTCTCGCGTATAAAAGGCCGCAAAACCTTTAATACGTATGTCAAAAGAAGAAAACTTCTCTGCAATTTTATTTCCTGTTTTTAAAAGTAGCTGTATTTTTTCTTCAGGCGTATCACCCAAAAATTTTAAGGTAAAATGCAAATTTTCCGGAGGCACCCATTTCAACCGCTCAGCTTGAAGTGAGTGCTTTAAATCATTTCTTGCTTTCAAAACTGTTTCGGGAAGCTCCGGTTTTGCCGCCCAAAACAGGCGTTTGCTTTCTTGGCTCATTGTTTTTGTATGAATAATTATAAATAGATGCCCGCGTGTTTATCTTAGTATGCTCAGTCTCCGATTGCTTCCGTAGGCTGAGCTTGCAAAAGCCGGTGATAAATGCTTGGTTGTAATATGACAGTTTGTAACACTCATCCGCCTAATGTATATAATTTTATTACCTTATCGGTTTATTATAAGTTGGTTTCCTATACGGCAATCCAGACAACGTTTCGGGCTGCAATAGACTTTATGTAATTGAAGCAAGGCCTGTGATTGAGCAGCATTCTTTGCCGAAATGCCCGCTTCTTTCCACTGCCTGATAATTCGGTTGCTCTCCGGCGGCAGCGCTTCCAAAAATTCCACTGCACGTTCTTGGTATTCGGGCAAAGCCTTTTGCTTACCGTAAAAAAACAATACCGGAATCAGGGTATTAATGATAACGCTTGTTTGTGCTTGCTTCCCGAATCGTTTTATACGCCGCGGTGATTCTTTTCCTATCCGATAATGTGTATCCCAATAATCGGAAAGCGTAATATCAAACATGCGCTGCAATTCTTTTACATTACGCGCTTCCAAAATTTTAGAAAATAAGTGTACCGACCGATGAACCAACAGAGCAAATTGTGCAATACGAATATCGGGAAAATTCGCCGGGCGTATTCTCAGATATTTCCATAAATGACCTTCCACCGGTTTAAGCTTGAATTTTTTTCTTAGAAAATCGTACTCTTTTTTTAATGCCGCCGGATAATCCTCATCCGATTGAATCGATTGCAACAAACCCGCCTGACCCAGCAGTAAAGCTTCAATTTGAAACAGATTGTTCTTGTGTTTTCCCAAAATAATCGAAGGCAATGATTTGGCCGTGAGCTCAAAAGCCGCTGCATTTACTTTGGCTCCAAAGGCCGATGCCAAAAATATATAGAATGCTTCTTCCCAATGATTGTCGGTATAATTCAACAAGCGCCTGAAATCTTCGGTTTTTCGTTCGAAACGTTCAAAAAGCAATACTTCCAACCAATTATTTAGGGTGAATGAGTCAATCAGCTTTAAATCATTACGGCACATAGGCCGCTGTGAAGAGTCTAAGTATTCCTTATAATTATTAAAGAGTTTCGGATTAAACTTCAATTCGGCAACGGCAAGTTTTCGTCCGCTCTCGGTATGTGTTTCGGCATCGCTGTCGGTTGTTACGTGCAGTATTACATTGTTGTAGGCTTTATCTTTATAATGCCCGTGCTTATGCCAATCGGAGGCTTTTCGGTGAATTTCAATATTTCCGGCCCAAATTTGTTCGCCGATTTGAATTTTGGCATTTAAAAAATCGGGGCCTGCATCTTTGTTGTGTTGCCCGGCATTCATCACACGAACATTTTCCCCGCTCTCGGTAAGCAGTTCATCCGTTTCGTATAATGCATATTTCCAGAGATAATGCAAAAAGTCTTCAGGTATGTTCATGCGAATTATAAATTACTGTCATTCATTTCTTTATGCAGTTCATCGGCATATACACTCAAATCTTCGGCCTTTTTCTTGAAATTATTAAAAAAATCGGCTTGCTTGTCACGATTCTGAGCTTTGTTTAGTCGGTCAATATCGTATTCAATTTGTTTTAAAGAAGAAAGCGCTTTATCTAAGCGCAAATCAACGGTTTTCTTATGTATTGATAAATTTTTATAAGATTCCAATAATTTTTCTTTTGCTTTAATGGTTTCCTTATATTCACGACTCAAACGCGGATTTTCTTCTTTCGCCAATTTTTTTTGAAGTACTTCAATTTCGTTCTTTAACTGACTAATTTGCCCGATTTCAAAAGAATCAGCCAAACGCTGTTTATCATTAGTCAATTCTTTTATTTGCTCGGTAAATGTTATCAACAAGGCTCTAATATCGCTTACAATCATGGAATCCAAAAAGTTCGATTGTTCAATTTTATCTTCAATTCGCTTTTTTATGGCTTCAGTTTCCCTAAGTAAGGGATGAACTTGTTTATTGGGATATTTTTGTTTCGGAATGGGCTGATAATTATATTTTTTCATATAATAAAGTTCCCAATATTTTTTCCGAATAGCCAAAGCATGTGCAAATGCAGCGAGAGCAGACACAATCCACAAGCCCATTACAATATCTTCCCACAAAGAATGCTTGTATTCGGGATTGGCTTCTTCAATGCTGCTCATCAGAGATTTTCGAATGACACGTTCTTCTTTACGTATATCTTCTTTTACGGATTTATATTGCTCAGGATGTTTTGCTTTCAAAGCCAAAAGTGAATCTCGCAAACTACGAATTTCTGCATAATAATCAATGGCGCTTGAATATTTGGCAGAGTCGGCGGGATTGAAAGCCCGGTTATTTTCCAAACGCTGTATCACTCGTTCTTTTTCATCTGTCATTGCTTCGCTGTCAGATACGGTATAAATTAAAAACAAGGGTATTGAATATAATAAACCGGCAATGATCCACTTTCTATTTTCAACAATTATTCCTGCTATAAAAACTGAAAGCCACGATAAAAAGCAAGTAAAAATAAAAATTAACCACCAGGGAAAACCGGTTTTTCTTTCCATAATTATTTATGTCTGTATTAGAATATCGGTACTTTTACTATTTTTAAAGATTAATTGCACAATTGCTAAATAACAAAACAAATTAACACGTTAAAAATAAAAACTAAATTAAGATTTTCCTTTGAAATCAACAATATTCCTGATTAAAATATTCGGTTTGTTTTTTATGTTTGGCATAATGAGCAATGCGCATGCTCAATATCTCCCCGAATGGGCCAAAGGTTTTGGAGGCGACAGGCAAGACAAAGCAAGAGCCGCGGCAGAAACGCCAAAGGGAAATATACTCGTAACCGGCGAAGCCATTCAAAGGCGCACCAATATGTGGGTATTAAAATTAGATGCAGAAGGAAATGAGATATGGGGAAAAGTTTTTGAAGACAGCTATCTGTCAAGAGCTTATGCAATAAAATACAGCTCGGACGATTATATAATTACCGCCGGGGAATATATAAAAACACGTCGTAATCAAGATTTGAATGCTTTTATTATGAAAGCCGACAGCTCCGGTAATCCGATTTGGCTTAAAGAATACGGTGAATTGTTGGAGGACGGATTCAGAGATTTGATTATAACATCGGAGAATAATTATGCGGCTGTGGGTTATTCCGAAGGCGGAGATGAAACACAAAAACGTTTGTGGTTTCTCTTAACGGATTCTGAAGGCGATATAATCACAGAAGTGCTGTTCAGCGACAGCGAAGAAGACTTTGCACACAGCATAAAAGAAAGCCGCGACGGAAACTTTATCATCGGAGGGTATGCTGTTATGAACAAAAAAAAAATGATGCGGATTATGAAAATTAATACGGAGGGAGAAATAATCTTTGACCTGCCTTTTATGCCCGGAAATATTAATGAAATTCACGACCTGACAGAACTAAAGGACGGCAGCATATACGCATGCGGCACCTACCGTGTGCAACCCTTGACCGATTATGACGATATGCTTGTAAAGCTGTCGCCGGAAGGAGATATTTTGTTTAAAAAATTTTACGGAAGACATACTTGGGAAGAATCTACAACGATTATCTCTACTTTTGATGATCATTTGGTTATGGGCGGATTTGAAAAATCGGAAGACGAATTAACTGCTGATTTCAAAATACGAAAATTAGATACTGCCGGCAATGAAATCTCACTTCATACTTTCAAAAAAATAAGCTTGGACTACGGCGAACAAATCATTGAAACAACCGACAAAGGCTTGCTTATGACCGGTTCAACCTATCATAACGAAAACGGTTGGGACTATGCCCTTTTGAAATATAAAAACATAAACCGCACCGATGCGGAGTTTATTTTACCCGAAAGAAAAATTATGACAAGCTCACAGCCCGTTATTAAAGTAAAGATATGCTTGAACGGTTTTGCGCCGCCCAAAGAATCGCTCATCTTTCTAAACAACGACGTGCTTTATACCGATATTTATAATGAACTGGCCGTGTCGGAGAATTTTTGTCTGTATCCGGTATATGCCGATATTCCCCTGCAAAAAGGCTTAAATACCATAGCAGTCTTCATTGAAGATGAACACGGTTACAGCTCTCAGGATATCCGAGAAGTCTATTATATTCCCGAAGATGATTTGAATTGGTAATTTATTCCGATACCACCAGCTTATATCCTTTGCCGTGAATATTTATAATCTGTATGCGGTCATCGGGTTTAAGCAGTTTGCGTAATTTGGTAATATACACATCCATACTTCTGGCATTGAAATAGTTATCGTCTTGCCAAATCGATTTTAGCGCGTAATTACGCTGCAACACATTATTCATATTCTCACAAAGCAGTTTTAATAATTCCGATTCTTTTGTGGTTAGCTTATTTTCGCTGTTGTCATGTATCAGCAATTGCTTATTGGTATCAAAAGTGAATGAACCCAGCTCATAAACGTCTTTTCGGCCTTCTTGTTTGGATTCCGTACGGCGAAGTATAGCTTCTATTCGGAACAAAAGTTCCTGCATATTAAACGGTTTGGTAATGTAATCATCAGCGCCGGTTTCAAAACCTTTCAGCACATCGTCTTTTAAAGTTTTGGCAGTAAGAAAGATAACCGGAATATTCGGCCTAATTTCACGAATTTCTCTCGTGAGTTCGTATCCGTCTTTTTTGGGCATCATGATATCAATAATACAAAAATCGTATGATTTCTCCTTAAACCCTTTAAAAGCTTCTACTCCGTCTTGGTACAAATCCGTTTCGTAGCCTTTTGCCTGAAGGTACTGCTCTAAGAGCGAGCCTAAATTAACGTCATCCTCGGCAAGTAATATTCTGATTGTATCCATGGCTGTATTTTTTATTCATTCACTGTGCTAATCAAACTTTACGGGAACACATCCTGTTTTTCATTTGCTGTACAAAATTGTTTGATTCCGAAAAATTTCTGCTAAAATATAAAAATTTCTTCTAAGAGACATTTTTATAGCCCTAAAATTATTGAAAGCTAAAATGATATTTATACATTGGTTCATGAAAGGCTAACATTTTGAGGTAAGAATATTTTAAAAACAGTTCCTGCACCCGTATTACTTTCCACCGAAATTTTCCCTTTATGCTCTTCAATTACGCGCTTTACGTAGCTCAGCCCCAAGCCAAAACCTTTAACATTGTGAACATCACCTTTTTGCACTCGGTAAAATTTATTAAACACGCGTTTTCGATGCTCCGGAGATATTCCTATGCCGTTGTCGGAAACTTTAATGCGAATGCCGTTTTTGGTATTTTCGGTGCTTACAACTATTTCGGGCGGCACGTCATCGCGTGAGTATTTCACGGCATTATCCAACAGATTATAAAACACATTGGTGAGATGCATTTCATCGGCTGCCACTGCTGTGTTATCGGCATTCAGTTCTTCTCGGAGACTGCCTCCTTTTTCGGCCAAGCGCAATTTCATATTTTTTGCCGAGGTATTGATTATGTCGTGCACATCCAACAAATCGGTTTTCATGTGTATGCGTCCTTTCTCAAAAAGAGAGGTTTGCAGAACTTTCTCAATCTGAAAACTCAATCGTTTACTCTCATCATCAATAATTTTAAGAATTCCCGACAAGCGCTTTTTATCCAAATTGATATTGGAATCATCCAACATCTGAGAAGCCAATGAAATGGTTGAAACCGGCGTTTTCAGCTCATGAGTCATATTACTGATAAAATCATTTTTAAGCTCCGAAAGTTTTCTTTGCCGATAAATAATAAATATGGTTAAAGAAAAAGTCAGGCTGATAATTATGGTTAAGATTACGGATGTAACAACCGGCTGTGGCATTTCCTCGCGTATATAACTTTTATCTTTAGTAAAATATACGACCAAATAATTATTGGAAGAAAGCACATCATTCGGAAAAAGTAAAGTTTCATAGGTTTTTCTGACATAATTCAAATTAAATGAATCCGACATCAAAAAGTAATCGTTATCGCCGTCTCGAACGGCAAATTCATAAGGCAAATCAATCCCGTTGAGCTTAAATGACTCTTCTAAAACTTTATTAAGGTAGTTTTCAGAAATTCGTTCTTCTATATTTATTTCTTTTCGAATAAGTTTATTTATAATATTCTCAACAAAAACCGTTTTTTTATCTAATTTGCTTACAATGTCTTGCTTCAACTTATCGCGCCCAAAGGCTTTGCGTACTTCGGCCGTATCGGCCACCGGAATTTGATAAGTACCGGAATCGCCTTTAAAAACCAACATATCCGTAGCGCTTTCGGCATTGCGTTCGTATTTATCCTCCCCTTTTTTCATAAATACATCCGTACCCGGCAAAGCCGTACTGTCGGTACTAAAGGTAACCGTTTCATTAGTAATTTGTAAAACCGTTTCTCTTTCCTCAATCTTATTTACCACTCGGTAGAGCGCTTTATTAACCGACTGGGTAAGCTGTTGCTCTCTTACGATAAGTGAATTTTTTATCCAGCGTCCCTGCATTATAATCAGCCATATCATGGTGATAGTCATAACCAATGTCAGTAACCAAATATATTTTTTCTTCATGTTAAAGCTCCGCTTTAAATATTTGAATAACTATAATCTGCGTCCCAAGGTTTTGATTTTTTCATTTTTCCAAGCCGTAAAATCGCCTGCCAAAATGTGTTCACGAGCCTTAGTAACCAAATCCAGATAAAACGCCAAGTTATGAATACCGGCAATTTGCGCGCCCAATCGTTCTTCCGATTTAATAAGATGTCGCAAATAGGCTTTTGTATAGTATTGATCTACAAAAGATGTGCCCTGCGGATCAAGCGGCGAGAAATCATTTTCCCACTTTTTATTTTTCATATTCATGGTGCCTTCCCATGTAAAAATTACTCCGTGCCTGCCGTTGCGTGTGGGCATTACGCAATCAAACATATCGGTTCCCAAAGCAATGCCTTCCAGAATGTTTTCCGGCGTTCCCACGCCCATCAGGTAGCGCGGTTTGTCTTTGGGCAAAATGCGGTTTACAATATCCAGCATTTCGTACATCATTTCGTGCGGCTCACCTACTGACAAACCGCCTATGGCGTTGCCGTCGCCGGGCTGCGAAGCAATAAATTCAGCTGACTGTTTGCGCAAATCCTTATAGGTACTTCCCTGTACGATGGGGAAATAGGCCTGAGCATGCCCGTAAAGCGACTCCGTTTCCTTTACCCCGGCTATTCCGCGCTCTAACCAGCGGTGCGTAAGCTCCATGGAGTTTTTGGCATAATTATAATCCGACGGATACGGCGGGCATTCATCCAAAGCCATCATAATATCGGCTCCGATAATGCGCTCGGTATCCACCACATTTTCAGGCGTGAACAGATGTTTGGAGCCGTCGATATGCGAACTGAAACGTACGCCTTCTTCGGTAATTTTGCGTCGTGCCGCCAGCGAAAATACTTGATATCCGCCGCTGTCGGTAAGTATGGGGCGATTCCAATTCATAAATTGATGCAGTCCGCCGGCTTGTTGCATAATTTCGTTTCCGGGGCGCAAATATAAATGATAGGTATTTCCAAGTATAATTTGAGCTTTAATGTCATCGCTCAATTCCTTTTGGTGTATGCCTTTTACGCTTCCCACCGTACCTACCGGCATGAAAATGGGTGTTTGTATGATTCCGTGGTCGGTTTCTATGCGGCCGGCACGTGCCGAGCTTTTTGTATCGGTAGTTTCTACTTTAAATTTCATGCGCAATTTGTTGATTATCGGCTGTTTTCCAAAGCCGGAATTTTTCTTTTGAAAGGCAAAAATACAATAATTTTGGCCAAGTTATCAAAAAAGAAGAAATCCAAAGCTATTAACAGCTGCAAAATGCCACGGCCAATAAAAACGGCAGTCTTTGAATAAAAATTATCAGACAACAAAAAAACATGCAAATCATTATCTTTTTTATTACTTTGCAAAATCAAAAACATAGCTTTCACACATCATGAAGATTTTGATTGTAGAAGACGAAAAGGATTTAAGCCAATCGTTAACAGAATATCTGGAAATATCCGGCCATCGCTGCGAGAATGCCTATGATTTCAATACAGCCGATGATAAAACAGCCGTTTATGTTTATGACTGCATTCTTCTGGATATTAATTTACCCGACGGCACCGGTTTGGACTTAATAGAGCCGATAAAACAGCGTAACCCGCAAACCGGAATTATCATCATATCGGCTCGCGACGGGGTGGAAGACCGCGTAAAAGGCCTTGAAAAAGGTGCCGATGATTATCTGATAAAGCCTTTTGACTTAGCAGAGCTAAATGCCCGAATAATAGCACTGTATCGCCGATTAAATATGGGCGGAGCCAAACATTTTGAACTTGGAGAGCTAACGGTTTTTCCGGAAGAACGTAAAGTGTTTTTTGGCAAAAATGAAATAAAACTCACCAAAAGCGAATTCAATATTTTACTGTTCTTTAATTCCAATAAAAACCGGGTCATCACAAAAGAAACCATTGCCGAACATCTGTGGGGCGACTATATGGA
>CAYYQW010000067.1:0-20427 GCA_964472505.1 uncultured Bacteroidaceae bacterium | reverse complement strand
TACATCGACCGCGCATATACCGATATGGAATCGGTGCAGCTTTCCGGCATCTATTCCGACAGCAAAAACTTACTGCGGGTAAATTTCATGCACGGTATAGAAGAAACTTACCAAGCATGGGGCGGCGTTCCGAAAGACAGTTTGGAAAGCAATCGCACCTTCAATCCCTATACTTATGAAAATGAAATTGATCATTACATTCAAACACATACGCATTTATCTTACACGCGGCAAATTTCATCGAATTTCTATATAAAAACCGCCCTGCATTACACCAAAGGCAAAGGTTATTACGAACAATACAAAGATGACGAAGATTTTGCGGATTATTTAATGGAGCCTGTTACAATAGGCGACACAACCATTGAAAGCAGCGATTTGATTCGCCGCAAATGGTTAGACAATGATTTTTTCGGTTTAGTATTTTCAGCAAACTATACGCAATCAAATTTCAACTTTACTTTTGGCGGAGCAGCTAATGAATACATCGGCGGCCATTTCGGGCGCGTCATTCGCAGCGAGTATGCAGGCATCAGCCGACTGCCTCATAAATGGTACGAAAATACGGGTGATAAAGCTGACCGGAACATATACGGAAAACTTAACTACAAAATAACAAATAGCCTAAACGCTATGCTTGACCTCCAATACCGGAACATCGTATATGAAATTTCAGGCATTGATGATGATCTGCGCGATATCAGCCAAAAACATATCTACCATTTCTTCAATCCCAAAGCCGGTATCAATTATACCATAAGCGATGAAAGCCGCACCTTTTTCTCTTTGGCTACAGCCAACCGAGAGCCAACGCGCACCGACCTCAAAGATGCAATTTCTGAAAAAGAACCCCAACCGGAAAGACTTTACGACTATGAATTGGGCTACAATTATTCAACATCAGCCCTTTCATTGAGTGCCAACCTCTATTATATGCACTACAAAAATCAATTGGTACTTACCGGACAAATAAACGATGTAGGCAATGCCATATCCGTAAATGTACCAAACAGTTACCGAACGGGTATAGAACTAAGTACCGGAACTGAATTTTGGAATTTCTTAATCTGGGAAGCCAATGCATCTTTCAGTCGCAATAAAATTAAAAACTACACAGCCTATGTGGACGATTGGGATAATTGGGGCGAACAGAAACAAGAGTTTTATGAAGAAACCGACATTTCATTTTCACCAAGCGTGGTTGCCAAAAATCGTCTGACAGCCGAAATCACGGAAAACCTGTCCGTATCGGTAAATACGCAATACGTAAGCCGACAATACATTGACAACACATCCAATAAGGAACGTTCCATAAACCCCTACTTAGTAAATGATTTAAAAATCAATTACCGCTTAAAGTTTAAAAAATTGGAACGCATTGATTTATTTTTCAATCTGAATAACTTCTTAAACGAAGCCTACGAAACCAATGCCTGGGTATATCGCTTCATAAGCGGAAACGAAAAATCGGCCATGTACGGATATTACCCACAAGCCGGCATCCATTTTATGAGCGGCATAAATATCAAATTCTAAAAAACTTAAAATCTGTCAGGTCCGGAAAAACCTATAGATTTAACCGACTGACGGACTTAAAAGCATACTTTGCCAAAGTGTAAAGCTTTGGCAAAGTATTTTTTGAGATAATGAGCTTTATTTTTCGGACAGGCTCAATTCTTCCGGCGGGCGATTTTGAAGCATCGAATCAGACATCCGGTATCTCTTAAAAACTTCAGTTATCAATACAATATTTTTTCAAATACAAGGTTAAACAATTACATTTGTAAAAAAAATATTGCTTTGAAAAACAAAATTATCATAAGCCTTGCCTTATTGGCTGCCACTCTAATTTCGTCTTGTTCCACAGAAAAGAACACAGCTGCTACACGATTTTTCCACAACCTCACAACCCGCTATAATATATATTTTAACGGATATATGGCCTACAATTCCGGCTTGGAAAAAATTGAAAAAGCCGATGAAAGTTACGTTCAGATGCTGCCGGTTTATAAAGCCGAATTGGAAAAAATGCCGCAACTCGTCAGCTCGGATATGGATCGTGCCATACAAAAATCAGTAAAAGCCATTAAAACACACTCAATTACGGTAAAACCGGATTTGAAGAAGACTAACGGAAGGCTTACACCCGAACAAGAAGCTTTTATGAACAAAACGGAATATAACCGTTGGGTAGATGATGCTTATCTTTTAATAGGAAAAGCGCATTATTACAAAGGCGAATACCGAGTTGCCATGAAATCGCTTCAAACCATTCTTACCAAATTCCGCACCGAAGAAATTCGCTTCGATGCTATGTATTGGATTGCCCGCTCTTACAGTGCTTTAGGAGAAACCCGAGAGGCAGATAACTATATCACACAGATAAAAGAAAGCCCCGAATATAAAGGCAGATTGGATAATAAACTGGAAAAACTCAAAGCCGATATTGCGCTCAAGCAAAAACGATACAGCGACGCCATTAGCCTTCTGAAACCCGTGATAGCAAGATCAAAAGAAAAATCCGAAAAAGCCGGATTGACTTATCTGTTGGCCCAACTTTATGAAGAGGTTAACAATAAGGCCAAAGCGAGAGAGCAATATGAGAAAGTTATTAAAATAAACCCTTCTTACGATATGGTTTTCAGCTCAAAATTGAAACTTGCCGAAACCTACGAAACAGAGCAGGGAAATTCCGAAGCATTGAAAAACAGCCTGCGCAAAATGCTTAAAGACGATAAAAACAAAGACTACAGAGATCAAATTTATTATGCTTTGGCAGAAATTGAAATGACGGAAAAAAATATTCCGGAAGCTGAAAAAAATTATCAACTTTCCGTACGGCGGAGTACAAAAAATCAGAACCAAAAAGCTTTGTCTTTCTTAGCTTTAGCAAATATATACTTTGAACGACCCGAATATCTCAAAGCAAGTGCTTATTATGACAGCACCATGAGCGTTCTGAGCAAAGACTATATTGAATACGACAAGATTTCTAAAACAGCGGAAAACCTGAGCAAACTTACCGACAATTTAAAAATTGTTGCCGAAGAAGACAGCTTACAGAAAGTTGCAAAAATGAGCGAAAGCCAACGCATGAATTTAATCAACAATCTGATTGCACAAGTAAAAGCCGATGAACGAGCGGCACAAAACACCGGTATGTCAACCGGTTACGACCCGTTCAGAGAACGCGATTACGACGATAAAAATGCAAAAGGCAAATGGCTTTTCTATAATCCGCAAGCTTTAAGTATAGGAAAAAACGAATTTCAAAAAAATTGGGGAAACCGCAAGCTCGAAGATCATTGGCGCAGAAGTAATAAGGCCGCACTAAACCAAACAGAAACCGATGAAGCTGAAAATCAAGGCGATCGAATAAGCGACAATAAAGATCCCGAATATTATCTGCAAGATCTGCCCCTGACCGACAGCGCTATGGACGTATCCAATAAGCGTATTGCCCAAGCGCTTTTTGCAGCCGCTTACACTTACGAAAATCAAATGAACGCCTATCCCGAAGCTGTTGAAACTTACAAACAGTTCTTGAACCGCTTCGGCGAACATCCTTTGGCCATTGAAACTTATTTCAATCTTTATATGATTCATTATAAAGAACTTAACAATAAAACAGAGGCCGAAAAATACCGTAAGAAAATTTTAAACGAATACCCCGACAGCAAATATGCCAATATACTCTCCAACCCAAATTACTTGGACATACTCAAAGAAACCAAAGACCGAGTAAATGATTTATATGAAAAAGCATACGCATCCTATAAAAAAGGAGAATACAGAGAAGTTTTGAATGCCGTGGAGAAAGCAAGAGAAACCTCTCCGCAAAACGACCTGATTCCGGGTTTTATGTATTTTGAGGCACTGGCTAAGGGCGCTTTGGGCCAACAAAATCAAATGGCCAAACAATTAGAAGAATTAATAAACACATACCCGCAACATCAAATTACAGCTCAGGCACAAAAAACGCTTCAGATATATAAAAGCGGTAAATTTGATCCTCGCTACTACAAAAAGCCGGATGCAAAAAGCGAACACTACTACCTGCTAATTACGAATTCCGAGAATAAGGAATTGATTAATACCATGAAATTTATGTTGGTGGATCTTACGGTAGAACTTTTTCCGGCCAAAGATATTAAAGTAAGCGAAGAAAGCTTTGACGAAAACAGAGTTCAGATAATTGTGAAAAGTTTGGCCTCGGAAAAGGAAGCCGAAAAACTATATGCTGAAATTTTAAATAATAATAAATTCAGAGCAGCTGAGAAATCGAAATTTGAA
This sequence comes from uncultured Bacteroidaceae bacterium, assembly GCA_964472505.1. Taxonomy (GTDB): domain Bacteria; phylum Bacteroidota; class Bacteroidia; order Bacteroidales; family JAADGE01; genus JAYEIA01. The sequence goes on along the minus strand of CAYYQW010000067.1, from coordinate 16,134 downwards.
CACTTTTATATTTCAAAAGCCAATTATAACAAGCTTATTAAACTTCCCATAACGGAGAAATACATTGCGTTCTTCAAAGAAAATCTTTAAGCTGCGCGATGCTCTAATCCGCGCAGCTTAAAAATTATCTGAACTAAATTTACTAATAATAAGTCAGATTTAGCTCTTTCTCTTCCATAAGTTTACGGATATTAATCAGCGCATAACGCATTCTGCCCAAAGCAGTGTTGATGCTGACGCCGGTTTTTTCGGCTATCTCTTTAAAACTCAGCTCGCCGTAGTGGCGCAAAAGTACAACCTCGCGCTGTTCTTCCGGAAGCTCCTGGATAAGTTTTTTAACTTCCGATGAAATATGTGTTTTCACCATTTCATCTTCGATATTCTCATCCGAAAATTCTTCGGAATTAAAAATATCATAATCCTCATTGGCATCGTTGGAATAAGCCGGCATTTTTTTCTCTTTCCTGAAATAATCAATCGTTAAGTTGTGAGCTATACGGGTTACCCACGATACAAAAACACCTTGCTCGTTATATTTTCCTCGCTTAAGAGAATTTATTACTTTAATAAATGTATCTTGGAAAATATCGTCGGCCAAAGCTTCGTTCTTAACGATATAAAAGATGTAGGTATAGATTCTGTCTTTATGACGATTAAACAGCCTTTCGAATGCCGCCGGATTACCGGCGATAAATTGCCTGACCAATTCACGGTCTTTCATTGCTTGAGATTTCATTTTTCCTCCTTTTTCAGTTATTACGAAAAAGTATAAGTGTTTCGATAGGCGTTTTTTTAATTTTTATTAATACAATTTGTTAAACTTTGTTAATGCAAATATCTTATTGTTCTTTGAAAAAAAAAATCAATTTTGACGAATGAAATATAATATTTATAACTTTACCGAAATTTATACAATATTTGTGCCGAAAACGCAACACATAATATTCTACGATAATAGTTAAAAATTGTTTCAAGCATAATGACCCAGTTTGACGAAACCCCAAAAACCCCGGAAGGAAATATTGAAATAAAAGGGGCACGCGAAAATAATCTCAAGAACATAAACCTAAGCATTCCGAGAGGAAAATTTACCGTTATTACCGGACTTTCCGGTTCGGGAAAAACATCCCTGGCTTTTGATACACTTTATGCCGAGGGCCAAAGGCGTTACGTGGAAAGCTTATCATCCTATGCGCGGCAGTTTATGGGCCGCTTGGAAAAACCGGATGCTGATTACATCATGGGAATTCCGCCCGCCATTGCCGTAGAGCAAAAAGTAAACACAAGCAACCCGCGCTCTACCGTAGGCACTTCTACAGACGTTTACGATTATCTTAAACTGCTTTACGCAAGAGCCGGAGATACTTACTCGCCCGTTTCCGGAAAAAAAGTAACACGCCATACAGTTACCGATGTTACTAACTTTTTAGCGTCCCTGCCGGAAGGAACCAAAGCGCTGATTATGTCGCCTTTGCACGTAGAATCGAAGCGTACTTGCCGTGAGCAATTACATGTATTAAAAAAACAAGGCTTTTCTCGGGTTGAGTTTGACGAAATTACTCATAAAATTGATGACCTGCTTGCCACAGATGATTTTGACAAACCCAAGAAAGCAAACATTGTAATTGATCGCGTAAAAAGCGCCAAAACTAAAGATGCTCTCAGCCGCATTGCCGACTCGGCTCAAACGGCTTTCTACGAAGGCAAAGGCATTTGCCGCATTCGGGTCTTAGATAAAACAGGCGATTATCTTAAAGAATTTTCGGACAAATTCAGTGCAGACGGCATTGACTTTGAAACACCTACCATGCATACCTTTGATTTTAATAATCCGGTGGGCGCCTGCCCCACTTGCGAAGGTTTCGGAAAAACCATGGGAATTGACGAAGACTTGGTGATTCCCGATAAAAATCTTTCAATATACCAAGAAGCCGTTGCCCCTTGGCGCGGCGAAAAAATGAGTTGGTACCGTGAACAATTTATAAATAAAGCTCACAAATTCGATTTTCCAATTCATAAACCCTATTTCAAGTTATCCGAAAAAAATAAAACGGACTTATGGGAAGGCAACCGACATTTCGACGGGCTTTATGCCTTTTTTGACATGATAAAAGGCAAAAGCCGAAAAATACAATTCCGAGTCATGCTCTCACGCTATCGCGGAAAAACCGTTTGCCACAGTTGCAAGGGAAAACGGTTGAAAAAAGAAGCTCAATACGTAAAAATTGCCGGAAAATCCATTACCGATTTAGTTGAAGTACCAATCAGTAACTTAAAAGTATTTTTTGATACGCTTGAATTAGATGAGCACAAAAAAAATATTTCGCTGCGTATATTAACCGAAATTCAAAACCGATTGCAGCATCTGTGCGATACCGGCTTGGGTTATCTGACACTCAATCGGCTGTCATCAAGCCTGTCGGGCGGAGAATCACAACGTATAAACATAGCCGGGGCACTCGGCAGCAGCTTAGTAGGCTCATTATATATTTTGGATGAGCCCAGCGTAGGCCTGCATCCGCGCGATAATCACCTGCTGATTAAGGTTATAAAAAATTTGCGCGACATCGGAAATACCGTTGTAGTTACCGAACATGATGAAGATATAATTAAAGCAGCCGACCTTATTATAGACATTGGCCCAAAAGCCGGCAGCAACGGCGGCGAACTGGTTTATAAAGGGCGATACAACCCGAAAACAAAAAAAATGGAACCGACCGGCAAAAATTCCGTAACCGTAAAATATATAAACGGAGAAATGCAGGTACCGCTTCCCAAAACAAGGAGAAAACCCGGCGGTTTCATTTCACTGAAAGGAGCCGTAAAGCACAATTTAAAAGGCATTGACGTGGATTTCCCGCTCGGCGTTTTATCGGTGATCACCGGCGTAAGCGGTTCGGGGAAATCTACACTGGTAAGAGATATCCTTTTTCCGGCTTTGGAAAAACACTTCGACGGTATCCGACAAAAAGGCGGAAATTTCTCCGAAATTGCCGGCGATATTGACACCATAGAGCAAGCCGTATTCGTTAGCCAAAACCCAATCGGCAAATCTTCGCGTTCCAATCCGGCTACCTACTTAAAAATTTATGACGATATCCGAAAATTATATGCCGACCAACAGGCCGCCAAAATTAACGGATTAAAACCCGGCGATTTTTCTTTTAATGTGGAAGGCGGAAGATGCGAAGCTTGCAAAGGTGAAGGGGAAATAACTGTGGAAATGCAATTCATGGCCGATGTAAAACTCATCTGTGAAGAATGCAAAGGTAAACGCTTTAAAGAAGAGGTGCTGGACGTCAAATTTCAAGACAAAAACATTTACGACATTTTGGACATGACCGTAGAAGATGCCCAAATGTTCTTTTCCAAATATAAAACCACAAAAAAAATTGCCGAACAGATGCAGCCACTCACCGACGTTGGCCTTTCATACCTAAAACTGGGGCAGTCGTCGAATACGCTCAGCGGCGGAGAAAGCCAACGAATTAAATTAGCGTCATTTCTAAAAAAAGAACACCACGGCCGCAAAATACTGTTTATTTTTGACGAACCCACCACAGGCCTTCATCTGCACGACATAAACCGATTGCTGAAAGCATTGAATGCGCTTATAGAACGCGGTAACAGTGTGCTTATCATTGAACATAATCCGGAACTCATAAAAACAGCCGACCACATCATTGATTTAGGTCCCGAAGGCGGAGACAAAGGAGGGAAACTCGTTTTTAGCGGAAGCCCCGAAGATATTATTAAAGTAAAAGAATCTCATACCGGCCAATTCCTCAAAGAAAAGCTATAACTGTAAAGAAACTATGTTTTTAAATATAAAAAGTTTGATAAAGAGCTTCGGAAATTCAATTATCTTTGAAACTGAGTATAAAAAATATAAAATGTGTGGGACTAATGTTTCTTTTACTCGTCGTATTTTGCTGACAAATAATAAAACCGGTTAGTAAAACGACCAAAAGCCGTCTTCGGTTTAACCAACAATAAGCTTTGCCATGCACGATAACAAATATACAAAAACAGAACTTCAAGAAAAAATACGAAGCAAAAAACGAGAAATCAAAATTCTTGAAGAAAAAATAGCTCAACTTTCAGCCGAAGACAAATCAGAAATTCAATTGGAAGAAAGCAAGGAATTAGTTTTTGAACGTGAATTCCTGAACCAATTAATGGATAATATCCCGGACAGCATTTATTTCAAAGACACTAAAAGTCGATTTATAAAAGTAAGCAAGAGTTTTGCACATAAGCATGGTTTTAAAAAGCAAAAAGAGGCTTTAGGCAAAACGGATTTCGATATTTTCACCAAAGCGCATGCCCAAAAAGCTTTTAACGATGAACAATTCATCATAAAGACAGGTGAAATTCTTGCAAATATTGAAGAAAAAGAAATTCAACAAAACGGAAAACAAAGTTGGGCTTCCACTACCAAACTGCCCCTGCGAAATGCAGAAGGTGAAATCATCGGTACATTTGGTATCTCCCGCGATATTACGGAAAAGAAAAAAGCCGAAGCGGCTTTACAAAATAAAGAAAAGAAACTAAGGGTTTTAAATGCCACAAAAGATAAATTTTTCTCAATAATAGCTCACGATATTAAGAACCCCTTTACAGCCATTGTAGGATACAGCCGATTAGCTGCTGACAATATTAGAAAAGAAAACTATGAAGAAGCGGCGGAATTCTGTGAAATTGTTACCGAATCAGCCGAAAAAACCATGGAGCTGCTTGAAAATTTGTTAGAATGGGCACAATCACAAAAAGGACAAATTAAATTTGAAGCTAAATCATTTAAAGCTAAACCACTGATAAACAACACAATCAGCCTTTTTAAAGCTTCTGTCAGCGAAAAAAACATAGATACTGTTAATAAAGTAAGCGCAGATCTTAAAGTTCGCGCAGATGAAGCCATGCTAAAAACCGTTTTCCGCAATCTGCTTTCCAATGCCGTTAAGTTTTCAAAACCTTACGGGAAAATTGAAATTACGGCAGAAGAAAAAACTAACGAAACAATTTTCACAATAAAAGATGAAGGTATAGGGATTGACACCGAAACTGCGCGAAACCTTTTCAGCATTGAGCACTCGGTAAAAGAAGGAGCCGCCGGCAACGGCTTAGGCCTTATTTTATGTAAAGAATTTATTGATATGCACCAAGGTACCATATTCATAAACAGTAAAAAAGGAAAAGGCACAAGTGTAAGTTTCAGTTTGCCTAAACAAAGAAAATAAAGCAATCCGACATAAATCACTAAAAACCAGAGTCTTGCACAAGCACCTAAATAAAACTAAAAGAATAAATAAAAAGTTTTTGTTCAGTTATTTTTATTTTCCTATTTTTGCAAGCCTAAAAATACGTTTCGAAGGCTAAAAAGAGCAGAATGCCTGCCGCCTCTCAAACCAAAATGCAGAAAAAATGTACGCAATTGTAGAAATCGCAGGACAACAATTTAAGATTGAAAAAGAGAAAAAGATTTTTGTCCACCGCTTAGAGCAAAATGAAGGCGAACAAATTGAGTTCGACCGCGTTCTTCTTATTGATAATGAAGGCGAAGTACAAGTAGGAACCCCCGTTGTGGAAGGCGCCAAAGTATCGGCAAAAGTACTTGAGCACCTCAAAGGAGATAAAGTAAAAGTCTTTAAAAAGAAAAAAAGAAAAGGCTATCAAAAAATGAACGGCCACAGGCAACAGTTCAGCCAAATTTTAATTGAAGACATTATAGTAAAATAATTTAAAATATATAAACATGGCACATAAAAAAGGAGCCGGAAGTACCAGAAACGGTAGAGACTCAATCAGTAAACGACTCGGAGTAAAAATGTTTGGCGGACAAGTAGCTAAAGCCGGAAACATACTCGTGCGTCAACGCGGAACCGTACATCACCCCGGTGATAACGTAGGCATGGGAAACGACAATACATTATTCGCATTGGCTAACGGAACGGTTGAATACCGTAAAAAAGCCGGTAACAGATCATACGTATCAATCATACCGTCAGACGAAGAATAATTATTTTTGCAAAACTACAGGCACTGTTTGTCTAAAATATACTTTACGCAAACTGTAAATCAGTAGTTTTTTTAAAAAAAATTAACCCGTTTTCTCACACTAAAGTGACAGAACGGGTTTTATTATTATATTCATCATTTGAGCTATTAACCACTCAAAATCAACTCACACTCTATGCTCTTAATCGAAAAATTTAAAAATTCTCTTGAGGAAACTGCCACCCGCCTTGAAATAAGAAACAAAGATTTTCGTGAACTTCTAAAAAAAGCTGCAGAAGCTGATGAAGCTCGCAAAAAACTTAAAACCCAATACGACCAAACAGCGGCAGAATCCAATAAAAATGCCAAGCTTATAGGAGAGCTCTATAAATCGGGCAAAGCACAAGAAGCCGGCGAAATAAAGCAAAAAGCCGGCAAATTAAAGGCTCGCCTGAAAGAAATTGCCGATGAGCTCAATAAAACAGAAAGCAAGCTACAGCAAATACTGTTGGATATACCCAACATTCCCAACAAACTGGTTCCGGCCGGCAATACCGATGCCGACAATCAACTCATTAGAGAAGGCGGAAAAATACCCGAACTCAAAGAAGCAGTGCCACACTGGGAGCTGGCTCAAAAATTTGATATTATTGATTTTGAGGCCGGAAACAAAATCAGCGGTGCCGGTTTTCCTGTTTTCAAAGGACAAGGAGCCAAATTGCAACGCGCATTAATTAATTTCTTTCTAACTGAAGCCGAAGCCGGCGGTTACACAGAATACGTTCCGCCGCTTATGGTGAATGAAGCTTCCGGCCTGGGAACCGGCCAGCTTCCCGATAAGGAAGGCCAGATGTATGAAATAAAAAACGATAAGCTGTACATGATTCCAACGGCAGAAGTTCCGCTGACAAATTTATACCGCGACAGCATCATTCCGGAAGAAGAACTCCCGGTAAAGCTCTGCGGTTACAGTGCTTGTTTCAGACGCGAAGCAGGTTCTTACGGAAAAGACGTAAGAGGCCTTAACCGTCTGCATCAATTTGACAAAGTGGAAATTGTTCAAATCACAAAACCGGAAAATTCTTATACCGCTCTGGATGAAATGGTGAGCCGGGTAGAGCAATTAATCAAAAAATTAGAACTGCCCTACCGCATTGTTCGGCTTTGCGGAGGCGACTTAGGCTTTACATCAGCCCTTACTTATGATTTTGAAGTATGGGCCGCCGGACAGCAGCGTTGGTTAGAAGTCAGTTCGATATCAAACTTTGAAGACTTTCAATCCAACCGGCTAAAAATGCGCTATAAAGACCAAGCAGACAAAAGCAATAAAATACCGCATACCTTAAACGGAAGTGCTCTGGCGTTACCAAGAATTATAGCGGCTTTGCTTGAAAATAATTATGTAAAGGATGAAATCCATATTCCCAAAGCGCTTCAGGCTTTTACTAACTTTAAAAGCATCAGATAATTTATTATAAGCTAAATCGAACGTATTTTATCCGACAGGAATCACAAAAAATCATCCATTTCATCAAAAAACAATGATTCCGGTTCAGTTTTTGCTTAAATTACAATACGACTGTAAATAAAAAAGTTTTTAACAATGGAAGCCCGAAAGCAACATTTATCAACATCTTCGTTGTTAAAAAATATTAAACAATCAATATTGTAAAGTATATTTTGCAAGTTTTTTTGTTTTTTATTATTTTATTTTTAGATTTGTGGGAGTTAAGTTAGACTATTTCGTCAAAATTTAACATGCGATTTCTAAACCAAATTAATAATCATGGCAAAGTATAAATATAAATTCAATAGAGAAACCCTCAGTTTTGAAAAAGTTGAATTTAAATTTAGCGAAGTTCTCTTCAAGAAGATAATCCCAAGTTTTTTGATATCCGCTATATTAGGGATTTTTCTGTTCATATTTGTTTCCCCATTCATCAACTCGCCGGTTGAATCCGCACAACAAGAGCGATTGAACAATCTCAAGTTTCAATACGAAATGTTATACGGAGATCTTGAATCAACCGAAAACATACTGGATGAACTTCAAAAAAGAGACGACAGTCTGTATCGTATGATATACGGAATAGATCCGCTTCCAAACGCTAAACGACAAGTCGGTATTGGTGGTTCCGAAAAATATAACAAACTCAAAAATTATGAATTTGGCGATCTTATAATAGCCACACGTAAAAAAGCAGAAAAAAATATGCGCCGCATGTTGGTGCAATCCGAATCTTACCAAGAAGTAATAGACCTGGTTAAAAACAAAGAAAAAATGGCGGCTCATATTCCGGCCATACAGCCCATCTCTCAAAAGGACTTAACGCGTTTCGGCTCACCTTTCGGCCCCCGAAAACACCCCATACTCGGTTATGTCAGAATGCATCAAGGCATTGATCTAACGGCTCCAACCGGAACACCCATATACGCACCCGGCGATGGCGTTGTATTCCGAACGGGACGCGCCGGCGGTTACGGAAACCATGTAAGAATTGACCACGGATACGGATACGTTACCGTTTACGGGCATCTGCACGAAATTAGTGTACGCCCCGGCCAAAAAGTGAAACGCGGTGATATAATAGGCACCGTAGGAAGCACCGGTTTATCTACCGCTCCTCACCTGCATTACGAAGTAAGGCTTAACGGAAAATGGATGGATCCCGTAGATTTTTATTACAACGACCTGACCGATGAAGAGTTTGAGCAAATGCTTAAAAGCGCTGAAACTGCAAACACTCACGTTTTTGAATAAATGATGAAAAAATAATGAAAAAAACATTTACAGGCTTTCCGATAAATAATCGGAAAGCTTTTTTATTTAAGCTATTTTTTATTTTATTGTCTGTTTTTTTTGTTTCATGCCAAAAAGACAGCCCTCACTCTAAGTCCGAATATTTATCCGGAAAAGAAATTTTCCCGCCGCTGCAATACAAAATGATTCCGATATTACCGACTTTTCTCGGTAATTTTGAGCGTAATTACTACGGCGATGAAGCTCCCGATAAATTAGAACTAACAGATAAATTGGTATTGGGCAGCGGAACAACCTATGTGGGAAGCCAAACATTACATTGGTCGGGAGCCGGCTGGACGGGCCAACCGCTTGTTTTTCTGGAAGACACGGTCGTCTATCTCGTACAGGGAACTTACAGCCATCGCCTGCTCAAAATAAAAGCCGAAGATCTCAGTATTCGCTGGCAATATACCTTTGATGATATGCTCAAAGGAACCGGAACTTTCTACCATAAACCGGGAAAGAAAGGTTCACAACTCGACATGATTATTCAGGGAAGCAGGCTGGGTAAGAATAAAACAAGTTCTTCGGAAGTTATTCCTTCGCTGAGAGCGGTAAGTTATTATACCGGAAAAAACCTTTGGAAATTAAACAGCAAAAATACAGCATGCTATGCACGAGATGTGGATGCATCCACGCTTATACACAAAGATACGGCATATATCGGATTGGAAAACGGTATTTTTACGGTCTTTGATCCGGATCCGAGAAAAGCCGACAGCCTTTACGGGCTTTTTCATCCAAAGGTTTATGAAGAACATTGGTTGTACAAGGAAGAAGACAAAAAGTTACACGGCGGCAATTTGGTTACTGAATCTTCACCGTCCATTCTGGGCGATCGTATATATGTAAGTTCCGGTTCCGGGCATATTTGGGGCTATAACTTAAAAACCCGAGAAATAGATTTTGATTTCAAAACCGGCTCTGATATTGACGGCAGCCCGGTAGTAACCGACGACAGCTGCATAATAGTCGCTTTGGAAAAAGAATACATTCCCGGGCCTGCGGGTGTTATTAAATTAGACCCAAGCAAACCGGCTGATTCATCCGTTGTTTGGTACTATCCCCTACCCAACCACCACTTTGCTTTTTGGGACGGAGGAGTTATCGGAACGGCTACAATAAATGACAGCTACCGAAAAACCGGTGATTCCATTCCCAATCTATCCGCTTTCTCAACCATTGACGGACATTTATACGTGATAAAAACTAAGGAGTTATCCGGCGATTCAACCTACGGGCCATTAAACAAGAATCGCTACCCGCAGCCTAAGTTGGTTTACAAGTACCACCAAGGACCAAGTATATCTACACCGGTTTTTGTTCAAAACAAAATCGTAGCCGCCTCTTATGACGGGCTGCGTTTATTCAAATTTGATAAGAACTTGAATTTTGAACTTTTGGATCACTACCAAACCGGAAGCACCGAAGCAACTCCGGCCGTTTTTAACCGAAAAATATATGTTGCTTCCAAAGACGGACATTTATATGTTTTAGGCCATAAAGACGAGCCCGTAAACCCAAGCAGGGAGAAAACCGAAGCCATAAAAAACCTCCCGGCCGGGCATTGGTATTTTTTTAAAGAAAAAATAATGACTAAAGCAACTAAAGATTAGAGCATTTTTTCCAAAACCTTACTCTTGATGATAACCAAAGCGATCGAGAGCCGATTTATCGTCTTTCCAATCTTTGGCAACTTTTACCTGCAAATCCAGATACACTTTATTCTTTAAGAAGTTTTGCAAATCGCGCCTTGCCGACATACCCAGCGCTTTGATGGCTTGCCCTTTATGCCCGATTAAAATGGCTTTTTGAGAATCGCGCTCTACAAAAACCGAAGCATGAATTTTTATAATGTCGGGATATTCTTTAAAAGAACTTACCTGAACTTCACAGGCATAAGGAACTTCTTCTTTATAATGCTTAAAAATTTTCTCACGAATTATTTCTTGCGCAAAAAAACGATCGCCTCGGTCGCTCCATTGATCTTTTGGGAAATAGGGCTCCGATTCAGGCAAAAGCTCAATTATACGAGACAATACGGCATCGGTATTGAATTTCAATTTGGCCGAGCCGGCAAACATCTCAGCTTTCGGCAATTCTTTTTGCCAATATGCCAACAAATTTTTCACTTCCGCTTCATCCGAAATATCAATTTTATTAAGAAAAAACAAAACCGGAACCTCTGCAGCTTTCAGCTTATCAATAAATGGTTTATTCTTATCGGCTTTTTCATGTACATCGCTCAGATAAAGAACAATATCGGCATCGGACAAAGAGCGCTCTGAGAAGCGCAGCATATTCTCCTGCAATTTATATTTGGGAACCAAAACGCCGGGGCTGTCGGAGAACACTATTTGGTAATCGTCGGTATTTAATATGCCTTTGATGCGATGTCTGGTAGTTTGCGCTTTAGGGCTTACTGCTGAAAATTTCTCGCCCATAAAGGTATTCATCAAAGTTGATTTTCCCGTATTGGGGTTTCCTACAATATTTACAAAACCGGCTTTATGCATTTTTTATCATTTTCTGTTTATATTAGCGCAAAGGTACACCCAAATTCTATAAAAATACAAAATAGCCAAAATAAATCCGCAAATTCAACAAAAGCTTTACAGCCGAAAAAAGAAATGATCAATACATGATATTTATTATTTTAATATTCGAAAATAGCCTTTACATTCGTTACTAATTTACACAAAGAATACAAACCACGCTTACGCGTTACATAACTGAAAAATGATACAATTATGGAAAACACGGACAGACACATTTTTTTCAAAAAAATAGAATTGTTCTCGGGCCTCTCCGAAGATGAAATCATAAAAATTTCCGAACTGGCAGAACCCAAAGAGTATGAAAAAGGCGACTACCTGTTTAAAGAAAATCAAGAACGCCGGTTTCTGTTTTTCATTTTTCAGGGCGAGGCGGAGCTTTTTAAAACCACTCCTTTTGGTGAAGAAAAACGAGTTACCTTCATGGGAAAATATGATTTTTTGGGAGAAGCCGGTATTGTGGAAGATACGCCACACAGTACTACGGCGCGCGCACTTACCACGGTAAAAGCTCTTCGCATCCCAAAAGATTTATTTAATGAATATCTCAACGAACATGCACCAACGGCAGTAAAAATTATCCGTAAAATTACGGGTGTAATTTCGCGCCGAATGAGCCATGCAAATACCCGAATGATGAATGTAGGCGCTCAGTACGTATCGGGCAGAACACGCTCTGAGCATGACTTGCTGGGCGACCGGCTCATACCTCACGAATTTTATTACGGCATACAAACCATGCGTGCACGAGAAAACTTTAATATCAGCGGAGTCAGCCTAAACTTCTTCCCGGATCTGGTTAAAGCACTTGCTCAAGTAAAAATGGCAGCAGCTCAAGCCAACAATGATTTGGGTCTTTTGACGGACGATATTGCGGCAGCCATTATAGAAGCTTGTCGGCGGATTCTGGGAGGTAAATACCATCGGCATTTTGTAGTGGACATGATACAGGGCGGCGCCGGAACATCTACCAACATGAATGCTAATGAAGTAATAGCTAACATCGCTCTGGAAATACTCGGTAAAGAAAAAGGCCAATACCAATACTGTCATCCCAACAACCACGTGAACCTATCACAATCAACCAATGACGCATACCCCACAGCAGTGAAGATTGCGCTAAAACAACGCAGCAAAAAACTCATTGAAGAGCTTAACCTTCTGATAGGCTCATTGAAAGCAAAGTCGGAAGAATTTGACAATATCCTTAAAATGGGCAGAACGCAATTGCAGGATGCCGTACCCATGACGCTCGGACAAGAATTTGGCGCCTATGCCGTTACCTTGGAAGAAGACTTAAAACAAGTACGCTATAATGCTGATTTAATGTTGAAAACTAACATGGGCGGAACGGCTATTGGTACCGGCTTGAATGCTCCTCCCGGATATGCGGATTTGGTAACACGCCATTTGCGCGAAATTTCCGGTTTGGATGTCTGGTTAGCGGAGGATTTAGTTGAAGCAACCCAAAACACCGGTTCATTTGTTATGTTTTCATCAGCTCTGAAACGCGTTGGGGTTAAGCTCTCAAAAATATCAAATGACCTCAGGCTGCTTTCTTCCGGACCCCGTGCCGGTTTCAACGAAATCAACCTTCCTGCGGTACAGCCCGGCTCATCCATTATGCCCGGCAAAGTTAATCCGGTGATACCGGAAGTTATAAACCAAATTGCTTTCAAGGTAATCGGTAATGACCTCACTGTAAGTATGGCCGCCGAAGCCGGACAGTTAGAGCTAAATGTAATGGAGCCTGTCATTGTGCAAAGCCTTTTTGAATCCATTGAAATGCTTATTAACGGCTTGTCGGTCTTCCGCTTCAAAGCTATAGACGGTATAACAGCCAATGCCGAGCATACCAAGCAGATGGTTCTTAACAGTATTGGACTGGTTACGGCACTTACCCCGGTGCTGGGTTATGACGACTGTTCAAAAATTGCTAAAGAAGCCTTGGTTTCCAACCGAAGTGTTTATGACTTGGTTTTGGAACAAAAATTGCTTTCGAAAGAGCGATTGGACGAAATTCTGTCGCCCGATCACATGATTTCGCCGCATAAGTTTCCCAAAAAAATCAAATAAGCAGATGAAAAAACTACGAATACTGATATTGCTAAGTTTTTTTTGTGTTTCCGGCTTCAGCCAAACAGCAACACTCATTGTTAAGATATCGAATATAGAATCGAACAAGGGCGACATAAAGCTTGCCCTTTTCAATAATGAGACCATGGAACATTTCGTCTATAAACCGGAAAATGCTTTCCGGCGCGAAACAGGAATGATAAAAGGAAATACCGCCACGGCAAAATTCATTCAAATACCCTACGGCGAATATGCCATATCGGTATTTCATGATGAAAACAAGGATGAAATACTAAACCGAGCAGCAGCCGGTTTTCCGACAGAAGCATACGGCTTTTCAAATAATCCGCCGGGCATAGCTATTCCCGAATACAATGAATCTGTTTTTAAAATACGGACTGCAACAAAAGAGCTCGACATTCAATTAAAAAAATTCAGTCTGAAATAAGACGCAGCAGTCTTCCGAATTATAACAATGCAACTTAATAAATACAAACACATTCTGTGGGATTACAACGGCACTTTGCTCAATGATTTGGACCACTGCATAAAAACCATCAATACAATGCTTCAAGAGCGAAAGCTGCCGGTTTTAGATAAAAACAGCTATCGCCGTCATTTCGGCTTTCCCGTAAAAAACTATTACAAAGCCATTGGTTTCAATTTTGAAAAAGAAGCTTTTGAAAAAACCGGGCTTGAATTTATCCGGCGTTATAACAAAGACGTTTCAAAACTGCAGTTGATGCTCTACGCAAAAGAAAGTTTGGTATTATTCAAGAAACAGGGTTTTAAGCAATACATTATAAGCGCAAGAAACGAAAAAGACCTCAAAAAAGAACTTAATCAATTTCAAATTCTTGATTTTTTTGAAGCCATAGCGGGCTTGGCCGACAACTATGCAGCCGGAAAAACAGAACGTGCAGCTGAACTCATAAAAACATTTGAAGCGGAGCCCAAAGAATGTTTGCTGATAGGCGACACAAGCCACGACGGCGAAACCGCCGAAAGCCTCGGCTGCGACTGCGTATTAATTTCGGACGGTCACCACCCACCCGAAAAGCTCAAACCCTTTAATTACCCGGTATATAAAAGCCTGAAAGATTTCGCGGAGAATGTAATTTCACATTAAGTAATTTATGCCGGGAAATTTCAGTTATCTATACTAACTTTATATTACTCTGTGAAAAACTCAGAGATACTCTGTGGTTAAAATACTATTGAAAAATTCATCTCCTTAATTTGCCTCACCTGCAGCAAGATATATTTTAATTACTCACGACATTCGACACAGAACTTAATAATCATTAGCTCGTTTACTCATATAAGTTTAATAACATTACATCCGGTTTTAAAATTCTTCGTATCTTTGTCTAATTTTTATTCAAAAAATACCTTCACACATAAACCAAAGCATTATGCCCGATAAAAAAATAGAAACTAAAAAAATGGAGCCGATAAAACTCACCAAAGAGTTTGTAAAAAGCCTTCCCAAAGCTGAACTCCACTGCCACTTAGACGGCTCCATGCGACCCGAAACCATTTTGGATATTGCCGAAAAAGAAAATATTAAACTCCCTACACATAATCTTAAAGAACTGAAACAAATACTGGAAGTAGGCATTGAATGTAAAAGTTTGGAAGATTATTTACGCCCTTTCGACATAACGGCTCAAGTATTACAGACCGAAGAAGCACTCACTCGCGCTACTTATGAACTGGCCGAAGATGCTGCTAAAGAAAACGTGCGGTACATTGAAATTCGTTTTGCGCCGCTTTGGCACATACGCAAAGACTTGACTCTAAACCGAGCCATTGAAGCGGTAATCCGAGGAAAACACAAGGCCGAAGCCGACTTTGATATTATTGTGGGAATTATCATTTGCGGCATTCGACATACCAGCCCGGAAGATACGCTCAAAGTAGCTGAAGTAGCCGTAGCCTACAAAAACCGAGGCATTGTGGGTTTTGACTTGGCCGGAGCCGAAAAAAACTTTCCGGCAAAAGACCATAAAGAAGCATTCTATCTGATTATTAACAACAACATTAATACAACGGTGCATGCCGGCGAAGCATACGGCACCGAATCCATTGATCAGGCTCTGCATTACGTAAGCGCCAACCGCATAGGCCATGCCACTACCCTGCGCCAAGACGGCGACTTACTCAACTATGTAAACGACCATCGCATTCCGCTTGAAATGTGTATTACATCCAATGTGCAAACAAAAGCCGTAAAAAGAGCAGAAGACCATCCGGCAAAATTTTATTTTGACTTAGGCCTACGCGTAACGCTTAATACCGATAATCGCCTGATATCAAATGTAAGCCTCACCGATGAGTACATGCTCGGAATAGAAAAACTGGGCTTCACCGCCGATGACTTAAAATACCTGATAATCAACGGATTCAAGTCGGCTTTCCTTCCGTTTAATCAAAAAATTATTATCATAAAACGCATCACGAAAGAACTGGAAGACAAAGGCCTGATTTTCAAGAAAAACTATATATAAAAATCCGGTAAAACGTATAAAACAACAGAATCTGTCCCGAATTTCACTGAGTTCATGCCCGGTGTAGCCGCGGTCGTTTAGTACAGACGCATTGCAATGCGTCTGTACGGCATCCGGGTATTCGTAAGTATCCGGATTGCGGGCTCGGCCCCAAGCATCAAAGGATTGTTCGTGCAGCAAATTGCCGGCGGAA
>CAYYQW010000066.1:0-21044 GCA_964472505.1 uncultured Bacteroidaceae bacterium | reverse complement strand
GAAGAAGGTTTTGGAAGTCGCGAAAGCTGCTACTTTGACGAAGAAGGTGAGATGGTCTTTATTGTTATTAAAGATTATGAACCGCATTGGGACGAAGTTGGAAGTGCAAGCCAAGTGATTTCCGAAGAACGCATCTATTTATCTGAAGGTGAAATTTTTGAATATTTTGTGCGCGAGCAGTCGGAAGATAACTTGCCGGATATTGATGATATTCCTCAAAAAAAGAAAGATTGGACGGCTGTTAAACAGGATAAAATTTTAAGATGCGCAAAACTGATTCGCAACTATGAAGCATTGGCAAACTAAGTTGCGAACTGTATATAAATTGCCGAAAGCTTATAGTACCGGGCTTATTATGAACGGTCTTTATTTTTGGTTACCTACAGTGATTAATTCAATATCAAAAATCAGGGTAGAGTAAGCCGGTATTTTATCGCGCTCGTAGCTGCCGTAACCTAAATGGCTCGGGATTATCAGTTGTGCTTTGCCGCCTTCGCGCATGTATGAAACGCCTTCTTCCCAACCGCGAATGACTTGCCCGGCGTCCATTACAAAAGTGAAAGGCTCTTCGCTGTCATACGATGTATCAAATACCTCACCGTCAATCAACCGTCCTTCGTAATGTACCGAAACAAAGCTGCCCGCTTTGGGAGCATCTCCGTCTCCTTCGGTTATCTCAATATAATACAGGCCGGAGCTTTTGGGTTCTTCCGTAATATTATTTTCTTCCAAATATGCTTTTAAAAGGTCTTGTTCCCTTTCAGCCTTGTCAAGACAAGCCGTGAATATGAAAACAGGTAAAATGACTAATAAAATTTTGTAACGCATGATTTTTTATTCAAATTTGTCGCAAAGGTAGCGGAAAATATTTGAAAATAATTCATTAGTTCGGTTTTTTATGTTTGGACTATAAGTAAATAATTCTTAACTTTGTAAAAGCCCTTAAAATCAGTGTACCATGGCCAATGATAACCGTGTGCTTATCGGAAATTATTTTAGAGTATTTGATACGGAATATCCTAACTTTAGAAATGCAGCAAAATTCGGTTCCGGCTTCCTTATAATTGGCGGCTTGTTGTTTTATTTTCAGAGTATAGGTGTATTTCAGAACGTACAGATTCTTGCTACCGTAATGATGTTAATTGGTGTTGCATCTTTCTGGTTATGGCTTCGCCCTTTTTTATTTTTCAAACGAATTTTTTACAGCCGGCCTTCAGATGCCGATATGGACATCTGGTTTATAAATGATTTGCATGAATTTATAAAACCCCGCGCTCTGGAGCATTTGCAGATTAATGAAAGAAGCCTCAAAGAAGAAAACATTATTTTTATTCCATATCCGGTATATTGGAATCATCCGGAAGTGGACCCGGATGTAATCATGCGGCGCTCCGATGATGACGGTTTGTTTACTTATACCGTATGGACAGTGCAAATGCTGGTTGTAACCGAAAAATTTGTAAGCTACTATTCATGTATTTATAATTGGCCCGACAATGAAATTCTTGATGAGCGAACCAATGAGTACTTTTTTGAAGATATAGCTTCGGTAAGAAATGACGTAATCAGCTTACCCTATAATCTGCTGGACGAGCGAGGAGATGAACCGGCCGATGAGAAAGAAAAACACAAACCAACGGCTAAAGTTTTTCAACTTACCAATATGTCCGGTGATTCTCTGACATTGATTACCGAGATTTCCGAATTAAATGTGCCGGATACTTATGTGAATAATTTAGAGAAACTCGTAAAGGCTATGCGTGTGTTACTGCGCAACAGACGTTACGGAGAAATCATCGAGTACAAAGAGCCGCAGAAAGAAATGCCGGAAACTTCCGAAGAAAACGAACAGACGGAACAAAAACCAAAGGCATATTTTCACCAACAGCTCCGAGAAATGTATGAAGAGTATTCTGCCGATATGGCCGAAAAACGTAATATTGTTAGGGGTAATTAAATAATAACTATGAAAAAGTTTAATAAGCTGTTACTAAGTGCGGCAATTATAAGCATCATGGCTTTTATGCATGCTTGTTCGGTTGAATCCGGAAAAAATGATGGAGAAACTGACAGTTTTACTTCAAAACTTTTGAAGAAACCGGGAATAGCCGATAATGAAAGTGATTTGTCTTTTATGAAGAATGCCGGCGGTAAATATCCGCATGAGATTAAACTGTTTGAAAATGAGGCTTTTAATTCGCGCCTAAAAAATCTGTTGGCCGATGATTATCAGATTTTTGTGGATTGGTGGGCGGTGGAAGAGCCTATAAAAGAAATACGCCCCGGCATTTATTGGGCGGAAGCTTGTAAAGCGCATGAATGTGCCTTTGTCGATTTTGCCCTTTATATCGATACGAGAGAAGATTATATTGTAGCCGGTATGAACACTGACCGTGGAGTAGAGTTATATACCGAAAAACCGAAACTCGGAATTCCCAAAGCAATGACCGATTGGGCTGAGATTCGTGAACAATAAAATATTTTATATACGAAAAAGAGCGGCATTTTTTTGAAAAAATAGCCGCTCTTTTGTATGGTTGCATTTATACTTTTATAAGGAAATCTTCCATTGGCTTTCTTACTTTGGGCATCTCGGCATAACGGTCATCGGCCGACCGATAACCCACCGGAATGGCCAGTGCTGCATTGAGCTTTAGTTTATTCAGACCCAATATTTCATTATATTTCTCAGGAACAAAACCTTCCATGGGGCAGGCATCAATTTCCATTGCCGCGCAAGCCGTCAGCAAGTTTCCCAGCACGATGTATGACTGCTTCGCTGTCCAGTCTTTTACGCTTGGCAATCGACCGATTTTGGCTTTTATGCCTTCACCAAATGCTTTCAGCTTGTCGGCCGGGCTATGGCGAATCTCTCCGGTTATTTTCATGTAATCATCCACCACCTTATCCGGTACTTCGGGATAGTTGCATATTACAAACAGATGCGATGCTTCCGTAATTTGCTTCTGCCCCCATGAATGCTCTTGTAGTTTTTCTCTTATTTCAGGATTTTCCACCAGCATTATTTTATATGGCTGAAGCCCGTATGAAGAAGCTGTAAGTCGCATGGCTTCCGCAAGCTCGTCAACTTGCGCTTGGCTCAGTTTTTTTTCGGCATCAAATTTTTTCACGGCATAGCGCCATTCTAAGTATTTCGTTATATTCGTCATGAGTATTTTAGTTTTATTTTAAGGGGAGCAAAGGTAGGAATCTTTTATTATTTAGAAAAATTCTAAATAAGAAAGTCTGAACTTGTTTGTTTTTAAGCGGAAATTTATCGACTGCTTTTTAGTTTTTTCTTTTTGGGTTTTCTTACAAAAAAGCGCCCAAAGACCTGATGAATAAAACCTTTGTCTTCTTCCCATACATCTTTTAAGCTGCGTCCTTGTTTTTTTATATTCTCGGTTTGGCGGATAAGCTCTTTTATTTTTACCCTCAAGCGGAGAGAATGAAGCAGTCGGCTGCCGCCGTAAAATATAAGCCAAAGACCAACGAGCCAGGCAATGCCCCAGCCGTAAACTCCCAAAACAAAGGCCGGCACGCTTGCAAAAGACAGCAATGCTGCGGTTATAAAAAATTCGGTAAAATACATGCGGGTTTCTAATTTAAGCAGATTAGAAACCGACTCAAAACGAAATTCTCCGCGAATTACGGGATTAAATATATTCCATCCGTTCCAAGTGTGCCGGAATGGTTTTGCATTAAATACCAGCTCACTTTCACTTTGGTGTATATCGGCGGCTTGAACATAGGCATAGGGAAGTTCTTCCTTTATTTGTTCAAAGAATTCATTAATAAAATCCGCCTTCTTTTGTGAAGGAGAGATATAGGTTTCCGATGTATTTTGGAGTAAAAATTTGAGCATTTAATTGAATCAGCCTTTTTAAAATCTGCAAGGTAAAATTAATTGATTTTTTCTTAATCACCATGCCTTTTTATACATAATGTATAACCCCTCCGGTGGTATTTCGCTTAGCGCCTGTGTATGATGCTAATACATTATTGGCTTTTCCGGCACGCAACAATCCCAACAGTGCAAATATGAGAGCTTCTTTATATTGTATAAGTGTATCGTCCGGAATAATTACACGGTGCCCGGCAAGAGCTCGTATTCTGCGTATTAGATAGCTGTTATAAGCACCGCCGCCGGTAATCAGTATTTTGGCCACTTTTTTATCGGTCGTAGCTTGTTTTATCTGAAAAGCAATGTGCTCGTAAAGCGTGTGTAATTTATCTTCGATTGGGATTTCATATTTTTCAAAAATCGGGAAAACCTTAGCTTCCGCATATTCACGGCCTAAAGATTTTGGCCCTGTTTTTTTGTAGTAATCTAATTGATTCAGCTCGGTAATTAATGCCTCATTTAGTCGGCCGCGGCTTCCCATTTTTCCGCTTTCGTCGTAGGCTTGGCCGTTTTTCTCAGCCAGCGCATTGGCAATAATATTCACCGGGCAAATATCAAAAGCCAGCCTTTGTCCGTCTTTGTCGTAGGAGATATTGGCAAACCCGCCCAGATTCAGGCAATAATCGTAATCGGAGAACAGCAGCTTATCGCCAACCGGAACCAATGGTGCCCCCTGTCCGCCGAAAGCCGTATCAATATTTCTGAAATCACTGATGGTTGGAATTCCCGAATTTGCTGCAATAAATGCTCCGTCGCCTATCTGCAGGGTGAGCTGTTTGGCGGGATTATGAAAAACGGTGTGCCCGTGCGAAGCTATAAAATCTGCGTTATAATCTTTACCCAGAAATTCTTTCACGGCTTGGCCGATAAACTTCCCGTATCTTTTGTGCAGCAAGCTAAGAGCTAAACCCGAGAGCTTGTGGGCTCCGGCTAAATATTTTTGCATTACAAGAGGGTAAGTAAGCGTTTTGGCTTTAATAATTTGGTAGTTGATAACATTGCCGTTGCCTGAGAACTCTGCCAGGACCATATCCAAGCCGTCTAAAGAAGTACCGGACATTACGCCCACGATGTTCATTTCTGCCATATTCATATCTTTTGTGCAAAGTTAATTAAGATTGCAAGAATGAAACAGCAATTTTGAGAATATTCCGTAAACCAAAAGTGCCTGGTGTTTTTTATTCGAGAAATAAACTTGAGTTTCTAAAGACTGTTACCGATTACAATTTTTATGAACGATAAACAGGCTGCTTGTCGGATTTTTTATAAATTTGTAAAAAATATCACTATTGTCCGATTAAATTTTACAGACTTCACAGAAGTCGAATAACGATAGCATAATATGTTGATAATTAGAGTCGCACCCCTATCGGGGTGCAATATTGCCGGTCGAAATTCATTTTTATCGCTATAAGCCCACTACGTGGGCAATACTTTAAATAGTTTGCCGGATGTGGCTTTAGAATCATCACAACAATAATTTAATAATATCGCCTTTGGGCGGTCGAGTTTTTTTATATTTGCCTTGTTAGAGGCAAAATAGCGATAGAAAAAAATACGATATGAATATAGCACCCCAACGGGATGCAACATATCTTATATTAATGTTTTCTATCGTTATTGCACCTCTAATGAGGTGTTTTACAAACAAAAACTATAAGCTATAAGCCCACTACGTGGGCAAAACTTATAAACAAATTAGTTGCCGGTCTTTTACACGAAACTCAATAATTTATATCGGACAACAATAAAAAAATATATAATATGATAAGGATTTTTTTGCAAGATTGGTTCGGAACGCTTGGTTTGGATGAACACCAAGCTTTAATAGCCGCTTCAGGTCTTATTTTTCTTGCGGTTCTTCTATTTGCCTATTTGCTGCACTTTATGATAAATCGCATAGTGATTCATTATTTGGATAAGCTGGCGCAAAAAACGCAAAGCTCCTGGGACGATATTTTGTTTGAGAAAAAGGTTTTCAAACGTTTATCGCATCTGATTCCGGCCATTATTATACATTACGGTGCCGCATATACTTTTGAAGACTTTCCCGAGACTGTCAGTTTAATAAAATCAGCCGTTTATCTGTATATGATTATTATGGCTGTTTTGGTTTTGGATGCCACAATAAACGGTTTGCATGAAATATACAAAACCCTGTCGGTATCAAAAACCCGTTCCATAAAGGGCTATGTGCAAGTGGTGAAAATTTTTATTTATGTTTTGGGTACCGGAATTGTTTTTTCCATCTTACTTCAGAAAAATTTGACCGGCTTTTTTGCCGGCTTGGGAGCCATGGCGGCTGTTATAATGCTCATTTTTAAAGATTCCATCCTCGGCCTGGTTGCCGGGGTGCAATTATCGGCCAATGATATGGTGCGCTTGGGCGATTGGATTGAAATGCCGAGCCGCAATGCCGACGGTACGGTTTTCGATATATCTCTAAACACCGTAAAAGTGCAAAACTGGGACCGAACCATAAGCACCATTCCCACCTATGCTTTGGTTTCCGAGTCGTTTACCAACTGGCGCGGTATGGAAGAATCGGGCGGAAGGCGCATAAAGCGCTCAATTAATATTGATATGAAAAGCATTCACTTTTTAAGTGATGAAGAGATTGAGCGGCTTAAGAAAATTCAACTTCTTACGGACTATTTGGAACAAAAAACCAAAGAAATCAAAGAACACAACAAGCAAAAAGCCGTGGATGATTCATTGTGGGTCAACGGGCGTAATTTGACGAATATCGGTACCTTTCGGCAATATGTAAGTGCCTATCTTCACAGCCTTTCGCAAATTCATTCCGACATGACTTTTCTGGTGCGGCATTTGCAACCCACCGACAAAGGTTTACCCTTAGAAATTTACGTGTTTTCCAAAGAACAGCGCTGGGCTTATTTTGAAGTAGTCCAGGCCGATATTTTCGATCATCTTTTGGCCGTGGTTCCCGAGTTTGGCTTAAATATTTTCCAAAGCCCCTCCGGTTCGGATATTACTGATTTTTTGGAACAAAAATCTAATCAACAGCCAAACGAATTAAATTTGTAAGATGAGAGAGAAGCGTATGAATTTATTTATTGACTGTTCAGTTGAAAATTAACTATGTGCAATTGATAGAATACTCAATGTGAAATAATTCTATTTCTCCTTATATACTTTTATTTCAGTATCAACAAAGTCCTTGTCAGTCAGGATGAGTTCTTCATTTTTATATTTTTCTCTTACTATATTATATGCTTCTTCATCATTTTTAGCTTCAATATCAACAATTTTTTGAAGTGTTTCTGTTATTTCAATTTTGTATGTGTTCATAGAATATCTTTAAAATTATATAATTCCATTGATTTTGTGTGTAATTTTGAAATGTATTCATAATCAACAAATTTTATTCGTCCCTTAATTTTTTTGAAAGCATTTCTGCTTATTTTATCAAAGTATTCTTTTTTTCGATTCATTGAGCTTACTATATAGAAATCAGAATAAAAATCTTGTAAATCATCAAATTTAAGTAATGAATTTTGAATATTTGTTGAATGTTCAACTTCAAAAAATGATGAAGGCATGTTCCTTTCATTAAACCATATAACATCAACTGTTTTAGCTTTTTTAACTATTTGTTCATAGGAGAAATTATAAATTTTATCAATATCTGAAATCTCTGTCAAAGATTTATTGAGAAATTTTTTGTTCTTGTCTTGTGGCGGTATATATGTTTGGTATCCTTTTATTTTTCCTAATTCCAATAGCAATCCCTGAAAATAAGAATGGTTGAATAATTCCTTTTCAAAAGAAGAGTTTGTTTCTTTGATTTTAAATAAGCTTAAAACTTTTTCTTTATACTCGTTTAGAGCCCATAATCCGGGTTTTATTTTAAAGAAAAATCTATCATCTTGAACGATTCTTCTTATTGAGGCATATGGTGTTTTTGTTTTCCATTTTGAAACATCAACATGATTATTTAAGAAACCGAGTGTTGCATACCCCCCATTTGCTTTCATTGTTTCTATAACTTGCTCATGTTGTCTCATTTGGCTACAAATTTTATTTAATATTTATATATGTTTCTCATATAACCAATCAAAGATAATTATTCTTGAGTTTTTCTTGATATTTTTTTTAGTTGAACATTACGAAAGACTATGTCTTTTCAAGTCCAAATACTGCTGCAGTTATTGTTTTGGGAAGAAATGCCAATGGGTTGACCGAATGGAAATTAAAAGACGGAATGAGTTTAAAAGAATTTGAATCTCAAAATAAATAATATTTTCAAAATACGGTTTAACCGAGCGAACAACCCGTCTGAATTCCGAACTCTAATTTCAGACGCCTGTTTGTTTTCGACTGTGTAGTATTGCGTATTTTTTATATCTTTGCATTTTAAATGAAAATGATATGGCTGAAAATATATTACTCAACAAACTGAAAGAAGTAAAAGTACATTTTGAAGATATTCAAAAAGAACTTACCGACCCGGATACCATTTCCAATATGGACTTGTATGTGAAACTGAATAAGGAATACAAGGATCTTGAGGATTTAATGATTCTTTACAAAGCTTACGATGAAACTTTAAGCAATTTGGAATACACGCTTAAAGTGCTCGATGAAGAGAGCGAAGAAGAAATGCGTGAGATGGCTAAAATGGAGTTGGAAGAGCTCAAAGAAAAGCGTGAAGAACTGGAAGAGAAAATTAGAGTGATGCTGCTGCCAAAAGATCCGGAAGACGATAAAAACGCTATAATGGAAATCAGAGCCGGAACCGGCGGCGACGAAGCCGGTATTTTTGCCGGGGATTTATTCCGACTTTATTCAAAATATTGCGAAAAGAAGGGTTGGAAAATGAATGTTACCAACACCCAAGAGGCTGCTTCGGGAGGTTTTAAAGAAATTGTACTTGAAGTTACGGGTAACGATGTGTACGGAATTTTGAAATATGAATCCGGTGTGCATCGTGTGCAACGTGTTCCGGAAACTGAAACTCAGGGCCGCGTGCATACATCGGCAGCTACGGTAGCCGTATTGCCCGAAGCGGAAGATTTTGAGATTGACCTTAAACCGGAAGATATCCGTAAAGATACTTTTTGCGCATCCGGCCCGGGCGGACAATCGGTTAATACTACTTATTCCGCCATTCGGCTGACACATGCGCCTACCGGTATTGTAGTAACTTGTCAGGACGAAAAATCTCAGCTCAAAAATCTGGATAAAGCCATGAAAGAATTAAAAACACGGCTTTATAATTTGGAATACCAAAAATATCTGGACGATATTTCTTCGAAACGCAAAACCATGGTTTCATCCGGCGACCGTTCTGCCAAAATTCGGACCTATAACTATCCGCAGGGCCGGGTTACCGATCATCGCATCAATTATACGGCCTATAATTTACAAGCCGTAATGGACGGTGATATTGATGAAATTATTGAAAAACTGCAAATAGAAGAAAATGCCGAGAAGTTGAAACACAGCGGCTTAGATAATTAATATCCAACAAAAAAACAGTGAAAATTTCTGCTTTATACCGACAAATCCTGCAAAAACAATCGTTTCTGTGCGTGGGATTGGACTCCGATATACTTAAAATTCCCGATTTTTTAAAGTCGGAAGCTGAGCCGGTATTTGAATTTAACAAGCGAATTGTAGATGCAACAGCCGATTATGCCGTTGCTTATAAACCCAACACGGCTTTTTATGAAGCCTTGGGAGCCGACGGATGGCGAAGCCTGCAAAAGACTGCCGAGTACATCAAAACGCATTATCCGGAAATCTATCTCATTGCCGATGCCAAGCGCGGCGATATTGGTAATACTTCTAAATTATACGCGCGTGCTTTTTTTGAGCAGATGCCTTTTGATGCTGTTACCGTGGCTCCATACATGGGAAGCGATTCGGTAAAACCATTTTTGGAATTTCCCGATAAACAGGTTATTCTGTTAGCCTTAACATCCAACAACGGTTCGGCGGATTTTCAGAAAATAAAGGACTCCGACAATACGGCTTTGTATCAATCGGTTATTCGCAAATCATTGGCTTGGGCCGATGAGGAGCAATTAATGTATGTTGTTGGTGCAACACGTACCGAGGATATTGCAGATATTCGAGAAATTGTGCCCGAGCATTTTTTGTTGGTGCCCGGCGTGGGTGCGCAGGGCGGCGATTTGCAGGCGGTTTTAAAGCACGGCTTGAACCGGCGCGGCGGCTTGCTAATCAACTCTTCGCGCGGAATAATTTTTGCTGACAACAGTCGCTCTTTTGAGCTTGCAGCTCGTACCGAAGCCCAAAAATTAAGAACCCAAATGATACATGCAGCCGGCAATTTTTTTTCTTAATTTGATTTCCCTTAGTGCCTTTGAGCCTTCGTGGCTACTTTTGTTTGGAAGCTGTTTTTTGGAAATCCAATATTTGCTCTAAGACTTGTTAATGATACAGCAACCGGCATTTTTTTTCTTAGATTGATTTTCCTTAGTGCCTTTGAGCCTTCGTGGCTACTTTTGTTTGGAAGCTGTTTTTTGGAAATCCAATATTTGCTCTAAGACTTGTTAATGATACGGCAACCGGCAATTTTTTTTCTTAGTTTGATTTTCTTAGTGCCTTTGAGTCTTCGTGGCTATTTTTGTTTGAAAGCTGTTTTCTGATAAGAAGCTGTTTTTTGGAAATCCAATATTTGTTCTAAAAGTTGTTAATGAAACGAGATTTCTTAGTGTCTTTGGGTCTTAGTGGCATTTTTCCCCTTAGCTTGATTTTCCTTAGTGCCTTTGAGCCTTAGTGGCTACTTTTTATTTAGAAGCTGTTTTCTGAGAATCCAATATTTGCTCTAAAAGTTGCTTTTCTCTATCGGAAAGCTTTTCGGGCATTTGGTACTCAAGTTTCAGTATTAAATCTCCGTATTCTCCTTCGAGCCCGTAAATGGGTAATCCTGATCCTTCAATAGTAATTTCGCCGCCCGGAGCGCTTAGTTCCGGAATACTGAATTCTTTTTTTCCTTGCAGTGTTTCAAGTGTTTTTTTGGCGCCGTGCAGTGCTTCAAAAGGATTTATTTTGAAGGTTCTGAATAAATTACTGCCTCGGCGACTGTAAATTTCGTGTGTTTCCGTTACTATTTTTATGTATAAATCACCGCGTCGTCCGCCATATTTGCTTTTGTATCCTTTTTCTTTGATTTTTATTATTCGGCGGTTTTCAATGCCCGGCCATATTTTGATGCGAATTTTTTCATCGCCTGTATTCAGAATGCGCGAAGAACCTTTAGCCACTTCATCCAAGTTTATGGTCAGTTTTCCTTTACGGTCATTGCCTTTCATGAATTTTTTGGCGGCTTTTTGTTTTTGTTTCTTAAAAAGATCATTAAAAAAGGCAGAAAATACCGGTTGGAATATATCGTCCCGTCTTTCGCGATAAGCTTTGAAATGTGTATTGGGCGGTGCCGTACCGTATTTTATAAAATAGTCGTATTGGCTGCGTTTATCGGGGTCGGAGAGAACATCGTATGCTTCGGCTATTTCTTTAAAGCGCTCTTCCGATTGCTCATTGTCCGGGTTCAGGTCCGGGTGCATTTCTTTTGCCAAGCGCCGGTAGGCTTTCTTTATCTCGACCGTTTCGGCATCTTTTGAAATATCCAGTATTTTGTAGTAATCTTTTTTTTGCATGAATCGGCAAGCTTATTGATAGCGGAAAGTTCCTTCCGGTGATTTAATTTCTAATGATTTCTTTTCGGCCAATTCGCAATGTCCTACAATTTGCGCATCAACACCAAAGCTCTGTGCAATGCTGATTATGCTTTGCGCAAATTTTGGCGGACAGTAAATTTCAAAACGATGACCCATATTGAATACTTTATACATTTCTTGCCGGTCGGTGCCGGATTCTTCCTGAATCATTTTAAACAAGGGCGGAACAGGGAACATATTGTCTTTTACAATTCGGAGTTTATTAATAAAATGAAGAATTTTAGTTTGCGCACCGCCTGAGCAATGAATCATGCCGTGAATATCTTGGCGATGTTTCTCCAATATTTTTTTTATCACCGGCGCATAAGTGCGGGTGGGTGAGAGCACCATTTTTCCGACATCCGTGCCGCTTATTTCGGAGGAATCTGTTAGTTTTTTGCTTCCCGAATATACCAGCTTTTTATTTAGCAAGGGATCGAAAGTTTCCGGGTATTTTTCGGCCAAATAGTTGCTAAATACATCGTGGCGTGCCGAAGTGAGTCCGTTGCTTCCCATGCCGCCGTTGTATTCTTTTTCGTAATTGGCTTGTCCGGATGATGAAAGCCCGATGATTATATCGTTGTGGCTGATATTGACATTATCAATTACATCGGAGCGTTTCATGCGAGCCGTTACGGTGGAATCAACAATTACGGTACGCACCAAGTCGCCCACATCGGCTGTTTCGCCGCCTGTGAGTACGGTATTGATTCCGTTTTGGCAGAGCATGTCGGCTACTTCCTGCGTGCCTTCAATGAGCGCTTTAATTACTTCGCCCGGAATCAGATTTTTGTTTCGCCCGATGGTTGAGGAAACTAAAATATTATCATCGGCTCCTACGCAGAGCAGGTCGTCGGTATTCATGATGAGGGCATCTTGTGCAATGCCTTTCCATACCGATAAATCACCGGTTTCCTTCCAATAAAGATAGGCCAAAGATGATTTGGTTCCGGCGCCGTCGGCATGCATGATGTTGCAGTATTCCGGATCGCCGCCGAGTATATCGGGGATTATTTTGCAGAATGCTTTGGGAAAAAGTCCTTTGTCAATGTTTTTGATGGCGTTGTGAACATCCTCTTTTGATGCTGACACGCCCCGTTGTGCATAGCGTTCTTTGCTCATAAATGATTTATTCGTTTTCTTCTCCGAATTTTATGGTTTGCAAGCCGTAGTCTGTACTGAGTACTCTAAATTCTGTTCGACGGTTTAGCTGATGACAGGTTTCTTTTTGTTCTTCATCTTCAAGATTAGTAATAAATTCTTCGTCTAATACATCGCCTTCTTTGAGGAAAGAATATTGTCTTGCCAATTTGGAATCCACTTTTTTGGGATTGCTTTCGCCGTATCCCTGTGCTTCCAGTCTGTCTTCTTTTATGCCTTTGGATATGAGATAATCAATGACTGAGTTTGCACGGCCTTGGGAGAGGCGCATATTGTATTCGTCGCTGCCTCTAAAGTCGGTATTGGCCATGAGTTCTATGGTAATATTGTCATTTACGTTAAGTGTTTCAACTAATTTATCGAGCGCCACTTTGGATTCCGGCCTAAGCGTAGTTTTAGCCAAATCGTATTCAATATTTGGAAGTTCTATGCTGCTTTTTATCGGCGGCAGGTCTATGATTACTTCAAAAGTTTTGCTTTCATCATGGCCTTTGGTGGAAACATTGCGTTTGGCTTTCAGGAATTTTTCTTTGTAACCGATTACGGCATAATCCGTTCCGGCATTCAAATTGAAACGGAAGCTGCCGTTGTCGGTGGTTTTTAATTTTAATTCTCTTCCGTCGCTGCCTTGCAGGGTAACTTCTGCATCATTCAGCGGCAAGTCATTGGATGAGTTAACCACTTTCCCTTTCAGAGCAAAAACCAATGGCGGGAGTTTAAATGAAAACAGGTTTTCTCTTCTGTCTCTGGCACTTGCGAAAAAGCCTTCTTCTTCGTCTTCGTAGAAACAAATGCTAAAGTCGTTGGCCGTAGAGTTTATGGGTGGTTTCATGTTGGTTACTTTCCATGCGGAACCTTCTTTTTCGGCTTTGTAAATATCCATTCCGCCCATGCCGGGATGCCCGTCGGAGGCAAAAAATAAAACGCCGTCATCACGCAGGAACGGAAACATTTCATCTCCGGGTGTGTTTATTGAACTGCCTAAGTTTATGGGTTTTTTCCATTTTCCGGCTACGCTTGCACGCTGACTTACCCAAATATCTTTACCGCCTTTTCCTTCCGGCAGGTTGTCGCTGACGAAATAGAGTGTAAGTTCATCTTTGCTTACGACCGGGTGGGCAACGGATATGCTGCTGTCATTAACTATTTCCAATTGTTTGGGTTCACCCCAACCGCTTGCACCTTTACGTGCTGTATAGGTTTTACATCCCAGATTGGCACCTTCTTCTTGCGGGCAGTGTGTATAATACATGGTAGCCCCGTCGTTTACAAGGAAGGGTGTGCCTTCGCTTCCGGCTGTGTTGATGTTTCCTTTTGCCGGAACCGGTTCGCTCCACTTTCCTTTACGATCGCGTTGCGCTTCAAAAATATCGTTGAAAGGCATGCCGGTAATTTCACTGGTATTGTCGCCGGTAGCTGATTCTCTGTTGGAAGTAAAATACAGTTCTGATTTTAGCTTACCAAATGCGGGGCTGAAATCATTTTCGAGCGAGTTGAGTTCACGTATTTCTTCCACAATGTATCTGGAGGGTTTCTTTTTCCATTCTTCAATGAGCTCTATGGAACGCAGGCCGTTTTTCCCGCGCGGGTCGTCCGGTACTAAATCTGCATAACGTTGAAATTGCTCTTTTGCATCTTCGTAATCTTCGTTGATTAGCGATACTTGCGCATAGTAAAGAACCGAAAGCGGATTTTTATGGTTTCCGCGAACAGCGATTCGAAACCAGCGCCTGGCGCTTCTTGTATCGTCAATTCTTTTGTAGCTTTGCCCGATTTTGAAGGCAATATCTGCTTTTTCGGAGCGACCGGAAGTTTTGTCATAAGCTTTTTCATAAAGTTCGGTGGCTTTATGGTATTCGCCGGTATTAAAAGCTGCGTCGGCTTTTTTTATGTGGCGTTTTTGGGCATATGCTGAACCGGTAATAAGAATAAATACCGAAAGAATAATTACAGTCTGGCTTAAAATTCTCATTGTTAAGGTGATTTTGCTTTTTTGTGTTACAAAGGTAACAAAAAATGGCGGATTATTACCTTAAGTGAAACGGCTGCATGAAAAAAATGTTTTGTCGGGTCGGAATAAATTAAGGATAAAGAAAAAAACGATATCATACGCTTTTGCACGTGATATCGTTATAATATCCTTAATTGATTGGTTTTAAGGGTAATATACTATCGTTTGCCGTTTTGTTTACGACAAATTAATGGCTGCACAGAACAATACACTTAATTGTTAAGCTGAAAATTCAAGTATCTTTTCAGTGTATTCGGTCATCAATAATGAGAGCGACTGTAAAGACCCTTCCAGTTCATTCAAGTCTAAGTTTTCTAATTGAAGGGTATCTCTGAAAAGTACTTTTTTCCCGGATTCATCTAAAGTAAACGCACCGTGAATGATGTCTTGGTTCTTTTGCAGTAAGGATTTAAAAATTTCTGCACTGTCTTCCTTGAGGTCGAAGATGTGTTGCTGAATAATTAGAATGGGATCGGAAACAGCAATTATTGCATTCTTTATTCCTTCATCTTCATTTTCCACCACAAAAAGACCGGATTCCGGGTTTTCTTTAACGATCATAAGGTCCAAATCATTGATGAAGTTTTTTACTTTAGAAAAATTGGTGTCCATTTTGTATGAGTTTAGTTTTAAAAATATATTTACGTTCAAATATAAGAAAAAAGCTTTGAATAAAAACTTCTATTTGATAAAATAAAAAGAATTATACATGAAATACTACAAAAAAGTGTGACTTGTGCAAGATTAAAAAAGCCGGCTTTAACTATTGGGAATACTTTGGGCTTCTTTTATCAGAGCGGCAGATACAGTATATTCCTAAAGCATTTGAGCTTAGGTGAAATAAAAACTTGTTTGCTTATTATATTTTCTTATTTTTGAATAATTGAAACAGCGCTTTGGCGTTGTTATTTATGCAGCCATAAAACGATTTTTTGATGCTTGATTCGGGTTTTTCTATATTGATTGTTGATGATGTAGAAACCAATTTATTGGTTTTGGACGATATTTTAACAGCACATAAAACTAAAGTGTATCGAGCCGACTCCGGCCGATCAGCCATGGAAACGGCCAGACGCTATAAACCGGACTTAATCCTTCTGGATGTTATTATGCCCGAACTCGATGGCTTTGAAGTTTGTCGCATACTTAAATCGGATGTGGAAACTGAAGAAATACCGATAATATTTTTAACCGGCCGCGATCGTTCCGAGGATATTGTAAAAGGATTTGAACTGGGCGCGGTGGATTATATTACTAAACCATTCAGAAAGGAAGAGCTTATTGCCAGAGTTTCAACGCATTTAGACCTGAAACGTTCGAAAGATATTATAAAGTCGCAAAACGCTTTATTGAAAAAAGCCGTATATATTCGTAAAAAAGCCGAAAAAGAATTGGCCGAAAGTGAACGAAAGTACAGCAGTTTAATAACCGGCCTCAACGATTCGGTTTTTCGAATCACATATCCGGAAGGCAAGTATGAATACATCAGTCCCGGTGTGGTAAAGGTTTTTGGCTACTCAAAAGCTAATTTTTATAAATCAGTGGATTTTATAAAAAAAATTATTCATCCGGATTTTTTACAGTATTACGAAGAGCAACTTGAAACCTCATGGGGTGTTGCACCAACTCTTAAATATAAAATTATAGACCCGGACGGTAATGAACGCTGGATTATACAAGCCAATAAAGGAACTTTTGACCGAGACGGAAACTTAATTGCCATAGAAGGTATTTACCGAAATATATCCACGCGGCAAGAGCTGATGAAGCAAAAAGATGCTTTGGAAAAAATCAATAAAAACTTGACTTCCAGTATCCGCTATGCCCAATTTATACAGCAAGCTGTATTGCCTTCACCTGATTTTTGGAAACAATTTATTCCCGAATATTTTATTTTATACTTGCCGCGCGATATGGTAAGCGGTGATTTTTATTGGATTAAACAAGTGAATAATTATATAGCCGTGGCTGCTGCCGATTGTACCGGACACGGTGTGCCCGGAGCGTTCATGAGCATGCTGGGGGTGGCTTTGCTTAATGAAATTGTACGCTTGGATAAAAACCCGACTGCCGACGAAATATTAAATGAATTGCGAAAGCGTCTCAAAATAGCTCTGCATCAGGATAACAATATTGGAAAAGGAGCCGACGGAATGGATTTGGCGCTTTGTATTATAGATATGGAAACAAAACAGCTGCAGTATGCCGGTGCTAACAGTCCGGCTTATGTTGTCAGAAAAGAGTCCGAACAAGGCGCTCCCAAACTTTTAGAACTAAAGCCGGACAGAATGCCGGTGGGCGTTTACCTGAAAGAACATCCGTTCAAGCAACAAGTTTTGCAACTTAAAACAGGCGACAGCCTGTATCTTTTTTCCGATGGCTATATTGACCAATTTGGCGGTGAAAAATCAGAGAAGTATAAGCCTAAACGATTCAAGGAGCTTTTGCTGAATATGTATGACAAGCCTATGGAAAAACAGCAAGAAATTCTTTTCAGCGAGCATGACCTATGGCGTTCAGGTACCCGACAATTAGACGACATTCTGGTGATGGGCTTTAAAATTTTGGATAATTACGGCGATATAGACTTTTTTTAAAAACCGGTTATGAACCTATTGAAGCATCTTTATTTGATTGTAGTTTTTGCTGTCTTTTTCGCGGCAGAAGCCTTGGCACAAATAGCTTCAGAAAATATTGTCGTAGCTGCCGAGGAGGACGGAATTTCTCATGTTTCAATTTCAACCATTTATAAAGCCTCCGACGGATATCTTTGGGTAGGAACCATTGAAGGACTAAACCGGTTTAACGGCAGAACTTTTAAGCATTATACCGATAAACTGCCCGGAAATCAGGGTTTGACACATAATAATGTTAAAGAAATCATCGAAGATAAAGACGGGAATATTTGGGTAGGAACTTCAGAAGGATTGAATAAGTACAGACCCAAAACCGATGATTTTAAAAGTTATACTTTTTTTGATGATGCCGGTTCGACAACCGGATATTCAAACATATCGGCTTTAGCGGCCGATAACAATATATTGTGGGTGGGGACCTCATCCGGTTTACTGCGCTTTAACATGGCCACCGAAAATTATTCGGAACTTAGTTTAGGCAACGTTTATGAATCCTCCATTATATTTAAAGATATTTTGGATTTGAAAAACGACGGGAAATACCTGTGGATAGGAACCAAATTGGGTTTATATCGTTATGATAAAAATTCTAAACGCGTAGTCAATTTCAATAATTCTAAGATTTCCGAAAAAGAAATCAACGGAAACCGGATTAATCATATTCGATTAGGGTCGGAAGGAGGTATATGGCTTTCAACTGATAAAGGCATTAGTCGTTTGATGAGAAACGGGAAAAGCTATTCTGCCGAGAACTATACAATAAGTCTGAACGGCGAATCTGAAAGTGCCGTCAGAGATTTTTACTATTCCGAACAAATAAATGACAGCACAGTTATTACGGGAACCATTGTTTCCGGCTTGTTTTCTTTTGATTTGAATACCAAAGACTTCCGACCGTTTAAGCTGGAGGGAATAGACAATATAAAAACCAAAAGCCATTATTATGATTCGGAACAAAATATTCTTTGGATAGGTGCTCTGAATACCGGTTTGATAAAAATTAACCCCGGCCGAAAACCGTTTGCGCCTGAAGTTTTTTATGACCGAACAGACAGGCTGAGCAGTTTTTTTGTTTTTTGTGAAGATAAAGACAATTCGGACATTGTTTGGGCAGGAACCACTACCGGTTTGCTGCGCTACAACAGAAAAACACAGCAGTTTTCAACTTATTATATCAGTTTTAATAATGATATAGGCTACACCATAAGAGACTTGCAAGATAACGGAAAAGGAAAACTCTATATCGGAACCCACGACAAAGGATTATATGTCTTCGACAAAAACAGCGGAAATGTATCAAAACATAAGTTTTCCTTGGAAAATCCCGAGTACGGAGTCGTACATTCATTACTTTATATGAATGAACATCTATATATCGGAGCTTCCAACATACTTTTTGTATATAATGAAACGAAAGAAAGCATTAGCCGACACCAAATAAATGCCGTTCCGGAAGAGTCCTTGGAAGCAATTTTTGCTTTAAATGAGAATGAGCTTATAATCGGATCTTATGCAAGTAATGTTTCGCTTTTTAATACAAAACAAAAAAGTGTAGCTCAGAGAAGTATTATTCCGAGCGGTGAAAGCGATGAAAACTGCGGTGCTTCGGTAATGCACTTTTCCGATTACAATGAAGATAAGCTGCTTTTAGGCACCTACGGAAACGGAATTTGTATTTTTGATAAAAAGACAAAAACCATCTATAAAAAAGACAGCCTCGAAACGGGATATAATGTTATCTACGGAATTTTACAAGATAAAAAGGGTGACTTGTGGGCCACCTCTAACTACGGCCTATTGCTTTACAGCAGAATAACCGATTCTTGGATTACTTTTCGGAAATCAGACGGTTTGCAGGGCAATGAATTTAATATAGGCGCTTTACTTGAAACTTCCGACGGAGAAATGTTTGTTGGCGGGAATAACGGGTTCAATCATTTTTATTCCGAGGATATTTCCGTAAGCAAAGAGGAACTTCCTTTGTTTTTGGAAGAATTGCGCTTATTTAATAAAACCGTGCACCCCGGAGATACGCTTAAAGGCGATGTAATTATTGAAAAGGCGCTTCGTTTTTCCGATACACTCAATCTTTCTTACCGGCACAATTTTGTGAGCATACGTTTTTCTGCCGTTGATTTCTTGAATCCCAATGAATTACAATATCGGTACAAATTGGAAGGTTTTAATAATGAATGGGTTAATATTGACCGAAAAAATAACACGGCCGTTTTTACAAACTTAAGCCCGGGTAAATATACATTTATCGTTCAGGCAAAAAGTAAGTTTTCGGATTATAAAGACAATCAGACTCGGCTGTACATCATTGTGAAACCGCCGTTTTGGAAAACACCCCTTTTTTATTTTCTGCTTATTTTGGTTTTAGTCGTGCTTTCGGTGGGCTATGTTAAGCTTCGTGAGCGCAAGCTGCGTATTGAGAAAAAGAAGTTGGAGCAGCTGGTTGATTTGCGAACGGTAGAAATTCGCCAAGCCCGTAACGATTTTGAATTGGAAAAAGAATTTGCCGATGCCATTATTGAAATATCTCCGGAAGGTATTGCCGTGTTTGATATTCACGGGGTATTTATGCGTGTAAATCCTGCACTTTGCAGCATATTGAGTTATTCGGCTTCAGAACTGGTGGGTACAAATATCAGAGAACTTACCCCGCCCGAGTGGGCCAAGCAGTTAAAAGAAGATATTGATAAAGTAAACAAAGGAGCTTCGGTTGTATTAGAAACCGAAATGGTACGAAAAGACGGTACACATATCGATATTCGCCTCTCTTCGGCACGCATTGCCGATACGGCTTTGGTAGCCGTGATTACGGATATTTCAGAGCGAAAAATTGCTGAATATAAAGCCGAACAATACCGTGCCGAACTTGAAAAACAGGTAAGGGAACGCACCAACGATTATAAAAAAGCCAAAGAAAAAGCCGAAACCGCCGACCAGCTTAAAACCGCATTTCTTGCCAATATGTCGCACGAAATTCGTACACCGCTGAACGCTATTTTGGGTTTCGCCCAGTTGCTTAACGACGAAGACATCTCCAAAAAGCAAATAGCAAACTACACCGACCTTATTCAAAGAGGCGGAAACAGTTTATTGCATCTCATTAATGATATTATTGATTTGGCCAAGATAGAATCTAATCAACTGCCCATTGAAAAAGAAGATTTTTCCGTCAATGAATTAACCGACGAAGCTTTTCAGATGTTTCTTAATGCCAAAGAAAGCCTTCAAGACGGTGAGGTTGACCTGCGGCTGCATATTCCGGCGCACGATGTTATTTTATATTCCGACAGAAATCGGATAAAACAAGTTCTGATTAATCTGCTTAATAATGCCCATAAATTTACCGAGGCCGGTTATATTGAGGTGGGCTATGAGCAAACCATTATTAACGGAAAAGTATTTTTGAAATTTTATGTGGAAGATACCGGATCCGGAATTCCGCAAGATAAATTAGAAAAAATATTCTCACGTTTTACCAAATTTGATAAAAAAAGTACTCGAGTTTTAAAAGGAGCCGGTTTAGGTTTGGCTATTTCCAAGCGAATTGTTGAATTGCTTGGCGGGCATATAAGCGTTGAATCCGAACCGGAGAAAGGCTCCGTATTTTATTT
>CAYYQW010000065.1:1736-22443 GCA_964472505.1 uncultured Bacteroidaceae bacterium | reverse complement strand
GCTAAATTGATAAAATACCAAATCTTAAACAAAAAAAGATGTGTATAGAGAGTAGCTTAGGGGTGGGTTTAGTTTTAGATACGAATTTGTATGGTAAAAAATGAGCGATTTTCATCTACCTGCACAAAATTATAAGCAATCTCTCGGTCGCTGTTATTCAGTTTCATATCAATCAGGCTGATATCGGGGCGGCCCACATGTTCTTCCGGATAAAAATTATTCAAATAGTCACGAATTTTTAATAAACCCTCCGTACCGGTTTTATTAATCAATTCCAACTTATTTTTAAGTGTTAAAATTTTGTCGTTTGAAATATAGTTGCCGGAAGTGATTACGGTATTATTGCCTTGTTTGCTCAAGGTATATACGCCGGGAGCTTCTTCCCGGGCTTCTTCTTCATCAGGAAAATACCCGGCTGCTTTTTCAGGCTCTGCATACAAAATTATATTTCGGATAAGATTTACGGAAATATTATAAATAAGCCGTTTCTGCCCGTATCCTCCAATTGTTTGTGTATTGATAACCGGCAACAAAACTTCAACATTATCAAAAGCGAAAGCTCCGCGAAAATTCAGCAAAATATTCTCTTTCTCCAAAAGCCGATGATGGTCAATCATTTGCTCAAAAAAAGCTTGTTCTTCTTTAGGGTCGGCATCATCGGAAATAAAAAGCTCATTTTGCAAATAAAAAAAGCTGTGATCTGAATCTACATCAACAAATCGATAATGGATGTTTCCGCCGGTTCGCCGACCCATGGATATAAGTCCGAGGCCGGCGCCGCCTTTTTTCGATATTTTCGAATCACAAAGAATCTCTTTGTAGAGCGCTTTCATTTCATCTCCGTCCATGGAAACAATTCGATCCAATTTCTCACGCAGAACAGCTTTCTTGCTGTTTTCTACGAAATTTCCGGTAAGCACTCTGGCCGCTTTGTGATTAATGTGTAGTACGAATAAACAATTACTCGCCATGCTCTCATCGTTGGGAATATCCTGATGGCGTGAAATATTTTGTAAGTTCTCAATTATAATAAATGAAATACGTTTTCGCAGGCTGCGTGTTGTCTCCCGGCTGGATAATTTAGATTCCGTAAGCTTTAAAATATTATTGGTAATGCCTTCATTAAAGGTTCCCCGATAAACGTATTCGTAGGAACCGGGGTCAGGTTCTTTTATGAAATCATAAGCCAAGTCTATCTGAGCGTTGTTCTTCATAGCAAAGAGTAATAGGTTTATTCATCATTATTTTTAATCACTTCCTTTCCATTTTCATAGTATTTTACTTCAAACTTAGTACTTCCGTCATCTTTTCCTGTTGCAAATTTTGATTTGCCGTCCAAAAGCCCGTTTTTATAATTTAAGACGGCAATAGTATCACCTTTGGGGTTATACCGTAACCATTTACCATGCTCTTTACCGTTAACATATTGTCCGGTTTTTGAAAATTTTCCGTTTTCGTGATAAAACGTCCATTCGCCTTCCGGTTGCCCGTTTTTGTATGAACCGGTCTGTTTTAAATTTCCGTTTGCATACCAAACCTCCCAAAGGCCTTCATATTGATCGTTTACATATTCTCCTTCGGCATATTTTCGTTTGTTTTCTCCCGGATAGTATGCCGTCCATAAATCTATCCGGTTTCCTTGCTTATAATTACCGGTTTCGGCTATGGTTCCGTCTTCAAAATACACTTTATAATTGCCGTGGGTTTTTCCGTTTCGGTAACTTGTTTCTTTCATAAGCTTACCGTCCGGGTGATATGCCAAAAAACGGCCTTCAAGTGTATTATTTTTATAGTAACAAATCCGCTTAAAGTTAGCATTTTTATAATAAACATACAAGCTGTCGGTAAAATTATTTTGAATTTTCGTACCCTCGTAATTCAGTTCTCCCGTCTCATAGTACTTGTACCACTTACCGGACTGTTTTCCGTTTACATACCGGGTTTTTAGCGCAAGCGTTCCTTTCTCATAATATTCTTTATATTCACCGTGTTTTCGTCCCCTCAAATAAACCGCGCGATTTGACAAGTCCCCATTTTTACTGTATGTATCAACCGTGTCAGACAGCAAGTCATTTCTGTAGCAGCCTTCTTGGTATATATTTCCGTTTGGATAATATAACTCAAAGGGCCCGTTTTTCACATCATCTTTATAGGTATAGTTAAGCTTAAGTTGTCCGTCGGGATAATATACCTCCCAAACACCTTGCATCTTGGAATCTTCATATTCTCCGGTCTGATAGACTTGTCCGTTTTCATAATAATAAAAATATTCCCCGTGCTTTAAGCTGTCCCCGTTTTCTATGCGCACAAAATATTTTTCTTTTATCAAAGAATCATTTTCCGGATAATAGGTTCTGAGCAATATTTGGCCAAAGGCTGCTTTGGTTCCCATTATACCGAAAACCAAAAACAGAGCTATGAGCTTAAGCGTATTATTCATTGGCATCATCTTCAATAATTATTTTGCTTCGCATACGCGTTCCTTCCAAAACGTTCTTATCTCCATAGTCAAGAATAGCTGAAAGCACATATTCTCCGGGGGGCAAAGTACCGGGCAATTCAAAAGACAATTCTCGAATGCCGCCGGGCAAAACAGTAAGATTTCCGGCTTTATAGCTTTCTTTCTCAGCCGTTTTTAAATTCAAAGCCACAAAGCTTATTTTACAATTTGCAACAGATGCTCCGCTATTCTCAATGTTTACGGTATATAAAAATTCACCTTCCGCTGCTTCTTCATCCTTTCGTAAATTAAATATTTTCAATTCCGGTTTCGGCGGATTAACCGGATAACGAAACACTTTAATCCCTATACGCCCGGAAATCATAAGGCCGGCAGAAAGATCGCCCTGATCGGCGCCAAAGGCAGTACGCTCTTGAGCCGTTTGCACATAAACCATAGCCCAGCGCGTGGCATAATCACCTCCGGGAGCTTCCATTCCTATGCTAATTGTTCGCGATTCATTCGGCTCAAGCGAGAAAAAACCTTCACCAAATGTAATCCAATCGGCACAAGAGTTTTCACTCGATCCGGCATCCATAAGGTTTCTTTGTCCGTCAATCCCTACGGAATAATCGGCTTTTGTAAGTTGAAACTCTTGTGTAAAAGAGGAATGATTGGTTACGGAGATAAATTTTTCTTCTTTCTCTCCCGGGTCAAGTCTAAAGTTTAACTCTACCGGAGCAATTTCAAAATCCTGCGCTTTCGAAATGCCGCTGATTGAAAGAAATAATAATATAAAAATTTGAGTTCTTATTTTCATTGTCTTCAAAAAAATTTGTTATAAAATATTCTAAATCTATTTACTTACACTGTATATAAAGCAGGTTTGTAATTTCTTAACGAAAAAGGAATAAAACTATTTGATTCCTTATGCGAAATAAACAAATAATCGCTTAATTATAACATGAAAGCGGGAAAATAACCCTTATTCTGCAAATATTCGGAAAAATTAAAAACAAACGGCTTTAAGATTTCGTTGTATATTTGCAAAAACAAAAAACTCCCATTTCTTATGCTAAGATACAATTTTTTAGTAATCCTGTTTTCATTTCTGACATTTTTTGCAAAAGCTCAGGAAGAAAATAAAACATTTTATTACGAATCCGGAAATGTTGAACGCGAGGGCAAACTGATAGACGGCAAAGAACACGGTGTTTGGTCATATTGGGACAAAAACGGAAACTTAATTCAGAAAACCCAGTTTTACATGGGTTACGTAAACGGAAAAACCACCTATTACTACGACAACGGAAACAAAAAATCAGAAGGCTTTATAATCAGAGGCAACAGAGACGGCTATTATAAAGAATGGTTTCGCGACGGCAAGAAAAAATTGGAAGCCTATTATGATGAAGCTAAGCGCGACAGTATTTGGAAACATTATCACATAAACGGAAAACTTCATACCAAAAAAAAATACGAAAACAATACCGAATACCTTCTGAGCTATATTACCATACACGGCGATACTTTGATACAAAAGGGTGAAGGCTGTTACGAGAAAGTTATTGACGGAATTGTGCGCGAAGAAGGGCTCTACAAAAACGGGCTGAAAGACTCTTTACACATCAAACGCTATGAAAACGGACAAATTTTTTCAAGCGGAAAATACCGTAAAGGTGAAAAAATCGGCAAATGGATGACCTTTTATAAAGACGGCAGCACCCAAAGCGTAATAAATTACGAAAACGGGCTTTGCGAATTTTACTATGAAAACGGAAAACCCGAAGAAAAATACACGCTCAAAGCAGGCGAAAAACACGGAAACCATACCGTATGGTACCCCAACGGAAAAATTGAAAAAACCGGCGATTATAAAAACGGGCTTAAAACCGGACTGCACAAATACTACTATGAAAACGGAAATTTGGAATCCGAAATTAATTTTGAAAAAGGCCTGAAACAAGGCCCGGCAGAATGGCATAAACCCAGAGGCGAACCGGATATTATCGGCGGCTTTGAGCAAGATACCATGCAAGGCTTGTGGACCTATATGCAAACCAATAAAATACAAGGCCGAATTTACACAACCAAAGGCAACGAAGGCCGATACAAAGACGGCCAAATGCAGGGTGAGTGGACTTGGTGGTACCCGGACAGCAAAAAATGGAAAATCGGTACTTTCGAAAACGGAAAACGCACCGGAAAATGGACGGTATATTACGAAAACGGCCAAAAATACCACGAAGGCATGTTTAAAAACGGCAAAGAAAACGGCCTGTGGAAATCGTGGTATGAAAACGGGCAACTAAAAGAAGTCGGAACGTTTGAAAGCGGTATGCTCGAAGGCGAATGGAAAGGCTATTACGAAGACGGCAGTTTACAGTTTATAAACCATTATAAAAACAACTTACAAACCGGAACAGCCCTGCAATACAGTCGCCAAAACAAATTACTGGCCGAAAAAGAATATGTCGACGGAATGCTCAACGGAGCATACAAAACTTATTATGAAAACGGCCAAGAGAATATCAAAGGCGAATATGCCAATAACAAAAAGGTCGGGAAATGGATGGTATATAATCAAAACGGTAAAAAATTGCGCGAAGAAAGTTTCATTAACGGCTTTAGGCACGGAACAGTGAAAATATGGCACCCCAACGGTAATTTAATTGAAGATACCGAATACGAACGCGGACTGCTCCACGGACGTAAAAAGAAATATGATAACTACGGAAAATTAATTTTTGACGCCACATACAAATTCAACAAATTAGAAAAACTGCATCACAGTGAGTAGAATGCAACTTAAGGTTTTACTGCTGTTCTGTTTGTCGGCTGCAATTGGCTTATTGACAGAGCACAACTCTATCTGCGCCCAAAATACAGAGCTGTTGAAGCAAATATCAAAATCACAAGTTACGGAAATAAGCAATGAGAGCCGCATAATTTTGAGCCCGGTTGAACAAACAAGCATCCAATACATTTATATCCGGTTTAAACCGCCGCAACATCTTCAGAACCGGAATAAAGGCATTAATGAGCTATGTATGAAAATCTTAGCCGATAATATCAAAAACATTCCGGACAGCATGGCTTTTGGACTGAAAACTATTTCGGAGCCTTATGCCGTAAGAATTTCATACGATTCCTTGCCCGGAACGGATAGCTTTCTTAATCAATTACAAGCGGTATTTTTATCGCTCAATTTCTCAGACCTCAGAAAGCGTAATTATCAGTCAGATATCATTGAGAGTAACTTCCCGCCTAAACTTCCGCCTTATGAAGTTTTAAAACGCAAAAATGCATCGGTTTTTTACGGCTCAAAACATCCGCTTGGCGAACCATGGAGCAAAGAAGGCATTAATGAAATCAATGCGGCTGACTGCGAAAATTATTATAATAATTATCTGAAAAATGCCGAAAAAGATATACTCGTTCTTTACAAGCCTCAAGATACTTTGTTGCATAGAGGGATACGATCACTTTATAATGATTCTGCGGGCCAAATACCTGCCAACGAGTTTCCCGCACCACAAATTCCGGAACACTCCCTACTCTATTTCTACGAAAGTCCCCAAGAACTCATAAGTTCGGATACATATCTAAATCTCATCTATACGAAAAGCGATTTTAAATTAGATAAAAAAAATTATGCCCTATACCAATTTATAAACTACAGCCTATCGGCTCACAAAGTTGGCTTATTGGACTACAGCCTCACCGACACATCGGAAACCGCATTGCACAGTTTTTCGGAAATGCGCATAAACGAAGATATATTGGAACATAACATGGGCCTTATTCTTAAGCCCGAAAATTTAGAAAAAGCTCTCAGCAACATAACGAAACTCATGCAGAGCTTGCGCAAAGAGAAACTCACTCCGGAAAGGCTTCAGACACTTAAAACCGGATATCTGAAGAAATTTGAATCCGACCTTAAAAGTCCGAAGAACTTAATTATTCTGCAAAAAGACATGGCGCGTTACCGGCTCCCGACAGATTATTTTTCGGACTATCAAAGGAAAATACAACAAATAAGTGCCGCCGACCTGCAAAATTTTGCATCCCGCCATTTGCAATCCGATAAATATACCGTTACGGTTTTCGGGAAAGAAAAATTACTTAATAACCAACTTCTCTTCAGCAGCTCACAGGCCGAAATAAAACAGTATATCGACTCGGAAAATGATTTCAAAATTACACCCTATAAATTTTCGGCAGAAGACGTTATACGGCGATTTCTGATCAAAACCCGAGCCAATGAGAAAAGCTCTTCTGAGTTTATTTCGGTAAAAAGCCGCTATGAGTTTGAGCAGGAAATCATTGAGACTACCACACATATTTACAGGAAAAAAGACAAGTTTTTACAAAAAAAATTCAATAGATCCGACAGCCTGAATAAGCAGCCGTTTGATACAAAACTTTTCATAAAAAACAGAGCCTTCCGAAAAACAGACGAAAACTACAGCGAACTGAAGGGAAAAGATTCTTTAATGCTTGCCGAACTTAAACAATCATATCCGGAGCAAAACTATCTCAATAATAAAACCCGCCTTAAACTGACAGGTACCGACACCGTGAACCAAACGCTATGCTATGTAGTAGAAATAGATAAGCCGCAAATGCTTCCGCGCATCAGCTACTACTCTGTTAGTGACTCTCTGAAACTCAAAACGGAAAGCTTTAAAGACAGCAGCTTATTCAGTACTCTATATTTTGAGGCATACATTCCGACCGACAGTAAAAGCAAAAAACTGATTCCGGCAAAGCAACGTTTAAAAATGAGAGATTATAGCGTAATT
This sequence comes from uncultured Bacteroidaceae bacterium, assembly GCA_964472505.1. Taxonomy (GTDB): domain Bacteria; phylum Bacteroidota; class Bacteroidia; order Bacteroidales; family JAADGE01; genus JAYEIA01. The sequence goes on along the minus strand of CAYYQW010000065.1, from coordinate 15,198 downwards.
TCTGAATTAGATTCCGTAAATTTTGATATAAAATTGAAAAATAATTTGTTTAAAGTTGATTAATCAAGCATATTTGATTCTATTTTTAAAAATTCAAGATTATTGATTGTTTTCTGTTAAATTTGTGCAAATTTCACACATGAATAATAAAGCACTGAAAGAAATTATTGAAGCAGCTTGGGAAGATCGCAGCCTGCTAAAGTCAAAAGAAACACAAAAAGCCATACGCAAAATCGTTGAACGAATTGACAGCGGTGAACTGCGTGTTGCCGAAGTTCGCGACGGGAAAGTACGGGTGAACGATTATATTAAGAAAGCTGTAATTCTCTATTTTCCTATTAATGACATGACAAGCTCGCATGCCGGCGATTTGGAATTTCACGATAAAATTCCTTTGAAAACTAACTACCGGGAAAAAGGTATTCGGGTAGTACCGCATGCCGTGGCACGTTACGGCTCATACATAGCCAAAGGCGTAATATTAATGCCTTCATACGTAAATATAGGAGCTTATGTTGACAGCGGCTCCATGGTAGATACTTGGGCCACCGTAGGCTCTTGTGCACAAATCGGAAAAAATGTCCACCTCAGCGGAGGCGTTGGCATAGGCGGAGTTTTGGAGCCGGTTCAGGCAAGCCCGGTCGTTATTGAAGACGGTTGCTTTATAGGTTCTCGAAGCATTATTGTAGAAGGCGTACACATACAAAAAGAAGCGGTAATCGGAGCCAATACATCCATCACCAAATCAACAAAAATTATTGACGTAACGCAAGCCAAGCCCATAGAATACAAAGGCTTTGTTCCTGAACGCTCAGTAGTCATTCCGGGAAGTATAGCCAAAGAATTTCCGGCCGGCAGCTATCAGGTTCCCGTTGCTTTAATCATAGGAAAACGTAAAGCATCTACCGATTTAAAAACCTCGCTTAACGATGCATTACGCGAGCACAATATAACAGTTTAACAAGCAAACTATGCGAATAGGGTTTGAAGCCAAACGGGCATTTTATAACCAAAGTGGTTTGGGAAACTACAGCAGAAGCACCATTGAGCATCTGACAAAATTTTTCCCGTCCAATAAGTATTTTTTATTTACGCCCTCAATAAAAGACCATATTTATACAAACATTCCGGCTCAAGCCGAAACAGTAAGACCTTCGGGTATATCCGGCGGCTTGCTAAAATCGTTTTGGCGAACCTTTAGAATGTCGGGTGCAATAAAAAGAAGAAATTTAGATATTTTTCACGGCCTGAGTAATGAATTGCCTCACAAAGCTCATAAAACAGGTGCCAAAACCGTGGTAACCATCCATGACTTAATATTTTTGCGCTACCCCGAGTTATATGCTGCTGCCGACCGAGCCATATACCTGAAAAAATTCAAATACGCTGCACAAATTGCCGACTCGGTTATTGCCATCAGCGAGCAAACCAAAACGGATATTATCAATTTTCTGAATATTGACGAATCTAAAATTGATGTTGTTTACCAAGGCTGCAATCCGATTTTTTCAAAAAAAATCAGTCAAAAACAAAAAATAGAAGCCGCAGGCAAATACAATCTCCCCAAGGAATATATGCTGTATGTGGGTACGGTGGAAAAACGCAAAAATGCTTTAAGCGTTATAAAAGCGCTAAACGAAAACAAAATTGACCTGCCTTTTATTATAATAGGGAAAAGAACGGACTACCAAAACGAAATTGAAGACTACATCATTAAACATAAAATGGAAAATCAGGTTAAGATATTTAACAATATTCCTTTCTCTGATTTTCCGGCCATTTATCAGCAGGCACTTTTATTCATATACCCTTCGGTTTTCGAAGGTTTTGGAATTCCTATCATAGAAGCGCTCAATTCCGGTATTCCGGTAATTACCACACGCGGCGGCTGCTTTAGTGAAGCCGGCGGATTTGCCGCACGCTACATCGACCCGCATGATACGGACGAAATAGGGGCAGCAATAAAAGAAATAAGCGAGGATGAACAAATTCGTGCCCGCATGGTAAAAGACGGGAAAGAATACACTGAAAAATTTTCGGAAGAGCGCATCTCTAAGAACATGATGAATGTCTATCTAAAAATTTAAGATAAAACATGACCGTAAACGACAAAAAAGAGGCAACAAAAATTGCCCGGCTCCTTAAACAAGGAAAAATAATTATTTACCCCACCGACACCATCTGGGGCATAGGCTGTGATGCCACCAATGCGGAAGCAGTTGAGAAAATTGCGGAAATAAAACAACGGGAAGCCGGTAAAAGCATGTTGCTTCTTGCCGATCATATCAGCCTTGTAGAGCGTTATACGAAAACCGTTCCGGATGCGGCACGCAATATTGCCGAAGTTACGGTGGAGCCTATTACCATTATTTATCCCGATGCTCAGAACTTGCCCGAAAATGTCATTGCCGAAGACGGCAGCATAGGAATCCGAGTAAGCAATGATGCTTTCTGCAAGCTAATAATCGAGCAACTGGATCGCCCGCTTATTTCAAGTTCGGCCAATTTTTCGGGAGAAAAACATCCGGAAAGTTTTTCCGATATCTCCAAAAAACTAATTGAACGTGTTGATTATACTGCCCATTATCGCAGAAACGAAAAAATAAAAAGCAAACCGTCAGGTATCATTAAAGTTACGGCATCCAATGAAGTTTCCATCATTCGCTCCTGAAATGAAAAATTTAATTTATCTTAAGAAACACGCTCCGCGTTGGCTAATCCTCATTCTGGATCTGCTCATATCGCTGTTTTCTCTGTTTTTTGCTTATTTGCTGCGCTTTAATTTTGATGTACGCACAATAAGCATCGACTTTTTTCTTAAATCACTGGCCGTAGTTATTATCACGCGCTTGATATTCTTTACAGCAACCAAATCATACGCCGGCATTATTCGCTATACGGGCACAAAAGATGCCGTACGCATTATTTTTGTTATAGCTGCCACCAATTTCACTTTTGTTATACTCAATTACATTAACTTCTTTTTTATTGATCCGCGCGAATATTTGATTCCGTTTTCAGTAATCGGGATTGACTTTTTTATTTGCATTTTTGCCATGACAAGCTATCGCCTGATTGTGAAAGCCTTATATTTTGAAGCCGGCAATAACCCGGAAATACACAAACACTGCTTAGTAGTGGGTATCGGTCAAAATGCTCTAACTCTTAAGCGAATATTTTATCAGAATTTCAGACAAAAATATAAAATTGAAGCCTTTTTGGATCCCGAAAATAAGACCGAAAAAAAGCAAGTGGACGGCATACCGATATATAAAATTTCTAATCTGGAAACCGTACTTTCAAAGCACGCCATTGACGAGTTATATTTCGCCGATTCCGCCATTGCCCCCCGTATAAAAAACGAAACCATTGAAATATGCTTGGACCACAACATAAAAACCTTCACGGCTCCCAGGGCAGAAGAATGGATTGACGGGACCATTAATGTCAGACAAATCAGAGAAATTAATATAGAAGACTTGCTGGAGCGCGCTCCCATTAAGTTAGATAATAAAGCCATTGAATCCAATATCCGCGGCAAGCGCATATTGGTAACCGGAGCTGCCGGCTCCATAGGAAGCGAAACCGTTATGCAGCTTATTCCCTTCCGTCCGGAGATGATTATTGTGTTGGATCAGGCAGAAAGCCCGCTTTACGATTTAGAATTAAAACTCAGGGAAAAGAAAAATTTTTACGATTTCAAAATCGTAATCGGTAATATTGCCGACCCTATAAGAATGCGAAAAGTATTCGAGGTTTTTAAGCCACAAGCCGTCTTTCATGCCGCGGCATACAAACACGTACCCATGATGGAAGAAAACCCCTATGAGGCTGTTAAAACAAATATTTTTGGCACTAAAAACATTGCAGACTTATCTTTGGAAAAGAAAGTGGAAAAGTTTGTCATGGTATCAACCGACAAGGCCGTGAATCCCACCAATATCATGGGCGCCACCAAGCGAGTTGCTGAAATTTATACCCAAGCACTCAATAATGCCGGCGGCACAAAATTCATCACCACTCGCTTCGGTAATGTACTTGGTTCCAACGGGTCAGTTATTCAAAGGTTTAAAGAACAGATAAAATCCGGAGAATCCGTTACGGTAACCCATCCGGAGGTAACACGCTTTTTTATGACCATTCCCGAAGCCTGCCAACTGATTCTGCAAGCCGATGCGCTGGGAAAAGGCGGCGAAATATTCATTTTTGATATGGGGCGCTCGGTTAAAATTGTAGATCTGGCTAAAAAAATGATAAAGCTATACGGATTCAAGCTCGGGGAAGAGATTATGATAAAATTTACCGGACTGAGGCCCGGCGAAAAGCTTTTTGAAGAATTACTCAACGACAAAGAAAATACAATGCCTACTTCACACTCCAAAATTATGGCAGCCAAAGTGCGCCATAACGAATTAGGAAAAATCAGCCGCGACTTGGATGAGCTTTACGAAATTACCAAAACGCATAACAATTTTAAAATTGTGGGAAAACTTAAAGCCATTGTACCGGAGTTTATCAGCAAAAACTCAATTTACGAAAACTTAGATCAAACCATCTAAATCTGTTATATCAATCCTTTTTCTTTAAAAAGCGGCACATATTTTTTATCCTCTTCCATAATGTGAGCAGATACCATTTTGCGTAGCTGACGCATAAGCCGTATTCCTTCGATATATCGCTGCTTCGCAGGCACCTCTTTGAATGCATTCAGATCATTTAGAAAAACTTTATGGTGCTTAATATGCTTATCGTAAAAAATGAAATCAAATTCTTTCATGTATTTCTCTTCAAAGCTGAAATGATAATCCGAATAATCAATCAGTTCTCTGAGTGCTTCTTCAATTTTCACCTGATCACGCCGTTCTTTTATGGCCGCATAAAAATTATTCATTTGCGAAATCCACTTTTTGTGCTGCTGGTCGATAACCTCAATTCCGAGTACTAAATTCTCATCAAAATGAATAAGGTCAACCGATTCGGCTTCGCGTGCAAAGGACAAATTGCTGCGTTTTAAAATGGCTTCAAGCCGTTCAATACGAATGGTTTTATCCAAGTCGGCAGCGAGCGTTTTTTCAAGTTGATTTTTGGTTTTTTCTTCCTGTTCTTTAATGAATCTTAAATCACGTACTTGAAGCACATACAAATTCTCCTGGCGGTTTTTGAACTCGGCCGGATAACAATGTACCGGTATTTCCGAGCCGTCTTTCCGGCGGATCAGGATTTCTCTGTTAGCGAAAAACTCTTTTAAGCGTCTTTCGCGTCGGGCTTTGTTCAGCTCCTGAGCATAGTTTTCGGGCAACAATTCTTTGAGGTTCTTTCCGATAACTTGTGTATCCGGATAAGACCAAATATTCTCGGCTTCGTGATTAAACTTTTGAATTTCAAGTTTGGAGTCGAGCACCAAAATACCAACCGGGCTTTTCTGCAATAGGGCATCATTTAGAGCTAATCCGAAGGAAGCTTGATTTTCGATGCGTTCTTTTTCGGCTTTTCTTTCTTCCAAAAGCGCCTGATTTTTTTCAGCTTCTTTCCGAATGCTCTCAGCTTTTTTCTTAAGTTCGGCATTTTCTTTCCGGAGGGTTTCTTCCTGTTTCTCGTTTTCCTCTTGGGTAGCCTTTAGTTCTTCAATATTTTGAAGCATTTCTTCTTCCTGCTCACGCATGCGCACGGCTTGTTTTTTAGATTGCTCCAAAAGCCTGGCGGTACGTGCATTAATCCGGGTTGTTGAAAGTGTGGAAGCGACGCTTTCCGAAATACGTTCGACCAACTCAATTTCATAAGGTTCAAACTCGCTGAAAGCAGCCAATTCGACTACACCAAACACTTCATCTTCAATTTTGAGAGGAACAATTAATATGCTTTTAGGATTTTCTCCGCCCAAGCCGGATTCTATTTCCACAAAATCATCGGGTACCTCGGTTAGGTACATGGTATATTTCTCTAAAAATACGGCTCCGATCAAACCTACGCCCGGCTCAATTTGTTTTTTCAAATATTTTTTGCGATTATAAGCATAAGCGCCTTGCAGATCAAGATAAATATTTTCTTTATCCTCATCATTCAAAATAAAAATAGCGCCTTGATTGGTTCCGGTAAACTTCACTAAGTTGGAAATAATTTCATCGGAAAGGGCACTGATATCATCGCTGTATCTGCGCAAAATATCTCCGAAAAGTGCTAAACCTTCAGCGGCACGGTTTCGTTGATAATCTTCTTCTTTACGTTTCTCTTCTTCTTCTTTGGCTGATTTCAAGCTGTCGCGCATGGAAAGCAGTGAATTTCCCAAAACATCATCTTTGCTCATGGGCGAATAATCGGCTGCGAAATTTCCTTTTCCTATCTCAATGGAAAACTCTACCGTTTCGCGCAAGCCGGAAACTAAGCGTCCCAAGGCCTGTCCCATCTGCCCGATTTCATCGGTGCCGCCGGTATATATATCTTCGGGTAATTTTCCGCCGGTAAGTTCTTCTATTTGTAAGCGAAGTTTTTCAACGGGCTGAATGATAAGCCGCGAAATAAACAGCGAAATTAAGGCAGATATAAGTAAAGCGGAAAAAACAAAAATGAAGGTTTCATTGGTTTTAGACTCATAAATCTCTTTCATTTCGTCTTCCAAACTTTGAGAAATCTCGGCACTTATTTGTTCGCCGTACTGAATTTTATTAATAAGCCCGGCCGCAGCTTCTTCAACAAAATCCAATGAGTTATTCATCTCATCGCGTATGGTTATTTCCAAAGCTTCTTTTGACTCAGTTCGCAGTTGCTCAGCTGTATCCTGCATTTGTACCCGCAAATATTCACGATAATAGACATCAATGTTCAGCAAGTTTTTTCGTGCTTGTGCCATTCGTTCAAAAACCGGGTCGATACTTGATTGATATACTTCCCTTACTTCATCAAGACTGTCGCGTATGGCTTTATTTTCTTCATTAAACCTAAATCCCTCTTTGTAACGGGTCGTTTTTTCTACACTGGAATATATTTCGGCAAAAGTATTGCGATTGGACAAGTGTTGCTCCATTAGATCGTCAACATCACTTTCATCGGATGCCTGATAAAGTTCATTTAACAAAGTAAGTTCCGAATTAATAATAAAGCGTCCTTCCTTAAGCATATAGGAAGTACTTACGGCATTGGAAGTGTTTTCGCGTTTTTGATCCAGATTATTCAACAGCATAATCTCACGAACGCCGGTTATCATCATTATCAAAACAATAATTCCGAATCCGTTGAGCAATTTAGCCTGAATGCTTAAATTTTTGAAAAAATCTCTCATTGTTGGCATTTTATATTATAAAAACTTATGGCCGAAAAGCAATTTATGCTCTTATCGTAAATAATAACAATGCAAAATTCCGACCGAAAGTTTTGCGGTTTTGTCTGTTTTTGAAATTCCGGATAAATAATTTTTTATGACAGCCTGTAACAAAGAATTTACCCGCCTTTTTAATTGGATAAATTTATAAAAATATTTGTAAACTTTTCTATATATTCTAAAAATCTTTTTGGAAAAGCCGGAGGGCTAAGCCTTAAGCTCGCAGCAAATAAGCCTGAACAAGGGCATCAAACGGTAATATAAAAAAAGCTTGCCGAGGCAAGCCTTTTTTTAAAATTCTACAAATTACTTACTCAAGCAGAGAAAGTAATCAAGCTATATTTTACTTAACGGATACTATAGGTTCTTCTTGCGTATCGAATTTCTTTCGGAAAATAATAATCAGAATTACGCCTACGGTAATGGATGCATCGGCGAGGTTAAATACCGGCCTGAAAAATTGCAGACGGTTACCGCCTAAGTAGGGTATCCATTCCGGATATGTGGTATTAATAAGCGGAAAATAAAACATATCAACCACCGAGCCATACATGAGGCTTTCGTATCCGCCGCCGGGCGGCAAAAATTCCGCCGGACTTGCCAATGTGCTTGCACTAAATAAAACACCATAAAAAACGCTGTCGATAATATTTCCCAAGGCTCCGGCCAACACCAAGCTAACGCTCAAAAGCGCAACAAAAGCGTATTTATGTTTTGCCAAATGAGTTAAGAACCAGGCAATGCCGGTAACAGCCAAAATTCTGAAACTTGTAAGAATCAGTTTCCCGTTGTCACCTCCAATTTCCCAACCAAAGGCCATGCCTTTATTTTCGGTAAAATGAATTTTAAACCAATCATCAAACACTACAAACTCCTGTCCGAGTGTCATATTGGTTTTAATCCAAAATTTTATGATCTGATCTATTATAAGAATTATTACTACTACAAATACAGCACGTGAGAGTCGAGACATCGTGTTTATTTTCGGTTTAATTTTGCTTCTATGCTGAGTGTAGCATGCGGCACAGCCTTTAAGCGTTCTTTTGAGATTAATTTTCCGGTTTCTCTGCAAATACCGTAAGTTTTATTTTCAATACGCCCCAAAGCGGCTTCAAGATGTTCAATAAATTTCATCTGACGATGTGCCAAACCGCTGGTTTGTTCACGCGATAAGGTATTTGCGCCTTCTTCCAATACTTTAAAAGTAGGCGAAGTATCATTTACATCATTTGATTCTTCGTGAGTTAATGAATTTTTAAGTAATTGATAATCTTTCTTGGCTCTTTCGAGTTTGATAAGAATTATTTCTTTAAACTCCTGCAACTCCTCATCGGAATATCTGGTTTTATTTTTGCTTTCTGTTTCCATATCTGTATTACATTAAAATTGTTTCTTAAAAAACTAACTGTCTATAGCTTACGCTTTTTCTATATTAACATGTGCTCCCTTTTCCGAGCTACTGTCAAATTCTACAAAGACAGTACCGGAATTATCTGCCGAGAGCGAATCTCTTAAAATAATTTCATCTGCCAATACCTGAGAGCTTATATAATCGCCAAATTGCTTAATGCACTTTTCCGTAGTTTTGTTGGCTTCTATATTTACCAATATGCGATCGGTTAAAGCCAAACCCATTTCTTTACGCAAATTCTGAACTTTGTTTACAATTTCGCGGGCGATTCCTTCAAACTCAAGCTCTTCGGTAATGGTGGTATCCAAAGCCACCGTGATTCCGTGTTTGGCTGTGGCCAAAAGACCGGGAATATCTTTGGCGGATACATTCAACTCGCCTTCTTTCAGCACAATCTCTTCTCCGTCGGCATTGATGGCAAATTGGCCTTCGGATTCATAGGTATTGATATCCTCTTGGCTCATTTGAGCAACCGCCTTAGCAATATGCTTCATAAGTTTCTTGTATTTTTTTCCGAGGATGCTGAACTCCGGTTTAACTTCTTTAACCAAAACTCCGGCTGTGTCCGAGAGATATTCAATTTCTTTAACGTTGGTTTCGGTTAAAATAATATCTTTTACCGAATCAATTTTTTCGGCAAAGCTTGTATTTACAATCGGCAACATGATTTTGCTGAGCGGACGACGCACTTTAATTTCAGCTTTTCGGCGCAAGCCAAGCACCATGGATGATATGTTCCGTGCATATTCCATACGCTCTTCCAGGCTCTTGTTTACAGATGTATCTTCATATTTGGGGAACTTAGCCAAATGAACTGACTCGGCAGAATCAAGGCTTGTGCTTTCGCTTAAGTCCGAATACAATTTATCGGCATAAAAAGGCGCAATGGGCGACATAAGTATCGAAACAGTGCGCAATACTTTGTATAATGTTTGGTAGGCCGATATTTTGTCGGTATTATAATCTTGTCCCCAAAACCTTTTGCGGTTAAGGCGCACGTACCAGTTGCTCAATTGGTCGATTACAAAATCCTGTATCAGACGACCGGCTTTTGTGGGTTCGTAATTATCAAATGCGTCTCCGGTATTTTTTACCAAACTGTTAAGCGCCGAAAGAATCCAGCGGTCAATTTCGGGACGATCTTTGAGTTCAATTTCTTTTTCGGAATAATTAAATCCGTCCAGATTGGCATAAATGGCAAAGAACGAATAGGTGTTGTAAAGTGTTCCGAAAAATTTACGGTTCACTTCCGCTACGCCTTCCTCATCAAATTTCAAATTGTCCCACGGGCGCGCATTGGTAAGCATGTACCAACGTACGGGATCCGAACCGAATCGTTCGATAATATCAAAAGGATCTATCAGGGTTTCGGGTTTGGATTTTGACATTTTATCGCCGTTTTTATCCAAGACCAAACCGGTTGAGATGATATTTTTAAAAGCCACCGAATCGAACAACATGGTAGCTATGGCGTGTAAAGTAAAGAACCAGCCGCGGGTTTGATCCACGCCTTCGGCAATAAAATCGGAAGGAAATGCTTCGGCAAATTTTTCCTCATTTTCGAAAGGATAATGTAATTGGGCATAGGGCATGGCTCCGGAATCGAACCAAACATCAATCAAATCCAATTCGCGATACATTTTTTTGCCGGAAGGTGAAACCAGAATAATTTCGTCCACAAAGGGGCGATGTAAATCGAAGGTATCATAATTTTCTTTGGAAAAATCGCCGGGCATAAAGTCTGCCAGCGGATTTTTATCCATAAAACCGGCTTTCACGGCTTTCTCAGCTTCAAAACGGAGTTCTTCCACCGAACCGATGCATATTTCTTCTTCATTATCCTCGCTTCGCCAAATTGGCAGAGGTGTTCCCCAATAACGCGAGCGCGAAAGGTTCCAGTCAATCAGATTCTCTAACCAGCTTCCGAAACGGCCTTCGCCGGTTTCTTTGGGTTTCCAGTTGATGGTTTTATTAAGTTCAACCATACGGCCTTTCATAGCTGTAGAGCGTATGAACCAGGAATCCATAGGGTAATACAGAATGGGTTTGTCGGTTCGCCAGCAGTGCGGGTATGAGTGTTCGTATTTTTCCGACTTAAAGAGTTTGCCTTCGTTTTTAAGTTTTACGGCAATATCCACATCCACGGATTTATCTTGCTCACTGAGTTTGGGGTCGTAAGCATTTTTTACGAAGCGGCCGGAAAATTCTCCGACACCTTCCACAAATTTGCCTTGCTGATCAACCAAAGTAAGTGCGCCAATATTATGTTTTTTACCAACCAAAGCATCATCGGCACCAAAACTGGGTGCAATATGTACAATACCGGTTCCTTCTTCGGTGGTAACGAAATCGCCGGTAACAATTTTGAAAGCATCACCTTCTTCGGGTTGTTGATAGGGTAAAAGTTGCTCATATCGAACATCCTGCAGTTTTTTACCTTTAAATTCCTCAATGATTCGATAAGGCACATTTTTATCGCCTTTACTAAATTCGTCAAAAGCTGCATTTTCGGCTTCTTCGGAAAAGTATTTGCCGAGCAACTCTTTGGCAATAACTACCATTATTTTTTCGCCCGTATAAGGATTTAAGGTTTCAATTTTCAAATAATCAATATTGGCACCAACGGCAAGGGCGGTATTCGAGAGCAAGGTCCAAGGCGTGGTGGTCCAAGCCGTCAGGAATACTTGATCGCTTCCGTCTTTAAACAGAAAGTCGGATTCATCGGTTTTCTTAACTTTAAAGAGTACGGTAGCCGTAAGGTCTTTCACATCCCTGTAGCAACCGGGCAGGTTTAATTCGTGAGAGCTAAGCCCGGTTCCCGCTGCGGGAGAAAAAGGCTGAATGGTGTAGCCTTTGTACAATAAGTTTTTTTTGTACATCTGCTTAAGCAACCACCAAACCGATTCTATGTATTTGTTGTCGTAGGTTATATACGGGTCGTCCATATCTACCCAGTAACCCATTTTTTCGGTAATGTTTTGCCAAAGATCGGTGTATTTCAAGACCTCTTCGCGACAAGTTTTATTGTATTCTTCTACCGATATGCTTTTCCCGATTTCGTCTTTGGTGATGCCGAGTTTTTTCTCAACGGCCAATTCTACGGGCAAGCCATGTGTATCCCAACCGGCTTTTCGCTCTACGCGATAGCCTTGCAGGGTTTTATATCTGCAAAAAGTATCTTTAAGTGCGCGAGAAATAACGTGGTGTATTCCCGGCTTACCGTTAGCCGACGGAGGTCCTTCGTAAAAAATAAAATCATTTTTTCGTTCATCGCTGTCTATACTTTTTTGAAAAGTATTATTAGCTTTCCAAAATTTCAAGATTTCTTTATTGATTTCTGAAAGGTTTAATCCGTTATGTTCGGGAAACTTCTTGCTCATATAGCTCATTTTTTTGATTGTGCAAAGATAATTTTTACGCATTAAAAAACAAATATTAGTGAAAAGTAAGCGATTAATATAAAGATGTAGTATTGGGAGCCAAGCTTAATATCAGAATAAGTTTTCATGCCAATAAAGCTTTTAAAATGTCATGTTGGGTAGTTGTTCTCGGTGCTTTGTTGTTTTGGGACTCTCTGAGTTCTGATATCTGACCTCTACGACTCTCTGAATCTGCTTACATGACCCCCTAAATCCCCCTGAAAGGGGGACTTGGCTGCAATTGGAATTTTTTTTTTGTTATTTGGCAGGCGCAGAATTTGAAGTGTCCGACTTCTGACTTCTGATTATTAATTAATAGTTTTTTTTAGGAGCCACTGTTCATTCCGGCAGCATCCGAAAGCTCGGGTTTAGGAAAAAAATTTTGCTCACAATAAAGATGCTTTAACTTTGCAACTCATATTTTTATTTATTTTTTATGAACAGCAATACTTCGGGCAAAGCAACTTCAGCACCTTTCATGGTGATTAAACCCAAACGTCATTGGTTGGATATTAATTTGCGCGAACTTTGGCAATATCGCGACCTGATTGTTCTTTTCGTACGCCGCGATTTTGTGGCCAAATACAAGCAAACCATTTTGGGCCCGCTTTGGTTTATCATACAACCGCTGCTCACAACGCTGATGTTTACCGTAGTTTTCGGGCGTATTGCCGGCATTCCTACCGACGGCCTGCCGCAAATGCTTTTTTATATGGGCGGCATTACGGCTTGGAACTATTTTGCCAACTGCCTGAAAGCCACATCGAATACATTCACTGCCAATGCCGGAATTTTCGGGAAAGTGTATTTTCCGAGATTGGTAACACCTATTTCCGTAGTAATTTCCAATCTTATTCAATTCTTTATACAATTTCTGTTTCTCTTGGCATTCATGCTCTATTTTTATTTGACGGGTGCCGAATTCCAACTTACGTCTTATGCATTTTTGCTTCCCCTGTTAATCCTTTTAATGGCCGGACTGGGCTTGGGTTTCGGAATTATTATCTCTTCGCTTACCACCAAATATCGCGACTTGACCAATCTGGTAGGTTTTGGCGTTCAGCTTTGGATGTATGCCACACCCATTGTTTACCCGCTTTCGGAATTGCCTCAAAAATATCAGATTGTAGGCGTACTGAATCCGGTTACGCCCATTGTGGAAACTTTCCGATACGCACTGCTCGGAGCCGGTACCGTTGAACCTTGGCACCTTATGTACAGCTTCGGTTTTATGATTGCCGTATTGCTGATTGGTTTGCTGCTTTTCAATAAGGTAGAACAAAGTTTTATGGATACGGTTTAGCTTAGATGTAAGAT
>CAYYQW010000065.1:0-1636 GCA_964472505.1 uncultured Bacteroidaceae bacterium | reverse complement strand
AAGTCAGAAGTCAGATATCAGACCGTTACAGCTAATATTCTGCAGCCCGATGATTGAAAACAACTAAACAACTCCACAACTCCGCAACTCCACAAATAAACAACTCCACCAAAAAATGGCAAGTCGCATAGTTGCATAGTCGCATAGTCGTTTAAAAAAGCTGCAAACAAATCAGAGGTCAGAAGTCAGAGATCAGATATCAGACCGACACAGTTAATATTCTGCAGCCCGATAATTGGAAACAACTCCGCAACTCCCCGAATAAACGATTCCACGAATCAACTGTAAGCAACGAATTTCATTAACCGGAGTGCATTACATAAAAAAATTAAACTTCATGGAGGCTATTACATGTTTTTAATGATTTTATTGTATTCTGTTACATAATTTCGTATTTTTGGAAAAATATCCGGCATGGAACAATTATATGAAATAAGCCGAAAGCTAATCCGTAATACCGACAACTCTTTCAAAAGAAGTCTGTATTCAAAGATAGATTTCAATCAACGATTGACTGAAATTATCGGCTCGCGTGGTGTAGGCAAAACAACACTTATGCTGCAAAAAGCAAAAGAGATTTCTCAAAATTCGCCGCATTCAGTTATATATCTGTCATTAGACGATGCGTATTTTTTCAATCACAGCATAATCGAAACAGCAGACGAGTTTCAAAAATACGGCGGTAAATATCTTTTTGTAGATGAGGTTCACAAATACACCCCAAAACATGCAAATTTTGATTGGTCAGCCGAGCTGAAAAATATTTACGACCGCTACCCGGAACTGAAAGTGATTTATTCCGGCTCGTCCATAATTGAACTACACAAGGGACAAGGCGACCTGAGCAGAAGAAAAAACACCTACCGGCTCAACGGACTTTCATTCAGAGAATATCTGCAATACAACAATATTTTGAAAATTTCACCGATTGCGCTCTCCGACATTCTAAGCTCACATCCGGAAATTTCCGAAAGTATTATTCAACAAGTAAAAATTCTGCCGCATTTTAAAAGCTATCTTAAAAACGGTTACTACCCTTTTTATAACGAAAACCCCAAACAATATCCGGAACGAATAAAAAATGTAATAAACCTCATTTTAGAAACCGATATTCCGTCTGTAACAGAAATTAATTATGCAAAGATCGGAAAAATAAAAACCATGCTTGCGGTTTTGGCTTCGGCAGCACCTTACACACCCAATTTAAGCAAGTTATCGGCAAATATTGAAATTGCCGACCGGAGAACTCTCTACAAATATCTCTATTACTTAGAAAAAGCCGAACTCATAAGCCTGCTTAAAACAGCAGCAAAAGCAAACAAAAAATTTCAGAAACCCGAGAAAATATACCTCAACAATCCGAATCTTTTTGCAGTCTTATCACCGGAAAATACTGAAACGGGAACCCTGCGAGAAAGTTTTTTCATGAATCAACTCAGTCATTTGCATAACTTGAGCTACCCCAAAAATGCAGATTTCACGGCAGACAGTAAATACACTTTTGAAATTGGCGGAAAAAACAAAACAAAAAAGCAAATACAAGCTATGGATAATGCTTTTATTGCAAAAGACGATATCGAAACAGGCCACGCAAACAGTATTCCTTTATGGATTTTTGGATTTCTTTATTAGGGTT
>CAYYQW010000064.1:0-22511 GCA_964472505.1 uncultured Bacteroidaceae bacterium | reverse complement strand
CCCATTGCCGGATTGCATGACATGGCTGCGATCTTTGTCAGATCCATGGTAATCAAAAGAACTTCGATATTCATATTGGCAGCAGCTGCTGCGGCCTCACTTCCCGCGTGGCCGGCACCAACTACTATTATATCATAATTTGTTTTCATTGCTGTTAATTTTAGACAAATACAAATTTTCGTATTCTCTCATTTGTAATTTTTCTTCCGGCCGAGCATCGTTGATGCCACACAGGTGGAGTACTCCGTGTATCATCACACGGTATAATTCGGTAATAAAATTTATATTGAATTGTTTTGCATTCTCCTCCACTCTCTCAATGCTTATGTAAATATCAGCAGGAAGCTCAGGGTGTGAACTTTCGAAAGTTATGATGTCTGTATAAGTATCATGATCGAGGTATTTCCAGTTAATGTCCAATAAGAATTCATCTGTACAAAATATGTAATTTATATCAACCGGCGCAATTTCAAAATCTTTAAAAATACTTTCAACAACAGAGCGGAACTCTTTTTCTTTCGGTATGGTAAATTCAGTCTCTACAAAATTATATTCTATCTGCACTTTATTATTTTTTGAATGTTAGTTAAACGCTATTTGTTTTCATTAAGAGTGTTTGAATAATTCTCAAACAGTTTTCTGTAAAATGAATTAAGAATGATCGAATTTTTATTCAAATTTTCTTTTACCGATGAATTCTCCATATCGTCTTTAAATGCATCCTCCGGCGATTGATAATCTTTTTCTTTAGCTGTATTGGATTCTCTTTTCGGATCGGTTTTTCGCTTATTTTCTGCTTCTTCAGCCTCCAAAAGACGGGTTTGAATGAGTTGTTGCCTTTCCAACAATTCGGGGCTAATCTGCTTATTCATAAGCTTTTCTTCATTTTTCTCAGTTAAATCAGAAATTTCATCCAGCAGTTTTTTTGTTTCCTGCCCCAATGAATGCTTTGATTTCATCTCTTGCAACTTTTGTCTGAATATTTCTTGTCGTGCCAACATTTCTGCAATTTGTTTGCTTGAGGGCATTTGTCCGGGTTCTTTACCCTGTTTCATTTGCTCAAGCATATCTTCTAACTGTTGTTTAAGTTTCTGTTGCTGCTGTTTTAATCCGTCAAATGCCGGCTGCGGATTATTGGGGTCTCCGCCGTCGGAAGATGAACCGGTGGCTTGCATATTTTCCATCTGTTCAATTAATTCCGAAAGCAACAAAACAAGATTATTAAGCGACTGCATTATTTTAACCTGTCCGGTAACAGCATTTGTAGATTTTTTCTCACGGAAATTTTGAAGCGCAAAACTAAAATTTCTTTCTATCTGCGCTGTTTCTTTGTTGATTACATTGGCCAAATTAAACATTCGCTTAGAAAGTGCATACAGTGAGTCTGCAACAATTTCATATTCATCTTGCAATTGGATTTGCTGCTCACCGTAATCACTAAATTTAGGATCATTAATGTTAATCTTTTGAACATTCTTATAGTTCTCTTCCTGCTTAAAAGAAAGCTCTAATAAATCCTGTGCCATGGTTTTCAGATGCTGCATGTTTTCACGATTCATTTTCATGCTGCTGTTTTGCATCATCTGTTGCATTTTCTCCCCGAGCTTTTTCATATTGTCAGAGTTCTGCTGTTGTGACTCAGATGACTTTTTATTTTTCCCTTTATCCAACATGTCCTCAGATTTTTTGAACTCTTCTTTTATCTGTTCACTTTCTTCACTGAACTCTTTCAAGGGATAAGGTTTCTCCAAATCCTCATTATCTTTTCTTATTTTATCGTATTGCTCTTTCAACAAATCAAACTTTTCTTCCAAATCTTTTTGTTGCTTCTTCAAGCCCTCATTCTCTTTGGATTTGTTCTTTGTTTGTTGTGATAAATCTTTCATTTTTTCAGACAAGTTTTTAATTTCATCGGAAAGCTGCTCCACTTTTTGCTCTACTTTAAAACGTTTGAGCAATTCAAGGTTTCTGTCAAGCATCTTATCCAAATCTTTAAACTGCTCGGTTTGTTGCTTCATAATTTCTTCCATGAGTTTTTCATCAAATTTCTGAGCCAATTTATTGATTTCCTCCATCAATTTTTTAATATCATCCGTAAGCAACTCTTCGGTAAGCTTTTGAAGTTCTTCCATTTTTTTGGCCAGTTCTTCATCTTGTTCTTCGGTATTGGCAGCATCCTGAGCTTTTTTTACTTGCTTCTTGGCATCTTCAAGAAGATCTTTCAGCTGATTTTGTTTTTTGGCCAAATCCTGCACAAATTGTTTCTTCTCCCAATCTTCTGCACTTCCGTCCACTGATTTCTTTTGATATTCTTTTAAAGATTCTTGAATCTGTCGAGCTTTTTCTTTTGCTTTTGAAACGGAAGACTGTGCACTTTCATTTATATTATCACTGCGTTCAAGCTGTTCTTTATAAGTTGGCACCGTATAGTAAAAGGTTTGGCTTTTGGAAGTTTTGGGACCGCGCACGCCGTCGTTATCTGTTACTTCGAAGAAATATTCCACAATATGGTTTTCATTAATATCAGGCTGCGAGAAATCAAAATTATAATAAAATTCTTGTCTGCCGGTTTGGTTATCAACCGGAAGGCTATAATTCTTATAAGCGCTTGCCGGTTGTCGATCGGATAAGTTAAGAATACGATATTTAAACCTAAGCCCGGAAATACCGTAATCATCTTGTATGAAGCCTCTGAAAAAGCGATTGGTGAGTTGGGTAGAGTCCTGTTTTTGCTCCGCACTGATCTGCGGATATAAATCCGGAATCACACTAACTGAGTAATCTATGTTATTTTCGGAACTAAAATTCTGATTTACAGGAAGTACCGAATATTCTGTATTATTTATAACTCGTTTTGAAAAGGTGTAAATATTTTCAAGTTCAGAAAGTCTGTGCTGCTCCTTCCCCATTTTGAAAATAAGAGAATCGGTAGCTGATGTATTAAACTCCCATATCAAGTTAGAACCGGCCGGAACAAGCAAATCTCCGATATTTCGGTAAACGGTGTCTTTATCAGCTGTATATGCCGGCGGCTGAACGGTTATTTTGAAATCTTTTATTATCGGCGGGTTTAATACTTGCAAGTCGTATTGAGCAGATGCATAATCTCCTGCCGTAATTTGAAAATTAAAGGAATTATTTAGGTTTTTTAAGCTGTAAACAAATTCACCGGGACGTTCGGTATCACTTTTCATACGCAGGCGTTTTCCGGAAAAATTTATATAAACTTCGGACGGATTTACTTTCCCTACCGATGCGGCTCGTATTTCAATATCGTCTCCGCGCTTCACGGTTAATTGTTCATTCAAAAGCTGCATCCTGACCAATGTAGGTTTTTCAAAATGCTTATCGTAATTTATCAGACGATGCGTGCTGTCTGAAATTACTGCCGGATTTGAAATCATGAGTCCGGCAAAAATAATAAGAACAATTAAAAGATAGCGCAGATACTTGTAGTTAACTTTAAAATCGACAGCTTGTTTGAAATCAAACATGCGTATCTCAGTTGATTTTTGCTCGATCGCGGCTGCTAACAAATGCATTTCATTTTCATCAGCTTTCCGATTATCTAAATCAATGATATTTAATAATTTATCTTTAATATCGGGCAAACGGTTTGAAATCTCAAGTGCAGCTTCGCGAATCGTAATGCCTCGCGTTATGTGAAATAATTTGCTTACCGGAATGATAATAAAATATACTGCCCAACTAAGTGTAAGTATTATTCCCGACACTGTCAGCAGCAAACGCCAACTCGATGACATATAGGCATAATACTCAGTAAGGACAATAAATAAAAAAATAAACAGTGAAAAGGCTGCAAACAATATACCGCCTTTAATCAAGCGGTTATAATAATACTTTTTTATAAAAGCATCAATTTTCTTCTTAATTAATTCAATAGCTTTCATGTTATAAACTTTTTGTTAAAAACAAAAAACGCTGAACATTAGTTTCACAATAAGGGCTTTTTTTTAGAAGAAAGCAAATTTTTAAGGATTTTTTAACCATTGTTCCGGGTCTAACTTTTTCTTATTCAACCAGATTTGAAAGTAAAGTTCCGAATGTGAAGTATCATTTGGCGATTCTCCGCAAATTCCTATTAATTGTCCGGCGCTGACTTTCTGTCCTTGCGCCGGTGAAATTTGCTTTAAATTAGAATATACCGTAAAATAATTGCCGTGCTGTATAATAACAGCCTGCCCGGATCCGGGAATTTGGCTTATTCGCAGAACCGTTCCCGGAAATACGGCATGGACACGTGCACTTTTTTGCCCGGTAATTTCAATTCCGTTACTGCTGACCGTTACATTCTCCAAAACCTCATGCCTGTGATTTCCAAAGCGACGCGTAATTATACCTTGCATGGGAAACGGAAGCTTAGCTTTCGCAGCCTTAAAACCGGACGATTCGGGAGCGTTTTCATTACCGGCATATATTTCGTCTGAAACCGCTGTGTTTAAACGAGCCATTATTTTTTGCTTTTCTGCAATTTCTTTTCGTATCCGGCTCGTATTATGTTTCAATCGTTTTTTTATACGATTGAGCTCATTGATGTTTTTTTTGTAATCGAGAAGTTCATCCGTTTTTTGTTCCGCAAGGAGAAAAAGTTGATTTCTGCGTCTTTTTAAGTCCGTGGTTTCACGTTCATATTCTGCTTTAATTTCATTAATGGTATGTATTTTTCTTTCCAGCAGATTGCCGTAAAATTTAACGTGTAAGAAACGCTTGTAAGCTTGGTTAAAGTTATCGGCAGAAAACAAAAAAACGGCTGTCGAGCGAGTATTTCGCGTTTTATAAGCATAAACTAATAATTGTTCGGCAAGTTTCAATAACTGTTCCTTTTCTGCATCTAAGCTTTTTAGTTGTTGTTCTTTAGCGGCTATTTGAGTTTCGGTTTTGGAAATCTCTGCATTTAAAAGCGCTACCCTACTCTCAGATAAATTTAGTTGCCGTCTGAGCAACACGGCTTTTTTATCGGTATCGGATATTTTTGCGTTCAGTTCAGCGGCACGTTTTTGTAATCTTTGTATCTCCGCCTCTGTTTGTCCGGAAAGACTTTCGAACAGAAAAATAAAAATTAGAAATAAAAACAGACGATATGTTGAAAGCGAAACCATTATTCAAATTTGAGGTATTTGCGTGTGTAATATGACGGAATTTTTAAAGCAGGAATGGTTTTTTTATCGTTAGAATACTTATAAATCTGTAGGTTTACTTGTAAATTCTCCGCTGTAGGAAATTGAGCCGTTATTTTTTGGGGAAATTCGGTAACATTGGGAGTTTCATAAGCATATTGAGCTTCAAAAAGCATTCGACCGGATTTATCTCTTAACGTATTTTTTTGTAACTGCCCCGTAGAAAACAGCATTAGCCGATGTCGCAAACGTTTGGGTTCTTCACGATATATTTCGATGCGCTTATCATCGGCAGTATGCTCATAAGCATAGCCTAAAGGAACGCCGGCTTCATTCAGACTGAGCAGTTCAGCGCCAAACAAGGCCTGAAGGTGCCGGTAACTTAAGTTTTGTTTGAAAGCTTTGCTTATTTCCTTGTAACTGTGTGCATAGTAGTTTGATTGAATTCGATCCAAAATAAACAAACTGTCTTGAAAAAAATAGATTCGTCCGATTTCAATACCTAAACCGGGTCGTGCTGATATCCATATTACGGAATCGCGCTTAATGGTACAAATACCGTTCATAGGCATTCCCGAATTATCCGACTTAAAATTACCTTTAAAATGGTAGCTTATGAATTCGGGCTGATTCTTTAATGAAAGAATTGAATCCAAAAGCATCATGGTAGGTGTAATTTCGTATGGTTCGGATTCGGATACAACTTGAACCGTGTCAGTAGTATCTTCTGTTGTGCTGCTTTTGGAAAACCAAGAGCAAGAGAACATAGAAAAAATTATAATAATTCCGATAAAAAAACTAATTTTCTGCATACAAATAATTTATAATCAATGAATTAAAAAAGTCTAACGCGTAATTTCAAACGCTTACAATGAGTTGATAAATGCAAAGATAAACGAAAAATAACATTCTGTGAGTCTTTGGAATTAAATCCAAACAAATTAAGGCAATAATGCATCTGCCGAATTTTCTGAAATGCGTTTCAAAAGTCTATTGGTATAATTATCAGTGTCCTTTTTACACGACTCCAAGAATTTTACAGCTTCTGTATTGCTTTCGGAATAATAGACCGCTATAGCATAAGCTCTGCAATAGAAATCTTTGGGCAGAAGCGTCTTTAAAGTGGCTAAAAGTTGCAAACTTTCGGTATTGCCCGGCTCAAGTTTTATATCTGTCAAACAATACATTGCGTTAGGCTTAGCCGAGTAATTGACTTGCTCGGAAAGGCGTTTAAATTCGACACGAGCTTCTTGATAATCTTTATTCAAATAATCTAACAATGCTTCACAATAATCAAATTTTTGAAATAAACTGTCATTGCCGAAAAGCAGAGAGCGTCCGGTTTCAAGATGATATTTTGCAATTTCGGCATCACGAAGATAAACAGCGGCTTTTCCGGCGTATAAATAAATCTCCGGTTGATTGGGTAAATAAGACAGAGCAGTATCTGCATATTGTCTCATACTTTCATAATCGGCAAGCATATCGGCTGTATGGAGCATTTTTTTGCTTAAAAGGAAACCGGTTTTATGAGTCGTATAAGCAGTTCGAAATGCTGCAAAAGCTTTTTCATAATCCTTTTGCTCATAGAAAAAATTACCGGAGAGTAGATTAATTTTGGGATGATTGGGATATTGTGAATACAGCATTCTTAGGGTTTCGCGGTAACTTACAGAATCATTTTTTGATTGAACTTGAGCAATCTGCAACTTAATTTCGGGCTCGGCATCGGAATTAATTATACGCTGTTCAAGCTGTTTAATAATACTCCCATTATCAGCATAGTAGTAATAATTATAGAGCGTTACGAGAACCTTGGCATCCGGTTTTTCTTTTTGATAATATCGCATGTAAATATCTTCGGCAGCAGTTTTATCACCGATTTGTATAAGCAAATCGGCTTGCAGCATGTCAAAACGAACGGTATCGGCAAAAACAGTCCGCATGTATTCTACAAAATCTAAAGCAAGCTTGGGCTGTGAAGTCAGTTTGCGAAATATGAGTAATGCATAATCTTTATCCGGTTCTGCAGAACGAGCATATTGTTTAAAAACTTGAGCAGCATCCTCTAATTTATTATTTTCTAAATACAAATCTATCAAGTCTTTATATACGAAATCGAGTTCGGGATGAGATTCTGTCAGCGCTTTGTAATACTTTTTAGAGCTTTTATAATTACCTAATTTTTGATGCACGGAGGCAGCCAAAAAATTATACCATAAATGCTCAGAATCTATGTTCAAAGCTTTATCTATATTAAATAATGCTCTTTGGTATTTTTTTTTATGATAAAAAAGCAAAGCCGAATAATAATAAGCAGCATCGGCTTTTGGGTTTACTTCAGCTGCTTTAAGGTATAAATCATGTGCAGCATCAGTGTTTCCGAGCATGCGTTGAATACCGGCCTGATGAAACAATTCCGTATATTTCATATAAACTTGCTCATCCGGTTCTTTATCTGCAGTTCGAAAAAGCGTACAAGAATTCAGAGCTAACAACATCAAAGCTGCAAGACTAAGACTAATCGATTTTTGTATAACTTCCGACATCATAAATTTTGGGCTTTTTTATTATTTCAGCATGTTTTCCGATTATAGAGCGTGATAATACGGAATTGCTGATAATGGAAAACTCTCTGAGAATGCATGATTTTATAACCGAAGAATCAATCTCTGTATTATTTTCAACCGTAACATAGGGCCCGATAATGCTGTTTTCAATAACAGCTCCGGACTGAATATGACAAGGAGGCAAAATTTTTGAATCCTTCACAATGGCCTCATCTGAAACATAATGTTCTTCATTATCGAAAATACTTTCCGTTGTGTCCAAAACGGCTTGCGAATTTCCGCAATCCAGCCATTCGTTAACATCTTGAGCATTAAAAACGGTTCCTTTGTTTTTGAGGGTCTGAAGCGCATCGGTTATTTGATATTCTCCGCCTACGGTTTGTTTATTATTGATCAAATCACTCAGTGCGTTTTTCAATAATAGTCCGTCTTTGAAATAGTAAATCCCGATAATGGCTTGATCGGAAACAAATGTTTCGGGTTTTTCTACAAAATCCGTTACACAGTTATTGGTATCGGTTGTAACTACGCCGAAGCTTTCCGGATTTTCAACGCGTTTAGTCCAAATAACACTATCACTATCCGGCGATATTTTAAATTCGGAATAAAATAAGGTATCTGCAAAAGCAACAACAACAGGGCCTTCAAGCGATTTTTCTGCACAATACACGGCATGAGCCGTACCAAGCGGTTTTGTTTGATAATAAATTTTAGCTCGTGCTCCGTTATCCTCGGCTATTTGTTTGAGCTGCATTTCAACGGCCTTTCCAAAATCACCGATTACAAAAGCAATTTCTTCTATAGGCTCGTCGAAAGATTCCGTTAGTTTTTCGATGAGCCGTTGAACAATGCTTTTTCCGTTAATTGAGAAAAGCGGTTTGGGAGTAACCAGAGTATGCGGACGAAGTCGAGTGCCGCGGCCTGCCATGGGAATAATGATTTTCATATATGCGTGTTTTTTATATTTCTAAAATAATTTATGTTGATTTCCGAATTTATCAATTTTTAGTAATTCAAAGGCGGCATTTGTGGCAACTCTGCCGCGCGCTGTACGATTCAATAAGCCTTGCATAATCAAAAAGGGTTCATAAACCTCTTCAATGGTTCCGGCCTCCTCTCCTACTGCTGTCGCAACGGTCTTTAGGCCAACCGGACCGCCTTCAAATTTTTGTATGATGGTTGTCAATATTTTATGATCCATCTCATCCAAACCAATTTTGTCAATATTCAAAGCATTGAGGGCAATTTGTGCAATACCGACATCGATATTCCCGTCGCCTTTAACTTGCGCAAAATCTCTTACTCTGCGTAACAAAGCATTGGCTATACGCGGTGTTCCGCGGCTTCGTCCGGCTATTTCATCGGCAGCATTATCTTCAATGCCGACATTCAAAATGGAAGACGAACGTTTTATAATAGTTTTTAAAGTTTCTTTATCGTAATATTCCAACAAAAACTTAATACCGAATCTCGCTCTCAACGGAGCGGTAAGCAATCCGGCACGTGTAGTGGCACCCACCAATGTAAATTTATTTAAACTTAACTGTAATGCTCTGGCTGCCGGACCTTTGTCTATAACAATATCAATCCTGAAATCTTCCATAGCTGAATACAAATATTCTTCTATTACCGGACTTAATCGGTGAATTTCATCAATGAACAGAACATCGCCCTCATCCAGATTTGTGAGCAAACCGGCCAGATCTCCGGGTTTCTCCAAAACGGGGCCTGATGTAATTTTTATATTTACTCCAAGCTCATTGGCAATAATATGAGACAAGGTTGTTTTTCCGAGTCCCGGCGGCCCGTGAAGCATGACATGGTCAAGTGCTTCGTTTCGCATTTTTGCGGCTTTCACAAAAATTTGCAAATTATCCAACAAATCTTTTTGGCCTTTGAAATCATTGAATTGCGTAGGCCGCAGTGTTTGTTCAAATATTTGCTCCTCTTTTGGAGGCTTTTCGTTTCGTATATCCAAAACTATAAAGGTTTAATTATCAATGTCTAAATCCGTTCCGTCAATTTTTACTTTTTTGTCATTTTTATATTCGCTTACGGTAATCAGGTTGCCGGCTTCGTCATAACGATACCATTTTCCGGTTCTTTGCCCTGAAAAATAGGAAGCACGTAACTTAACTTTTCCGTTGGGATAAAAATACAGATGTTCGCCGTCAGCCATATCACTTACATAGTTACCTTCAAAAGCTAAAGTACCGTCAGAATAATATTCACGAGCTGTTCCGTCTTTGAGGCCGTAATTATAGGGGTAAATAAATTTTCGTCCGTTTACATTTTGTTTCCATTCGCCTTGCTTATAGCCTTCGGAATAATAACCAAAACTAAGCGTGTCACTACTTTGAGTGTATTCTATAAATTCGCCGTGTTCTTTTCCGTTTCTGAATGCCCCGATGCGTCGCAACTTCTTTCCTTTATAATACCATTGCCAACTGCCGTTGGGCTGCCCGTTGTTGTAGGTTCCTTTTTGCTCAATGCTGCCGTCGGGGAAATAAAATTCCCAGGGCCCCTGTCTGAGATCATTCTTATATTCTCCTTTTGCTTTTAGACTGCCGTCGGCAAAATATTCCTTCCACAGCCCTACCCTTTTACCGTCCGTTGTATATTTACCGGAAGCAGTTTTAACACCGGCTGAATCATAAACGGTTGCCGAACTAAACTTACCTTCGGCATCGTAAAACTTATGAATCCCCGTCGGAATTGTATCTGAATAGCTACCTTCCGATTTTAAAGTCCCGTCGGAATAGTATATCTTTTTATACTCGGTCATATTTTCTTCTTCCGATGCGGTTTCTTTTTCTAAATTTTGCTTCTCTCCGCGAATGTAATATTCATTTTTTTTAAGTTCTCCTTTCATATTGTATTCACGATAATAGCCGTGAAGTTCACCGTCAAGATAGGAAGCAAAAGTTTTAAGCTGAAAATTCGGATGAAAAGTTTTCCATATTCCTTGTTTCTGACCGTAGCGGTCGGTTCGGTTAATATTCTCTGAATCAATAATATTATCGTAAGAATAGCGAATAATGCTTACTATTAATCCGTCTTCATTATATAATCGTTCATAACCGTGTTTATAACCGTCTTCGTATTCTACGGTTCGCTCTAAGCTGCCGTCGGGGCGATAATATTCGGATGCACCGTTTTTCTTGCCGTTGAGATATAACACTTTGGACTCAAGATAATGGATTCTTGCCGTGTCGTCGGCAAAGTCGTAGTTCTCCGTATAACCGTTTCGTTCTCCCTTGTTGTATGAAATAATGTTTGTGAGAAAGCCCTGCCGATCAAAAAACTTCCATGTACTGTCCGGCTGCGTTTCAGTCCGCTTCCCGACGGACTTTAAGGTTCCGTCCGGATAATAAGATTTCCAAACACCAACCGGATTTCCGTTTTCCAAATAGCCTTCCGCCGAAACAGTTCCGTTCGGATGAAAAAACTTTTTATATACTTTATCCTGAGCACTCAAGCTTTGGAAAGAGAACATAAAAAAGCATGCAGTTACCAGGTAAAGAAAAGATACAGATTCAAAAAGCTTCATGGTTGCGAATTTAATATTATACTTAGAAAGACTGAATAATTATACGTGCAATTTCTCAGAAATTTCCAACATTCGAATGATTGATTGCTTGGCTTCACGAATAACTTGCTCAGACAAAAGAATTTCCGGCGCTTCATATTTTATGGACGTGTAGAGCTTTTCGAGCGTGTGCCGCTTCATGAATTCACATTCACTGCAAGCACAATCAGCGTCTTCGCCGGGAGCGGGAATAAACATTTTCCCTTCGCTTTGTTTCTGCATTTCATGAATGACACCGGGCTCGGTGGCTATTATAAATTTCTGTGCTTCTGATTCTTTTGTGAAATTTATTAACTGTGAAGTGGAACCTACAAAATCGGCTATTTTCAAAACCGGTGATTCACACTCGGGATGCGCTATAATGAGACTGCCCGGATAAGCCTTTTTTAATTGCAAAATGCCCTCAAGAGAAAATTCTACATGCACGTGGCAAGCTCCGTCCCAAATTACCATTTCCCGTCCGGTTTCTCGGCTTATGTAATTTCCCAAATTTCGATCCGGAGCAAATACGATGTTTTGATCCTCCGGAATGGATTCTATAATCTGCTTTGCGTTGGAAGATGTACAAACAATGTCCGTAAGTCTTTTTACTTCGGCAGTGGTATTCACATAAGAAACTACCGTGTGATTTGGGTAATCTTTAAGAAATTCGGCAAAGTCTTCTGCGGGGCAAGAATCCGCCATAGAGCATCCGGCATTCAAATCCGGCAAAATTACTTTTTTCTCGGGAGACAATATTTTAGCGGTCTCAGCCATAAAATGAACCCCTGCAAATACAATCATATCTGCATTAGTTTTTGTGGCTTGCTGCGATAAAGCTAAACTGTCGCCTACAAAATCGGCAATATCTTGTATTTCTGAATTTACGTAGTAATGAGCGAGTATAATTGCATTTTTTTCTTTTTTAAGTTTTTTTATTTCTTTTACGAAATCAATTTCTTTTTTTGTTTCCTCTTTTATAAATCCGTTTTTTTCTATTTGTTTATTTATATTCATATTATATATATATATTTTATTTAATTTAAAATTAATGATAATGATAATAGCCTGTTAGTATTGCTTACAAAAATAACATAAAAAACTTGCATTTGATGAACTTAAAACTTTATAAACAAGATTCCTTAATTTACCAACAATGTAACTTTCTGAAAATGAATCAGTATAGCATACTTATTAACAACTGTTAAAAGCAGGTTTAATAAAAAGTTTTATTGATAAGGGATCCATTTTACCCGTGAAAAAACCGTTGAAAACTTTCAAATACTTTTAATAAATCCGTTTTGATTATTAATTCTTTGAGCTACTTAAAAATTTTTAATTTCTTTGCAAAAAGATTTCTTAGATTTTGTTGGGTATTTTTCAACAAATAATTAAAAACAGCCGTATTTTTATATCTTTGAAATTCAAAATCTTAAAATTAATAATTAACACCGTAAATACAATGAAAAAATTAGCAATTGCTTGTGATCATGCCGGCGTTGAAACCAAAAATTACTTGATTGAAAAACTTCGTGAACAAGGATATACCTTAAAAGATTTCGGAACTTTTACCGATGAAAGTGTAGATTATCCGGATTTCGCCCACCCGCTTGCCAAAGCTATGGACGAAGGTATATTTGAATTTGGAATTACGCTTTGCGGAAGCGGAAACGGCATTAATATGACTGCCAACAAACATCAACACATACGTTCAGCACTTTGCTGGAATACCGAAATTGCCGAATTGGCTCGTGCGCACAATGACGCAAATGTATGTGCACTGCCGGCGCGTTTTGTAGTTAAGCAGAAAGCTTTAGAAATTGTAAAAAGCTTTCTTTCTACCGATTTTGAAGGAGGCAGACACCAAAGACGTATAGAAAAAATACCTTTGGATTAAATATTATATAAAGATATTTTTTTATTTTATTTATTATTAGATTATTTTTGGAGAAACTTTAATTGAAAAAACATGCTTTCAAATACCTGCAAGTACGGAATACGCGCCATGATATATCTTGCTGTTAACCGAAAGGAAAACACCAATATAGGAATAAAAAAAATATCAAAAGATTTGGATCTGCCCTCCCCTTTTCTGGGAAAAATACTCCAAAACCTTGTTAAAGAAGGAATATTAAGTTCTACTAAAGGCCCTCACGGCGGCTTTACTTTAAAAAAGGATCCTTACGAAATAAGTATGTATGATATCGTAAAAGTTATTGACGGAGAATCTGTTTTTGAAGATTGTTTTCTGGGCTTAAAAATTTGCGAAGAAAACCCCGAACATGCCGATGATTGTGAATTCAAAAAAACTTCGCACGGTTTAAGGCTGCAACTAAAAAAAGCTTACAAGCAACAAACCATTGGAAGCTTTGCCGACAGCATTAATGAATCCGATAAAGATATTAAATACTAAAAAAACTGCAGCACTACCCTATTGTGCATAGTTATATGGCGGGTATATATATTCATATTCCCTTTTGCAAAAGCAAATGCATTTATTGCGATTTTTATTCGGAAACAGATCGGCTGCCGGACAGTCGTTTTATAAAAACATTGGAAGCAGAATTGAAACAAAAAAGCGGATATTTGCCAAGCAGGCGAATATCCGCTGTTTATTTTGGAGGCGGTACCCCTTCCCTACTCGCTCCCAAATCCGTAGAGCATCTTATCCAAACAATTTCTGAACAATATATTTTAGATCCGCATGCTGAAATAACCCTTGAAGCAAATCCCGATGATTTGAATAAAGATTATCTCAAAGCTTTAAGCGAAACATCCGTTAATCGTCTGAGTATCGGAATTCAATCCTTCGATGATAAAATTTTAAAATTTCTGAAACGTCGGCATTCCGGTTCACAAGCCAAAGCAGCAGTTTTAAACGCCAAAGCAGCCGGATTTTTCAATATTTCCGGTGATTTAATCTATTCGGTGCCCGGAATGAGCGGTGAGATATGGCGTGAAACGCTTAAGCAATTTTTTGAATTGGATATTCCACACCTGTCAGCCTATGATCTTATTTATGAAGAAGATACATTACTTAGCCGCCTAAAAAATCAATCTAAAATTAAAGAGGTATCGGATAATAAAAGTGAAGAGTACTTTACTTTATTGCGTGGTGAGTCCGAAAAACACGGATTTGAACATTATGAATTATCCAATTTTGCTAAAATAGGCTTTCATTCGCGGCACAATTCTTCATATTGGAAAAGTATTCCCTATTTGGGATTAGGCCCGGGAGCACATTCTTTCAACGGAAAATCGCGGCAATGGAATATTTCGAATCTTAATAAATGGGAAAAAGCTGTTGCTGATAAGTCGCCATATTACGAAACGGAGAATTTATCAATAAAAGATCGTTTCAACGAGTTTCTTATTACTCGTCTCAGAACGGCCTCCGGTCTTTCGTTTCAAGAACTTACCGATGATTTTGGAAAGCCGTATTGCGAGTATCTGATAAAAAGGGCTGAAAAATTACCCGAATCCAATGCTTTTGTAATTAACAATAAATCACTAAGTTTGAAAAAAGATTTTTGGTTTCTTTCAGACAATATAATTGTAAAATTACTTCTTAGCAAAGCATTATGAGTTTTTTCGGTAGTTTCGATTTTACTTTTTCGGGCGGTATATGGTTTGCCGTAATTTACTTAATTATAAGTACTTCGCTGACATTGATGCTGCCTAAATATCGGCTTTCTGTCTTTGTCAATATTCCCCGAGTAAAGCTTTTCGGGCTTTTGTACCAAGTTTTATATTATCTGCAATTACTCTTCTTATGTTTTCTTTCTTTTGCCGAGTCCAATTTTTTATTTTATATCGGAACAGCTGTTTATATTGTCGGTATATTGCTGTATTCTACAGCCATGTTTTACTTTGCAATTGCGCAATACGATAAGCCGGTAACGCAAGGCTTATATAAGTTCAGCCGCCATCCGGTATATTTTTCATTTTTTATTATAATTTTGGGCGCATCTTTTGCTACCGGCAATTTTATTTTGTTAATTATGAGTGTTTTATATCTCATTTGTAGTTGGCAAATTGGCAAAGCCGAAGAACAGGATTGCATAAAAAAATACGGAGAGGAATACCAAAAATATGCCGAAAACGTAAGGCGTTTTATTTAGTAATTAATAATATAATAAAATATAAATTATCTCAATGAAAAAAACACTGTTAATTACCGGATCTACCGACGGAATAGGAAAAGAACTTGTAAGAATGGGGCTTGAAAGAGATTTTTCAATAACTGCTCACGGTCGAAACAAAGAGCGTTTAGACAAAATGAAAGACGAAATGCTGCAAGATTTCCCCGATTCGGAAATACGTTTTATACAAGCTGATTTTTCCGATTTGGAACAAACAGCCGAGGCTTTTAAAGATTATAAAAAACAATACGGTATGCCGGATGTTCTTATCAATAATGCCGGGGTTTTAAATACAGAAAAACATATTACAAAAAACGGATTTGAAGAGAGTTTTCAAATCAATCATCTGGCTCCTTTTTTAATTACGCAAATCTTAATAAAAGATTGTAAATTTGAAAAGGAATATCGTATCATAAACGTAAGCTCCATGATTCATGCTTTTGAAATAGATTTTGATAATTTGAATGCCGAGAAGTATTTTTCTTCACAATCGGTTTACGGGCTCACGAAACTATGTAATATATTGTTTACCAATAAGCTGCAAAGAAAATACTCAGATACAAAATTATTAGCCGCATCGGTGCATCCCGGAGTTATTAATACTAAACTTCTGCGACAACAATGGGGTGGGGGAGCTCCGCCGGCCGAAGGCGCAGCCAATGTATTTTATGCGCTTGAGTTTGAAGGATTGCAGGCCATTCCCGGAGCTTATATTGAGAACAGAAGGCCTATGCAAGCTGCCGATATCGCATACGAAGAGTCGGTTCAGGATCGTTTATGGAATATAAGCGAAAAATTTTTGGAACCATACATTGCATAGAGTTTGCTGAAAAGTAAATTATTTTTTTATTTTTGACAAAAGGACAAAATTAAATTTTGGAATTCCATTCGAAAAAAAAAGCTAATGAAAATAGAAGTGTACGGTTTTTCGCCCGAAGAAAAAGAATCTTTGAAGCAAGCTTTGGATATACGAAACATCGTTTTTGTGCAGGAACAGAATGTAGATAAACGCATAGAATACGATGGTTTGGAAGAAGCCGCCATACACTATTTGGTTTATCTGAATGATAAACCCGCAGCAACGGCACGTTGGCGCGAAACCGAAAAAGGCATTAAGCTGGAGCGTTTTGCCGTTCTTAAAGAACACAGAGGAAAAGGATTGGCCGGCGTTTTGCTGAAATTTATTTTGTCGGAAGTTAAACCGTCCAAAAAACGCATTTATTTGCATGCACAAAAGCCGGTTGAAAATTTTTATGCATTTTACGGTTTCAAAAGGGTAGGAGAGCCCTTTACCGAAGCAGATATTGTACATTACCTCATGGAATACGAGAAATAATGAAACGGACTAAGCGAAGCAATAATCAAAACCAAAGCCCCGGTAAACCGGTGAAACGCTCCCGGATGCGTGCTTCTTCGCCAAGTTTAGCTCAAAATTCTAATACTCAAAAGAATTTTCTTTTCATATTGATTATTGCCGTATTGAGTTTTATTTCCTATTATCCGTCATTCAACGGAGAATTAACCAACTGGGATGATAACCGATATTTAACTGAAAACCCTTATCTAAAATCGCTTTCTTCCGAAAATATAAAAGCCATTTTTTACGAAGAAAGTTATATGGGAAACTATCATCCGCTGACCATGCTCTCTTTGGCAGTTGACTATCAAATTGGAGGAGAAGATGCAGACGGCAACATAAATCCGGAAATTTATCACATTGTAAATTTTTTATTGCATTTAATTACCACCTTTTTGGTTTTTTTCTTTGTACTGGCTTTGTTAAAAAATTCAAATGTCGCTTTTGCGGCTGCTTTGCTCTTTGGCGTTCATACTTTACATGTGGAATCGGTAGCTTGGATTTCAGAAAGGAAAGACGTATTGTACGCCGCTTTTTTTATGGCTTCTTTGCTGGCTTATCTAAAATATCTCAACAAAAAACAATTCGTATATTTTGGGCTTGCCTTTGTTCTGTTCGTTTTATCACTTTTGGCAAAAGGGCAAGCTGTTTCTTTGGCAGTAAGCCTGCTTGTTATTGATTTTTATTATAAAAGAAAAATCATTTCCCTGAAAGTAATTGTCGAGAAACTTCCGTTTTTTATATTAGCCTTGGTTTTTGGTATTTTGGCCATTAAAGCTCAGGAATCCGGCGAAGCGTTAGTTGTCGGCGAATCCTATAATTTCTTGCAACGCATATCCATAGCTGCCTACGGATTTACCATGTACTTGCTTAAGTTAGTATTACCGATAAATCTTTCAGCCATTTATCCTTATCCGGATATTGTAAATCAAACCGTACCTTTTTATTATACCTTAAGTATTGTGGTGGTAATTGCTGTAGCATTCGCTTTTTGGAAAAGTCTGAAAAAGAGCCGAATAGTTGCTTTCGGAATCGCATTTTTCGTTGTAAATATCGCATTGCTTTTGCAGCTTATTCCGGTAGGAAGCGCCATATATGCCGACCGATACGCCTACATTCCTTCCGTTGGTTTTTATATCATTGCGGCTTACTTTCTAATAAAGCTCATTGAGAATAAAAAAGTCTCGAAAACAGCGGTTTATGCAATATTTGGCCTTTATGTGTTAGTTTTAACCGCTCTTACTTTTGAGCGCAGCAAAGTTTGGCAAAGCAGTGAAGCCCTTTGGGACGATACCGTTGAAAAATCTCCCGAGGCAGTTGTAGCAAGGAATAACCGAGGCAGCCTGAAAAATACAAAAGCCGAAACTTATGCCGAAGAAAATCGTTACGATTTGTCGGTGCCTCTCCGAAAAGAAGCTATTTTGGATTTTGATGTAGCCATAGGTGAAAAACCCGATTATGTTCATGCGTTTTATAACCGAGGAGCAACCAAATTAGAATTGGGAAAAAACACCAAGGATACAAGTTATATTTATGAAGCTCTGGATGATTTTAATGCGGCCCTTCAAATAGATCCTTTATTTGCGGAAGCATACCACAACCGCGCTAATGCAAAAAGCGAATTAAATGATTTAGAAGCTGCCTTGTCCGATTATGATAATGCCATTGATTTAGAACCTGAGAAAGCGGAATATTATATAAATCGCGGAGTGAATTACGGTAAAATGGGGCAATTGGAGCAAGCCGTTGAAGATATTAGTCGAGCTTTGGATACGGAGCCGGAAAATCCGTCAGCTTATGCCAATTTGGGAAGAGCTTACGCCGGCATGGGAAATTATGAAGAAGCTATTGAAAATTATACACTTGCACTTCAATACAAACCCGATTTTGTAACCGCTTATTTTAATCGAGCCATAGCATTTTGGCGATTGGAAAGCAGGCAAGCGGCTATAGAAGATTTTACGAAAGCTTTACAAATAAACCCGGACTTTGTCGATGCTTATCTAATGCGCGGAACGCTTTATTTAGAAACAAATAATCAGTCATTGGCTTGCAGCGATTTTAAATCAGCAGCCGATTTAGGTGATCCCCGCGGAAATCAGTTGTTTCAAGCTTCTTGTAATTGATTTAATGAATTTTATGAAACAAATTATGTCAATGATGCGTAAATAATAATAATAAACATTGAATCTTGTGAAAAAACTATATCTGCTTTTAATATTCTTTTTTGTATTTGCATCGGCATTTTCTCAAAGCTATGAAATTATCGACGGAGATACCGTAAACCGTGTGGATTCCGATAATTTAAAACAAGGAAAATGGATACTGACTAATAAAAATTCCAACAAAACAACAGGCGAAGGAAACTATATCGACGGAAAAAAAGAAGGTGTCTGGAAAAGTTACTATCCGGGAGGTGCATTGCTTTCGGAAATTACCTATACGAATGATCGTAAAGAAGGCCCGGCAAAAATTTATTATGAAGACGGAACTGTTGCCGAAGAAGGTTTTTGGAAGCATAATAAATGGACCGGTGAATACAAATCCTATCATAAAAACGGCAAGACAGCCGTACATTGGAATTACAACGATGAAGGCAATCGCAGCGGAAAGCAAGTGTATTACCATAAAAACGGGCAAGTAAAGATAGAAGGCAACTGGGTGGACGGAGAACAAAACGGCGAAATTGTTGAATATTATGAAAACGGAAATGTTAAATCTAAAAAGACATACGAAAACGGTACAATTTTAGAAAACGGCATTGTGTTTTATGATAAAAATTCCGAAAATAATGATTTCTCGCCCGAAGATGATAAGGACGATAAGACACAGGAACAAAGGGATCCGGAAGTTTTTCAGGGCGAAGGCTATCGAACATTTTACACAAAAGATAAAAAAATAGAGAAAGAAGGTTATTTCAGAAACGGTTATTTATTTAACGGCAAGCACTATATCTACAATTCAGAAGGTAAGCTTATTAAAACCATTATTTATAAAGAAGGAAAAAGAACGGAAGAGAAAATTCACTAATTGCAATAGCTTTTACCATATAACCGGGCTGTATTCATTCAAAGCTCGGTTTTTTTGTTTGGAATTCGGGCATATTTCTTCCAAAAAGTTCCAATATGCTTTGCTGTGATTTTTGTGTATCGTATGTGCCAATTCGTGTAATATTACATAGTCAATCAACCGATCCGGCAGGCGCATCAAGTGAATATTCAGGCTTATATTATTATGCGAAGAACAGCTTCCCCAGCGCGTTTTGGCCTTTCTGACCGTAACTTTGTTTACCGATAAATTATTCCGGCTTGCCAGTTCACTGACATGCTTTGGCAGATAGTCTTTGGCTTCCAGACGTAAAGTTTCTTCTATCGCTTCTCGAATCATTTCTTGATAAACTGCTTTGCTTATATCTGTATTTTCGGCATAACGCACAATAAGCGTATGTTTTTTTAATTGAAATTGCGGTTTTCCCGTCTTTAATATCGGCAAAAGTTTCAATTCTCTGTATTTAGTTCTGAATTCCGTTTCAGGTAAAAATACAGTGCGTTTGCTTTCGGTAGTTTTTACTTTTTCTAAGTTTTGTATGATCCAGTCTTTATTATCAAAAATAAATTTCTTTAAAGTTTTTGGTTTGGTTCCGTAAGGAATACTTATATTTAACGGCTGTAGGGGCTTAACTGTCATGCGCATGCGCTTGCTGCGCTTGCTTTGCCTGACAATTATTTCACCTATGTCATCAAAATACAGTGATTGTCTCATAAAAAAACTAAAAAAATGAAAAATGCAGTATTGATTATCTCAATTCTTTTTTCCGCATTGTTTGTTACAGCGCAAAATAAACATATTTCGGAAAATCAAAAAAAGACTTTTTCAATTGTTATTCACGGCGGTGCCGGATACATGAATCCGGAAACCATGACAGATGAGGAACAAAAAGCGTATCATCAAAAATTAAAAGAAGCCGTAACCCTTGGCGAAGAGTTGCTTGAAGAAGGAAAAACAGCCCTCTTTACAGTTGAGAAAGTTATAAATATTCTGGAAGACTCGCCATTATTCAATGCCGGAAAAGGAGCGGTAATGACAAACAAGGGAACTTGTGAATTGGATGCTTCTTTAATGGACGGTTCTACATTAAACGCCGGAGCCGTTGCCGGGGTTTCGCATGTAAAAAATCCCATTTCCGGAGCTCGATTGGTGTTGGAAAAATCCGACCATGTCTTATTATCCGGATCCGGAGCTGATGATTTTGCCAAAAAAAACGGACTTGAACCGGTCGCGAATACTTATTTTCAGACAGAAAAACGAAAGCAATCGTTAGACAGAGCCAAGCGCTACGACAAGGACGGAACGGTTGGTTGTGTAGTTATGGATACCTATGGAAATATCGCCGCGGGAACTTCCACCGGCGGAATGACTAATAAAAAATTCGGACGCATTGGTGATTCACCCTTAATAGGAGCCGGCACCTATGCCGATAACAAGTTTGGAGGCATTTCGG
Source organism: uncultured Bacteroidaceae bacterium (assembly GCA_964472505.1). GTDB lineage: Bacteria > Bacteroidota > Bacteroidia > Bacteroidales > JAADGE01 > JAYEIA01. Next base: position 1,235 of record CAYYQW010000064.1, on the reverse strand, counting down.
CTACCGGCACCGGCGAATATTTTATCCGTTTAGTAATTGCTTACGACATTATAGCGCTTATGAAATACAAAGGCATGAGTATGCAGGAAGCCGCTGATGAAGTTATTCTCAAAAAATTGCCCGAACTCGGCGGTCGAGGCGGTATCATTGGTTTAGATGCTGACGGAAATATCGTTTATTCTTTTACTACTACCGGTATGTTTCGTGCAAGCTTAAAATCCGGCGGAGAAATTGAAACGGCTATTTTTAAGGAATAAATAAGCGGATTAAATATTTATCCGGATATCATAACCGATGGGTTAACCCGTCGGTTATGATAAATAAATAACTGATCATTAATCCGATGAACCAACTAACTAACCATGCTTCCAATGTTTTCGCCTTTAATCAGCAGGCGTTCCAGATTTCCGGTTGTGTCCATATCAAATACATAAATGGGCAATTGATTTTCCCTGCAAAGGGTAAAAGCGGTTAAGTCCATTATTTTCAACTCTTTGTTCAAAACGTCTTTAAAAGAAATTTTTGAATATTTCTTAGCTGTTGGATTTTTTTCGGGGTCATCGGAATAGATACCGTCCACACGCGTGCCTTTCAGCAAAATGTCGGCCTCTGTTTCAACGGCGCGAAGTGCTGCTGCCGAGTCGGTTGTGAAATAAGGATTTCCCGTGCCGCCGGTAAAGATGCCGATTTCTCCCTTTTCCAAAGCTTCTACGGCTTTGTCTTTTGAAAATCGCTCACCTACGGCTTCATTTTTAAAGGCCGTAAACAGTCGGGCGGGACAGTGCATAGCTTCCAGAGCCGATTGCAGAGCCAGGCCGTTGATAACCGTGGCCAACATGCCCATGTAATCGCCTTTTACGCGGTCAAATCCGAAATTTTGTCCTTTCAACCCGCGAAAAATATTGCCGCCGCCTATCACAATACCGATTTGAATTCCGGCTTCGCTGATTGTTTTCAATTGCGCGGCATAAGTTTCCAACTGATGTGCGTCGAAGCCTTGTTTGGCTTCTCCGGCAAGTGATTCTCCGCTGAGTTTAAGAAGTATGCGTTTAAATTCTGTCATTTGATTAATTTTTTTTGTTACAAACCCGACGGTTTAACCCGTCGGTTGTTAGTTATCAGATATTTGTGATTTTATTCATTCAATTACGGCCTTTTCGGACTGTTCTCATATTCGAAATTTTTGAATTAGGCACTTTACTAATACAGGTAACTTGTTGATATGCAGATGTTAC
>CAYYQW010000063.1:0-22975 GCA_964472505.1 uncultured Bacteroidaceae bacterium | reverse complement strand
CTATTATCGGTTTTAAGGGTTTGTCAAAAATCTCAATGTCTTTGGTAATGGTTTGTGTAGAACTATCGGTGAACGTTACTTCCAATGTAACGGTGTAAGTGCCTGCGGCGGCGTAGGTGTGCGTGGGTTCAAGTTCGGTGCTTGTATGGCCGTCGCCGAAGTTCCAGAGTACTGATTGGATGTTGGTGATGTTATTTATATAGAAATATGTGCTTTCGGGTATACAAAATTTTTCCGAATAAAAATCTAATTCGCAAGGGGTGTCTGTCAGCCAATTCGAAATAAAGTTGGGTACGGTATTTCCGTATGTTGTTAAAGGAATTGCATTATCTTGATAGTTGCAAGCAAGTCCTGATGTATTAGGGTTGTGGATGATGTTGATTTTTTTAGCAGCAAAATAATATGATTGATAAATTTTTTCGTCTAATCCAATTTGCATGTCAGAAAAGGCCGCAATTGAGGTATAGTTCTGTGTATTAACAATAATAGCATTTGCAAAATCAGGAACACCGTTTATAATATCTATCTGGTATGTGTAATATGTTCTTGTAGCACCTACTTGCCAAAACAAATAAAGTTTTGTTTCATCAGGTGAAAAGCAATTCGTCATTACTAAACCATCTCCAAATTCATATAACAATGTATTCTCAAACGCACCCGTATTTTTATTAAAAACGCCAAAATCAACTAATGTCAAATTGGTTGATGTCCTTCGTGGCATAAAATAATATTTGCCAGATGGACTAATCGTTCCCGAAAATTGTGGTCTATCTTGTGTGCTGAAATAGAGATAATCGGATAAAATTCCGTTTTCAGTTACTAAGTAGCTATACAAACCTTCTTCATTGCGAAATATCAGCCATACATCTTTGCAATTTGAATGGTAAGAAGCTAAAATATTAGGTGAATTAAATGACAAATCTGTCCATTGGATGTTCTTTTCTATAACAGTGTCATTTTTGGTATCTATAACTGAATATTTGTTTAATGTAATAAGATACACTAAACTATCATTTTCAGGCTTGGGAATAAAAAGGGTAAGTCGTCTTCCATTTGGTATTTCTATTTCTGTTCCGTTTTTTACAGGAACAAAGGTATTATTATAAATAGTTTTGGTTGTTGACGATGCAAACAATAAAAAGTTACCATCTATATCGGATAGTGCAGTAGAATTTCCGGTGCCTTGAAATGGTGCTGCTACATCGGTAACAGTAACGGGATTTATATTAAAATCAAGCCTTTTGTTACCAACATGCCAGATGCTAGCCTGTTTGTTTTGTGCCAAAACCAAAACAGAGGGAATAAAGCTAAATATAAAAAGGGCAAGACGTAAATTTATTTTCACGCCCCGCCCTATGTCTTTTGCAATTACCATTGAGCAGATGTAATATCACGAACTAATCTTACATTTGCTTTCAAATTTGTAATATTGGTAAACACGTGCCAAAAATGGTCGCTGTCAGCACCGTCCCATTTTGCTAAAACTCCACAACCTGTAACCTTATTGACTTCTGCATAAGTTCCGCGTGCTTCAATCCACATATAAGCATGTGTGTTTACAAACTCAGGATATGAATTATCAACACCGTCATAAGCAAGCGCTAATTTTTGACGAACTAATGAGGTTGAACCGAGCATCATTGCTAATTTGGTAATATCTCCATCATTAGCACCACCATACGTATCTATTTTGGGAAGATGGAATTGATTACCGGATATTTCTGTCCAATATTCATCAGCCCATACTATGTATTCCCAATTATCTCCATCAACTTCGTCTTCAATTTGGTCCCACGGATAATAACAGCCGTGAGTTAGCCCATAAGTGTCGCCCGGGTAAAATGATGTATTACTAAATAAATCAACTGAATTCGTTGAATTATATGTATTCATATCTACAAATAACCATTCTTGAACTATTGACCAATTCAGATTACGAATTTTCATAGTTCTATGCGGCTTCAACTCTCCGGATCCATCCACGATGTATACAGTATCATATTTGACAATTGTTGCTCCTTTGAGAATTGGGAAATTTTGTTGAGCATCAACAATTTTTTCCTGCCCAATCGGGTTCTCCGTATCTAACAGGTTTTCTTCCTTTTGGCAACCTGTAAATACCAAACCTGCAATTGCGATAATTGCGAATAATCTAAAAATGTTTCTGTTCATGATAATTTAAGTATGAATAAAAAAAAGTATTGGATGAATGTATTTTTATATATTTGCAAATATAAGGTTTAAAATGATTGCTCGTATCATACCCTATGGTATGAATTTTCAATTTAATACGCTATAATACTGAGAATGAAGACGTTAAAACAGCATGTTTTTTTTGATTGCAATTGATTTGAGTAAAAAATGCCCATTTTTATGACATTACGGGAAAAGGACTACATGGTAACACCACTCGCGCGCGTTGGCTCATGGCCATACTTTACTCTTGTTTGATTATTCATGCTCTATTATCGGTTTTAAGGGTTTTTCAAAAATTTCAATATCTTTGGTAATGGTTTGTGTAGAACTATCGGTGAACGTTACTTCCAATGTAACGGTGTAAGTGCCTGCGGCGGCGTAGGTGTGCGTGGGTTCAAGTTCGGTGCTTGTATGGTTGTCACCGAAGTTCCATGAATATAACGTAGCGGCAGCACCGATGTAATTAAAATAAACAGCATTGCAAAATGTTTGATAATTAAAATTTGCATAATAATAAAAATAATTCGGTAAATAACCACCACTTTTAGCGCCGTTTAACCACAAACTCTGATTATTAACAACACAAGAAGGATACGGTAAATCAGGATTATCAATTGACCATAAATAATAATCGTTGAAAGTTATGTATATTTTATTGTTCGGTGCAATTTGCATATCACGCAAAGGGTAATTAGAATCTAATGTTTGGTGATACAAAACAACTTCCGAGTTTAGAAATTCGGTTTCATTGCTTAAAGAATGTAATGAAAATTGGCTTATCTTAGTTTCCCTAGTTGAATTATTTTGGCTGGCAATATAAACATATTCATTATTGCGTGAGAATTCAAAATAATAGTAGATACCACTTGTTTGTGTAAAAATACTTCGGAAATTTTGTATTTCACCTGTCCGGCTATTTATATCCAACGCATACAATGCTGTTGCACTAACTCTTACGAAAATCGTAGACATATCCGGCGTAACTTTGAATGAATTTGAATTTTCACCCAATGCTAAATTATATGTTGTAGCGTTGTTCAATCCAGTAGATGACAAAGAGTTTACGACTACATTATCGGAATAAATACGAATAAACCAATAATCTGCCGAATTACTTTTTCTTGAAATAACAAAATCTTTTGGCGTTTCAGCACCAATAAAAGAGTAAGTTTCAGTTACCGAACCCAAACCTGAATTCGCATTCATATCAATTGTATATATTACAAATTTTCTTTCAGGAAAAACTATTGGTACAAACCAAAAATATTTTTTAGCGTCTGTCGGATGTGGTACGACATTTACCTGATTAGACAAAGATACCGTAGGTGTTGTAAATATTAACTGATGATTATAATTATAAAGTCGTGTACCATTAATGTAAAATAGCAAATTACCTAAATCATCAGACATGCTTGTTAAATTTGTGAAATTGCCAACAAGTGTAGGTACATCAGTTGCAATTAATGGTGGTTCTTGATTAAAATCAACTCGTAGATGGTTATATAAAACCCAATTATAATCTTCCTTTTGGGCGTATAAATTCTGTGTAAAAAATAAGATAAATAATAAAACTACAAATTTAATGTAGAATTTATGAAGAACCAAAAAATGGTTCTTCATAAATAAAGATATTTTTAGTTCTTCTACCATGGATAGAATACATAACGAACTGCAAAACCATATCTGTCAGCACATGCAACATTAATATACGCATTCATGAAATAGGTAACTGGCGTGTCTGTATATGTGATGCTTAATGGGTAGTGATGCCCACTTACAGGACTGTCTCTTAGCCAAAATTCTCCCCTTTGATTAATATTATTAAATTCAGGATTATTTGGTACTACATCCAAATTATCTCTCCAACCTGCTAATGAATGGTACGCATCTGCATGATCGTTGGTTTCTGCTATACCTGCAACAAATGCGTCATAATATAAATCAAAGGCCATTTCACCCCCATACAAATCAGTTCCTGTACTTGGTAAGTGTCCAACATTTTGTGTGGTCTCTAATAAATCCTTAACGTCTTGAATACTGGGTAATTCACCAAACTTCTTCATAATACGAGTTCTTCCGTTTACTGTTTTTGGCAAATCCATGTAAACCTGTAATCGGGAATTTTGTGCTGTTTGCCAATCGTATAGTCTGCCATATTCTGCTACATTTGAAATGTCATTATTGTATTCCCAAGTGCCATTATTGTTAGCATCGTAACGCAAATTTTCAATCATTATATAAAAATATCCACCAGACTGTCTGTAAACTTTTATTGTTTGGTATTGCTCTGTGCTACCCATAGTAAAAGCAGTTTCTGTTTCAAGCCAATCTTCGTAGGCAATTAATCCTTTTTCAGTATTTTTAGTTCTTTGCCTTTCAAACTGATATACTTGACCTTCGATAATAGCCGCTTTATTTGGCTTTCCTGATTTCTAAACCTCTTCTTTTAAAGCTGTTTCTTTCTCAAATAAATTTTCTTTCCGGCAACTTGTAAAAACAATGCCTATTAATGCGATAATTGCGAATAATCTAAAAATGTTTCTGTTCATGATAATTTAAGTATGAATAAAAAAAAGTATTGGATGAATGTATTTTTATATATTTGCAAATATAAGGTTTAAAATGATTGCTCGTATCATACCCTATGGTATGAATTTTCAATTTAATACGCTATAATACTGAGAATGAAGACGTTAAAACAGCATGTTTTTTTTGATTGCAATTGATTTGAGTAAAAAATGCCCATTTTTATGACATTACGGGAAAAGGACTACATAGTAACTCAAAATTTTGATTTGGGAAGTTTAGATTACTCCAAATTAGACGACTATATAGTTGGTTTAAACGCCTTTGCATTTACTGCCAAAAAATGTTTTTTCGTTTTCGATTTCTATCGGCACAATTTTTTGCATATAAAATCGTACAACGAATATTTTACTGAAATTCCGCCCCGGATAACCGAAGCCTATTTGTTTTTTAATAAAAAATTATTAGCCGAGGATGTTGAGTTTTTGTATCAAATACATCATCGTGCTTTTGCTTACATGAAAAATTATAAAGCAAGTGAAACAAAAAAAACAACTCTATTTTATAATTTGCGAATGATAAACTGCTTTGGCGATTATGCGATGACGAATATTCACATAAACGTTCTGGAAACCGACCGGCAAGGCAATATATGGCTGGCTTTATATGTGGTTGAGAAATCGGAAAGCGAAAATTTTGTTATTCCGCAACTTACCCTACCCGATAATTACAGGTATGTTTTTGAATTAAATAAGCAAATATTGGCACAACTTACCGCATCCGAACGAAGTATTGCAAAACTGTTTTTTGGCAATATTACGCAAAATGAAATTGCCAAAATTACGCATAAAAGTATTCATACCGTTAAAAGCCACATGTCGTCAATTTACACCAAACTCAAAGTAAGCAACAAATTCGACTTGCAAAAAAAACTCTTAGTGGGATAAATTGGCATTGCTTAGTTTTTTTTCAATAACCGATACCAAAATAATTGAATATTATATACTTTTACAATAAAACATTTCAATATATGAAAACCACATACCGCGACATCTTAAAATGGGGCAACAAGGAAGAACAAAAACCGGATCCCGATGTGAAAAGACTTATAAAAGAAGCATTCGAAGCAGATGAAAGCATATTTTCGCAAAAATACCTTTCCGGCGAAACCGAAATAAAGATTCCGGAATCAAAACTCAGCCCCGAAACCATAAAAGCTGCAGAAGAAATTGCCGGTAAAGAAAACGTGCTGACCGATGACGAAAGCCGAGCCAAATTTTCACACGGAAAATTTTACGGAGAATTATTGGAACTCCGAAAAGAGCAGATTGCCTCCCCGCCCGATGCCGTAATCTGTCCTAAAAGCCCGGAGGATGTGCGCAAAATAATTGACTTTTGTAATGAAAAACAAATACCGATTGTACCTTCCGGCGGACGATCGTCGGTAACGCGCGGTGTTGAGAGCCCGAAAGGCGGAATAGCCTTGGATTTGACTAAGCATTTGAACCAAATTATCGAAATTAACGAAACTGACCAAACCGTTCGAGTACAGAGCGGCATGTACGGTCCGGAATTAGAAAAAGCACTTAATAATCAAGGATATACCTGCGGCCATTTTCCGCAATCTTTTGAGTACTCAACCGTAGGCGGTTGGATTGCAGCCAAAGGCGCCGGACAGGCATCTACCGGCTACGGAAAAATTGAAGACCTCACCGTAGCTCTCAAAGCCGAAACACCGGTCGGCAGCATTCACACGGCTGATTATCCGAAAAATGCCCAAGGCTGGGATACATTTCCGCTTTTCATCGGCTCGGAAGGTACGCTTGGGGTTATCACCGAAGCTACTCTGAAGATTTTTAAACATCGCCCCAAAAACACAGCTTATGCGGCATTCGCTTTTAAAAACTTCGAAAATGCAGTGGAAGCCATGCGGCAAATGATTCAAAACGAAAACGGCAAACCGCATTTATTCCGCATTTCCGACCCGCAAGAAACCGATGTGGCTTTCAAAACCAAAGGATTTGAAGGTACTGCGGGCGACCGAGTATTGCAATTCCTCGGTTACAAACCGGGCAGCCGCTGTTTGATGTTTGTATCAATAGAAGGCGACAAAGCCTTTGCTAAACTTGTAAAACGAAAATTTAAAAAAATCGCAAAAGAATTCCGCAGCTTTTATCTTGGGAAAAAACCCGTAAAAAAATGGTTGGAGCAACGCTTTTCGGGCTCCTATATGCGCGACCCGCTGATGGACGTGGGACTGATGACCGATACGCTTGAAACTTCGGTTACTTGGAGCAATTTACTTAAGCTTTGGAAAGCAACACGAAATTATGCCGAAGCGCGTCCCAAAACCATTTTTATGATACACATATCGCATGTATATGAAAACGGTGCCAATTTGTATTTTACATTCATAAGCCCTATGGAAAAAGGCAAAGAAAGAGAAGACTTTGAAAAATTTTATCAAGGCTTGACAGATACCATCGTTCAAAACGGAGGTTCGTTGTCGCACCACCACGGCGTAGGCCGCACACTCGGGCCGCGCATGGAAGAACAAATCGGCAAAACAGCCATGAACGCCATGCGTGCCGTAAAAAAATATTTTGATCCCAATAACATTATGAATCCGGGCGGGATGCTGGGACTGGATTAAACCCTTATATCTGTTACATTTTGAGCATTATCCTTTAATAATTATCCGTATGTTACCCAAGATTATTATTACCGACTTCGACAAGTGGTTATTGAGCTTTTGTCGAAATGCATAGTCTCCGAAAATACCGCAGGAGGCTGAGCTTGTCGAAGCCGATGATAATTAATTATACATAACAACTTGATAAGAAGAATCTTCCAATACAGATAGGAGTAAATGCGGATATTCATATTATCTTTTAAATCGGTACAATGAATGATAAAAATAAACGAATTATTTCCATTGATGTAGGCACCCAATCGGTAAGAGCTGTACTGTTTGATCTGAAAGGGCGAATAATTGATATTGAGAAAGAGGAAATTGAAGCCTACTTCTCGGAAAAACCGGGTTGGGCAGAGCAGCGGCCGGATTATTATTATCAAACTATTCAAAAAGTAACAAAAACACTTTTGGAAAGAAGTCAAATACCGCACAAACAAATATTGGCAGCTGCACTTACATCACAACGCGGCACGGTGGTTAATTTAGATAAAAATGCTCATGTGCTTCGTCCGGCTATTGTTTGGCCGGACCAACGCCGAGCACAAAAAGCAGAATACCCAAACGGCTTAGATGCCTTTTTACTGAAACTTGTAAACATGCACGGATCGGCCGTGCATGCCGTTAAAAATGCAGAATGCAACTGGCTTCAACAAAACCAACCGGCGCTGTGGGAACAAACCGACAAATACCTGTATCTCTCCGGATATCTGACTTATCGACTTATCGGTGAGTTTCGAGACTCCGTTGGCAACATGGTAGGCTATATGCCCTTTGATTACAAAAAACACCGATGGGCCGAAACAGGCCACCGCAATACAAAAATGTTTCCGGTGAACAGGGAAATGCTCCCGGAATTAGCTAAACCCGGAGAAGTTCTGGGAAAAATCAGCTCAAAAGCCGCAAAAGAAACCGGGCTGCCCGAGGGTTTACCGCTGATTGCCGCAGCATCCGATAAAGCCTGCGAGGTATTGGGCTCGGGTGTGTATGATCCTCGTTCGGCCTGCCTGAGCTACGGAACCACAGCCACGGTACAGACCACATTGAAGAAATATAAAGAAGTCATTCGATTTTTTCCGCCCTACCCCTCGGCTATTCCAAATTTTTACAATACCGAAATAATGATTTATCGCGGCTATTGGATGGTGAGTTGGTTTAAAAAACAATTCGGCTTACGCGAAATCCAAAAAGCCAAAGACAGCGGCAAAAGCCCGGAAGCATTTTTCGACCAACTTCTGTCCGAAACCAAACCGGGCGCTTTGGGTTTAACCCTTCAACCGTATTGGTCGCCCGGGGTAAGATTGCCCGGCACCGAAGCCAAAGGAGCCATTATCGGTTTTGGTGATGTACACACACGTGCCCATATTTATCGCGCCATTCCGGAAGGTTTAGCTTATGCGCTGCGCGAAGGTTTGGAACGCACCGAAAAACGAACCGGTATTCGCACAAACCAAGTAATAGTTTCCGGTGGCGGCTCACAAAGTGACCAAATCATGCAAATTACCGCCGATATCTTTAACAAACCGGCTGTAAGGCCTCATACCTATGAAACATCGGCTCTCGGTGCAGCCATACTGGCAGCTGTGGGCTCCGGCGTATATGCTTCGCATAAAGAAGCCGTAAAAGCCATGTGCGGCAGCGATAAAGTATTTCAACCACAAACTGAAAACCGAGACATTTACGAAAAACTGTACAAGAAAGTATATCTAAAAATGTACGGAAAAATGCGTCCGCTCTATAAAAGCATCCGAAACATTACCGGTTACCCGGATAAAGTATAAAAATCCGAAACACTTTTGAACGTCCGGAGGACTTTCATTTTCGCCTGCAGGCAGGTTCGGAAGCTGCCGGACGTTCAAAAGTGTTTGCCCGCAGCAGTAATTTAAACGCCGGCATCGTCCGGAGGACATGCCGGCGTTTTGAAATTTTTACCGACAAGCAAACAGCAAATCTACTACCATACCTGTTTGACATTATAGTGTTTAAAATTATTATCTTTACTAATTAGTAACATTTTTTCTACAAGTGCTTGTGCAATTATGATTCTGTCAAAAGGGTCTCTATGATAAAAATCTAAATCAAAGTTCTTTACAATGTGTGCAAAATTTATGGGCAAAAGTTCAAAATTGTTTTCCGTTAAATCCCCAATAATACTTGGTAAAGTCCCGTTTATTTGAAGTTTTCCGAGTTTAACTTTTATTGAAATTTCCCACAAACTTGCAATACTTACAAAATTTTTAGCCTCCGGAATTAATATTTGTGTTTTGGCTGTTTCACTTAACTCTTGTTTACCTGCTACAAACCACAAAAATGTATGTGTGTCTAATAATTGTTTCATTACATATACGCTTTAAAATCATCTAACGGTTCATCAAAATCAGGCGACAAAATATATTTTCCCTTTGCACTGCCAAAAACAGGTTTTCGTTCTTTTAAAAAATTTGCACTTTGTTGGAAATCAGAAAAATTTTGAATTGATTTGTTATTACTGCTCAATAGATAAAAAATGTATTGCAAAACATCTTGTTTTAATGTTTCGGGCATTAAAAAAAGTTGCTGTAGTATGAGTTGCTCAGTCATAATTGTAATCTTTAGTTTTTATACAAATATACGAAATTTAATTAAGTTTTGTTTGCAATTTTCTTGTTTTATCCGTATTGCTGCAGCTCGCGCGCGTTTGTAACGCGTGCGGTTTATGGCTCACACGTTTTGAAGTCCTGCACTTACACTCTCGCCGGCAGACAGCTTCGGAGGCTACGGGACGTTCAAAAGTGTTTGCAGCTCAAGAACTGCTTTCAAACACATGAAAAACACCTTAAAACAAACAAAAAACAAGCGTTTTTAACAATACTGAAAAATTACTTAATAATACTGTATTGTGCTGTAAATAAAGTGATTTAATTGTTATTTAGAATAAATACTGATAGCAGCATTCTTTTCCTGATATATATCATGTTTAACTCTGACTATTTTCATACAGAATAAAAAACACAGAGGCTATCTTTACCTAAAATAATAGAAACCAAATATTTAAACACAGTTATTATGACCGATACTCAACAGTTGATACAAAAACTTGCAAAGCTTCACGGGCATGAGCGTCACCACTTGCTTCCCATTCTGCAAGGCATAGAAGAAGAAGAGCGCTATCTGTCTTCGGAAGCCATGATAGAAGTTGCCAAAGTGCTGGATATGTCGGCAGCCGAAGTTTACGGTGTAGCTTCTTTCTTTCACTTTTTGGAAACTGAAAAAAAAGGGAAATGCAAAATTTATGTTTGCAAATCCATTACTTGCGAAAACAAACGCAAAAAGGATATTCTGGAAATTCTGGAAGGCATGCTGAAAATAAAGGCCGGAGAGACAAGCAGCGACGGCAGATTTTCATTATCACAAACCAATTGTTTGGGATGGTGCCACAAAGGGCCGGTTATGCTGATTAACAATGAAGTATTTACGGAACTTACCCCCAAAAAGACACGCAAAATTATAGGAGATTTGATTCGCCAAGGCCGCGAAGAATTAGAAAACATTGAACAGTAGAACCCTACAGAACATAATATCATGCAAAAATATATCAAAAAAGTAGATTATATATTCAGCGAATGCGACTGCAAAGCCGTCCTGAAATCTGCCATGGACAAAGGCTCGGATCAAATTATTAATGATTTGATTGATTCCGGCCTGCGCGGCCGAGGTGGCGCCGGTTTTCCCATTGGTTTAAAATGGAAATTTGCCAAAGCCGAAAAAGGCGACAAAAAATACCTTATCTGTAATGCCGATGAAGGCGAGCCCGGCACATTTAAAGATCGTGAAATATTGACGGAAGTACCGATAAAAGTATTCACGGGAATGACCTTGGGTGCTTTGGCATTCGGAACCGATGAAGGTATTATTTATCTGCGCTCGGAATACAAATACCTCATACCGCACTTAAACAAACACATTGACAGCTTCAAAAAGCAAATTCTGGAACCTTTAGGAATAGATTTCAAAATATACATATTCCCCGGATCCGGAGCCTATGTATGCGGTGAAGAAACTGCACTTATCGAATCGATGGAGGGCAAACGAGGCGAACCCAGAAACAAACCGCCCTACCCCATACAAAACGGATATTTGGGCAAACCAACCGTAGTCAATAATGTGGAAACATTAGCCTCATCAGTTATCGTGATGCGCATAGGCACCGAAGCATACAAAAATCTCGGAACGGATGACCAACGCGGTTCAAAACTGTTTTCGGTTTCCGGCGACTCGCCAAAAGAAGGTGTTCATGAGATCGAATTGGGTATGTCGGTTGCAGATTTTGTGGAAGAATTTGGCGACGGCGACACGAAAGCTGTTCAAGTAGGCGGTGTATCCGGTTTCTGCATTCCGCGCAAAAATTTTCACACCGCAATAATAGGCGAAGGAAACACCACCGGCGGCTCCACAATGGTTTTCAACAGCTCACGCTCCATGTACAACGTATTACATAATTTTTTGGAATTTTATGCCGAAGAATCCTGCGGACAATGTACGCCATGCCGCGTAGGATGCCAGCAACTTTTAAAAGGAATTGAAAACATAAAAAGCGGAGAAAAACCGGAAAGCTATTTGGAACAACTCATTAAATTGAGCAAAACCATGAAAATTACTTCTAAATGCGGACTGGGACAATCCGTTACCAACTCCTTTGAATCCATTGTCAATAACTTCAGAGAAGAAATGATATACTAATAAAGGGTCTTTTGAACACATAAATAAAACAATCATGACAAATAATAACAATACAATCACACTAAAAATAGACGGCAAAGAAGTTGAAGTGGAAAAAGGTGTATCGGTATTGGATGCGGCCAAAAAAGCCAACATCAGAATACCCACACTTTGCCACCACGAAGACTTATGCGTGGCCGGAAATTGCAGAATCTGCGTTGTGGAAGAAGTAGGAAGGCCCAACCTGATAGCATCCTGCGCTGCTCCGGCAGTGGAGGGCATGAACATTCAAACCGGCTCACCGAAAGTCAGAAGAGCACGCAAAGACATTACCGCACTTCTGGTATCGGAGCACAACACGCAATGTACCACTTGCTACCGCAATACCAACTGCGAGCTTCAGGATTTAGCTTCAGAATATAATGTAGATAATGAAATTTATACAAGTATTCTGAAAGAAGAAAGAAAAATCATTGACCGCTCATCCTGGTCCATTGAAAAAGACGACAGTAAATGTATCCGCTGCCAACGCTGTGTAAGAACCTGTGCCGAGATACAGCACGTAAATGCACTGGCCGTAACCGAACGCGGCAAAGACATGAAAATTTCAACCTTCATGGATTTACCGCTCAACGAAATTGTATGTACCAACTGCGGACAATGCATTACGCACTGCCCGACCGGAGCGCTTACCGAGCGCCGATACTACGATGATATTTGGGAAGCCATTGATAATCCGGAAAAACACGTCGTTATAAATACTGCTCCCTCGGTAAGAGTAGCTTTGGGTGAAGAGTTGGGTTATGAGCCCGGCGAAATTGTAACCGGTAAAATGGTTGCCGCTCTGCGCCGCATTGGTTTTGACTCGGTTCTGGATACCGATTTTACCGCCGACCTTACTATTATGGAAGAAGGCAGTGAATTATTGGATCGCCTGAAACGCGCTTTAGTTGATAAAGAAGATGTTTCCATTCCCATGATTACTTCATGCTCACCGGGCTGGGTGAAGTTTATTGAGCACATGTACTCCGATAAACTGTCACATCTTTCGACTTGTAAATCGCCGCAACAGATGTTTGGCGCTTTAGCCAAGACCTATTACGCACAAAGGAAGAATTTAGATCCGAAAAATATTGTATCCGTAGCCGGCATGCCCTGCTCGGCTAAGAAATATGAAGCCAACCGCCCGGAAATGCGCGACAGCGGGTTCCAAGACATAGATGCCGGACTGACAACTCGTGAGTTAGGCCACATGATAAAACAAGCCGGTATTAACTTTAAAGAATTAGAAGAAGAAGAATTTGACTCCATAATGGGAGACTCTTCCGGTGCCGGAGTTATTTTCGGAGCTACCGGAGGTGTTATGGAAGCCGCATTGCGTACCGTATATTTCTTAGTTACCGGACGCCCCGTGCCTTTTGATGATTTGAATATTATCCCGGTGCGAGGTTTGGAAGGCATTAAAGAAGCTTCGGTTACATTTGAAAATTGCCTGCCTGCATACAGCTTCTTAGAAGGCGTAACGGCCAATTTTGCCATAGCTCACGGACTTACCAATGCACGAAAAGTAATGGAATTAGTAGAGAAAGGCGAAAGTCCGTATCATTTCATTGAAATTATGGCCTGTCCCGGCGGCTGTATTGGCGGCGGCGGACAACCCATTCCGACCACAAAAGAAATCAGAGAAAAACGCATAGAGGCCATATATCGGGAAGATATGGGTAAACCAAAGCGTATGTCGCATGAAAATCCGGAAATCACGGAAATATATGAGACTTATCTTAAGGAACCGCTCGGAGAGAAATCTCACCACTTGTTGCATACCAAATATCGTAAACGTAAACGCTATTAGTAAACAAAATCATAACACACTAAAAAAGCCCGGATACAGTTCCGGGCTTTTTTTATATCAACAGTATTTGCCAATTTATTAAAAATTTTCAATGGCCTTAAAATCGGATTTTAAAAAGTTCCCGGGTTTTCTGCGTTTATTAATTTGGTGAAAATCAAAATAATGCAAATTTGCATCCGCCACGCTGATTATCATTTTTATACACAAAGTTTTGTTGCGATCGGTTGCCGGTGCTACCAGATGTAAAACCAAAGCATCTTTATCTCCGGAGTCTATCACTTCCTCAATTTCTTCGGCTGTGGCAAAAACGACTTTTCCGCTGTACACTTCTTTAATAGCATTTAATGTGCGATAATCTTCTTCGGCTTCACTTTTTCGCATATACAAAGTTTTGTTTTTGGTAGGAATTTGTGCATTTCTGTAATGATCAAACAACAGTTTATTTTCCATATTCGGATTATCGTTCACCCATTCTATGTGGTTTTGCATAAATTTAAGCGCTAAACCGATTTTGTAGTCGTATTCGTCATAATCCACATCATCATAAGCCAAAGGGAGCGTAGCCAGATCGGGCATTAAATCAATGTTGCCGGTACGGTGCCCGCCCAAAACACTCAAAGATGTAAAAACGCCGAGGTCTTCCTGTCCTTCAAAATGCGTACTTGTTTCAAGAATAAAAGAAGCCAGCGGAAATTTTTTCTTTGTTTTAAATTCTTGCTTGTTGATATAACGTACGGGAGTGAGGGTCCAATAATTTTTGGCCGCTGTCTTAATACGGCTGTTATAAGTCCCAAAAATATTATCATTCAATAAAATATAGGTCGTTGAATTGTAAAAATTCTCCAAATCTTTCGGTTCGGGCAATTTAGGCTGAGCAGCCAAGTTTGCCGTAAGAAAAATACCAATTGATAAAAAAAGTGTGATGAGTTTCATTTTTTGAGGATATTAAATTAAAAAAAACAATTTGCTAATTAAAGTTTGTCTGTAATGTCCAATTTCATCGTATATTGATTTTCAAAACAGTCGATTACATCAGTAAACTCCCTGATTTTCAAAATCGAAAATCACTTCGGCCTTGTTCAGCGTATCAGCTCGAACCTGAACATTATAGCTCAAACTTTTGTCTTTACAGGCAAACGCTAATTATTAAACTTAATTGGGTGTTTTTCATTGTACTTTCTGATATAAAAAAACTTCATTTTTTTCTGCTTGCGCCCGGAAAGTGAGCTATATTCTTCCATCAAGTCAGGATCATCGGCCAAAAGTGCTTGCACGGATTTATAATGAAACTCATAAATCTCTCCGGTTTTAAAATCTAAAAGATATTGCCGCAGCTCGGTTTTGTTTTGCGCCGTATTGGAGTATCGGTCATAATAGGAATACGAATAAGGCGAGCGGTATTCGGTATAGGAATACTGAGCGGTAAAATGAGAAATCATACCCAACACGGGTATTCGGTTAAATTGATTATGGATATTGATAAACAAGGTTCCTTTATTGCAATACCCCCAAATTTGTTCCGTTTTTATGCTTTTACTGTTTCCTAAGTTATCATAAAAAACGATATGCTCTTGTTGAATCAATTCATCAAAAAAAGAAATATCGGAATAATCCAGTGTTGTGCGTATTTGCACTTTGGGAATCGGGTTATTATTCTTCACTTGCTCAAAATTCAAATAAATGCCTTCCTTGAAACGAAGGTTTTGTCTGTCAGGTATTTGAGCCGAAGCAAACAATACGGAAAGTAAGCAAATGCCTATTGTCAAAATATATTTCATAATTACAAAACGTTTTAGAAAAATAAATATTTCATCATCACAGTTTAATCATACTAAAATAAGAACTTTGCACAAATTGCCTTAGCAACAAGCCGACAGTTGTATGATGCAAAAGAGCTTTTGACATGTCGGGTAAAAAAATCATAATTAGACTTGGGCAGAAAACCCTGCGTCCGTGTAGTGTTTTCTCAGCACGGAATATTAAAGTCTCCTGTTTTGCGTCAGGAGAAAACACTTGACAGGTGCAGTAAAATTCCGGCTCAAAGATTTTTTTATACTGTCTGCGACTCATTTCATACAAAATGATTTCTAAAGATTTTTCAAATTTAAAACAATATTTGTGGGCTTCGTCAAAAAATATTTATTATTTCGCTTTATAATTTTATATTTATTGCTGAAAAAATTGCAAATATGTTTATAATTGATGAGCTAATTAAACTAATAAAGCGCTTTGGTGTATCCAAAGAAAGCAGAGAAGCCAAAGAACGCATGCTGCTAAACAGCGGTTTGCTCGTGGCAATAACTATCAGCGCCCTTTTTCTTATCTATTTCATAGCTACAGGACAATTCAATACTGTTGTTCCTACCGGGGTATTCATCATAGGCTCATCTGCTTTGTTGTTTGCCTACAACAAAACTCAAGGCTCGAAATCCTTAATCACTCACGGCATACTCGGCATATCTGTGTTATATGCATTATATTTAGGTGTAACAGGCGGCAACAGTGATCTTGCTTTATTCTGGGCATTGCTTTATCCGGTTTTTTCTCTTGTAATTTTTGGCGCTTCACGAGTTTCAGTGCAATATACCGTCGGCTTATTTTTACTTTTTAGCTTGTTTTTCTTAATATCGCCTGAAGGGGATTTCTTTACCGAATATTCAGCCAATACCATTAGTCGCTTCTTGATTATTTATGCCACAATCATGCTCTTGGAGATTATTTACTTCAAAATATCTGAAATCGAGATTAACAGAAAAGAAAAGGAGCTTTTGGATTATAAAAAAGATATTCAGGAAAAAAACCAACTTATATCGGATTTATCTTTTAAATTACGAAGCCCGCTAAACCACTTGGTTGGTATTTTAAATTTAAAGGACGATACACAAACCGAAGAGCTGGTTGAAGAAATTGAATTATCGGTAGATAATCTGGTCAATCTTGTCAATACAATTCCTTCTTTGTCAGGCGTAAAAGGCTTAAAAGTTAAAAAAAGACAAAGCTTATTTTCCTTACAAAAAAGCATAAAAAAAACCATAGAATTATTTCAAACCGAAGATTATCAAAAACTAAAATTGTATTTGAATATTTCGGGTCAGCTGCCGTCTAAAATATATGCCGATATTACGGTTTTAAAACAAATAATCATAGGCGTAATTGATTTTTTCTACAATCACTCACAACAAGAAAGCACTGAACTGGAGCTTATTGTCGGGAAAAAATCCGTATCGGATCGCGGCTGCGAAATTCTTTTCAAGCTGCAAAGCAGCCAACCGCTGAATGTAATTGAAGAACAAAAATCAGGAAATTTCATAAATAATATTTATGACATGAATCTGCCGGAGCTGATTTATATTGACCGACAGATTAAAAAGATGAACGGCAAACTAAATTTATACTCCGATGCTTCCGGTACTGCGTTCCTGTTCTCAATTGAAGCTGAAACCGAGCATTCGGAAACTACGGACAAGACAGAAACAGAAAAGCTGCCGAAAAAAGGTTCGCAAAGTCAGAAAAAAGACGATATACCTTTGGAGAACGCTAATATTCTTTTGGTAGAAGATGATAAGGTAAACCAAAAGATTATGGTATTAACATTAAAGAAATATGTTAAATCCATAGAGGTAGCACAAAACGGAAAAGAAGCCATAGAAAAAATCGGACAGAAAAAATACGACTTAATTCTTATGGATATCCGAATGCCTTTCATGAACGGCTACAAAACAACTCGTAAAATTAGAGAAACGGAAGCCGGGACCAATCTTCATGTCCCAATTATTGCGGTTACCGCCAATGCATTGGAAGGCGATAAAGAGAAATGCTTAGATGCAGGAATGGACGACTACATGAGTAAACCCCTAAAAACGGATGACCTGCTCAGAAAAATGAAAAGGCTGCTAAACGAATAAAGCGCTACATTCAAATATTCGGAACACCAAAAGCAACTAATCAGTTGCCTGCCCCTTGCTGATTGAAAAAAAGAAAGTGGAACCTTTGCCCAATTCTGATTCAACATGAGCATCACCGCCAAGCAATTCAGTGAGTTTTTTCACAATGGAAAGTCCGAGCCCGGTACCGCCGTATCGTTTAGCAATGAGATCATCAGCTTGCGTAAAACGGTCGAATACTGCAGACTGCTTTTCAGGAGCTATTCCAATTCCGGTATCGGAAACAAAAAAGTGCAAGCTGTTACTATCGGCTCCTTTGAGGCCAAAAGCTATTTCTCCCTCATCGGTAAATTTTAAGGCATTATCCAAAAGATTAATAAACACTTGACTTAAACGGCTCTCATCAGTGAGTGCAAACAATTGTTTATCGGGCAAAACCAACTTTAAATTCAAATGTGTCTTATCGCGCTCCTGCATTTTCTTAAGATATAAAGTTCTTAAATCTTCAAGCACAGGGTTAATATCGCAAAGCTCAGTACTAATCAGAAGTTGTCCGGTTTCCATTCTTGAGATATCTAAAATATCATCAATGATACGCATTAGATTTTCGGCGCTTTTATCAATTATGCGTGAATACTTAGTTCGGTTTTCAACTGACATATTATCAGCTTGAGTAAGTAAACTCGTAAATCCCAATATTCCGTTAAGGGGCGTGCGAATCTCATGGCTAATATTGGCCAAAAATGCAGACTTTAAACGGTCGCTTTCTTCGGCTTTTTCTTTTGCTGCGATAACATCAGCAAACAATTTCTTTTTTTCGGAAACATCATGAATTATGGAATGCAGGAAGGTTTTTCCCTGCAGATCAACCGCACTGCTGAATACCTCTACGGTACGTATTTTTCCGTCTGCATGCCGGTGCTCCGTTTCAAAAAAATAGTTATACGAATTTTGGGCTTTATCAAAGTGCTTTCTAAGCTCACCGAGCGGGAGTATATTTATGTCTCCAATTTTCATCCGTGTGAGTCGTTCCAATGACTGCCCGTAGAAATCGGCAGCTGCTTGGTTGGCGTTTACAATTCTCTCGTTGTCGGGATCAATCAACAAGTGAACGGCCGAATGTTTTTCAAACAATTTTCTAAACTGCTCTTCGCTTTCGCGCAAAGCTTTTTCGGTTTCTTTCTGCTCAGTAATATCCATAACTGTTGAAACCATTATATCCTGCTCAGGCAAAGGGATGTTAGCACAATTTACATAAGCTTGCTGTCCGGATTGTTTAGTTATCAGGATATCATTCCAAAGCATATTCTCCGGCTTTCCGGATTCAATGCCTTTCATTACCATTGAAACAATTTCTTTTCGGTAAGCTTCATCCGGAAAAACATTTTGGAAAAAACTTTGAATATTTTCAAGTTCTTCTCTATGCCAACCGTATATCTCCCGGAATTTCTCATTCATATAAAAAGCCGTTCCTTCTTCAATTTTGTTCAGAGCGACTCCAATGGGCAAATTATCCAAAACCGTTTGTATAAACTCATTTTTTTTCTTAAGCTCAGTCTCGGCTTGTTTCCTTTCGGTAATATCCAACATAAACCCTCTGAGCTTACGATGGTTATCGTTTTCTTCGTTAGCTCCTATCACATTCTGCATCCAACGGTAATTTCCTTTGGGTGTTTGAATGCGAAATTCCTGCGTAAAATCTTTACAACCGCTTAAGCAATTCGTAAAATCAGCAACAAAACTTTTCCGATCATCCGGATGAATAATCCGAACCAAGAAATTAAGATCGATCCATTCAGCCGGAGTGCGCTTAAAAAGGTCTTCAGTCGTTGGCGACACATAAGTCCAACGATCGGTTTCTGTATCATATTCCCAAACAACAGCCTCGGCAGATTCTACCAACTGCCTGTATTTCATACGACTTTCTTCCAGCAGGCGGTTTTGTTTGCGCGTATTACTTTCGTCTTTAAAAACCAGAATGGCTCCGCTGACCTCATTGTCACCGTCAACAATGGGTGCCGCACTGTCTGAAATTGGTATTTTTTCTCCGGCTTTATTGACTAATAAAGTATGATTGGCCAAACCGACAGTTACCCCTTGTTCTATTACTTTTGCAATTGGGTTTTCAAGCTTTTCACCGGTATCCTCACTTATGAGCGGGAAAATTTCAGAAATTTCTTGCCCTTTAGCTTCTTGTTCAGTATAGCCCGTTAATTCCTCAGCTACCGGGTTCATTTGCAGTATGCGCCCGGTTTTATCGGTACTCATCACAGCATCGCCAATACTGTAAAGCGTGGTTCTAAAGAATTTCTCCGCTTTGCGTGTATTGAACTCTGCCTGTATTCTGCGCTCCTCGCCGGCAAGTAATAAAGCAATCAAAACAAAAGCGACCGGAAATAAAATTAAAACCGGTAACCAAATTTTTGGCAAAACATCTCCAAATTCACCTTCAGGTAATAATAACTGACAAGCCAGCATGCCTATATGAACGACAAGTCCGCCCAACCAAAGGACATACCAAGGTATTTTTTCGGGTTTAGATGCAAATATACGCCGTAAAGCCATTCCGATTGCACCGGCTACAAAAACGGTAGCAATTCCGGCATAAACACCCGCTCCGCCCAAATAAATACGGAAAGCTGAGGACAACAAAATGGCAACAGCAGCTGATGTGCCCCCGCCAAATAAACCGGCCAAAGCTACAACAACAGAACGTCCGTCAAAAAAAATTCCTTCGCTGTAATGAAAAGGCATTGCCATACCCAAAACGGCAATAACGCCAAAAGCTGCGCCCAATACTATTTTGTATGCCCAAATATGCTTTCTTCTAAGCTCTGCCAATACGCGCAGAAATACCGACAGCATGACCAATAAGGCAATATTTTGAATAAGATCTAAAGCCATATAATAATACTAAAATGAGAAACTGTTACGAATAACTTCATTATACATTGAATTTGAAAAAACCTACAGCAGCTTTTCCATTTTTTTATGCGGTATTCCTACTTCCGTGAACTCATCGCCCACGACAGAATATCCTAATTTAATATAAAAACTTATAACGTGCTTGCGTGCATGCAAGACCATCTTTTCAAATCCTTTATTTCGGGAAAATTCTTCTGCAAAAGCTATCATCTGCGCACCGATTCCTTGACCTTGCATTCGGCTATCCACGGCGGCCTGTCGCATTTTGATTTCCGCTTTATCCGGCAAGGGTTTTAACTGAAGACATCCGACAAGCTCATTTTGAATATCGAAAGCAGCAATATGATAATCTTGGGAATCCGCAGCCAAAAATTCGGGCGTAAACTTCAAGCCCAAAGGCTTGCGTAAAAGCTCTTCTCGCAGTTTCACCGCTTCATGATAATCTTGAGAATCAAAGGCTGTTTCTTTTACGGTAATATTCATTTTAATGAAAATCGATTGGAACGATTCGCTATTTCAGAATCATCTTTATTAATTTTAAATTTTTCATATAAGGCGCATAACGAACCGGAATATCTATCCACGTAGCCTTATTAAGCACGGTACGCTTGTTGGTAAAGGTATCAAAACTGTATTTGCCGTGATATAATCCAAGGCCGCTATTTCCTACTCCGCCGAAGGGTACTTTAGAGCTTGCCAATTGCATCAAAGTATCATTGATGCACATGCCTCCGGAAGTGGTTCGTTTAATAATATCTTTTTGGCTGCTGCGGCTTTCCGAGAAGTAATAAAAAGCTAAAGGCTTAGGATGATTAGTTACATATTCCACAACCTCATCGATCTGTTTAAAAGTCATAATCGGCAATATGGGGCCAAAAATTTCTTCTTGCATCACTTTGTCATCATCCGATACATCGCTAAGCAAACTTGGCTCTACAAAGCGCTTTTCCACATCAGTTTTACCGCCGTGTATAAGGGTGCCTTCTTCCAAATATATTTTGAGTCGTTCTACATTGGAGCTGTTTACTATTTTGGGATAATCCGAGCTTTCGGAAGGATTCTCGCCGAAAAATTGTTTAATGTAATATTTAATGTATTCAATGAGCTTATCTTTCACATCTTCGTGAACAAACAAATAATCCGGAGCCACACAGGTTTGTCCGGCATTTATCAGTTTGCCCCACATAATGCGCTTGGCAGCCAATTTCAATTTAGCATCTTTATCTACCACGCAGGGACTTTTCCCGCCCAGCTCAAGCGTAACAGGTGTTACATTTTTCGAAGCGGCCTCCATAACAATGCGACCCAAATAGGGGCTTCCGGTAAAGAATATATAATCAAATTTCTGCGCAAACAACGCTTGGTTCATTTCTCTTCCGCCTCTGAAATAAGCAATGTACTCATCCGAAAAATACTCATTGATGAGGGCTTCCATTACTTCGTCAACATGCGGTGTGTAGGGCGAAGATTTAAGTATGGCCGTATTTCCGCCGGAGATGGCTCCCACCAAAGGCATGAATAAAAGATGGAAAGGATAGTTCCAAGGTGCTATAATTAAAACTTGCCCAAAAGGCTCTGAGACTATTCGGGTTTTTGATTTAAAATTCATCAGCGAACTAAGCTTGCGCTTGGGTCTTGCCCAGCATCTCAGTCGTTTAATATGAAAGCCCAATTCTTCCAGCACCAAACCTATTTCGGTTCCGTATGCTTCAAATGCCGATTTATTTAAATCGGTTTTAAGTGCTTGGTATAGCTTGTCTTCGTATGCTTCTACGGCTTTTTTTAGCAGTTTTAGCTGTTTTATTCTAAATGAAATACTTTTTGTTTCATGCGAATTAAAAAAGGCTTTTTGCCTTGCAAGTACTTCTGTAATCCGGTCTGATTTGCTCATAGGATATTTTGTTTGTTTTCCACAAATATATATGAAACTTATGAATTGGCGAATGATTTTTAATCTTACGCTAAAAAGAGAAAATTGTTTCGTAAATAAAAAAACATTAGGATGTTTATAAGACCGGAAAATGCAATAACACCATATCAGAACTCCTGATCCATGGATTGATTATCAGCAACTTATGAGCATATATTAGTAAACTAAAATTGTCGTTTTTTTTCTGCAATAGCCTACAAGCTAATAACCGGCTCGTTTTTTTTATCTGCCGGAATACCCCCTAAATCCCCCGCGGGGGACTTGGCCGAAAG
>CAYYQW010000062.1:0-23221 GCA_964472505.1 uncultured Bacteroidaceae bacterium | reverse complement strand
TGCACCAACAAAACTACATACAAGAACTAATCAATCAATTAAAAACGATAAATCCATATCTGATTATTTTGTTTGGTTCGTATGCTTACGGCACGCCCGATGAAGACAGCGATATAGATATGCTTGTGGTTACCAACGATGATTTTATGCCAAGCACATACAGCGAGCAGTTGGAATACCGCTTATCCGTAAAAAAACTGATACGTCAAACCGCCAAAAAAGTGCCGGTTGATTTATTAGTGTATTCAAAACCAATGTTTGAGAAATTTAAGGCATTAGAGAGTAGCTTCTCAAAAGAAATATTACAAAACGGGAAAAAAATATATGAAAGCAATCACACAAAGTTGGCTTAACTATGCCAAAATAGATTTGCAGTCGTGCAAAAAATTATTGGAAGACGAATTTCTTACCAACAGCGCAGCATTTCACGCCCGGCAAGTGGTAGAAAAATGCTTTAAAGCCGTATAGAAAAAGAGCTAAAAGTACCGCGCATAACAGCCTTTTGCGCCTGTACGATGCAATTTCTGAACATCTTGATTTTGATATAGATGAAAATATGTTGGAAAAGACAGATGCCGTTTATACCGAAACCCGCTATCCGGGCGATATTGGAATGCTGCCCGAAGGCAAACCAAGCCACACAGCAGCCAAAGAACTATACGAATTTGCCGAATACATTTACAACAGTACAATGCAAGGAATGACAAAAAAAGAATAAGGCCATATTATTGCACTTACAACCGGCTTTTACCGATTTCAAAGAATCCTCATCAGCATATCGTGTCCAACATTCGTAATTCCGGGCTAAATTTGTATTTTTGCGGGATATTCTCAAAAGCAATATAATGAAACAAAAAGCGGACATAATAATAAAAGGCGGTACGATTCTTAGCGTAAATTCCGAAGACGAAATTCTAAACAATCACGCCATAGCCATTCATAACGGAATCATTACAGCCATTGCCCCGACAGCCGAAATAGAGAAAAATTATGAAGTCGAAGAAACGCTAAATGCCGATAAAAAAATCGTGATGCCGGGGCTTATCAATACACACACGCACTCGGCCATGACAGTTTTCAGGGGCTTTGCCGATGACATGCCTTTGCAAAAATGGCTGATGGAATACATATTTCCGGTAGAGGCTCGTTTTACTACGGAAGATATGGTTTACAAAGGTACACATTTGGCTTTGGCCGAAATGCTGCTTTCCGGAACTACCACTTTCAACGATATGTACTATTTTCAGGATGCTGCCGCACAAGCCGTAAAAGCATTCGGAATGCGTGCCGTTTTGAGCGAAAGCATTGCCGATTTTCCCGTTCCGGGCAGCCCCACTTATCGTCAAAGTTTGGATTATACCAAAGCAGTGATTACAAAATACAAAAACGACCCGCTCATTACCATAGCTGCCGCAGTACATGCGCCCTACACCTCCACACCGGAAATTTTACTTGCGGCAAAAGACTTATCCGACAGGCATAATTTACTGATGAACATACACATAGGCGAAACTCAATGGGAAGTAGAAACCATAAAAAAACGACACGGAAAAAGCTCGGTTAAGTTTTTGGATGATTTGAATTTTCTTAACCATCGAACCATTGCAGCGCATTCCGTTCACCTCAGCGAAGAAGACATGGCCGTGTACCAAAAACGCGGCACGGGCGTTGCACACAATCCCGAATGTAATATGAAAATAGCAAGCGGCGCAGCTCCGATTCCGCAATATCTCAAAGCCGGCATCAAAGTAGGCTTAGGCACCGACGGTGTAGCCAGCAACAATAATTTAGACCTTTTTGAAGAAATGCACAGCATGGCTTTATTGCATAAGCTGACATCACAAGACCCTACCGTGCTTTCGGCGCGTGAAGCGGTGCGTATTGCTACCGTGGGCGGCGCACGTGTTTTAGGTATGGAAGATAAAATCGGCTCCTTGGAAATCGGAAAAAAAGCCGACATTATTACCGTGGATATTGACAATCCGCGTGCCGTGCCCATGTACGACCCCTACTCCGTTTTGGTTTATTCGCTAAACGGCAGTGATGTAGCGGACAGCATCGTCAACGGGCGTTTATTGGTGAAAAACAAGCAACTCATAGACATTGACTTACAAGAAATAATGCAAGAGGCCTCCGACTGCGCCGAGAAAATAAAAAGCGAATTGTTCCGATAAGCTATAAAACAATTAAGGCAGGCACATCAAAAATACTAACTTCACAACTTATATTTTGATGCTTATGATATTGTTATTTTTGTAATCACTGCCAATTAATAAGTTATCAGCAGCAGTAAACTATATGATACAATAAAGCCTGCCGGAACTTACAAGAACCGACAGGCTGATACAAAATAAGATATTCTATTTCATCTGCACATCATACATCATCACTCGGTTATCGAAAAATGTGGGTACAAACAGTTGTTTTTTATCTTTTAAATACTGAATATCAGCAGCATTAATCGTATCGGCAACCGTGCTTAAAAGGAGTTTTCTGTCCGAATCGGGAGACACCAGATGAATATTTCCCACCCAATCAGATATAATAAACCGTTTATCGTCAAAAGCTTCTAAGCCGTCAATAGGCCCGGTTTCATCAATATATTTTTCAAAAACACCGGTTTGTAAATCAGCTTTAAAAACAGCATTCTTAGTACCCATATACAGGTAATCCCCTTTCGCATATAAACCATTCGTTTCGGTAAGAAGCGAATCGGAAATCCAAAGCGAAAGCTCATCGTCTTTGTAACGATAAACATAGCCGCTTACCAAATCGGAAATATATACCCGCCCGTCTTTATCAATAGCTATATCGTTCAAGAATTGGGAATCCGGAACATCAATTTCTTCACTAATTGCCGCTTTTTCAATATCAATAATTACCAATTTATCAATATCCGTAACATACAATTGCTTATCATATATACCCATTCCTTTGGGAGCATTCATGCCTTCAACCCATTTTAATGAAGAAATTTCACCCGAAGGCTTAAGCTCTGAAATAAAGCCTTTTGCATTTTTTTCGGTTGGCTCCCCGGCTACATTCGACACATACAATACATGCTTATCCGGATTATAAATCACCGATTCCGGTACATCCAAGCTCTTTTTGCTTTCCCATTTTTTCATTAAAGTATCCGATTTTTGCTCCGAATCATTCGTAACAGTTTCGGCAGAATCGTTTTGTTCATCCGAATTAGAATTACAGGAAAACATAAACACTGATAAGACAAGCAACACAAGCAAGTAATAAGTAAATTTTCTCATAATTTAAGTTTTGATTTGAATATGTTTTTTTGAATCGGAAACAATATAAGAATATTCCGTGAATTAGAAACCATTTATATCGCATTTTTTCATATAGCGCAGACGAAGACTTCAGTTTCCAAAAATACCGTAGGAAGCTGATTATTTTGGCTTCAACGAAAAAACCTGCCCATATACGTTTTAAAATCACTGTTTGATATGTTGTTTTTTAGATATTTTGGCCATTTTTTTTTAAATTGCGGCACAAATTCATCTATATAAAACTATTAATATGCCGCAATCTTACAAAATAAAAAATCACATACGAATTGTAACGGCAGCATCACTATTCGACGGCCACGATGCCGCCATAAACATTATGCGCCGAATCATTCAATCCGGCGGAGCCGAAGTCATTCATTTGGGGCACAACCGCTCGGTTCGGGAAATTGTAAATTGCGCCGTACAGGAAGACGTACAAGCCATTGCCATAACCTCCTATCAGGGCGGGCACATAGAGTTTTTCAAATACATGAAAGACCTCTTGAAAGAAAACGGCCGGCCGGATATTAAAATTTTCGGCGGCGGCGGCGGGGTGATTCTCCCCGAAGAAGTTAAAGAACTGCATGCCTACGGAATCAATCGAATTTATTCACCCGATGACGGTCGTCAAATGGGCCTAAGCGGAATGATTGACGATTTGCTCCAAAAATCTGATTTCCCTTTATTAAAAGAGCTTCCCAAAACAACGGATTCTTTGAAAAATAAAGATACCAATACCATTGCCCGCTTGATTACCGCGGCCGAATGCTGCAAAGATAAAAGCTCAGACTTGCTCAAAACGATTGAAGCTGCTGCCGAAAAAAGCCCCGCTCCGGTCATAGGAATTACCGGTACGGGCGGCTCCGGAAAATCATCGCTTACCGATGAATTGGTACGACGTTTTCTGGAAGATTTTGATGATAAAACATTAGCCATTATTTCCGTAGATCCTTCCAAAAGAAAAACCGGCGGCGCATTGCTCGGCGATCGTATCCGCATGAATGCCATTAATCATCCGCGCATTTATATGCGCTCATTAGCCACTCGGCAAGCCAACCTGAGCCTCTCGCCCTATGTAAAAGACGCCGTAAACATTGTAAAAGCAGCCGGTTACGATTTGATTATCCTGGAAACCTCCGGCATCGGACAATCCGATACCGAAATTGCCGACATCGGCGATATTGCAACTTATGTAATGACTCCGGAATTTGGTGCGGCCACTCAGTTAGAAAAAATTGACATGCTCGATTTTGCCGATATTATAGCCATAAACAAATCCGATAAACGCGGTGCCGAAGATGCTTTGCGCGATGTAAGAAAACAATATCAGCGTAATCATGAATTATTCGACAAAGAAACTCATGAAATGCCTGTATATTCTACCATAGCTTCACAATTTAACGACCCCGGCGTAAACTCCTTTTACACTGCACTATTTGATTTGATAAATAAAAAAAACGACAACCGATTCAAAGGAAAATTCCAAGGCAGCGACAGCGAAAATCAACGCATGGAAATTATTCCGCCGCGACGCGTTCGCTACCTTTCGGAAATTTCGGAAACCATTTGCGATTACAATGAATGGACCGAAGAACAAGCCCAAACGGCAAGCCGACTGTACGCCGTGGAAACGGTTTTGCAAAGTTTGAATAATGAATCGGAAAACACCGCTCAGGAATTAAATGCACTTAAAGAAAAAACAAAAAAAGAGCTCAGCCCGGAAAATAAAGACCTGTTAAACGGCTGGTCCGAAAAACTTGAGCGCTACAAACGCGATGAATTTGTATATCAGGTGCGCGGAAAAGACATAAGCGTAAAAACCTACAAAGAAACGCTTTCGCACCTTAAAATACCGAAAATATCGTTGCCCCGCTATAAAGATTACGGAGAAATTCTAAAGTGGAATTTGCGTGAAAACGTTCCCGGTGAATTTCCTTATGCAGCCGGCGTTTTCCCGTTCAAACGAGAAGGCGAAGACCCCACACGAATGTTTGCCGGAGAAGGCGGCCCGGAACGAACGAACAAACGCTTTCATTACGTTTCGCGCGGTATGCCCGCCAAACGATTATCAACAGCCTTTGACAGTGTTACACTCTACGGTGCCGATCCCGACCGGCGTCCCGATATCTACGGAAAAATCGGCAATTCGGGTGTTTCCGTTGCCTGTTTAGATGATGCCAAGAAGCTCTATTCCGGTTTTGACCTTACGGATCCGAAAACATCGGTATCCATGACCATAAACGGGCCGGCTCCCATGATGACAGCTTACTTTCTGAATGCCGCCATCGATCAGGAATGCGAGAAATACATCAAAGCCAACGGATTGGAAGCCGAAACCGATAAAAAAATCAAACAATTCTTTAAAGACAAAGGCGCCGAACAACCCAAATATCACGGAAAGCTTCCGGAAGGCCACAACGGTTTGGGCTTAATGCTTCTCGGAATTACCGGCGACAAAATTTTACCGCCCGAACTGTATGAAAAAATAAAAGCCGAAACCATTTCCAAAGTAAGAGGAACGGTTCAGGCTGACATTCTAAAGGAAGACCAGGCCCAAAACACCTGCATCTTCTCAACCGATTTTTCTTTGAAACTCATGGGCGACATGCAGGAATATTTCATTGAAAATAATGTGCGAAATTTCTATTCGGTTTCCATTTCCGGCTATCATATTGCCGAAGCCGGTGCAAATCCCATAACACAGCTTGCACTTACTTTGGCCAACGGATTTACTTATGTGGAATATTACGCTTCGCGCGGAATGGATATTAATAAATTTGCACCCAACCTATCCTTTTTCTTTTCCAACGGCATTGATGCCGAATATGCCGTAATGGGCAGGGTGGCACGGCTTATTTGGGCCAAAGCCATGAAACTAAAATACAAAGCCAACGATCGCTCTCAAAAATTAAAATACCACATTCAAACTTCCGGACGTTCGCTGCACGCACAAGAAATTGATTTTAACGACATAAGAACCACACTGCAAGCTCTGTATGCCATTTACGACAACTGTAACTCCCTGCATACCAATGCTTATGACGAAGCCATTACAACACCTACCGAAGATTCGGTACGCAGAGCCATGGCCATTCAATTAATCATAAACCACGAGCTTGGTTTGGCCAAAAACGAGAATCCTCTGCAAGGCGCATTCATTATCGAAGAGCTGACCGACCTGGTGGAAGAAGCCATTCTCTTAGAGTTTGACCGACTCACCGAACGCGGAGGCGTGTTGGGAGCCATGGAAACCATGTATCAGCGCAGCCGGATTCAGGAAGAATCCATGTACTATGAAAAACTCAAGCACAGCGGCGAACTGCCCATCATGGGAGTGAATACATTTTTATCATCCAAAGGCTCACCCACGGTAACACCCGGAGAAGTTATTCGTGCTACGCCGGAAGAAAAAGAAATACAAATTGAAACGCTTAGTAAACTAAAAGCCACACAAGAAGACAAAGCCGAAAAAGCATTGAAAAAACTCAAAGAAGCAGCTGCTCAAAATGATAATATTTTTGCAGAACTGATGAATGCGGCCAAAGTTTGTTCCATCGGACAAATCACCGAATCGCTGTTTCAAGTGGGCGGACAATATCGGCGGAATATGTAATATATTCGGATGCAATTTTTCCACTCTGCGCCTGTGTGGTATTTTTACTGCACAGGATGGTAAAGTTATCTGCAGGTGTCAGATATTTTACCCGGCACCTGCAGACTTTATCATTGGTATCAACCATTAAGGATTCTGTGCTCCGGCATCTTTATTTGCACCAAAAAGATTCAAAGTCTCCTTCCACGGGTATTTATTCATAAACATACTTACCGAGGATTTCAAACTGCCTTGTTGATTCATACCCAATGCTCTCGCCCATTGGTTTTGAGGAGAATTGGGATCCCACGAAGCCTCTTCACTATACCTTGCATTTACAAAAGCGGTTAAATATAATTGATTAACCGGCAATTTCACTACTGAATTTTTATTGCCGGAGACGCTTGCAAACTCCAAATCATCAAATTGATCGGCCGTTAAATGCAATTCAACATTACTTGCCGGAAAATATTCCAAATCCCCCTGTTTATTTCCGAAGAAAATATTGTTATCAAGTTTTACGTATTCATCTTTACAAAACCGACTGTTATCAACAGCCGACATTACGGCAGTACCAATGATATTATGATGAATATTATATTCGCATTTGGTCATAATTCTCACCCCGTATCCCATATCTTTCATGTCTTTTGTCCGACTCCACGAGAAAAGGATGGTATTATAGGCAATTTCCACTTCGGCACAGGATACCATATTTTGTTTTTGATTGCTTCCGCCACAAGTACCAAAAACTTCAATGGCCGCCATTTTGTTGGCTACAAACACGTTATTGATAATTTTCACCTTGCCGCTGCGGTGCCCTATTTGAATACCAAAAGAAGCCCCGTTTACAAAAACACAATTTTGAATGGTAACATCTCCGCCCAAACTGCCTGAACGAATAGAGATACAAGGCTCACCTACGGTAGAATTCATACCGGTAAGCGGTTCGGTAGGTAATCGCAATCTGCCGCCTATGCCCTCCACGTATCCGTCTTTGGGATCATATAAATTGCGTTCGCCCATATCCCACACAATATTGTCGATAACCGTACCACCGACTTCTTTTTCAAAACGAAGCAAGGCCTTTCTTCCGGCGCCGGCACTTTTATTGTCCGGCTGAAATACGGTCGGGTGATTTTTTATGTCTTGCTTTGTAAATTCGCTATTCCAAGAACCATACAGTTGAATGGGCTTCGCAGATTCCAAATAACCCACGTTAAATGTTCCCATATACACACCTTCTGCAATATATATTTTATCCCCCGGCTTTGCTTTTGCCATCGCTTTATCAATATTTTTCATGGGCGATGCTTTGCTGCCGTCATTTTTATTGCTTCCGGCCGGCGACACATAAATAATTGACTCGGTAATTTCTGCATTCTTATTCGCACTATCGTTCTTGCTCCGAACAGCATCATCCGATTTTGACTTTTCCGTTTTGTCGGAAACATCGGAAATTCTCTTTCCTGCATTCTTAAATTTATGCACTTGACCGTTGAGCACACTTACTATCAACAGCATAACAATAAGGGCCGAACCCTTCATCAATACTTTTGGGAATTGTTTCATTTGGATAAAATTTTGGTTAAAATTTTGATTGAATATAACAGACTAAAATTTCAAATCAATATTACAACTTATTCTTCAATTCTTGCATGGGGAAATCCCGTAAATTTATCCGTAAATTCCCGTATTTTATTCCCAAAAATCTGAAATCAATTTTCTTGCAAATTATACAAATGCGCCTATTTTCAGAAGGCCGTAGATAGATACGAAAAAAATACGCCCCGGCTCGCGCGCGTTTGTACCTTAAATTCGCAAGATGTGATATAACCGGCTGAAGTACAAACAGGTGATGACACCTGTTTGAGCGATATCCGCTTCTGCCGGTGTCCTCACCTGCAGCACGTTAGAAAAAGACATTCGGATTTAAGGTTGTAACGCGTGCGGTATGCGTTTAGATGGTCATTTCAGGCAGATAAAAAACGAGATGTTTATTAGCTTGCAGGCATAAGCAGAAAAACGACAATTTTAGTTTACTGATATATGCTCATAAATTACTGATAATCAATATATGGATCAGGATTTCCGGAGGTCTTACGGCTTCGCAAAAAAAACTGCGTATATCCCGTCTTGCAACCCGCCGGCAAAATTATCTTATATCTTATATCTTACATCTTATATCTTACATCTTACATCTTACATCTTACATCTTACATCTTACATCTAAAATATGCTGCAAAACTTCGGTTAATGCTTATCCGCAGCGTAGCTCAAACCAATAATTTCACGTATTTGGTCAAGCGTGTGCATTAAATCCAAACTAAAATTCAAACTCAGTTTCGGGTTTTCTGTCTGCCCGCGCAAAAGGCATTGGCCGGTTGCTTCAATCTCGTGCACATAGCCGTTTCCGGTATATTTAATCTCAAATGTATCGGTTACCTTATGGTTTTCATACAGACTTAATTGCTGTGCATGATGAAACCGACCGTGCATTTTTATGGCCGCTTTATCTCCGTATATCCATGCCTCGGTGGCTGTATTGGTATCTAAGTTGGCATCAAGTATAGCGTTTGCGTAATTATTGTATGCAAATAAAATGTTCACGGCGCTGTCTGCCCCTGTTTCGGAGAATCGTGCAAATGCTTTTACGGCATCCGGCCGGCCCAAAAGCAGAAGGCTCAGATATACAGGATATATCCCGATATCCAATAACGATCCGCCGCCTAAATCCTTGTTAAACAAACGCCCTTCCGGTAAAAATTCAGCCCTGAAACCAAAATCAGCCTTCACTAATTGAATTTCACCCAAAGTGCCTGATTCCAATAAACTTAATACTTTTTCGGTAGCCGGAATGTATCGTGTCCATAAGCCTTCGGACAGAAATAAGGATTTTTTTCGTGCCAAATCGATCATTTCTTTTGCCTGCCGGTAGTTCATGGCCAAGGGCTTTTCGCACAACACATGTTTTCCGGCATTCAGACACATTTTTGTATGCTCATAATGAAACACATGCGGTGATGCGATATACACCACATCCACATTGGGGTCTTCGGCCAATTCGGCATAGCTTCCAAAGGACTTAACAGCATTATGCTTTTTAGCAAAACGCTCGGCTTTATTTTTATTTCGAGAAGCTACGGCATACAAAACCGAATCATCGGCAAGCGGTATATCTTTTGCAAATTTTTCGGCTATATGTCCGGGGGCAATAATTCCCCAATTAATTCTTTTTTTTGACATCGTACAAAATTAAATGATTTTTACCCAAATTGAGCGATTCGGCTCAATCGATTAAGCAAATGTAAGCTTTTCACCTCACCCGGTCGGTGAAAAGCAACATTTCATAGATCGGGGTTTTACATAGGTAAAGCGCTTGTTCGCTATGCTCCAACCGCTAAACTTAGGTTTTACTAAATTGTAAATATACATATTTACCGGCGAAAACTGAATTTTATCACATAGAAAAAAATCGCAAAAAAATTTCAAAAAACAAGTTAATTGCAACTATATAATAAACTCTAAAATTTATAATATGCAATTATTTAGAATCAGTTTATTAGCTATGTTTATCAGTTTGCCCGGGCTTATATTTGCTCAAAAAACTGAAGATCGTGTATCAATGAGCCTTACCGGCAGTACATTTTTGATAAAAAATGTTGAAGCAGGAAAATACCTCGACATTCCGGGCTACGGGAATAAAGCCGACAGAAGCAACGGCGCCAAAGTTCAATTGTGGGATTTAGATAACGGTAAAGATCGTCGCGTGCGTTTTGTCCCGGCCGGAAACGGTTATTATTACATCCGTTTCCAACATGTAAATGCCAATCTGGATATCCACGGTTGCTATAAGGACAAGCTGTTTTGCGGTACCTACAAAACCGATAACGGAGCACAGGCGCAAATCTGGTCAGCCGGTTCTTCCAAACCCCAACAATGGGAAATAAAACGTGTAGGCCACGGAGAATACAAATTTGTAAATCGATATTCCGGAAAAGTTTTAGATGCTTCGGCCTCTCAAATTCACAAAAACGGATGCAAAGTGCAGCAATGGAAATGGCACGGCGGCGATAACCAACGCTGGATACTCATTGATGATGATTCCGGTAGCCGGTTTAATAAATAATAAGGCTCAGCCTTTTATACAATTATAATTTTTCATATATTAGCAAAAACAATACATATAATTATGCGAAAACTAAGTTTACTTTCAACTCTTACACTCCTTCTTTTTGTTTGCGCTTGTAACAGCAGCGATGAAAAAACAAAAGAAGAATTAAAAGAAGAAATTCGTGCAGAATTAAAAGCCGAACAGGATGAAGAAAAAAATTCTGAAAGGCAAACGGAAGGCAAAGATTCGGCAACAGACAATGATAAAAAAGGCATGAAAACGGTAAATGCCAAATTTGAGATGATGGTAACCAACACCGCCGGTACTTATTACGTATTTACCGATGAAAACGGCAAAACATTAAAGTTTTTTCCCATGAATGGTAAAACCAAAGGAATGGACTTTGCCGCGAGTCTGCAGTCCGGTGATACCAATCATAAATATTCCGGAAAAGAATACCAAATAACTTACGATGAGCTTTGGGTTGAAGGAAAAAACGAAATGGAAAACCGATTGTATATCATAAATGCCGAGCCGGCAGCAACATCCGGCAAATCAAACGACGGTTCGGGCAAGCAAGCCGCTTTTACCGCTAAGGAAATTAAAAATGCCGTATTTATGGGCACCGAACCTTTTTGGGATATTACATTTTATGACAGTTATGCCGAGAGAAATGATCCGTCCGACAGGAAAGCAACATTTTACTACATGAAAGACGGAACCTACGCCGTCCACCAATTAGCCGATGTAATAGAGCCTGCTTCTTCCAACAGCGTTACATTCACTATTATAGATGAAGCCGGCATGGTACCGGGTGTGGTAACCATTACGCGCAAAGCCTGCGATGACGGCATGTCCGATAATATTTATCCATATACTTTCTCACTTCAATGGGAAAACGGCAATGCTTGGAAAGGCTGCGGACGAATTAAATAAATTAAAATCACATTTTCATGAAACCGTATTATTATATTATTACAGCACTTATCGTATTGTTCTCATTTGGCTTCGATAATCCGCAAACGAATCCTGCCGATGACGAACCATTCAGTTATCTGACGAAACTAAAAATCAACGATCACGGAATATATGTAAAGTACGACCCCAAAATTACGGAAGTATATAACACGAAAACGGAGGATTTAAAGTCGGACGATCCGTTTTATTATGATGAATACGGAATGCCGCCGTACAATGTGAAGCTTTTAAAGACTAAGATAAATCGAAATTCTGATACATATTATTACGTGCTGTTTTCGCACGGGCCTTCCGGCGATCCGCATTTTATGATTTATGAAGACGGAAAGTTTGATAAACCCGTTTTTGAAGTCTATGCTTTAAAGCTTTATATCAACGGCAGCGGAAACATATACAGCGAAGGCCATACCAATAATATGTTCAATGAACGCAGGAAATTTCATCTGTCAAACGGCCTGTTTACCGAAACAGAGCAGCCCTATTATCATGTGGGTTTGAAAACAGTTACCAATACAAGCATAAAACTGTATAAAAGCGAGCAAATGAAAGAGGTGGTTGCAAATTTGCCGAAAAATTATTCCGTTGAAGTCTTGTTAAACAAAAAAGATACCCAACTTTTTCTGATAAAAACCGACTTTGGACTTACCGGCTGGTATAAACCGGAACATCTGAGGTACGGCATGCAAGACATCAAAGGTTTATATTACGCAGGAGATTAACTTATGGATATGATTATTTATGCATATATCTATTTTAATATCACCGCTTCGACAGGCTCAGCCTCCAAGTTACTCTCGGAGGCTGAGCCTGTCGAAGCCGGTAAAAATAGCCGGAAACAATATTCAATTTAATTAAAAAAACTTTTAAAAAACCAAGTAATGAAGAAAGTCAGTTTAGTATTTATCACAGTTCTTATGTTTTTTGCATTAAGCTGCAACGAAAGCGAAACCGATGAAGAAAAACTCAAAGAAGAGTTAAAGGCAGAGCTGAAAGAAGAAATGCAACAAGGTGCAGAAAATGAAAGCAATACCAATGAAGGAACAAACGAAAACGAGACCGTATCGGAAGACGGCGTCCCGGACAGCCATGCCCAAACCGGGCGTACAAGCCCCAAGAAAGTAACCTTTGATACCGATATGCTTTATGGTCTTACTTTATACGGGGATAAATATTTTGTCCGCTTTAAGCAAGACAATGCCGTTATGTATTCGCTTTCCGACGGTTCAAAAAAAGGAACAATTTCTTATGAAGGTAATAGTTTAAAAAACGCAACGGATGTTTTTTCCGAAAAACAAGCCCTTATTATTAAAATTCATCAAAACGATGCCATTGGAGGAATTATCGGTATAGAAAAAACAAGTTGCAAGCGAGCCAACCAAAGCGAGTTTCAATACAGCTTTAAAATTTCATGGGAAAATGAATCCGGTAATAACGATGCCGGTTGTGCTTTCCACAAAGACGAAGAATATCAAACAGTTGCAAAAGTTCAAAGCATGGCAGCCGGCACCGGAGGTACCATATTTTCTTTTGAGGACACCAAGGGCAAAAGCTATGATTTTAAAAACGGCAGCGGCGGAGTAAATCTAATGGATGAGTTTCCGGAGCTAAGCCCCATGAAAAGTAACAACCCGTATCGAAATAAGAAATACAGATTATTCTATAAATTTGTTGAATTAGACGACCACAGAGGCTTTCGAGTTGTGCCTATAGTTACGCATATTGAAGAAATACATTAAACCAATTAAAACACGCTCAAAATGAAAAAAATCAGTTTATTATTTAGCGTAGCGATTATGCTTTTTGCAATAAGCTGCAACGAAAGCGAAACCGACAAAGAAAAACTCAAAGCAGAGTTAAAAGAAGAACTCAAAGAAGAAATGCAAACAGAAGCTGAAAAAGAAATGTCGCAAGCCGACAAAACTTCGAGCTATGCCATTGACGACTTTGTTATGAAAAGCTATTCGCCCGAAATGGCACAACAAGCCGATTACGACGGCAAAGTAATTCACGGCGAAGCCTGGGAAGATGCAAACGGCAAAAACTTTGTAATTTTCACAAACAAAAAAATTGAGCATAAGCAGCCCTCTCGCTCCATATACCTTTATGCCTACCACTATGCCGACAAAGGCGACGGCTACAAGCTGATGCGCAAAATTCAAGACCACGAAGAGAAATGCGACCTGGCCATGCATGCCGAATTTCGATTGAAAACCCTTAAAATTACCGATTTGGATAAGGATAATAAAGCCGAAATTACCTTTGTATATCGTTTAGGCTGCAACGGAGACCCAACGCCTGTTCCCATGAAACTGATGATGCTGGAAGACGGTGAAAAATACGCCATACGAGGAACCACATTAGTAAAAATGGGACCGGAACACAGCTACGGCGGAGAAATGAATGTGGATGCTTCATTTAATAATGCTCCGGACGGTTTTCTCGAACACGCAAAAAAAATCTGGAATTCCGATAAAGACTATTTTAACGAATAATTAGTATCCGAATATAAAGTCAAGAGTTTGAGCTATAATACTCAAGCTCAAGGTGATATGCTGAGCAAAGCCGAAGTGCTTTTCAATTTTGAAAATCAGGGAGTTTACTGATGTAATCGACCGTTTTCAAAATCGATATAATACCAATTGTATTTATAAAATAGTCCAAACTATTTTATAAATTTACAATGGTTTATGCCGATAGTACTTGAAAAAGTCAAATGAGACGAAGTCGAAATTGGACTATATTGAAAGTCTAATCGGTATAACGATGAAATTGGCCATTATAGCTCAAACTCTAATTACAGATTTGCGGATTTAAGGCCGTTTATAATAAATAAAAGAAAAGGGAAAAGAATTTTTATTATCTTGCGTTTTTAAACGATGTGTATTAAACTATTTTAATTCGGAAAAAAACCGAGATAATATGATAGCTAATTATAATAGAATAAAAAACAAATATTTAGCGCTTAATTTGCAAAACGTAATTGATTACGAAAAATTCTGCATGATTTCTATTGTTTGGCATTCTACTAAAATTGAAGGTTGCTCTTTAACTGAAACAGATACAAAAGTATTAATTGAAAATGATATAACAGCCGCCGGAAAACCGTTAAACGATTATTTGATGATTAAAGACCATTTTGCTGCATTTCAATTCATAAAAGAACAAGCAAAAATGAAAAAAAAGCTATCCGTTGATTTTATCAAAGAAATTGGTGCTTTGGTAATGAAAAATACCGGTGGATTTACAAAAACTGTTTTAGGCGATTTTGATACATCAAAAGGTGATTTAAGACTTTCTCAGGTCTATGTTGATAAAAAATATTTTCCTGATTATAAAAAAGTACCTGCGCTTTTAAAGCAACTGTGTAAATCGGTAAATGAAAGAATTGACAAAGTAAAAGAAGAAGACATAATAAAACTTTCGGCTGACATGCATTACAACTTCGTAAATATCCACCCTTTTGGAGACGGAAACGGCAGAACGGCGAGATTGTTAATGAATTATATACAACTTTATCACAATGAACCTTTAATCAAAATTTTCACAGAAGACAGAGTTGAATATATCGATGCTTTAAATCAAACCGAAGAGCAGGAAAATTTAGAAATATTTAGAGAATTTATTATAAATCAAGAAATTAAATTTCTTAAAGCTGAGATTGATAAATACAAAACAATTGATAATGGGTTTATGCTAATGTTCTGACGGATAATAAAGCCGGATATTGCATTGCACATAATACCGGACGGCATTGTTCAAACAGAATTTGGTTTGGACAAAGAAGAATAATAAATTCTGCTGTTATGGGCAATTATAAGGGAGAAATGAATGCCGATGCTTCATTTAAAAATGCACCGGACGGTTTTCTCGAACAC
This sequence comes from uncultured Bacteroidaceae bacterium, assembly GCA_964472505.1. Classification (GTDB taxonomy): domain Bacteria; phylum Bacteroidota; class Bacteroidia; order Bacteroidales; family JAADGE01; genus JAYEIA01. The sequence goes on along the minus strand of CAYYQW010000062.1, from coordinate 7,375 downwards.
GCTAAGCGTATTTGGAATTCCGATAAGGACTATTTTAACGAATAATAAATTTCCTCTCGCTTTTCTTTTCAGATTTTATTTAACGAAAGTCTGTCTATAAAGTCTCGACTTTATAGACAGACTTTAATTAGTATCCGTGATTATAACTACAGGTATCAGATGCTGAAGCTGCAAAAAGCCCCTTTCCGTTACTGATATTGGTATAGATATTTACAGGCTCTGCAAACGGGTCATCTTCAACCATGTTTGCTAAAGCAAAAGACTCATAATAATGATAATAAGAAGGGCTTACCGCAGAAAGCTGAAAAAAAGCCGTGGAGTCAGTTGCAAGCTCATAGTCGGCAAGTACCTTTAGGATGCACTTCTCTCCGTTGAAAGATTTATCTGAAAAAATTAATATTTGCCCGCCGGTTTGGGCATATACTTCAGGCTCAAATACATCATTCGGAGCAAGATACCGGTCTGTAAATTCAGCCATATCATACATTACCGCAATTTCGGCAATGCCGCTGTAGTCAATAATGTAACTACCGGATATTCCCATAAGCGAATCAGTTTCACCGGCTAATATGTCGTTATTCTCAATAGATTGCAGGGCATTTAATGAAAGTTTATAGTAATTATCTTCGTCGGGGTCATCATTAAATACTATGTTTACTACACGCTCATCCACAACACCTGTATTTATGTATGTATGAAATATGCTGTCAATTTCAGGTTTCCCGGGAACAAATGTTGAAGCATATAAAATGGTATCTTCATTTATTCGAACTTCACACTCATATACTCTGTTTTCCGTTATAACATGATGATTTTGGTAGCCTGAAACTTCCGGATTATATAAAAGAGTATCCGTAGAAGAATTTGATTTTAGAATTACCTGAGCATTCGATACAAATTTATTTTGTATCGTACCATTATTGTATTTCGTTTCGGTTACAAAACACAGGACTGTACTGTCGGCTTCTAATAAACAATTTACCGCATAAATACCTTTGGAACTGTGATTATTGAATTCCACAATTTCAAAACATCCGTAAATCATTATAAATAATAGCAGAGGCAATATTCTTGAATGTATATATTTCATTTTACTTCTTCTTAAAAATAACGAGAATATCTTATATATGGCAAAAGCGGAAACAAAACAAGTTTCCCGGTTGTATATCCTGTTCCTTCGTCATTCATATAAGTCAAATAGGTAAATGCATTTTTTTGGTTATAAGCATTATATACCCCGAAATTCCATTTAGTTTTTGCATTTTTTTTGTATTGAAGCCCAATATCTAATCTGTGATATGCAGGCAAGCGATAATTATTTCGGCCGGGATAAATATGAGCAAAAGCATTTCTATAAGTATTATTATCAAAATTAAACAGTCTGTTTTCAAAATAAAAATAGCTGTGTAAAGGGTAAACACCGTCTCCGACAGTAATGTTTGCTCCGGAGTAATAATTCCATGTTCCCGTAATAGTCCACTTTGAAGAAAGTGAATGCAAAACGATAAGTGAAGCGACTATCGGGCGGTCGTATTTATACGGAAATTCAGCACCATTGTCAATTTCATCAAAAGTTCTCAGCGAGCGAGACCAAGTAAAAGCAGACATTATACTAATTTTGTTGCCGGTGATTTCGGTAAAAAACTCTATTCCGTATGCATGCCCGCTGCCTGATGTGACTTTATCTTTCCAATCCCCTCCGAATAGTAAAAAACCGGCTCCTCCTTTGTATTCCACTAAATTTTGCATTTTTTTTAAGTAGCCACTTAATCCAATATTAAGGGTTTCTTTTTTATAATTGACCTCCAGCGATAATTGTTCTGAAATTTGAGGCGGATTTTCTTTGCTTGCAGGGATGTACAAATCCGTAGGCAAGCCGATTAGTGAATTACTCAGCACTTTTAACGCCTGTGTAGTTTTATCGTATGAAGCGGTTATATGAACCGGCTTTGCAATCTGCCAATTTATTAAAAATCTTGGTTCAATATAAGAATAAACTTTCTCCGAGACAAAGTAGTTTGAAAACCTAATGCCGGTATGCGCCTTTAGCTTTTTGAAATTCAGTTTTTGGTTGACAAAAAAAGATAAAGCATCGGTTTTTAAGACTGCTGTTTTGTTCTTATCTTCTTTTTTAGTCATATCAACAGAAGGAGTGAACCCACTGTGTTTGTAGCTAAACCCTATCTGTGATGAAAAATATTTTTGGGAAATTTCTATTTTTGAATTAAAATGCAAGTTCTCTGTCAGTGAGCTAAATTCTCTGAATACAGTATCCTCCGGTGCGCTATGTTCTTCTATAGCTGAAAAGTCATATTTTGTTCCTGTTAAGCTGAAATCGGCAAAAACATTTGACTTGAACTGATAAATGTATTTTCCTGACCAAAGCATGTTTCCCCATGATAATGAACTTAAATTCTTAATTTCCGGTTTTTTTTGTCTTATAAAAAACTTGTCCCTGCCTTTGTATAATGATGCAAAAAAAACCGATTTGGGATTAAGCCTGTATGTTAGTTTAGCATTAAGATCATAAAAAAATACTCCCGCGGAATAGTCGTAAATTAATTTAGAAATCGGAACTGTCAATAAATCATATAACGAACGTCTGGCGGCCAATACAAATGTCAGCTTTTTGTCTTTAAAAAGGGGGCCTTCTAAAAGAAAATTTGATGATAACAGACCAATGGCATATCTCCCTTTGAGCTTTTTCGTATTTCCGTCTATTGTTCTTATATCAGTTACAGAAGATAAACGCCCTCCGTAACTCGCCGGGAAACCGGATTTAAAAAGCGTAGCTTTTTTAATAATAAAAGGATTAAAAACAGAGACCAAACCTCCTAAATGACCGCTGTTATAAACACCGGCATCATCTAATAAAACTAAATTCTGATCCGGCGTTCCGCCGCGAATAATAAGATCGGCACTTCCCTCTGCTCCGCTGCTTATTCCGGGATAATGTTGAGCTAATTTTAATATATCCGGTTCCCCCAATAGGGCAGGAACTTCTTCCATAACTTCGACAGGCAAATCAATTTTACCGCCTTGTTGTCTGTTTGTAACAGAATTTCCAGGAAGAATAATAATTTCTTCAATTGATATTTCGCGCTCGAGTGTTATATATACAGAGGTATCATTTTTTAATTTCGGAATTGTTATTTGAGCTGTCTTGCCGGCACTTTCAGCTACAATTACTATGGAATCTAATTGTGTACTAAAACTATAAAAGCCATAATCATTACTTACCGTACTGACACCGGAGAGTTTCTCGGTAATCCTTGCCCCAATTACCGACTCGCCCCTGCTGTCTTTAACTAATCCCGAAACTTCATAGCTTTGACTGAGCACAGCAGAAAACCGGCTAAGAATAATTATGAAAATCAGAAAAAATCTGAGCATCTTTTACAATTTATCGAAATATATAAAAACTTTTCGAAAAAAAAATGCTTTTATCCAACCACACAGAGCCGGGCTACTTTTTTTAAACAAGATAAAATATAGTTTCTTTATTCTAAACTATTAAAAACGCGTAACATGAAAAAAAAGTAAATTTAGTGAAAGTCAAATCATTCAAATTCTAAAATATTAAGATGTCCGATTAAAAATCATAATTCATTTTTCAAAATCCGCAACGGCTTGCAACTATAAGTATAAAATGAGAACTGAAATATTGTTTTCAATTATTCACTATCAACAAAAAAATTACAAACATGAAAAAATTAAGCGTAATAACAATGATGATTGCCTTATTGGCAATGAGTTTTAGTTTTACTTCTTGCAAGAAAGACAAAGGAGAACCTGAATTAACAGCCGCCCTGAGCATGGAAGGCAACAAACGCCCCGCACCCACGACCATCCACTTCACCAACGAATCGGAAAATGCCGATTCTTACCTGTGGGATTTCGGCGACGGTGAAACATCCGAAGAAATAAACCCCACACACGAATACACCGAAGCGGGTTCTTATGTTGTAAAATTAGAAGCATCTAATGAAGCCGGCGATTCAAACAGTACAAACGGTTATGTAACCGTGTACGGAACACTTACAGGCTGGGAATTAGATGCCGTATCGGTTAGTGAAGATGCCATGGCCAATGTTACCTCAGGCCATTTCGTTTACCTTATCCTTTTGGATAATTCCGGCAATTATATCAACTATACAGGAACTTCCGGCGGTGTGAAAGGTTTTGAGGCTGACGGTTCAGAAGAAGAATGGCGAGTAAACACTTATGACGGCGCACCCGTAATTGTAGGTATGAACAGCTCGGTTACCATAAAAATCCTAAGCTCAGCAAGTAATTCCGTGGATCCGAACAATGACCCGGTAATTGTCGAAACTACAATCAACACGCAAGACGATCTTATTCCCGCGAATGATCTCGATTCTTATCCGTTTTACCATTCATCAAACAATGATAATCTGCAAGTGGAGCTTGATTGGGTAGATGAAGAATAATAATTTCTGTTATTAAGTAAATGTAAACTCTGTTGAAATAAGTACATTTTGGCAGAGTTTTTTTTATTTTTACAAAAAAATCATAAAAAAAGAAACGATATGAAAATTCGAAATATATTTCAAGCATTCCTGATGCTTGCACTTTTTACGGCTTTGGTGCAATGTAATACCCAAAACCAAACGAAATCGAAAGCTGAAAAAGACTTTGCCCAAGAAACCGATAAACGCATGAAGGCCCAAAACGAAACAGCAATTCGCCCTGAGCCGTCAGAAATAGAAACCAATTACCATGATTTGCCCGAGACATACAAAGCCAAATTTGCTGAAGCCATGGCTCTTAATTCAGATAATGAATTAACAGAAAAAAGCATTGATACCATAAAAGGCTATTGGGACAATTACCTTCTGAAAAGTAATAATCTGCCGGGTCAAGGCATTAGCTCCAATTACTTTTGGTATATCTACAATGCTTTACCAAATTTTATAAGCAAAAACGAAAGGCACCAAGGTTATTATGTGGGAGAAAATAAACAGAATTTTGAAAAGCAATTACAAGCCTACGGAATATATCGAATAGACAGAAGCTCAGACAATTTAAAGCGAATTTTTGAATATGCCGAACCCATATTGAAAGAATTTGTGAGTCCCGAAAAATACCGGAGTCTCGGAGCGGATACAAAAACAAATCAGTTGATAGAAATATATGAAACGATGCAGGAAAAAGAAAATTATAAACAACTGCTTACCCAAGCATACAACCATGCCGACACGGCCACCGGCGAATGGACAGATTACGGCGGAGACCCTGTATTTGAGCCATACAATGCCGCTTACGGATTGGATGCTTATAAACTGAGCGAAATCATCTGTAATTACTTAGAATACGATCGATATCATCCTTACTACGGACATCCCGATTTATCTTTCTGGATGCGCCGCGTACACGAAGGCAATGAAGAAACCGTGTATGAACTGCTTAAAAATATTCAAAGCATATACGAATAATAACCCTTAACAAATATAATTATGAACAAATTCTTTTTAACAGTACTCGGTATTGCAAGTCTAAGCTTAATGTTCTCATGCGGAAACGGCGAAAATGACTCAAGCACTGAAAAAACACAGGAAGAAACGGTAATTGAGCAAGAAGAAACCAAAGAAGCGGAAACTAAGGATGCAGCAGAAACCGGACCTTTTGAAGCAGATTCCATAGAAGCAGGTGACCAAATTAAAGGACTAACCGTGTTGAGCGCCGATCATACGGTAGGACGACATTTTGCCGTTTATTTTGAAGGCGAAATCACACTCAAAGGAACACTTCAGCAAAACCCCATGGAATACACCAACGAGTTTTACCCGGAAAGCAGCCCGATACAAGTTGAAATTAGTGATGAAACTTATGACTTGTTTCAATCATTTGCCATTGAAAACTTTAAAGATTTAGAAGCGCAACTCAGTGATGAACAAAAATCTTTGCTTGAAAGCGGACAAGTCGTCCCGATGACAATTACCGTAGCCAATCCCGCAGCAAACCTATATTTCGGGGGCAAAGGAAGACGCGCCGACGGTACATGCCGGTTCGTTAAAATGCAGTAACCGGCAAGCCAAACAGCAATCCGTTTTTGGGAAAAATCGATAACGGAAATGTATTGAAAACGTTGCGGGGCATCACAAATGTTAATTTTTGCACCAAAGTTGAAAATTAGCAATTCCGTTTCATTAATGCCCTAGCCCGCAATGTTTTTCAATACAATGTGTGTGCATTATTTTTTCAAGTTATTTATCTCTTCTTCTGATAATCCTGTGTATTTAATTATCAATTCAATAGACATATTGTCATTGAGCATTCCTTTTGCAATCTCAATTTTTCCTTCAATTTTTCCTTCGCTTTTTGCAATTTCCTTTGCATAATCAATTGAATTTTTCAGGTCTCGGTAATATTTTAAGCTGTCTTCGTAGGCTTGATATTCTTCTTTGTTGAATTTTGCAATTTCAGCCGTTTCAAACAATTTTAAGAAGATGTTTTCCTTTAAATCTTCCGGTATTCTGTCAAGTTTATGAAGGTTTTTTAAAACAAACAACCATTTGTCAAATCCGGTTTCCAACTCATTTTCCTGCTTGTTGAATTTAGGCATTTCAAGATAAATGAACATCAATTTGTCGTAGAAAATTCTATTCGTTTCAATATCTGTTAGTTTTACATCGTAACGATATTTTTCAGGTTCATTTTTATCTTCTTCAAAAACAAAGTCTAAAATGGCAATTGTATAAACTTTTTTAAGTTCAAAATCCCACTCACTGCCGGTTTTTGCTTGCTCCTGTATCGGGAAAGTTGAATAATATACTGTTCTGTCTTTTCCGCCGGCCGGCGGATGTTTCGATTTTTGAAGTTCAACAATAAATTTTTCGCCTTTTTCATTTGTGCAAAACAAGTCAAAAACAGCTTTTCGGTTCAGTTCTGTATTTGCAAGATTTTCATTTTTAAGATATTGTAAATCTGTGATTTTTCCTTGTTCCTTTTTTAAAAGCTCGTTTAAAAAGTCAAGTAATAAATCTTTATTTGGCTCTTCTCCAAACAATCTTTTGAAACCATAATCCGTAAACGGATTTATATATTTTTCTCTAAATTCTGCCATTTTTTTTTTCTGTAAAGATACAAAATATTTTATCAGATTTATAATTCTCAGTTTTGTTCTTAAACTGATGTTTAGTTTTATTTAATCTGTATTTGTTTTTTCTGAATTAATGCTAACGGTTACGTATATGAAACGTTTGGCATTTCGAAGCACTTGTCTGTCAAGTTACAAGTACTTTTGATATGAGCTGAAACTCTCGATAACCCACTGACTGCCAAATGTTTTATATACGATGTTACCACACGTTATTCCTTAATCAGGTTTAAATATCTGTCTTCATATTCTGGA
>CAYYQW010000061.1:0-23751 GCA_964472505.1 uncultured Bacteroidaceae bacterium | reverse complement strand
TGGCCTTCTAAGTTTTTGTATATCTTCACAAATAAATAAGCTTTTCAAATACATTCATATCTAGTATTTGGCAGAAAACTTCAAATTCAATTCACTGCGCGCGTCAGGTGTTTTCACCTGACGCAAAACAGGCTGCTTTAAAATTTCGTGCAGTGAAAACACCACACGAGCGCAGGGTTTTCAGCCAAACACTATCTAAGCTTGCAAAATTAAAAAAAAGCAGCAAAGTAAAGACTTCCGCAATGCTAATTATTGAGAATTACTCATAAGCCTTGATGTAGGCATCCAATTTTTTTATTGAGTCGTTAAAATCCAAAACATCCATAACGATAAAATAATTATCTATATCATAGGTATATGAATAAGCAAATTTGAGAAACTCAAGCTTAGAACTTTCAAAATCAAATAATGCCGCCAGATGACGAATTTGTCGGGATGTAAAACAGTTTTTGGAAACAATCTCTTTGGCAATAGCCAGACGACGACTCTCAAACGGCTGTTCAGCTATAAAATCTTTTATGCTTTCGAAATAATTTTCATTAATAGGCCAATTACAAGCTATCCTGCCGGTATAACCGGGCATTTCAAACTTTTTGTCTCTGTATTTCTCATAATATTCTGCATAATAATAAGTTGCTACTCTTAAGCTGTCGGGATCTCTTGGCTTTTTGCCGGAAGGAATAGTATCCGTAACAGTTTTGTATAAAAAAGCCGAATAAAAAGTATGCGAAAAAGCAGGATTTTCGGACTGAAAAACCAAGGTATTATTTGCCCGGCCTTCTGTTCCCAAAAACAAAAGGCTGCAAAATACCGTCAATAAAAATGCTTTCTTCATGGTATCAAACTATTCACAAAGAATATCAAAAACAGTACCGGCAACAAAATATTAATGGAAGAATAAGTAAGCCATAAGTATAGCGGCAATGATTCCGGCAAAATCGGCAATGAGGCCGCATGTTACGGCGTATCGTGTATTTTTTATGCCCACCGAACCAAAATATACGGCAATAATATAAAATGTAGTGTCGGTAGCACCCTGAACAGTAGATGCTACGCGGCCAACAAATGAATCGGCTCCGTGAACGCTCATGGTATCAACCATCATGCCGCGTGCGCCGCTTCCGCTCAAGGGTTTCATCAAAGCTGTAGGCAAGCCGCCCACAAAATCGGTATTAAGTCCTGCTGCGGCGAAAATTGCCGATATACCGTCAATAAGATAACTCATGGCACCTGAAGCTCTGAATACACCAATAGCCACCAAAATAGCAACTAAGTACGGAATGATTTTTACGGCAATTTTAAAACCATCTTTCGCTCCCTCAATAAATGCTTCGTAAACATTAACCTTTTTCAGTACGGCCAGTACAATAAAAAAGATCATAATACCAAAGAGAATAAAGTTTGATGCTACGGATGATACTTCCGTTACTTTTTCTTTAGGCAACTGTGAAAAATATATGATAATACCGACAATAATTAAAGTCAAAACCCCAAGGTAACTCAGAACGGTTCGGTGAAACAAATTAATTTTCTGATATAAGGAAACACTAATTAAACCGGCGAGAGTTGAAAAGTAAGTGGCTAACATAATAGGAATAAAAATATCAGACGGATTTGCGGCACCCAACTGCGCCCGGTAAACCATTACACTGATTGGAATAATGGTAAGCCCGGAAGTATTCAGAACTAAAAACATGATTTGAGCATCGGTAGCCGTACTTTTTTCTTCATTAGATTTCTGAAGGTCATCCATGGCCTTCAAACCGGCCGGAGTAGCGGCATTATCGAGCCCAAGCATATTGGCTGCAATATTTAAAACCATGGAACCGTAAGCCGGATGATCTTTTGACAAACCGGGAAATATTTGACGGAAAAAAGGCGCCAATCCTTTTGCAAACATACGCACTACCCCGCCCTTTTCGCCTATACGCATTAGACCTAACCAAAGTGTAAGCACACCGGTCAATCCCAGAGATATTTCAAAACCGGTTTTTGCCGAGTCAAATGTGCTGTTAACCATTTCCGGGAAAACGTCAACATCGCCAAAAAAAAGCAATCGTACCAAGCCTACAATAAAGGCAATTACAAAAAAAGCAATCCAAATATAGTTTAATACCATAACTCTATGCTTAATAAAAGACCCTGAAATACATATTTCACGCAAAAGTATATAAATATAATCGTTTCGAGAACAAACATTTTGAGAGATATTACAATAATTTATTATTTTTACCCAAACGCATCATATGCTTTATACAGAAAGAAACATACGCTTCAGCTTATTAGTTTTCCTGATAATATCCGTTTTTACACTCTCATTCGGCCGAATAAATGCACAGGAAAAAAATGTTCTAAAGTTTAAAAACGAGAATAAGCGCCGAATGGCTCTTAAATTCAAATCAGAAAGCAATTTAATAATCATACCCGTACGGATAAATAATTCGGATACTCTGAAATTTATTTTGGATACCGGACTGAAAACTACCGTAATTACAGAGCTGCCAAGAGCCGACTCTACCCTAATGAAATTTACAGACTCTACCCTTATAAAAGGCTTGGGTATTGAAGAAGATTTAAAAGTATTATTCTCACCCGAAAATCGCTTGGAAATAGGCAGTATATACAGCGACAATTATGATTTTCTTTACATAAAAGACAAACGCCTGGATTTATCTTCGGAACTCGGCACCCCCATACACGGAATTATAGGCGCCGATGTTTTTAAAGCATTTATCGTAAAAATAAGTTATACGGCCAGACAACTGGTATTTTTTAATCCGAAAAAAATCAACGCCCAACGAAAATACAGACGCTATGAAACACTGCCCATAAAACTGTTCAGAGACAAACCTTATATAGAACTGCCCATTGTTACAATGGAAAACGATACAGTCAATGCGAAACTGCTTATAGACAACGGCGCCGGAGATGCCGTTTGGCTTTTTCGAAATTCACATCCGGACATTAAAATTCCCGAGAACCATCGTTACAACTATCTCGGAAAAGGAATAAACGGACAAATATTCGGCTACGAAGGCAGAATTAAAAGTATTTCGCTTGGTAAATATACTTTGAAAGAAGTAAGTTGCGCTTTTCCGGATACCATAGCCCTGAATAATGTGGCAATATTAGATTTGCCCGGAAGAAACGGCAGTATCGGTGCCGAGCTGCTGGTTCGATTCAGAGTCTATGTTGACTACCCCAACAAGCAAATTGCTTTAAGAAGAAATCAATATTTCAGACGGCCGTTCCACTTCAATATGGCCGGCATAACCGTAAAAGCTCCGGTAGGAAAACTGCCCATATACACCATTGCCACGCTGCGAAAAGGCTCACCGGCGGATGAAGCAGGACTGAAACCCGGAGATATTCTGACATACATCAACGGCAAGCCCGCCTATACTTACGAACTTTCGGAAATCCATGCTCTTATGCGCGATAAACCCGGCAGGCGAATACTCATCAGCGTTTCACGCGGCGGAAAAGAATTAAATTTCAAATTCAGACTCAGAAAAGATTTATAAAAGCAAATTGAACCGGGCACTTTGTTAATAGTTTTAACTGAAGTCTCGCAGCATCATTTGCTTTAATCAGAAGTCGGATGTAAGATGTAAGTATTCAGATGTAAGATATAAGTATTCAGATGTAAGATATAAGTATTCAGATATAAGATATAAGTATTCAGATATAAGATATAAGTTTTTAGATGTAAGATAATTTTGTAATCGGGCTGCATGTAGGGGAGTTCGCAGCATTCAATCCCCTGCCCTTCCGAAATAATCGGAACAGGCGCATCGCCAAGGGGAAATGCAGATTCAAAAGAAATGCTGTAATTTTAAAATTAGTAGCTTTCATGCGCCTAACTCAAAAAATCAATTAACTAAAGTTTTGGACTAAATCTATTATATAATGCTTTGATTATCATTATTATAATAATTTCAGTTTTATTCAAATAATGCTCAATAAGGTAATAAGGTTATTTACAGCGATTTATATTTTTCTACTAAGGTTTAATCCAAAAATAAGGTCTTTAAAAACCTTATAATTAAAGTTTTAACCTAAGTAGAAAATGTAACGCACAACGCATAAACCTTATTACTTTATTGACTTAATCAATTAATAATCAAGCGCTTAACTATACTCCGAAACTTCAGTTAATTAAACTGCGCGTGAGCACTACAACCTGTTATATTACATACCGGATTTATTACCGGCTTCGACAAGTGGTTCCTGAGCATCAGTCGAAGGACTCAGCCTACGGAGGTGTTCGGAGGCTGAGCCTGTCGAAGCCGGTGATAACTAAGTATGCGTAACAAGCTAATAAGCAACAACTTAAAATACGAATAGGGGTAAATGCGGATATTCATATATAACTAAGCTTTAGAAATAAAAATTTAGCAGTGTTAGTTACCCGCCTAATTCAGAAAGCTTAATTATTAAAACCGGAATTTTTAAAATATAAAGCAATTTATGGTCTTTTTTTTTAGCTTTGTAAAGAAAACAAAAAAGATATGGCAACAACATCAGATTTTAGAAACGGAATGTGTATAGAATACGATAACGACTTATACACCATCGTAAGTTTTGAACATTCAAAATCCGGGCGAGGCGGAGCATTTGTAAGAACACGCCTGAAAAGCCTGACTACCGGAAAAATTAAAGAAAATACTTTTAATGCCAAAGATAAAATTACCGAAGCGCGTATTGAACACAGGCCTTATCAGTATTTGTATAAAGATGATTTAGGTTATCACTTTATGCACAATGAAACTTATGAGCAAATCAATTTCCCGGAAGAGCTTATTGAGAATTACGACCTACTGAAAGACGGGCAGGAAGTATCCATTGTATTCCATGCTGAAACAGAAAAAGCACTTACAAGCTCATTGCCGCCCTTTGTTGAATTGGAAGTTACTTATACCGAGCCGGGCGTGAAAGGAGATACGGCATCATCCAACGTAAGCAAGCCGGCCACACTGGAAACCGGTGCCGAAATCAAAGTTCCTCTGTTCGTAAACAAAGGCGATGTCATTAAAATAGATACCCGATCACGTGAATATTCCGAACGCGTTAAATAATGCTTACTTATGGCATCGCAGGCATCGCTCAGAAGATTAAAGTTTTGTAATTTCAAGTTAGAATCACTGCTCGAAATTACCAATGCTATTAATGACAATCTTTCGGTTGATAAACTGCTTTTAACATACAAAAACATACTTATTTCCGAGCTGAATATCGGAAAACTTGCCGTATTTGCCAATAACAACGGCTGGGAGAGTATGCTGAGTTCCGGAATAAAGATTTCCGAGCTCGAAAAAGTTTCCGTAGAAAAAGATCTGCTCAATATTCATGATATAACTACGGTTACATCCACCGGCTTAAAACACCTGTCGGCATTTGCATTCATAATTCCGGTTTTTCATAAAAAAACCCCGCTGGCTTATGTCCTTATCGGCGATGTGGAAGAAGAAAAAGAAGGCGTAAGCCCTACCATTAAACATCTGCATTTTGTAAAAACGCTTACCAATGTTATGTTTGTAGCGGCAGAAAACAAACGCCTTCATAACGAAAGCCTCCGCCAAGAGCGCTTTAAAAAAGAAATGGAATTGGCTTCCCACATGCAAAAAATGCTGATTCCGGATACTTTAGAATTTAACGATATTCCCGAAATTGATGCGCAAAGTTTTTATCTGCCGCATTTCGCCGTAGGCGGTGATTACTATGACTTTGGGCGTCTGCACGATAAATCCGTTTTTTTCTGCATAGCCGATGTCTCCGGAAAAGGGATTTCAGCTGCGCTGCTCATGTCTAATTTTCAGGCCGGTTTGCGCACCATGCTGCATACCAATACCGAATTGCCCGATTTGGTCAGAAATCTGAATAAAATGATAATAAAAAATGCCGGCGGCGAACGCTTTATCACTTTTTTCATAGCCAAATATCATCCCGATTTCAAAATCATCGAATACATCAATGCCGGCCACAACCCGCCCCTGCTTCATTCAGGCAGTGAAATAACGGAACTCAAAGACGGATGCCCCGGTGTGGGAATGCTGGATGACATTCCGGAAATTAAAAAAGGTATTGTGAACCCGGTAGCGCCCGGCACCCGACTTATGTGCTATACCGACGGAATAGATGAATTGGAAGATTCCGAAGGCAAAGAAATTGGACGCAAAGAACTCAACAACAGCCTGACAGAAACAAAGACGCTGACCGAAAGTTTTGCTTATTTACACAATAAACTTGAGCTAAAAAAATCCAATCAAATGATTTTTGACGATATTACTCTGCTGGGTTTGTTTTTCAGATAAAAACCCACTGTTGAGTCCCCTCCGAAAAGTACTGAAACCAGTTTGTCCAATATCTAAAAGTCTCAAAACCTGAATGTTGTCTAACCGACGGGTTAACCCGTCGGTTGCTGACTACCGAACAGTTATCATTTTTGTTTCCAAAAATCAAACTTTTCGGAGTAGGCCCACTATTCAAAACTATTAAATTAACTGTCCAAAGTTTCTAAACGGAAATGGATTTAAACTTTTTTGGGTTTCGATGCACGATGTTTCAAATTTGCTCAAATATTTATCCGAGCTGCTTTGTTTCAACTATGCACAATACCCAAAATATTTCTAATTCCATTACCCCGTGTATTATTTTTTATTTATATCAAAAAAAAGATGATAAATAATAATTTCATTGTTATCAAGCTTTTTATGAATTGTAGTAAATGAATTTTCAAAATTGCAGATATTTTCGATATTTGTATTTAACCAATGATATCTTTCTACACGTTGTTTTGTGCCTGTGATTATTTTGTTTAAATTTCCGGCAACAACAAAACTACACATTCCTGCATATTTTTCATTTGTTCCGATGTACCCGTAATCGTAGATAAAACGATAAATTCCTTCAGCAATATATTGTTTTTTGTTTATGCCTTTTAACCTTTTACACTCAACGACAAACTTTATTACTGAATTAATTATAAACTCAATATCTGTGCGTTTTAATTCTTTGTCTTTATCTATAACTTGATTTTCGGCGGCAAAAGTTATAAAGTTTTTGTTTATGTAGTCTTTAAGTATTTCGTTTGCGTATAATAAATCAACCTGAAACTCATTTCTGATTTGATTTTCGGTAAAATCAAAAATATTTTCAATTAAACACACCCTTGAATAGCTTTCTATTAATGATTTTAGGAATAAATTTTCAATTAAATCTTCCGGGGTTTCATATTTTTTAAGAAATTCAATGAATTCTTTTGACGGTTTCATAATTAAAACATCTTTTTAAGCATTTCCTGAATTTCTTCTTTCGCATCTTCCATTGCCTGACGGATTGTCCAATCTTTAAATTGATTGCTTTTAATTATATAAAAACTTTTATCATCATATATTTTAACTTTCTCTTCATTAATATATCCGGAAAGTAATTCTTGCTCTATTTGGTATTTTTTTACTAATCGCAGTATTTGCCTTTGTGTATAATCGCCTTTTACAACTTCGGGTTTATATTCTTTTTCATTTACGATACTGAATTTTACTATAGTTCCGATATTATCGGATTTAATAAAAGTAGCATTCAATCGTAAATTTTCTTTTATCATTGATTGATAAACTTCTCTGAATTTTGAAGCATAATTTTCAATATCTTTCGTGTTTACTTTTTCGTTTTTTCGCTCAACGTTTATCTGATAAAATTCTCTGATAATTTCTTTTTCAAATTCTAAAAGTCCGTATAAGTCGAATACTAATTCGTCTAATTGATTGATATTTCTAAAATTAATTTTACATTTTCTAATTACATTTTCTATCAGTTTAATGTTGCTTTCTCTCAATTCAATTATAGGAAGCTGTTTTATTTCATTAACTTTCACAGCAGGAATAGTATTATTTCTATTTGACTGTGATGCTGTTTGATTAAAATAATAACCAATTAAACTTGAATTAATAATGCCCGAAGCAACTAAATTTAATTTTTCGTTTTTCAACTTTGCAGACATAACTTGTTGTCCAAAAATATAATCGCTTTCTGTATGAGAACAAACTAATCTTAATTTATCGGATTTAGTTAATTGCCTTTTTATCAATATCCTATTTCCTACAAATAAATTATGAAAATTACCATATCTTCCTCTTTCAAATTTTTGATTTATATTGTATTCTTCTAATTTTCCATCTTGAATTACAAATGGCTTTATATATTTTGCGTCTAATTTATTTTTAAAGATAGGTTTACCTATCGGAGTTGCTCCATCATAAATAACTCCACCACTACAAAATTGAATTTTTGAATTTTTGTGTGCTTTAAATTGAATTTTTTTAATCAACTGATAATCATTCCAATCTCCCTTTACAAAAATTCGCCATAAAACATCTTCTTTTAGCAAGTCAGATTGCTTTACTTCTTTCACATCTTTTGATGAATAAGAAATTAAACGTAGTTTTTTATTGAAATCCGTTAATTTTGGAGTAATATATTTTACTACATGGTTCTCAGTAGTTTGTTTTTTTAAAATTAAAACTGCACTTGGATGTTCTGTACCCTTAAAAAGTATTGGAGCAACATCAGATAATTCATAAAAAAAAACTAATCTATATTTTTCGAGAATTTCATTTCTGAAATTCAAAGCACCTTCATTGAAGAAGTTTGAATTATTAACAATGATTGCTATATCTGTATTTTCATTGCAAAACTCATTAATTTTTAATAAAAATGCTTGCGATATTTGATATTTGTTTACATTTTTATAAATGTCTGATTTCCGAATTACTTCTCTTGATTTTTTAATGTATTCGACTTTCTCGTCGGATTTTTTCAGCTCTTTCCAAGGCGGATTTGCAACAATACAATCAAATTTTGATTTATTAACTCGTTCTCCTGTTGTCTCTATCGTAAAATCAAATTCAATATTATCTGTTATAGCGTTTTTTTGTAACAAATTGGAACCGAGTAAAGCCGGTAATATGGGTTTACGTATTTTTAATTGTTCCTGAATTTCTTCTTTTCTAATTCCGTGCAGTAAAGTCAAATATAAACTAAATGCCGTTATTTGCAACGCTCTTGCATCTATATCAATTCCAAAAATTTGCTTTTTAAGAATATTTGCCTTTTCGTCAATTGAAAGGTTTTTATGTTTTTGAGTTTCTAATATTTTTTTAAATGCCTGTACCAAAAAAGCTCCCGAACCACACGCAGGGTCTAAAACAGTTGCGTTATTGATTGTTTCAATTTTAGGATAAATTGAATGCGAAAGCATAAAATCAACAACAAATGTTTTTGTATAGAATATTCCTTGTGTTTTTTTCTCGGTTTTTCCCAAAAACTGTTCGTAAATATTACTTATCAGTTGGATAGGTATTTTGTCAAATTTATACGGGAATAATCCGGGAATATATCTTGAACCTGATTTTTTAAATTCTTTATAATCTTCTGTAAAGAATATTTCAAGTTCGCAAATATGTTTCTCTGTTATTTTTAAATTCTGTTTTAATATATCTCCATTAATTGTAGCAATTTCGCTAAATGTAGTGATTAAATTTTGAGGATTATGTGTTTTTAAAGTATCAATAAATGAAATATTTGATAAAATGTTTCTATCTTCAAAATATTTTATAAATAAACTTTTTAAAATTAGTCCATTAATATTTTCACTATCTGTGTCAAATTCCGAAAGAGCTTCTTTTAATGCAATTAAATTGTTTAAAAGGTGAGTATCAATTTCGTTTTTTATTTCTTTAACTTTTCGTAAAACAAAATCAAAGAAAACAGAATTATCTATTTTTTCTCGTGTAAAAGGAATTTCGGAAGGAACATTATTCTCATAATTGGCTGTTGTTGTACCATAACTAAAATCTTTAATAACAACATTACTGTTCAAAATATCTTTACTGTCTACTTTTTCTTTGGCTTTTATAACATGCGAATTTGTTTCACCGACAGCAATAAAAAAATCAATTTCGTTTTTATTCCATTCTGAAAGCTGGTATTCAAATAATGAATTTTCGGAATTATAAAATAAAAATTTAATTTTTAATGTTTTCTTTGTATTTGGCAACTTCTTCTCATGTTCAAATAGTTCTCCAAAAGAAGTGTATTTTATTTCTTCTGAAAACCCTAAATGATTTATATATTTTTGTTGCAATTCCATGCAAATTTTATTTCAATTTTAAAAACAAAATTAATATTTTTTTCAATTATTCTATACTTTTACTGTTTTATTCTGTTATTTCTTAGTATAGTAATTATTACACTATTACACTTAACAAAGCACCTAATGCATTTACTGTCGAATAATTGCAGACAGCCAAATGCTTAGGCTGTAAAAGATGTTGTAAAACCCAATTTTTCACAACACGAAAAAGCAATTTTATAGAAAAGTCCAATTTTTTTTATATATCTTTATGGCTCAATTTTACGCTTTTAAAAGGTAAAAAACAGGACAAGCAATGGAAAACAGGACAAATCGGGAATTAATTGAGAAGGTATCTGTTTTGGAAGAGCGCATTGATTACTTGAAAAAGCTGAATGAAGAATTAGCTGACCAAAACAATGAATTGCGATCTGAAAATGACCGGATTGCAGAGCTTTTGTCATTCCTTCCCACCGATGCCGGTAAGCAAATAAAAATGAAAGGCAGTGCCAACACCCTGCGCTACAAAATGGTTACCGTACTTTTTGCCGACGTAAAAGGATTCACCAAATTATCGGGCACAGAAAATGCCGAAGCACTGATTGATGAGTTGGATGATTTTTTCTTCTATTTCGACCAAGTAGTTGAGAAGCACAACATTCAAAAAGTAAAATCCATAGGCGATACCTATATGTGCGCCGGAGGAATACCCAAGAAAAATCGTACCAACCCCATTGAGGTTATAAAAGCAGCTCTGGAAGTACAAGAATACCTAAAAAAAATACAAAAATCATCCAAATCCAACAATCGTAAAATTTGGAATCTTACTTTTGGCATTCATACCGGACCGGTTACGGCAAGCGTTTCCGGAAAACGAAAAATATCCTACGATATCAAGGGTGATACCGTAAATATTGCCAGCCGAATAGAATCGGCAAGTCTTCCTACCGAAATTAGTATTTCGGAAATGACTTATGAATTCATAAAAGATTTCTTCGTTTGTGAATACCGCTCAAAAATACCGATAAAATACAAAGGCGATACACCGGTATATACCGTTAAAGGTTTTCGGCCGGAATTATCAAAAGGCGGTTTGGGAAAAACACCCAATGAGAAATTTCGCACAAAATTTCAAATGGTTCAATTTGAAGATATTAATGAATACGTAATGGATCGCTTAGAGCGCGAATTACCGAAACATCTGTATTACCATAATTTGAAACATACCATAGATGTTACCATTGGCGTGGAAATTATAGGTACCGGTGAAGGGGTTTCCGACGCAGAACTTATACTGCTGAAAACCGCTGCCCTCTTCCACGATTTCGGACAAATAAAAGGAGCCATTGACCATGAAGAAAGAGGCTGCAAAATAGCTCAGGAAATATTGCCGCGCTTTAACTACAGCCAAGAGCAAATGGATATCATTTCCGACTTAATAATGGCCACAAAACTTCCGCCCAATCCGAAAACAAAATTAGAAAAAATTATGGCCGATGCCGATTTGGATTATCTCGGGCGCAAAGATTTTATTCCCGTTTCGGATACTTTATATCGAGAACTTAAAGTACAGGGGCTTATCTCCGATTTTAACCAATGGAATAAATTGCAACTTAAATTCCTTTCATCGCATCAGTTTTTTACCGAAACTGCCCGAAAAATGAGGAAAGTAAACAAAGAAAAGCAAATTGAGCGAATAAAAAGTTTAATTGAATAAAAATTAAGGACGTTTTGTTTTCTGACAAAGCGTTTTTTTTTAAAACCCAAAATACAATAAACACATGACAGAAAATATCAAATGGAGCGAACTTCCCTTCGCTTATCAAAAAACCAATTACAATGTAAGATGTTATTTCCGAAACGGGGAATGGGGCAAAATGGAACTTTGTTCGTCAGAGCATGTACCAATGCACATTGCAGCCACATCTTTGCATTACGGGCAGGAAATTTTTGAAGGCCTTAAAGCCTTTATGGGAAAAGACGGTAAAATCCGAATATTCAGGCCGGAAGAAAATGCCAAGCGCATGCAGGCATCTGCCGACGGGATTATGATGGAAGCACCGAGCACAGAATTGTTCATTGAAATGGTAAAAAAAGCCGTAAGCCTTAACAAAGAGTTTGTTCCGCCATACGGAACAGGTGCTTCACTCTATATCCGGCCTCTACTGATAGGAACCGGACCGCGCGTAGGTGTGAAGCCGGCCGACGAATATCTGTTCATGGTATTTGTAACACCGGTAGGCCCATATTTTAAAGAAGGATTCAGCCCGGTATCCATGATGATAACTCGCGATTTTGACCGTGCCGCGCCTTTGGGTACCGGAAAATTCAAAGTTGGCGGAAACTATGCTGCCAGTCTCAAATCCATGAAAAAAGCTAAAGATGCGGGCTATGCCAACGTACTGTATTTAGATGCCAAAGAGAAAAAGTATATTGACGAATGCGGCCCGGCTAACTTTTTCGGGATTAAAGATAATACCTACATTACACCAAAATCGGATTCCATATTACCGTCCATTACTAACAGAAGCCTTATAACACTGGCCGAAGATATGGGCTATAAAAGTGAACGTCGTCCCGTTCCTTTGGAAGAACTGGATAGTTTTGAAGAAGTGGGAGCCTGCGGTACAGCTGCAGTTATCAGCCCCATAGGCAAAATTTATGATGCTGATTACGATAAAACATACAGCTATAATTCACCCGGAGAAATTTCCGAAAAACTCTACAAGAAATTGCAAGCCATACAAACCGGCGATGCCGAAGATAAATTTATTTGGGTAGAGTTTGCCGAATAATGTAATTTTGTTTCAAACATAAACGGTCGGACAAACGATTTTCGGCTGTCCGGCCGTTAAATTATACTAAAATAAAAAAAGCATGAAAATACTCGTATTCAGAATGGACTTTGCCGGCAAAAAATGGAAAGAATACCTGCCGGAAGAATTTGGTGAAGAAACAGCGAAAACTTTCTCCGTGGAATCGCACAGAACGGCCAAAATGCACGATGCCAAAATAAGTGTTTTAGATTTTAAGGATGATTCAAAACTCATTGAAAAACTAAAAAATCATGAACAAGTGACTTCCGCTTACTTGGTAAAAAACGACAAAGAACACCACATAAAATTGAACGAAAAAGTAGCGGCAGAATCCGCTGAAGCTTAGCAAAATAAAAAAAGAATCGACTACATACGAAGCATAAACAGCTCTTATACAGTCGATTCCATGTTTACAAATGTAAACTAAACTTTACTTTTCAATATTCAAACCATCCAAACTCAGCAATCCGTCTTTATTCATATACCAAGTTTTTCCCAACATATCACGATCCCACATATTTTGGTCATTTTGAATGTTCCAAATAATGTCTTTTAAATCCGGATCCAAATACAGGTAGGTACCCGACGGAATATTCAAATGAAGCCGTAACTCTTCAAAGTATAATTTATTCTCATTTGTTGTAAAGAAAGGCATAAAGCGCAACTGTTTATTGTCTTGAGTCCAATCATAGCTAATATGTGCTTCCGATGCTTTGGGCGTTTTGAATTTCATGCCCCGAATTGAATAGTCATACTCCAAAAAACTCTGTCCGTCTTCACTTTTTCGAATATCCAAACGAGGCAATCCGTAGATGTTCTTAATTGTATCATCCGCCAAACTAACTTTTAAACGATCCAAATCGAAATCGGCAGTCAGAAAATCGGAATCTACAACTTCTTCGGCACGAAGGTACAAGGTATCACCAACAGTTGCTTCTACAGGCATTTTATAGCTATGCTGTATTTCCGTTTTATATTTTCCGAATATTTTTAGCGCAAGAACTCCTGAAACAATAACAGCCGTAAAAAATAATGCAAAGCCGGCTATAAAAAATAATCGGTCATTGGCTTTGTAGCGGAATAAAATTTTAGAGCCCACATAAATCAGAAGCAATAAGGGCAGGCCGGCCAACACTAACAGACTGATTAAGAACCAATTTACCGTCGGGGCATTGGCAAATAATTCAAAAAAAGACTGTAAGGAAACAAAGCCGGGAATATTACTGACAAAGAAAATCATCCGGTCGGAGAAAAAAGCCGACAAAGTAAAAACCAAACCGATTATTCCGCCAATGAAAAATGCAAATCCCAGAACAAATAAAACCACCTTAAATACGAGTAAAAGTATTTCCCGTAAGCCTTCAGTAGCTCGGTTTATTGGCTGTGAATAAGGCCCTTGGTTAAAGTTATTTCGTACATCCTGAAATTCTTCATTTACCATACGGCCAAGATTATCTACCGTAACACGTTTTCCGCGCATTTCAAGTTTTTGAGCCCGTGTTTTAGCCACCGGCACCAATGCCCATAAAAGCAAGTACACAATAGGCCCGGCTCCGCCAATAAATGTAAAAACCACAAACAGCAATCGGAAAATGAGCGGGTCGGTTGAAAAATACTTTCCCATTCCGCCGGCTACACCGCCCAATATCCGGTCAGAAATATCGCGGTACAAACGGCGTGTACTGCGACGCTCATGACCGGGAACAGAAGTCTCATTTTCCGCCTGCGAAGCTTCCTCAGCGGCAAAATCCTCCGGAGTTCCCATTACCGATATTAATTGCTCAATTTGCTCAGAAGTAATTACTTCCTTCCCGCCTGCGGAGTATTCGCCAAGCAATTCTGCGGCTCGCATTTCAATGTCCTGCATAATTTCATCGCGCCCGGGCTCATCATTCATTTCTCTGCGAACGGCATCCAGCCAACCCGACAACTTATCATAAGCTTCTTCCTCTATGGTAAAGGGCTGCCGGCTGATATGAATATGTATCGTTTTTTTCATGTCAATTAGTGTTTATTGTTAAGGTTTCGTTTTTCATTAATTTCTTCTACCGATTTCTTTAACTCCTCCCAGGAAAGGTCGAGCTCTTCCAGAAAACTGCGCCCTTTTTCCGTAAGGCCGTAATATTTGCGCGGCGGCCCCTGGGTGGACTCTTCCCAGCGATAATCCAACAAACCGTCGCGGTGTTGCCGATTCAGAAGCGGGTACAAAGTTCCTTCTACCACAATCAATCGCGCATCTTTTAATTTGCTTATAATGTCGGAGACATACGCATCTTCGGCCGAAAGCACCGACAAAATGCAGTATTCCAATATTCCTTTGCGCATCTGAGCTTTTATGTTCTCAATCTTCATTTTATTATCATTAAATTAATGAAATGCGGCTTAAACATTAAAACCGAGTTTTTTCAGAGCGTCTTGCATATAATGGCGGCTGTTCCGGTACTACAATCCACAAAATGATATAAATAATTAAACCCGGGCTGAACAATGCCAAGATTACGAACAACAAACGAATGATTACGGGATCAATATTGAAATAATTTCCAAAACCGGCACATACACCGCCAAGGATATTGTTGTCCGTATCGCGATACAAGCGCTCCCTTGATCGATAAGAAAACTCCGGAAAATAATCTAACTGTTCCTTTTCCGCAATATGACGCACCGCATCAACAGCCAAATCATAATCGACCACATCGGTTCCGGGCGACATATTCAAATCCAAATAATCCGAAAGGGTTTCCTCAACCGTAAGTTTTCGGCGAGCATCCCTGACGCGTCTAAACAAAAAACTCTCAAAGTCGGCTAATACCGCATAAGCCGAAACGCTGACTTTGAATATTCTTTTCCCAACTGAAATAGTACTTATAGCTTCCATATCATAAAATTTTTACTATTATTTTTCACAAAGATATAAAAAATATTTAGTACTTGGCAATACATAGTACTAAAAAATAAAAAAACTATTATAAAACAGAAATTGTTGCTTTGCACAAAACCGGCCGGCGCAATGGCATTCATTGCAAAAGCATTATATTTGTAAAAAAAAGGACATGCCGGAACTAAAAGGGAATTTGAATAAAATGCTAAGCAAAGCCACCGATCCGGTGGAATACCACCTACCCATCGGCGATGAGCGCATTGCACTTAACCCGCTGATTGGGAAAAAGGCAGAAATAGAATACACCGGAAAAATTCACTGTAAAGCTTGCGGAAGCAAAACCAAGAAATCATTCGGGCAAGGCTACTGCTATCCCTGCTTTATGAGCGTTCCCGAAACGGCTCCCTGCATACTGCATCCGGAAAAATGCGAAGCTCACAAGGGAATATACCGCGATAAAGCATTTGCCGAGAATCATTGTCTGCAAGCGCATTATGTCTATCTGGCCGTAACGGCCGGACTAAAAGTAGGCGTAACCCGTCAAACACAAATACCCACTCGCTGGATAGACCAAGGCGCCGTAAAAGCCATAAAACTGGCAAAAACACCAAACAGACATATTGCCGGGCTTATTGAAGTCAGCTTAAAAAAACATATAGCCGATAAAACCTCATGGCAAAAAATGCTGAAAAATGATATAGAAACCGATATAAAACTAAGGGAAGAAAAAGAAAAAGCAAAAAGCCTGCTGGATGCGGACTTTAAGAAATATTTGACTTTTGATAAAAAAATTACCAAGATAAATTACCCGATAAAAGAATACCCCAAAAAAGTAACAGCTCTAAATTTGGATAAAACAGCCACCGTTTCGGGTACAATTACGGGTATAAAAGGGCAATACATCTATTTTGATACCGAAAAAGTAATAAATATAAGAAAGTTTGGTGCTTATGAAGTTTTTTTTCGCTTTTGAAACTTTGAGCGTAAGCCGCTGAAGCGATTAAACCAAACTGCCCACATAAAGAAAATGGCCGCCCAAGCCACGGCGCGAAAAACAAAATAATGATTAAAATCCACATACTGCGGATGAGCATATCCGATATAAGCCATAGCGGCTACCCGAATAATATTGATTAAAACAATAACAGCAAGCCCTGCAGGAATATACCACAATTTGTGGCGGAAATCACCCGGAAAAACAAATATAACGGCCACAAAGGACAACATAACATTCCGTCCCATACAGCCGCGATCTAAATAAATCCCCTGATTGGAAAAATCAGCCAATATCTCTATGGTTTTCCCAAAGGTAAGGGCTTCAAAACCAAATATATTTAAAAGCAGCTGAGCCCCGTCCAGCAAAAAAATCGCAAAATGATTGAGGCCGTCAACGTAAAGCTCATTAATAATTTCTATATCACGCAATACATCATAAAAAAGAACAATTAAACCATAAGTCAATGCGGCATACAGCAAAAAGCGCAGCCACATATTTTTTTTCAGATAGTTCAAAATCCTCATAAGTTCAATTCTGAAAGCCTAATCATTAAATGTTTCCTGAGTCGGAAAACAACAACAAAAATAAACAAATATTTCAACTAAGAGCAAATACAGAAATAAATCCCGGGGAAATATTAGTTGGGCTATGGCGACTAATTCGTTTTTCAAACCGAAGGCTTCGCTTCGAGCGAAGCCTTCGGTCAGCAAATGGTCAGCATAGCAAAATAATATTAACCCGTGCTTACTAAGGGTATTCGTCAAAAATTGTATTGCAATAAAAAAGCCGGAAATTGCCCAAACTAAAACTCACGCATATTATTTTTGCGGATTTGCATCGTGTAAGCTTAATCGCTAACAATCTAAAATTCTATCAGATACCTCAATTAATCAAATAAAACCGGAATAATGTAAAAAAAATTTATATTTTTGCAAGTGTGTAGTATTGAACCTACTAAAATTAAACCAAACGGCTGATGAATAAAAGCTGCAAATACGTGATATTCCTGATGTTTCCGGTGTTTCTTTTATTGACACCGAAAATGGGCTATACACAATTAAGCGCAGCTAAAAAAAATGAACTTGCAGGCCTCACGGCACGCGGAGAAAAATACAAAGAAACCGGAAAATTATCATCAGCTGCCGCATACTACTACAAAGCCGGTATGCTTTGCTTTCAGTCAGCCGCTTATGAAGAATCCACGGTATATTTTGAGCAAGCCAAAGACTTGTTTATGCAATTGGAACGTTTTAAAGAAGCTCAAAGCACCTACCGAAACTTAGCACTGGCTCATGCCAACAGCAGAAATTACTCACGTGCCCTGCTCTATATTGAAAACGGTCTAAAGCTTACCAAACAGTTCGGAACCGACACGGAATACGTTGGCGGCCTTTTAGATATGGCATTTATCTATGCCGAACAAAGAAACTATAAAGAAGCCATTCGTCATGCTCAAAAAGCCCTTGAGCTTGCCGCAGAAATAAACAATCCGGAGCTCACCCTTATTTGCTTCGACCGTTTGGAAGCTTATTACAGACTGGCCGGAAACACAAGAAAAGCCGCAGAATACCAAGACCGTTTTGCTCAGCTCGATGAGCACGTTCAAAAGCAAAAAACCCAAAAAATGGAAAAAGAGCTTGACGTGCAAAAAATTATAGCAGAATATAAGCAAAAAGAAAGTGAACTGAAGTACGAAATGGACTTAAAACTGGTTGAAAAAGAAAAAGAATTTGCCAAAGACTCGCTCGGCATGATTGTGCAAATAAAACAAGACTCCATTGAAAAAGCCAATCTAAGAGCCCAACAAGACAGCACCCAAATTATTTTATTGCAACAAAAATCGGAAACCCAGCAGGCGCGCATCGCACAAGAACAAGCAGAGGCCGAAGCCCAAAGGCGAATTATCATGATTATCAGTATAGGCTTCGGTATCCTTTTAATAGCCGGTATTTTACTGATACTCAACCGAAGAAAAATTCAAAAACAAAGAAAAGAACTCGCCAAAGCTTTTGCCGTAATTGAAGAACAAAATAAAGACATCAGCGACAGTATCCACTATGCACGGGAAATACAAAAAGCCTTCCTGCCCAACCAAGCGGATTTAAGCCTACTGTTCAAAGAATCTTTCATATTTTTTGAACCGCGTGATATCGTAAGCGGTGATTATTTTTGGTTTACCAAAACAAAATTCGTAAACGGAAGCGGCGAAAAAACCGACAAGTACCTCGCTGCCGCCATTGACTGTACCGGCCACGGTGTTCCCGGGGCTTTGCTTTCAATGACCGGTTTCAATATTCTGGAGAACATCGTGAACGACAAAAAAATTCATGAGCCCGCAAAAATTTTAGATACCCTTCACGAAGAAATTCGCAAGAAACTGCGCCAGCACGAAACCCCAAATCGCGACGGAATGGATATGGCACTGATTAGTTATACTCCCAAAACCAAAGAATTGCAATTTGCCGGAGCCAAAAACCCCTTAATTTTGATTCAAGACAAAAAAGTAAAGCGCGTAAAAGGCAATATAAAACCCATTGGCGGCGAAATTTTTGAATTAACCGAAAAACAAACATTCAAACAACATAACATCACAATAGAAAAACCCGCTACCCTATATATTTTTTCAGACGGTTTTGCAGACCAGCTGGGCGGCGAAAAAAACAGGAAATACATGAAAACAAAATTCAGGGATTTTCTGTTTAAAAACCACGAAGCGCCGCTTAAGAAACAACACGATTTAATAGCCGAAGAATTTAACCGGTGGACGGGCAACAAAGCTCAAATTGACGACATTATAGTTATTGGTATAAAACTTGTACCCTAATACATACGGAATTAAAATATTTACCGTAAATTTACATTGAAACGAATCATTTTTTTTACTTAATTTTTTACATTATGAAAACCTTAACTACAATTTTTTTAGCACTCGTAATCTCAGCAGGCAGCGCTTTTGCGCAACCTGTAAAAGACAAAGCCGTAATACCCATTGGTGTTACGCTTAACTCGATATTGAGACTCAACATCGAAAGCGGCGGAAACATAGAATTTGTATTCAATACGCTCGACCACTACAATAACGGTATCAACGATGGTTACGCAAGCTCCTTATACAGAACAACTTTTACGGTTGCTTCTTCGAGTAATTTTGACGTTGACATGGGCGCCGAAGGTGATTTTAGAGGAGCAGACGCAACTGCAACTTCATTTATCCCGATTGGTCAACTGGAGTATCGATTTGATGATGCTCATGGCGGTGTCGTGCTTATTGATCAAATAATGAGTGCTACAATGACTGAAGTAGTGGATGGATTAACTACAGGCAATGCCGGAGATATTGCCCAAAACTTATTTACCGTTGATTGGAAAGTGGGCTGCACAACTCCTTTGCTGGGAACCTCATTACCGTCTGACCGATATGTAACCAACATCCTAATAGAAATCAGTATAGCTGAGTAAGGAAAAGCGGAAATATAAGGAATTAACTGCT
Source organism: uncultured Bacteroidaceae bacterium (assembly GCA_964472505.1). Lineage (GTDB taxonomy): Bacteria > Bacteroidota > Bacteroidia > Bacteroidales > JAADGE01 > JAYEIA01. The sequence continues at coordinate 3,435 of CAYYQW010000061.1, read as the reverse complement.
GCTTAAAGGAAACCTATTTAACAGCAGTTAGTTTCTAATATTTATATTTCAACCTATAGGATTCCCCAATATGAAAAAGTACATTATTTTATTTATCACATCTTTATTGTGTTTGAATATAACAGCTCAAACCACAAATATTACGATTAACTATGGCAATAGTGTATATTTCTATTTCAACGCACTACCAAAATATCAAAGCGGAATTACCTATAACTATTATACACAGCTTAATCTTTATTATGAACATACAGTTGGATCTACCTGGACGCTCTCGGTAAAAGCTATGAGCAATGAAATCTCAGGCAGCGGTACAAATTTCTTGGATTTGAATCACTTGGAAATACAAGCAGAAACAGGGGGTGTTCCATACACCGCTCCGGTACCCCTCAGCAACGCAAATCAAATAATCGCTTTCGGCACCTTAAGCAGTATATCTGAAAATATTATTATAGATATAACATACAGCATTGGAACGTCCGGCCTTATGGGAGAAGTACCCGATTTCTATTTTGTAGATTTGGAATTTACGCTTGAATAAGCAACTTAATCTTACGAGAATGCAAATTTCATTAAAAATATTAATATCTGTTATCCTGTTAATGACAGTTATTAGTAGTGCCTTGCATTCCCAAGAAAAAACAATTCAAAAAGTTGAGCTGGAATTCATAAAGCCGAATGTGGAAGTCAAACCCGGAGAGATTTTCCACAATATATTAATTGTCGAAAACAAAAGCGAAGCTACCGAAACTTTTGATATCTTTATTAATTCACCTAATCACTGGAAATTAATTGGAGAGTCTTCAAAACGGTTCATACTATTAGCTGGAGAAAGAGTATATTTACCCGTGCAGGTAGCATCATCAGGCCAAAGCAAGGGTGGTGTCGGATACGCAATAACCGCCGTTCTGAATGACATTAACGGCAACATGGTAAAAGCAGAAAGTTGCTTACTCAGCATCCCGAGACAAGGAAGTATTGAAAGTAGTATTACTAATAATCAAAAGTATTTTGACTTAGAGACCCAAATTGTAAATTTCAGCCTTAAAATCAAAAACACCGGCAATGTAGATCAACAAATAAGCCTAAAAACCATACCCTCGTATTCACTGGAAACGCTAAACAATACACCGGATATTACCCGGAATATCCATCTTGAACCGAAAAATGATACAACATTAAATTTTAAGCTCAGATTAAAAGATAATACAGACACCAAATACTATAGCAGCCACAATGCAGAAATTGTAATTAGCGGATCAGACACAACATATAACCACACAGCTTGGTTTCATTACTTAGACTGGAACTATATAAATCATATTCCGGACAGTGAACGGCCTTTGGTTATTGAATACATTGCTAACGGAATTTTTTCTGATGGCAAAACAACACATGATATAAATTTATATGGAAATATTCTTTTCAAAAAACAAAGAGCACTCAGATATTATTTTCGGTATCAAAACAGAAATACTGCTGAAAACAGAAATACTCCCCAAAACAGAATATGGTATAATTTCAGAACGCTGGCAGAGTATTCGGATAAAAAAAAATTAAAAGTAGGTATAGGTGATTATACAGGTGCTATAGAGCAAATTTTATACGGTAGAGGCGCTTGGGTTGAACTAAGGCCAAAGCCAAAACATACGATTTCGTCAGCAGTAACCAAAAGACTATACTACAACGGGTTTGCGGCAGGTTTGAAATATTCATACAGACTTAAATCGTCAATAATCACTTCTTTTGGCGGTGCTTATTCAAAAAATAACACAGCATATTCAGATATCATCTCCGGCTTTTCTGAAGTAAGCCTCGCTTCCAAAAAATATGGAAATACCTCTCTGTTACTGGGGTATAGTCAAACGGACTTTTTTCATCCGGACTTTCCCTCTAACCATTATGACGGCTACGGTCTAAAATTTAACTATCAAAATAAAATCGCTGAAACACTCATAAACAGCAGGATAGCTTATGGAAGTCCTTTATACGTAGGCATTAAAAAAGGAAGACTTAATATTTCAGTGTCAAGTCATAGTGTTCTGTCAAATAGATTCAGCCTCTCAAATATATATACCAAACAAGACTTCAAGTCGGCTCAAATAATTAATAACAATCATACTAACACATCAATAAATATATACGACAACTACCGCTCAGAACTTTATTACAATCTGGATAAGAACATTAGACTCCTAATAGGACCTGAGTTTGAACACAAAAGCACAAATAATTACTCGGATATTTCAGACAACAATAGATTTTCAACTTTTAGCTATGGTGGTAATGCCGGTATTCGTATTTCAGAAAATTATACCGCAAACTACTATTCATTTAATGCTTTCTATGGATTGAAAACAATTATTTCTTTACCCGAAACTGTAGAAGAAAATACAGATTTTGTTTCCGGCTTTCCTTATATTGAACTCAAACTCAATATAAAACACGGCAACCTGAGCTTATATACTTCATATCAACAAGGCCCAAGAACTATAGGAGAAGAATATGCTTTTATTTTATCGCCGCAAGTTATAAAAACGATTACGATAATGCCGCGTTATGAAAGATATATATATCAAAAGGCCATCAAATTGAACCTAACCGGCAACTACAGAACAAATTTAACGGCCAAAAGTTCACGCTTTAGCCTTAACTCGAAACTCACATGGGAATTAAAGAAAGGATGGAGTATCTTCCTCGAAGATATGTTTTCTTTAATCTATCAATCCCCTTATTCAGCTGCAGGTATTGTTTCCGACAATAGTTTTACCTCCAATTTTCTGCGCTTCGGTATAAAAAAAGTATTTGACTTCAATCAGCCGCGCATAAAATACATCAATTTAGATGCCGTATTTTTCCGAGACAATAACGGCGACGGCCTTCGCACGGCAGATGAACCGGGCGTATCCAATGTATTGACAGGATTAAAACGGGTTCCTCAAGAAGACGAAGATCCCGGATTAAAATCAGAATTCAACAATGTAGAATTACTTTCGGAATTTGAAGGGAAAATTGCAGTGCAAAATATTCCCTCAGGAACCTACGAAATATCGTATATCCCGACTAACGGACGCGAAGGAAATTTCATCACGGATCGTGCCGTAAAAATTGTGAAAATTGATAATGACAGTACCTTATATATTCCTTTTACCGACAAAAACAAAGTTTTTGGTAATGTTATAATCAAGCAAGCTGAACATACCATTTTGGAGAACCCGCCTTTGGATAATATCAAAATTGTAGCCAAAGGCGACGGAAAATCCCAATCAACACTCACGGATAAAAACGGATATTTTGAAATGTATATACCGGTAGCGGACTACTACAGGATAGAAACAAGCAATATCGACCCGGAGCATTATAGACTTCAACAACCGTTTTATATAGTAAAATTCAACGGCTACAAAGAGTTTGAATTAAACTTTGTATTTGAAG
>CAYYQW010000060.1:17865-23945 GCA_964472505.1 uncultured Bacteroidaceae bacterium | reverse complement strand
TGTTACTATTTATTGATTGAAAATAATATGTTGCCGGAATTACACGCTTGTGAATTAATTTCAGCGTCTCACAATACTGTTTGAGCGAAATAAGCCCAATTATCTGATTTTTGTCAAAGCCTTTATAATTATGCCGAAAAATTCTATCTTTGCAGACATGAAAAATAGTTTAACGAGCCGATCAAAGAAATATTTATATATCTGCCTGAAAAGACGCGACTGTTTTTTTCTGCATGAACAGCTACGTTAGTCGGCCAAGATTGTTTATCCGAATATCTTATGATACAAATTTTTGACTGAAACAATGCCTTATCGGCATTAGTTATCTTTAAATTTTCAGAATTAAAAACAAATTACAAACGTATAATTTAAACTCTCTAAATTATGAAACTACCTTATGCAGAACCGTATAAAATAAAAATGGTTGAAAGAATTCACAGAGCAACAAAAGAGCAGCGATTGGCTCTGATTGCCAAAGCAAAATACAATTTATTCAATTTGCGAAGCTCCGATGTATTTATTGATATGCTTACCGATTCGGGAACCGGAGCCATGTCCGATGAGCAGTGGTCGGAAATGATGTTGGGCGATGAAAGTTACGCCGGTGCAACATCTTACTATAAAATGAAAGCGGCCGTAAAGAATATTCTTGGATTTGAATTTTTTCTTCCGACTCATCAAGGACGTGCTGCTGAAAATGTCTTGTTTTCCACAATATTAAAAGAAGGTGATATCGTTCCCGGAAATTCACATTTTGACACAACCAAAGGACACATCGAATTCAGAAAAGCAACGGCCTTAGATTGTACCGATGAAAAAGCTTTTCATACCGAAACTTTGGATGATTTTAAAGGCAATCTCGATATAGCAAAATTAGAAAGTGTTGTAAAAGAGCATAAAGAACGTATTCCATTGATAATGGTAACAGTTACATGCAATACCACCGGCGGGCAACCCGTTTCTATGGAGAATATTCGGCAGGTAAGAGCTGTTGCGGATAAATACGGAATACCCGTCTTTTTTGATTCTGCTCGCTTTGCCGAGAATGCATATTTTATCAAGAAACGCGAAGCCGGTTACGAAAATAAAAGCATTAAAGAGATTGTTTTGGAAATGTTCTCTTATGCCGACGGAATGACCATGAGCAGTAAAAAAGATGCCATAGTAAATATGGGTGGTTTTTTGGCCATGCGCGATAAGGAATTATTTCGTAAAGCAAGCACTTATAATATTATGTTTGAGGGCTATATAACCTACGGCGGCATGTCCGGAAGAGATATGAATGCCTTGGCTCAAGGCTTGGATGAGGGTACCGAATTTGGCTTTTTAGAGTCGCGCATCAATCAAGTGAAAGACCTTGGTAATCAGTTAATTGAATACGGTATTCCCGTTCAAAGGCCCATTGGCGGGCACGCTGTTTTTGTTGATGCCAAAAAGTTTTTACCCAATGTTCCCAAAGAAGAATTTATTGCGCAAACTTTAGCATTGGAGTTTTATAAAGAAGGCGGAGTAAGAGGGGTTGAGATAGGAACCATACTGGCAGACCGTGATCCGAAAACACGAGAAAACAGATATCCCGAATTGGAATTTGTACGTTTGGCCGTACCTCGCAGAACCTACACTGCCAGCCATATTAATTACACGGCTGCGGTTATCAAAAATGTATTTGACAGGCGCAACAAAATTAAACGAGGATATAAAATTATATACGAAGCTCCTATTTTAAGACACTTTACGGTTGAATTATCTCCAATCAGATAAATTATATAATTTTAAAAAAAGAACACACTTGGGCGTAAGAGACCTGACCGACGGAAAAGAAGGACGATTGATTTTGAATTTTGCATTGCCCATGCTTATAGGCAATGTTTTTCAACAATTGTACAATGTGGTGGACAGCATAGTGGTAGGAAATTATATCGGAAAAGAAGCCCTTTCGGCAGTCGGAGCTTCTTTTCCGGTATTTTTTGCGCTGATCTCTTTGGTCATCGGTTTAGGCTCGGGCGCCGGAATAGTAATTTCACAGTTTTTCGGAGCCAAAAAATATGAGATGGTTCAGAAAGCTTCAGACACATTGTTTATTTTGCTTTTTTTTGCTTCAATTATCGTAACGGCCATCGGTCTTATTTTTATTGACGACATTCTCAGCTTAATACAATTACCTCCTGAAGTAATTCCTGAAGCTAAGCTTTATTTAAGCTATACCCTCGGAGGCGTAGTGGTGGCTTTCGGCTACAACGGAACGGCTTCTTTACTGCGCAGCATGGGTGATTCAAAAACACCTCTGTATTTTTTGATTATTTCAACAGTTACGAATATCGTCTTAGATCTTGTATTTGTATTGATTTTTGGTATGGGTGTGGAAGGCGTTGCCATTGCAACCATTATTTCGCAAGCCGGTGCATTCATTACGGCAGTCATTTACATTAATCGTAATATTCCTTTAGTTAATATTAATTTTCTGAAAATGACTTTTGATAAAGATATTTTCATGAAAAGCGTACGCATAGGTTTGCCCACCGGTTTGCAGCAAATGTTTGTTGCATTCGGTATTACAGCTGTTCTTTCCATTGTAAGCGGTTTCGGTACGGCTGTGATTGCTGCTTATTCGGTTGCAACACGAATCGGATCTTTTGCTGCCATGCCGGCCATGAATTTAGCTCAGGCACTTACTTCCTTTACAGGCCAAAATATGGGCGCCGGAAAAACCTCTCGCATTCGCAAAGGCATGCTTTCCACTATGAGTATGTCATCGGTTATTTCAATCGTTATCGGAGCTGTTGTAATTTTTGCCGGTAAATATATTATGGGCGTTTTTACACCGGATGAAGAAGTTATTCGCATCGGTGCAGAGTACCTAAGAATTGTCGGAGCTTTTTATGTGATTTTCAGTTTGATGTTTACGCTTTTGGGAGTATTTAGAGGTGCCGGCGATACACTTATTCCCATGTTTATTTCTTTGTTGTCGCTCTGGCTTATCCGTATTCCTTTTTCGTATTATTTATCAAGAATTTATGATGAAACCGGAATCTGGTATGCCATCCCGCTTGCCTGGATTGTTGGACTGGCATTAGCTTTAGGCTATTATCTCGGCGGACGCTGGAAGCGAAAAGCCGTTATTTAGAAAATGGCTGTAACTTTAGTTAGAAATATAGCCCCGTAACCGAAAAAACGGCAAAAACCAGACTGGCAATTCCGTTTAGTGTAAAAAAAGCTAAATTGACACGGCTCAAATCATTAGGCTTCACAATCAGATGTTGATAGATCAGAGAACTTCCGAAAAAGAATGCACCGGCCCAGTACCAAATACCGAATTGCTCGGATGCAACAATTCCGGCCCACACAATAAAAGCAGCAGATACCATGTGTAAAACTTCCGATAAACGCAAGGCTCGAGACTTGCCGAGAAGCACCGGAACGGATTTAAGCGCATATTTTTTATCAAATTCGGTATCTTGTAAAGCATAAATGATATCGAAACCGGCAGTCCAGAAAAGCACGGTCAGAGAGAGCAGAACCGGCGGCAAAGCAAATTCCCCGGTTACCGACAAATATGCACCGATAGGTGCTAAAGATAAACCCAAACCCAAAAAGAAATGGCAAAGCCAAGTAAAACGTTTTGTATAACTGTAGCCCAATACTACGAATAAGGCAATTGGAGCTAAGTAAAACACCAAAGGATTGATAAAATAAGTGGCAAGCAAGAATAGTAGTGAATTTATTATCACAAATATAAGCGCAGCTTTGGCACTTATAATTTTGGAAGGCACTTCGCGTATGGCCGTACGCGGGTTGCGGGCATCTATTTTTCTGTCGATATAACGATTAAAAGCCATGGCTGCATTTCGTGCAAAAATCATATCTAAAACTACAAGGATTAATATTCTTAAACCTTCATTAAGCGCTATATCACCGCTTACTTTTAATCCCAAAAAAAAGCCGATGAGCGCAAAAGGCATGGCAAAAATGGTATGACTGAATTTGACCAGAGATAAATAGCTTTTTATCATTATATCTAAAGTTTTGATTTTAATCAGTATGAACATTCTTAATATACAAAACTACACTTTTTTAGTTTATTGATTAATTTTTTTTACATTTGCGTAATACAATCAAATTGTGATACGATTTTCAAAAATTATCTAAGCTTTGCAAACTTCGCAAAAAATAAGTAAGTACTCGGATGATGAGCTGATTAAGCGCTATAAAAAAACAAAAGATACCGAAATTCCCGGCACCTTGTTTAAGCGCTATACGCGCTATGTGTTTTTAGTTTCCATGAAATACCTTAAGGATGAAGAACTTGCCCATGAAGCATCTGCAAGGGTTTTTGAAAAACTGCTCACTGAGCTTTTGAATCATGAAATCAGCTATTTCAAAAGCTGGCTCTACACCGTTACCAAAAACGAGTGCATGATGATGCACAGAAAACGGCAGTACAGAAATAAAAAGCAGTCGGAATATGAAAATGAATATGATAATTTTGTGGAATTTGAGCACGGAATGCATCTAAATGAAAAAGAGCAAAAAGAAAAACGCATAACAGAGCTGGAAAAGGCTATGAATCGTTTAAAAAACGAGCAAAAAGTTTGTGTGGAACTCTTTTATCTTCAAGATAAATCGTATGCCGAAATTTCTGAAATTACGGGATATGGAATTAAAGAAGTTAAAAGCTACATACAAAACGGAAAGCGAAATTTGAAAAATATGCTGTCAGAAGCCGGTTTGTTTACTTTGCTCATACTTTTAATGCTTTAATTAAGCTTCTATAATGGAGAAATTCGACAAAATATTTCAAACAACTGACTGCCTTTCCGAGGAAACCATGAAGGCTTGGCTCAATAATGAGCTGTCCGCCGAGGATAAGCACATTGTTGAGCAGCATCTTGCTGACTGTCCCATGTGCGCCGATGCTCTGGAGGGTTTATCCTACATGAAAAATCCGGATCAATTAGGAAAATACATTAATCTTATCAATGCAGAAGTTGATGCAAGAATCCGACCCAAGCGCAGAACGCTTATTTACAGAATAAAACCCGCTTATTCAATAGCAGCTGCCTTAATTTTGCTTTTCGGAATTGCTTACATTTTGAAAATAAGTTTTTTTGATTTTAAGCAAGACAGTGCCGTAGCAGAACAAATGATTGAAAATACAGAAAAAGCGAAAGAGCCTTTCGATGAAACATTACCGGTTATTGAGGAAGAAAAAGAAGAGCATGCCGAGTCAACGGAAGTTGAAGAAGATACGGATGTAAGGCCGGAAGAAACCGGTCATAACGAAGACAGTAAAATTACAGAATCCGAAGAGCGGTTGGCAGCGGAAAATAAAACCGTACCCGAAGCTGTCTCTGAACCGACTGTAGCCACTGATGAATTGGAGGAAACTACGGAAGAAGCAGCAGATTTAACTCCGACAATAAAAGATTTGCAATCACGCCTAAAAAAACAGGCCGAAACCGAAGAAACTACGGAAACAAGTGAGGAAAAGAAAGATGAAGCCGTATTTTTCGGTAATACACGCTCGCATCTTGAGTCATCGGAAGGCGGAGATGAGCCGAAAGAAAAAAAGCTTCTTTCTAAAAGGGGTAATAATACAGCGCTTATTGAAAAAGACTATGAAAATGCCGTAAAGCTTTACAAAGCAGACAAACTCAAAGACGCAGCCAAAATTTTTGACCGAATCATGGTAAATGGCGGTTTGCACCAATACGATGCCATGTGGTTTCGTGCATTGATTTATAAGGCCAACAACAATCCTGATAAAGCCATTGAGCTTTTCGAAAAAGTAGCGGAGAGCAAAACTAAATTTAGTAAACAGGCTGCCAAAGAATTAGAAAACCGGTAAATCCCAAATTAATTTTTAAAGCCGCATTTTAGAAGGCGGCTTTTTTATATTTATAATTTTAGATATATTAATGTTTTTATTTAAAGAATTTCTTTTATCTTTGGTCTTATACATAACTAAATTTCAGACAAATGAAAAAATTATTTCTTTTAGTATTAGCGTTTGCTTTTGCATACAGTGCACAAGCTCAAAGTATAGGTGTAAAAGCGGGTTACGGAATGTCGGGTTACACGAC
>CAYYQW010000060.1:0-17765 GCA_964472505.1 uncultured Bacteroidaceae bacterium | reverse complement strand
AAACAAAACAATTTGTTTTTCGGACTCTCGGTAGGTTATACCTTTGGCTTCTAAAACATAAGATTATAAAAGCAAAAAAGCCTTTTGAGCAAATCAAAAGGCTTTTTTATTTAAAATGATTTCTTTTCTGAATTTAGTATTGCCTTTCTCCGAAAATTAGACTTCCCACACGAATCATGGTAGAGCTTTCTACTACGGCAATCCGGTAATCATTGGTCATGCCGGCTGATATTTCTTTAAAATAATCTTTGTCCGCAAAGTATTTTTCCTTCAAACGGTCGAAACAGGTTTTCAGACTTTTAAATTCCTTTCGTACTTTATCGGAATCATCCGTATTGGTGGCCATAGCCATTAATCCGATAATGCGAATATTCTGCATTTGCTTATAATCTTCCGATTGCAGTATTTCTTCTGCTTTTCCGCAGCTTAGCCCAAACTTGCTTTCTTCGTCGGCAATGTGCAGTTGAAGCAAACAGTCAATACTACGCTCATTCTTTTCGGCTTCTTGGTTTATTTTTCTGAGCAGGCGTAAAGAATCTACGGAATGAATCATTTTTACAAAAGGTGCAATATATTTTACTTTATTTCTTTGCAGATGCCCCACAAAATGCCATTCAATATCGTTGGGGAATTTTTCGAATCGTTCCTGAAGCTCTTGTGCTTTATTTTCTCCAAAGATTCTTTGTCCGGCATCATAAGCTTCTTGTAAGCGCTCTTCCGGCTGGCGCTTAGAGATGGGGATGATGTTAACTGTTTCGGGCAATTCTGCTTTTAGCTTATTAATATTTTCTGCTATGTTCATTGTTTAAATGTGTCTTATTTGAAAGCTATATTTATTTTAATTCTGCAAATATCTTATTTAGTTTTTTATAGATAACCGAAAAATTAGCCATAATTATTTATAATGGCGGATAGATTAATCAGTTTTCGCCTGCTTTTTCTAAAATCTCTCTTTTAAGTTTTTCACTAATCCAAACGTCTTTATCTGTCAATTCATTCAACAGGGGTCTTATTTCTTTTATCAAACCTATTGTTTTGGCTTTAAGCAGAATTCCAATTGTTCCTGTAATTTTTAAATCAGCATGTTTTGCGTGAAATCGGCCAAGTTTTTCATCAAGTATTATTAAATCAGCGTTTAATTCTGTGGACAGTATAACAGCCTCAGCTTCTCCGGAGTCAATATCTAAAAAATACTTAACTGCTTGCTTGCTTGTTTCGTATTTCAACAATTTTAATCCAATCAATTACGGCTAAGTCTGTGTAAAACCTTTTCGCTTTTCCGGCTTCAACTTCTTTATAAACAGCTGTCGGGATATAAATCTGATTATAAAGCTGTTTTAATAAATCAAGTCGATTTAGTTTTAACAAAGAAATTATAGGCGTTGTATTTGAAACAACTCTATGCATTTGCAATGTCTTCGTTTAAATCATTTATATCGTAGGCGTTAAAAACTGAGACTTGATATTTCGAAAGCAGTTCTAAGAAGTCAATTCGCGTTAGTCCTAAAACGCTTGCAGCAACTCCGGAAGAGACTTTGCCTAATTCGTAAAGTTTCACTAATGAACCTGTTTTTATCTCATGTTCAAAATCTTTTTTATTTAGTCTCAGTGAGTTGGCTAAGTATTCGGGATATTCTATTTTTATCATTCCTTTATTTTTTACTTTATTGCAAAGATAATGAAATTCCTTATGATTTATGCATTACAATTTGACCTTTTTAGTTTGTTGTTGATTTATGCACCATATTGTTGTATATGTCATTTAAAAAGCTTCGATGCATTAAAGCGCATTTTTATAACGCCCCAAAAAGCTTCATTAAAAATTCCGCCGCTCATTTTTGATTTCCCTTCGGTGCGTTCGGTAAAAATAATGGGTACTTCCTGTATTTTGTAACCGTATTTCCAACTTCTGAATTTCATTTCTATTTGAAAACCGTAACCTTTCATTTTAATCTTATCAATACCTATGGTTTCCAAAACTTTACGCTTGTAGCATACAAATCCGGCTGTGGTATCGTTTACGGGCATACGTGTTACAAAGCGCACATATTTTGAGGCAAAATAGGAAATAAGTATTCTGCCCAAAGGCCAGTTTACTACGCTTATGCCTTTTTTGTAGCGTGAGCCGATGGAAACATCAGCACCGCCTTCAGCACAAGTATTATACAGTTTTATCAAATCTTTGGGCGGGTGTGAGAAATCGGCATCCATTTCAAAAATATAGTCATAGTGCTTTTCTATGGCCCAATGAAAGCCGGAAATATAAGCCGTTCCCAAACCCAGCTTTCCTTTGCGCTCTTTTATAAAAAGTGAATCCGGATATTGTTTTTGCAACTCTTTAACTTTATCTGCCGTGCCGTCCGGCGAGCCGTCATCTACTATCAGAATATGAAAATCATAAGACAAGTTAAATACGGCTTTTATAATAGCCTCTATGTTTTCAATTTCATTATAGGTCGGTATAATTACAAGTTTCTTGTCCACGGTTATAAATTATTAAAAGTTTAGCTCATCAAATGTTTTCTTTTTTCTGATAAAAAAATCAAATATTATGCTGCCTTCATATATTTCGGAATGATTGTTTTGTATGGTTTCTTTGACAACATTTTTTCGTTTGGCTTTTAAATGCCTAAGGCTTCGATAAAATGCATAATGTGCTTTTAGCAAAGCTACGAAAAATTTAACTTTCAAAGCTGCTAAATAAACAATTGCCGACAATCCGTCCAAAAATAATCGCTTTAAAATTGTTAAAAAAACTTTATTTGCCGGCAAATTCTTATAAAGCATCATTAAGTTGTTGCGGTGGTTCAGATAAGTTTTAAACGGATGTTCTTTGGGAAGCGCTCCGCCGCCGAGATGCCAAACAACCGACTTGGGTGTGTATTTTATTTCGTAAGCGCGATTTTTCATGCGCCAACAGAGGTCTATTTCTTCCATGTGCGCAAAAAAATCGCTGTCGAAACCTCCAACTTCCTTAAATATATTGGCATTAACAAACAAAGCTGCTCCGCTTGCCCAAAAAACCGAACACTCATCGTCATATTGTCCCTTATCATTTTCAATAGTGTTAATTATTCTGCCCCGACAAAAGGGATAACCGTATTTGTCAATAAAACCGCCGGCAGCACCGGCATACTCAAAGCGTGATTTATCTGTGTATGATAATATTTTTGGGGTCACGGCAGCCGTTCTTTCTTCTTGTTTCAAAATAGTTATGGGTGCATCTAACCATCCGGAACTTACCTCAATATCGGAGTTCAGAATTACATAAAAATCCGCTTCAATTTGTTGAAGCGCTTTATTGTATCCGCCTGCAAAACCGTAGTTTTCTTCAAATTCGATGAGCTCCGCCTCAGGAAAATACTTTTTCAAAAAATCAACAGAATCGTCCGTCGATCCGTTGTCGGCTATAAAAATTTTGACACCTTCGCCTTTTGAATGTTGGCAAACCGAAGGCAAAAAGGTTTCCAAATGCTTTTTCCCGTTCCAATTCAGAATAACCACAGCCGTTTCCGTTTTATAAATATTATTCATACTCTTTCTTTTATGGGCATAAGCTTATAAATATTCTTGTTGCAAAAGAAATACAAAAATGTGTAAAATATGTGAATCGGAGAAATTATGCGGGAATATAACGATAAAAAAGTCCTTTTTTAAGAATAAAAATATAGTTTTGTGCTTTCAAAAAGATATATAAAGTGAGTAAAAAAGTAGCATTTCATACCTTAGGCTGTAAATTGAATTTTTCGGAGAGCTCAACGGTATTGCGTGAGTTTGAGGCAAGAGGTTGGGAGCAGGCACAAAAAGGCGAAACTCCGGACCTTGTTTTTTTCAATACCTGCACCGTAACTCAATCGGCCGACAGCAAAAGCCGCAAGGCTATTCGGCAAGCCGTAAAAAAATATCCGGATGCTTTTGTGGCTGTTACCGGCTGCTATGCGCAATCGCATGCAGAGCGGCTCGCTAAAATTCCGGGAGTGGACCTTATTTTGGGAATGGGGGAGAAGTTCAATATTTTCAAGTACTTGAGCACTTTTGAGAAGCAGGAAAAAACGTTGACTTATGCAAGTAAAATTGCCGATGTCAGGAATTTTGATTCGGCCTGGTCCGGCGATGACCGAACGCGAGCATTTTTGAAAGTTCAGGACGGTTGCGATTATGTTTGCAGCTATTGCATAATTCCCGAAGTCCGCGGCCAAAGCCGTAACAAGCCCATTGCCGAATTGCTGGATGATATAGAAACGATAGCGGCAAGCGGCAAAAAAGAGATTATTCTTACCGGTGTTAATATCGGTGATTTCGGAAAATCAAGCGGCGAAAAATTTTATGACTTACTAAAAGCCATCGACGATCAGGCGGCCATTCCGCGTATTCGGATTTCATCGGTGGAGCCAAACTTGCTCAACCGTAAAATAATAAATACGATTGCCGACTCCGATATATTTCTGCCGCATTTTCATATCCCGCTCCAATCGGGTAGTACCGAGATTTTGAAGAAAATGAAACGGCCTTATACACCCGATTTATTTGCCGAGCGCATTCGCTACATTAAGCAAGTTATGCCTGATGCATTTCTCGGAATAGATGTAATTGTGGGCTTTCCGGGCGAAACGGATGCCCATTTTCGCGAAACGCTTAATTTTTTGAAGTCTTTGAATTTATCTTTTCTGCATGTGTTTTCATATTCCGATCGGCCGGGTACAAAAGCTTCGCAAAGCGGCCAAAAAGTACCCTCGGAAATAATAAAACAACGCAGCGACCGGCTTCATGAGCTTTCAGACAGGATGCATTTGAAATTCTACAGAGAAAACATCGGCCAAACAAGAAAAGTATTGTTTGAAGCTGCTGAAAAAGGCGGACAAATTTTTGGTTTTACCGATAACTACATAAAAATCCAATTGCCCTATGCATCTGATTTGCCAAACTCCGTGCGAAAAGTGAAAATTACGGAGCCAATTGTTCAGGGACTTGCCGGCGGTGAGCTTGAAGACAATGTTTAAGCACGTCTTTATAGGCTAAATATTATTTTGAGGTGCTCAAGTTTCTTCTTTTGATGCAGAAACAAATTATCAGACAGCTTACTTGAGTTGTTCGGAGTCGAGCCTTACGGGAAATAAGATAATAAGAATATCCGCATTTCCCCCTATTCGTATTTTAAGTTGTTGCTTATTAGTTCGTTACGTACATTTAGTTATCACCGGCTTCGACAGGCTCAGCCTCCGAAAATACCGAAGGAGACTGAGCATTTCGGCAAAAGCTCAATAACCACTTGTCGAAGTCGGTGATTATAATCTTGGGGAGCATGCGGATAATCATTTAAGATAATAAGGTGAAATTATGCAGTTAAGCTGTTTTCTACTGAGGCTAAACCCAATAAATAAGGTCTTTTAAAAACCTTATTTTTACAGTTTTAACCTCAGTAGAAAAATAGCACAATGATAACCAACCTTATTGACCTTATTGGTTATTATTGAGTTTTTTCGACAATATTTTTTCCTGAAACTGTGGATGTGTGAAGTACTCCTAAATCCGATCATAAATAAGGTATAAAAATGAGAAACTAATCGCAACACCTCAAAATAATATTTAGCCTCTTTATATTTACATGAAAATTTTGAATTTCAAATAGCCCGTTTACAATTCTTTTTTTAATTTTGCATTAACTCGTTTGATTAAATAACTAAAATTTAAGAATATGGCAGACCGGGAACTCAGTAATGAAGACAAAGTATTCATTCGTACAGTATTTAAAGAAATGCGCTCCAAAACACAGCAATACATGGATGACAGAGATTTTCAGCTGTCCAACGCACAACTGTTCACTTTTCTGAGTAATGCGCCGGCTGCCTTAGCCATAGCGGGTGACGGAAATGTGGATGATAACGAAATAGCCGCATTGGAGAAATTGGCCAAAGCCATTGATGTGAATGCAAGCGTAAGCCTCGAGCTTCAGGAAATGATGGCCGTTGCCGGCGAGCCCGAAACGAACATCATAAACGAAGAATTTAATATGCGTATCGGTTCCGAATTGCTTTACCTCAGCCGGAATATTAAAAAGTACGAAGCTTCGATTATTGAAGCGGTTAAGGCTTTACTGACTTTCGATTTTAACCCGAAAAAAGACGGTTCGCTCACATCTGCTCTCAATAAACTTATGGATTCCGTTATCGAGAATAATTTCAGTAAAAATAAAGAAGCCGAAGCGCTTAAAATGAAACAAATCAAGCAGGAGCTGGGTATTTAAACAGAAGACCTCTAAAGCTTTGATTTTAATAAACAAACTAAACAAAATTTATTAAATGTACCCTAATTTAACCGAATTTTTCAGACAAGTATTCGGCTGGGATATTCCTTTGCCGATACAATCTTATGGCTTATTTGTTGCCCTTGCTTTTCTAACCGGAATTTGGATCTTGATAAAAGAGCTGAAACGCAAAGAAAAAGAAGGCATTTTTATTCCCTACCGATATACCGCTATGGTTGGCGAAGGTGCAAAACCAAAAGAATTAATCATATCCGGATTAATCGGTTTTGTAATCGGTTACAAATTATTTTATGCCGTTACCGATTATTCAGCATTTGTTGCTGATCCTCAGGGATTTATTTTGTCCGCACAAGGAAATTTTGTAGGCGGGCTTATTATGGCTGCCGTGTTTGGATACTTCACTTATCGCGACAAGAATAAGGAGAAATTAGAAAAACCGCATCGTGAGGAAAAAGTATTACGCCCTTATGAGTTGGCCGGAAATATATTGGTAGTAGCCGGTATTTTTGGCCTGCTCGGAGCAAAAATATTTCATAATTTGGAATATTATGAAGAGTTCCTCGCAAACCCTTGGGAAAGCCTTATTTCATTCAGCGGGCTTACTTTTCTGGGCGGTCTTATTGTTGGCGGTGCAGCCGTTTTTATTTATCTGAGAAAATACAATATTAATACCTATCATTTATTGGATGTAGCGGCTGTTGTTATGCCCATTGCTTATGCCGTAGGCCGTATTGGCTGTCAGGTATCCGGCGACGGTTGTTGGGGAATTGAAAATCCGGCTCCGCAACCGGAATGGTTGGCTTGGTTGCCCGAATGGACTTGGGCCTTTGATTATCCGCATAATGTGCTGCGCGAAGGTGTACCCATAGCCGGCTGCGAAGGCGATTATTGCAGAAAACTGCCGGTTCCGGTTTTTCCTACGCCCATGTACGAAACCATAATGATGACTATTGTTTTCGGCATTTTGTGGTTTTTAAGAAAACGCATTAATATTCCCGGAATGCTATTTAGCCTTTATCTGATTTTTGCCGGACTGGAACGTTTTTTAATCGAAAAAATCAGAGTAAATATTCCCTATAAAATTTGGGGCTATGAAGTTACGCAAGCCGAGCTGATTTCAAGTTTTATGATTTTGGCCGGTATCGTTGGTCTGATTCTTACTTATAAATATCGAGATCAGATAAAAGAATCGGTACAAAAAGATATTGAAGCAGCAAAAGCATAATTCGGATTGAAATTATTTAATATAATTAGATCACTTCACTACTCGCGGCGCGACTTTGAGTCGCATCGCGAGTTTTATTATCAAAGCTTATGAATTATTCAGAAATTTGCAATCAGACAAAAGCCGTAGCCCAAGAAGCAGGCGCATACATAAAAAGTCAAATTCAAAACTTATCCGACAAAGATGTTGAGTATAAAGGTTCTCATGATTTAGTGAGTTTTGTGGATAAAACCGCAGAAACCATGATTGTGAAGAAGCTTCAAGAAATACTTCCCGAAGCCGGTATATTGGCTGAAGAAGGTACCGGCTCTGCCGAAAATACATCTTTATTGTGGATAATTGACCCCTTGGACGGCACAACAAATTTCGTCAGCGGCCTTTATCCGCATGCGGTTTGTATTGCATTGCAACAAAATGACCGAATAGTAGTAGGAGTAGTATATGAAATCGGGCGAGATGAGTGCTTTGCTGCTTTTGAAGGCGGAGAAGCCGAACTTAACGGCCAAAAGATTTCTGTAAATCACAAAAGCAATCTCAATGATGCTTTAATATCTACCGGTTTTCCCTATAATGATTTTTCAAGGCAGGAACAATTTATGGAAACCCTCTCGTACTTTATGCGTGAAACACGCGGTATCAGACGCTTTGGCTCGGCTGCCGTTGATTTGTGCTATTTCGCTTGCGGACGTTTTGATGCTTTTTATGAATACTCCCTTAAACCTTGGGATGTAGCTGCCGGTGCATTCATTGCCCAAAAAGCCGGAGGCCGCGTCAGTGATTTTTCGGGAGGAGAAAATTTTCTTTTCGGAAGGGAAATATTAGCGGCAAGCCCCGAATTATTCGAGGCCTTTTTTAAGCCTGTTCAAAACGCATTTTCTAAGTAAAAACTAACAGAGATTTATACTCTTGGCTTTCCCGTCAACAAATGTTTGTATGTTCTCCGCAATACCCTTAATCAGGCGCTCTCTGCTTTCTTTTGAAGTCCAAGCTATGTGCGGAGTCAAAATCATGTTTGGGGCGCCAATCAGCGGGTTTTCGTCTTTGGGCGGTTCTTGGGAAAGCACGTCAAAAGCTGCACCCGCAATGGTGCCGGTTTCAAGAGCACGCGCCAAATCTGCTTCATTTACAATTCCGCCGCGGGCAGTGTTTATAAGAAATGCCGAAGCTTTCATTTGGTTTAATTCGGCAGCGGTAATCATATTTTTGGTCTCGGGTGTCAGCGGCGTGTGAATGCTGATAAAATCTGAGTCGGACAGTACTTTTTCCGGCGGAAATCTTAGAAGGCTTTCTGACTTTGGGCGCTTACTTTCTGCAATTAATAGTTCCATACCGAAAACCTTTGCTATTTTGGCTACTCGGTTACCAATGGTTCCGTATCCGAAAATTCCGAGTTTTTTCCCTTTCAGTTCAAAAAAAGGAAATTTAAGGCAGGTAAATATTTCAGATTTTTGCCACTGTCCGGATGCGGTATAATCGGCAAATTTCTCGGTATTCGTTGAAAATGTGAGTATATAGGCCATTACCGTTTGCGCGACCGACTCGGTAGAGTAGCCTTTTACATTGGCAACGGTTATACCGGCTTTGCATGCAGCTTTCAAGTCAATATTATTATAGCCTGTGGCTGCTACACAAATCATTTTCAGGTTTTTGGCTGCAGCCATTTCTTTTTGGCCAATTACTACTTTATTGGTTATGATAATTTCGCTGTTGCCGATGCGATTTTTTGTCTGCTCGGGTAGGGTAGTTCCGTATTTTTCTATAGTTCCGAAATTTTCTATGGCAGACAATGATACATCCGATCCTAAGGTATCGGCATCTAATATGGTAATGTTCATTTGATTTGTATTTAATTATTTGCAGCAAAACTACACAAAGCCGGTATTTCCTCAAAAGATATTCTTAGAAAAAAGAGAAAGTCAGACCGGTTTTAAGAGTAATGCCTCCGAGATTGGCATTTTTGTATTCAATGTGCATATCCTCACCGTTGAGTCTGTAATCGGTTTTTAAAAAACTGTAGGCAATATCGGTTTTCAGGTACAAAAATTTAAAAATACGCAGTTTTATTCCGATTTCCGTAAAAGGACCGATGACTCCGTTATCTCCGTCTAAATAGTATGATCCGTCGTTGTATTCATATTGTTGTTTAATAAAGAAAGGTACAAGTGCCAAGCCGGTCTTCATATTAAAGATAGTGCGACCGTTGTCGGGAGAGTGCCTGAGCGACAAAGCCGGATTAATGTGATATTGTTCCATAGTGTTTTCATGATTTTCCCAAGCATCTTCGTTTTCAACATATAAATCATTCTCGAGATGAAAGCCGAAAAAGCCTAAAGAAACACCTACGTTATCTGAAAAATACCAAGCAAAATTAAAGCCCGCAGTAACACAGGATCCGTAGCCGTCATGATTAGTTATTTTAGTTCCGGAATTGTAGAGTTGTGTTACCGAATTGACAGCTTGCAGCTGTGCGGATGAAAAACTGTGAAAGTGTGCGGCCACATCAATATCAAATTTTCGTAGTTGTTGGTCCTGCGAAAATGTATTTCCGCTCCATAGAAAAATGGCAGTTAATAAAAGGGTTTTTAGATACATGGTTGATTTTTTTTGGTTATCGTTAAAGCTAAGTTACGCCTTTTCTGTGAAACTTGAGCAAAAAATTTGGCACATAAAAATTATGCTTATTAACAGCTGTTACTTAGCAGTTGCCATGCTTAACAATATATTGCCGTATGACTTTAATCATATCGTTTTTTTGTACTTAAAACTACATTTGTAAAAGAATAAAGCACAGCAATAGTGCTGAAACGGATTTTTTATAAAGCTTGATAATTTTTTAAAATATAAAGACAATGAACTTAAACAAGATTGAGCATATCGGAATAGCTGTAAACAGCATTGAAGAGGCCAAGAAATTATATGAAGGTGTTTTCGGTTTGAAATGCTATGCCGTGGAAGAAGTTGCCGACCAGAAAGTGAAGACTGCTTTTTTTAAAATTGGAGAAGTAAAAATAGAACTTCTTGAGCCTACAGCCGATGACAGTCCGGTGGCAAAATTTATTGAAAAACGCGGACAAGGCATTCACCACATCGCCTTTGCAAGCGATAATACCGATGAAGCTTTGGCCGAAGCGAAAGAAAAAGGTTTGCGCCTGATTGACGAAAAAGCCCGCAAAGGAGCAGAAGGATTAAGTATCGGTTTTTTACACCCAAAATCAACTTTGGGCGTGTTGACTGAAATATGCAGTAAATCATAATATTAAATCACATATATACAGACTATGTTACGCGAAAAGCAAATTCAGGAATTGATTGATAATCGGGAAAAAGCTCGTTTGGGCGGCGGTCAAAAACGCATCGACAGACAACATGAGAGCGGTAAATATACCGCGCGTGAACGTATTGAAATTCTTTTGGACGAAGGCAGTTTTGAAGAATATGATATGTTTGTCAATCATCGCTGCACCAATTTTGATATGGATAAAAAACAATATCCCGGCGACGGCGTAGTTACCGGACACGGAACCATTGACGGGCGTGTTGTGTATGTTTTTGCACAAGACTTTACGGTTTTCGGAGGTTCTTTATCCGAAACTTATGCTCAAAAGATTTGTAAAATCATGGATCAAGCCATGAAAATGGGCGCACCGCTTATCGGAATCAATGACAGCGGCGGCGCCAGAATACAAGAAGGCGTAATGAGTTTGGCAGGTTATGCCGAGATTTTTCAGCGTAACATTTTGGCTTCCGGCGTTATTCCGCAAATATCAGCCATATTCGGGCCTTGTGCCGGCGGTGCCGTTTACTCTCCGGCTTTAACAGATGTGGTAATTATGAGCGACAAAACCAGCCACATGTTTGTTACCGGCCCAAAAGTTGCCAAAAAAGTAACCGGTGAGGATATCTCAACCGAAGAATTGGGCGGAGCTAGCCTGCATGCTACAAAATCGGGAGTTGCCCATTTTCGTGCAGAAGACGAAGACGAAGGTTTAATGCTGATTCGTAAAACCATAGAGTATTTGCCGCAGAACAATTTGGAAGAGCCCGTCCAAACAGCTTCTTCCGATCCCATTGATCGGCTGGATGATACCTTGAATACCATAATTCCAACCAACAGAAATGCGCCCTACGATGTAAAAGATATTATTTACACCATAGTAGATGATGAAGAATTTTTAGAGTTTCACAGGCATTATGCAAAGAATATTGTAGTAGGCTTTGTGAAATTCGACGGAAGGCCTTGCGGCATTGTAGCCAATCAACCCAATTATCTGGCCGGCGTTTTAGATATAAAAGCATCTTTGAAAGCTGCACGTTTTGTACGCATGTGCGATGCCTTTAATGTGCCTATTGTTACTCTGGTTGATGTTCCCGGTTTCCTGCCGGGCAGCGGACAAGAAGCAGCCGGTATTATAACCCACGGTGCTAAACTTTTATTTGCCTATGGCGAAGCAACGGTTCCCAAAGTAACGGTTACTTTGCGCAAATCTTACGGCGGTGCACACGATGTTATGAGCTGCAAACAGCTGCGCGGCGACATTAATTATGCTTGGCCCTCAGCCGAAATTGCCGTAATGGGTGCTGAAGGTGCAGTGGAAATACTATACGGAAGAAAAGCCAAAACCATAGAAGATCCTGAAGAACGCGATAAATTTCTGAAGCAAAAAGAGGAAGAATACAATCAAAAGTTTTTGAACCCTTATGAAGCAGCCAAAAAGGGCTTTATCGATGATATTATTGAACCCCGAAACACGCGTTTTAGAATTTGCAGAGCTTTAAAATCATTGGCAACCAAGCAATTGGCAAACCCGCCCAAGAAACATTCAAACATACCCTTGTAATTTAGTAAAAATGATAGAAACCGCACATATTACCATTGCAATTGTAGGATATATTATTGTTTTTTTAGTCCTTCTGTTATTGTTTATCGTTTTTAGTAATCTGCCGCGCTTGCTCAAGTTTCGAGTGCGCTCATTAATGAAACGCAAAGGCGAAGATTGCGACAGATGTGATGAATACATATCCGCCGAAGTAGCTACTGCCATATCCGCCACGCTGTATTTGTATTTTAATGAAGCTCATGATGTTGAAAGTACAAAAATGACCATCAAAAAAGTGAATAAAGTTTATTCGCCTTGGAGCTCTAAAATACACGGAATAAGCGCATTAAAGCGATAACGAAATAAGAGCTTAAAGCTCCCGTACTTTTTTGTGAACAGTTGTAAACACAATTTTGAAAAAAATGAAAAAATTTAAATTTACCATACACGGAACTACTTATAACAGCCATCTGAAAAAAATTGAAGAGGATGTTGCTGTCATTGATATAAACGGCACAGAATATCAGGTGAAAATAGAAACTGAAATTCAAAAGCCCAAAACGCCTAAACTGGTTCGTTCTCGTGTAGATATTGACCCAAAAGAAGCCAATATTAAAAAATCGGAACAAAAAATATCCACTTTAAAAGCACCTTTGCCGGGCTTAATTATGAAAATAATGGTTAAAGAAGGTGATACGGTTAAAGTTGGTGATACGGTTTTGATTATGGAAGCCATGAAAATGGAAAATAATATTCAGGCGGAAAAAGACGGTATTGTAAAAGCAATAAAAGTTTCGGAAGGACAAAACGTAATGCAGGATGATGTGTTGGTCGAAATTGACTAAACAGCTAATATGAAATTTACGCTCATATAATAAACTGAACAATTGAAAAGCAGCCATAGCCGGCAAAGTTTGTCGATTATGAATGCAACATTTGAGTCTTTAAAAATATAACAAACCAATGAAAAAATTACTGACGCTTGCAGCTGTATTTGCCTTACTATGGGGAGTATCGCAAATATTCATCCAAAGCACCGAAGTCGGCGAGGAATCTGAGCCGGAAACGGCAGAAAAACTTACTCGCGGAAAGTGGGTAGTAAGAAGCGACGGCTATCAAATATCCAATGAAGACGAACATGAAACGGAGCGATACAAATCCATTGATTTTTCGGAGGATCATTCATTCGTAATGGATTCAGCCAAGCAACGTTATAACGGAGAATGGCAGATAGAGGATGAAACAGTGGTGCTTAAGTTCGATCCCAAAAAAATAGTACATCTTTATAAAAAATCCGATCCCAATGACCTTTCAGGCGGCTACCGAACCGAGGAAGAAATTTTGGAATTAGGAACAAGATCCGGGAAAATTGTTGACAACGAGTTAATAATGACCGATGGCTTTACATACACAAACTATGGAGACGGAATAGCCGGTTTGCTTAATTTTTATGAATTTTCCGGTTTTGCCAATGTTACCTGGGGGCATTTTGCCATGATTATTATCGGATTAATATTTATTTTTCTGGCCATTCAATATAATTATGAACCTTTGCTGCTTATTCCCATAGGGGCGGGAATATTGATTGGAAATATTCCTATGTTTCAAGTCGCCGATTTTAATTTACAACTTGGTGTTTATGAGCCGGGCAGTGTCATGAATTATCTGTACCAAGGCGTAGTTCAAGGCTGGTATCCGCCGCTTATTTTTCTTGGTATCGGAGCCATGACAGATTTTTCGTCGCTTATGTCGAAACCGCGTTTAATGCTTCTTGGGGCAGCAGCCCAAATTGGTATTTTTGCCACTTTCTTGGGCGCTTTATATTTTGGCTTTGCACCTGCCGAAGCCGGCGCCATAGGCATCATTGGAGGAGCCGACGGGCCTACGGCCATTTTTATTTCATCGAAACTTGCCAACGGAATGAATGTTCTGGCTAACGGCGAAACGGTTAAAAACCTAATCGGGCCCATTGCCATTGCAGCTTATTCATACATGGCGCTTGTGCCGGTTATTCAGCCGCCCATCATTAAGTTGCTGACTACTAAAAAAGAAAGACGCATTAAAATGAAGCCGCCGCGCTCAGTTTCAAAAACCGAAAAGATTATTTTCCCCATTGTCGGTTTGTTACTTACAGCTTACATTTCGCCAACTTCATTGCCTTTGCTTGGTATGCTGTTTTTCGGAAATTTACTGAAAGAAAGCGGTGTAACCGAGCGTTTGGCCAATACGGCACGTAACTCCCTCATTGATATCATTACCATACTATTAGGTATTACTGTGGGAGCTTCCACTCAGGCGGACGTATTTCTGACTGCCGATTCCATTTTTATTTTCGGACTCGGCGCAGTGTCCTTTATGGTGGCAACTGCCGGAGGTATTATTTTCGCAAAAATCATGAATTGGCTTTCACCGAAAGATAATCCCATAAACCCAATGATAGGAGCTGCCGGTGTATCGGCCGTTCCCGACAGTGCACGCGTGGTTCAGCACGAAGGCCTGAAAGAAGATCCGACAAATCACTTGTTGATGCACGCTATGGCGCCCAATGTTTCGGGCGTTATAGGTTCGGCCGTGGCAGCCGGTATCTTATTGAGTTTTTTAATGTAGGAAAGTTTTCGCATGCTTTCTATAAAAAAGGGGCTGTACCAAAAGTTACAATTTGACTTTTCGGCAAATTATTCGAAATATAACTTTTTAATACAGCTCCTTTCTTAAATTCAGATTCTAATACAGCGGCTTAGTAATTATCCGGCCGGAACGTAAACGTGTTGCGAACCGTCGGAATCTTGTAGAACCAATCGGTCTTTTGAAAGTTCGATAATCTTTTTCTTCTCCGGGGCTTTTTCTTTTCCCTCGGTATCGTCCCATTCGCGCATAACAATATGCGTTTCATCTTCATCGAAATTCCAATAGCCCAATACAGAGGTAGCGAGAAGGCCTTTTCCGTATTTTCTTTCATAAGCCAAGTCGCCTCTATTGTCAATAACAAATCGTAAGGTGCCGGTTAAGAAATCGGCAATAGCGCCTACATCGTCTTTCAGAACAACATCAGCTGTAACGCCGGTTGTATCCTTTACTTGGTCGGTGGCACCTTTCAGGCTTTGGTTGGTGTCGTACTTCCAAGTTACCGAACACAGCAATTCTCCTTTTTCCGAGAGTTTCGCTTCCTCTTTTTTGTCTTTTGGTTCATTTTCGCCGCAGTAGCTAAATAACAGTACAAGCATTCCAATACTTAATAAATACAGATACCTCATATATATAAATTTTGTGTTTATAATACATGTAAATTACGACAAAAAATTGGAATTAAGCTGAATTTTAAAGCTAAATAGTGTTTTGTCGGTGCTGTTACCATTAATTATCCGTTTTTTCAATTTTAAAAGGTAT
Source organism: uncultured Bacteroidaceae bacterium (assembly GCA_964472505.1). Classification (GTDB taxonomy): domain Bacteria; phylum Bacteroidota; class Bacteroidia; order Bacteroidales; family JAADGE01; genus JAYEIA01. The sequence continues at coordinate 2,071 of CAYYQW010000060.1, read as the reverse complement.
TGATCTTATGAAAATTATTAGTGTTCGTGCATTCGTTCCGAGTTTATCATTGTTGAAGACTTGCTGCAGATGTACAAATAAATATCAAACTGCATATAATGCATTATTTGTGCTTTAATGGCTATAGGTTGCTTTGTTGTAGCAATGAATGCATTAATCCGGTATGAGACCTTAGATACTGTTACATTTTATTGTGTGAAAAATATTTCCGAAAAACCGAATAATCGTTTAATAAAAATTCGGGAATCAAAAGTTTATCAATTAGTCGAAGCACCTCAAAATAATATTTAGCCGTCCGAACCGGTATTTAATTGAAATCACAGATTATGAATAAACGAAATATATATCAATCGGTGTTTTTATTTTTGCTGCGGTCATTCTGATTCCGATTTCTTTGTTTCTGAATATTGAATTAATCCGGATGTTCTTGAAGAAAAAGCAAATTGTTGATATTTAAGTTTTATTATAACTTAAAACAGACTAATATGCTTAACTTTGCAATAACAAACGAAGTTTAAAATTATGCAAAAGATAAAATACTCAACCGATAAGAATACAGAATTTATAAAGGAGCTCAGACAAGAGGTTTCGGAATATTTCAAGACCCGTAATATTTCGAAGCACGGAAATACCCAATTGGCAATAAAGACAGTAATTATGTTTTTAATTTATTTGCTGCCTTATTCATTAATGATGACAGGTGTTGTTACAAACATTTGGGCTATTTTTTCCATGTGGGTAATTATGGGAATCGGAATGGCCGGAATGGGTATGGGAGTGATGCACGATGCCGGTCACGGTGCATTTTCAAAGCATAAAAAAATTAACAAAATATTAGGAGCCACATTATATATATTGGGCGGTTTTCCGCCAAACTGGCAGCAGCAGCATAATCGAAAGCATCATACCTATACGAATATTACAGGAGCCGATGAAGACATTGCGCCGCCGCCCGGAATACTTAGATTCTCACCGCATGAAAAACGAACGAAATTTCATAAATACCAATACATTTATGCTTGGTTCTTTTATGGGCTTATGACGCTGTCGTGGGCTATAATGAAGGACTTTAAACAATTAAGAGGCTACCAAAAACAGAATGTGGTACTTGCGGGGAAAGAATCCTATTCGGTACTTTATGCAAAAATGATAGCGGGTAAATTACTGTATTTTGGAATATTTTTGGTTCTCCCCATTATCGTACTTCCAATCGCATGGTATTGGACGGTTCTGTTTTTTGTAATTGCGCAATTTATATGCGGATTTATTTTGGGCATTGTATTTCAAACTGCACATGTTATGCCCACATCTCAATACCCTTTACCGGACGAATCGGGTAAAATACAACACGATTGGGCTGTTCATCAATTACTGACTACAGCTGATTATGCACCCAAAAATAAAATTTTATCTTGGTATATCGGCGGATTAAATTTTCAGGTAGAGCATCATTTATTTCCTCAAATCAGTCATGTGCATTATTCAAAATTGGCTCCTATTGTTAAGAAAACAGCCAAAAAATATAATATGCCTTATCATGTTAATAAAAGCTTTTGGACAGCATTATTTCAGCACGGTAAAATGTTGAAACAATTAGGACGTATATAAAAATATATTGAATTAGGCACTTTACTAATACAGGTAACTTCTTGATATGCAAATGTTACAAAAGCTGCAATAATTAGAAATATCGAAATGCAAGCTACTAAATCTGATTTTACTTGCATTTTTGCATCAATCAATCCCCCTGTCCCCCTTTTCTAAGGGGGAACCACATATTTAACGACATGCTGTAACTTTAATTTTTATATTACTCATGTGCCTAATTCAAAAAATATATTAGTTGTTTGCGAATTATGCTTGTTATGCACGGCAACTTCTGCTGTTGAATCCGGATAATATCTGATATGAAAGCATCTTTGAAGCTACAACTTATTTCCTTCTTCCGGAAATTCACTGTGCGGGTCAGGTGTTTTCATCTGACGCAAAACAGGTGGCTTTGAAATTCCGTGCGGGGAAAACACCACACGGGCGCAGGCTTATAAGTTGCTAATAATCAATTCACGGCTCA
>CAYYQW010000059.1:0-23981 GCA_964472505.1 uncultured Bacteroidaceae bacterium | reverse complement strand
GAGATTGCCGGAGCTCCCGGTTTTGAATATCGTGTAAGAAATTTGATATTGGAGTCGGGGAAGAAATATGCCGATTCAAGTCAGATTGATAATATGGGAAATTTAATATTATTTAAAAAGGGAAAATCGGATAAACGAGTGATGATTGCAGCCCACATGGACGAGATCGGCTTTATGGTAACCCATATTGATGATAAAGGTTTTGTGCGTTTCCAGCCTTTGGGCGGTTTTGACCCTAAAACAATTGTATCGCAACGGGTTGTTATTCACGGAAAGGAGGATATTTACGGCGTGGTGAGCAGCAAACCCATACATATCATGTCGCCTGAGGAACGAAAACAAAGCCCTAAACTGAAAGATTTTTTCATAGACACCGGACGTTCAAAAAAAGATTTGGAAAGCCTGATAGAAACCGGAAATCCTATAACAAGAGAAGCTGCCTGTATTGAGATGGGGGATTGCATAAACGGTAAATCACTGGATAACCGCATATCGGTATTTATGCTGCTTGAAGTTTTGCGAAAACTTAAAGACGAACAGCTGCCTTATGATCTTTATGCGGTATTTACGGTTCAGGAAGAAGTTGGTTTACGCGGTGTACAGACCGCGACTTTAGAAATTCAACCCGATTTTGCTTTTGCACTGGATACTACCATTGCTTATGATTTGCCGGGTGCGGCCGGGCATGAACAAGTCAGTAAGCTTGGCGAAGGTATTGCCGTTAAACTGATGGATGCCGGAGTTATTGCCGATTATAGGATGGTTGATTTTATGAAAAAAACGGCTAAAAAGCACGAAATCAAATATCAGTGCGAAGCCCTTCCCGGTGGCGGTACTGATACGGCTCGCATGCAGCAGTTTGTGAAAAGCGGATCCATTGCCGGAGCATTTTCTGTCCCCACTCGGCATCTGCACCAAACCATCGAATCGGTGCATAAGGAAGATGTAAAAAGCGGAATTAATTTTGTGGCGGCTTGTCTTAAAGATATTGACACTTACGATTGGAAACACAGATAAAATCAAGCTTCAAAACAGACATGGACACACTTGAAGAATACAGTGCGCGTTACAGCTCGCCGGAAGATGAGGTTAGGGTTGAATTGGCTCGTGAAACCAATATAAAAAAACTGTATCCGCAAATGCTTTCCGGGCATTTGCAGGGTAAGTTTTTAGAGTTTGTAAGCCGAATGGTTCAGCCAAAATATATTTTGGAAATCGGTACTTTTACCGGCTATTCCGCTTTGTGCTTAGCCGAAGGTTTGCAGCCCGACGGTTGTTTGCACACCATTGAAATTAACGATGAACACGAACGTTTTATTCGAAAATATTTCAATAAATCGGTACACCGAGAGCAATTGAAACTACATATTGGCTCGGCCGAGGAGATTATCCCAAAATTGGATATGAAATTTGACTTGGTTTTTATAGATGCCGACAAACAGGATTATATTCTGTATTATGAAAAAGCTTTGGAAAGCCTAAGTCCCGGAGGTTTTATTTTGGCGGATAATGTCTTATGGTACGAAAAAGTACTGTTGCCCGATGATGAAGCTGATGAATCGGCAAAAGCTATCAAAGCCTTTAATGCGTATGTGCTTGAGGACAAGCGCACCGAAAATGTCATACTTTCCGTTCGTGACGGTTTATCGCTTATTCGGAAAAAATAAGCTTTTTTCTTGCGACCTTTATATTTGCAGCCCGATTTTGAATCCCATTTTTATAACGATGGGTTCGGTAATAATATACAAATCTCTAAACTCTTCTTCACTGAGTGTACTTACACCGGTGTAATCTTTTGTAAGCCAGTGTTTATTACGGTAACCTGCACCGGCAAAAGTTTCCATGGAGAATCGGCCGAATACCCAACGAATGCCCAAAATCCCGCTGAAATCGGTATGCATGGCTTGTATAAAAGACTGATTGGCTGATGTGCCGCCGGCATATTTTTCATAGTATTTAGCCGAGGCAAATGAGAAATGAGGTGCGGCATAAAATCCGGTGTTTTTCTCTTTGCGGTTGATGTAAAATTTATAGGCTCCCTGCACCCGAAAGCCACTTATCCCAATCACCGGGTTGTTGCTGTTGTATGACTCTTCGGCTTCCATACTGAGCAGCATTAAGCCTTTTCCCAGATAAGCCAACCCGCCTTCTACGGCTGATTTTTGAGTAATTCTTCTTTCTATATATACACCGTATTCACCAACCAAAGGCAAGCCGCCCCAGAAAAAGTGCTGGGGAGAGATTTTTACCGTTAAGCTGTATTCCGGATTTATATCGTAGTCGGTATCAAAGTCTTGTCCTTGAACAGAAAAAAAACTGAACATCAGGACGAAAAGCCAAGCAAATATTCTTTTAGAATGCATGTTTTATTTGTTGTAAAGTGTTCCGAATAATTCGTAATCGCCGGCATCTGTGATTTCTATATTATAAAATTCACCCCTTTGCATGTTTTTTGATTTTTCAATTAAAACTTCATTGTCCACTTCGGGTGAGTCAAACTCGGTGCGGCCGATAAAAAAATCGTCATCTTCCCTGTCGATAAGTACCTCAAAAACTTTGCCTATTTTTTCAGCATTATGCTCATAAGCAATTTTTTTCTGAATATCCATAATTAATTCGGCTCTTCGGTTTTTTTCTTCTTCAGGAATGCTGTCTTGCATCGTATCTCCGGCGTGGGTGTCTTCTTCGTGTGAGTAGGTAAAAACGCCGAGGCGTTCAAATTTTTGCTCATTCACAAAATCAATAAGTTCCTGAAAGTCCGCTTCGGTTTCGCCCGGATGCCCAACCAGAAGCGTGGTGCGCAAAGCAACGCCGGGTACTTCTTTTCTGAATTTATTTATGATATCCAACGTCTTTTCTTTGCCGTATCCGCGACGCATAATTTTAAGCATTTTGTCGCTGATGTGTTGCAGCGGAATATCAATATAATTGCAGATATTTTTGTGCTCGCGCATGACTTTAAAAACAGCCTCAGGGAACAGAGCCGGATAAGCGTAATGCAAACGAATTCTTTTTAAACTTTTTATCTTCGCAAGCTTTTCCAAAAGTTCGGGAAGCATGGGTTTTTTATACAAATCCAAGCCATAGTACGACAGGTCTTGTGCTATGAGTATTAATTCTTTTACCCCTTTATCGGCCAATTTTTGAGCTTCGGAAATTAAGTCTTCAAGCGGTATGGAACGGTGCTTTCCGCGTATTAGCGGGATGGCACAGAATGAGCAATGTCGGTCGCATCCTTCCGATATTTTAAGATAAGCAAAATGCGAAGCAGTTGAGAGTTTTCGTTCGCCGATTAATTCTTTTCGATAATCGGCTTGGAGGGTTTCCACTACTTTTCTAAGATCATTAACACCAAAAAATTCATCGGCTTCGGGAATATCTTTTTCTAAATCTTTTTTGTAGCGTTCGGCCAGACAACCCATTACATATAGGCGCCGAATTTTTCCGTCGGTTTTGGCTTGTGCAAAATCCAATATGGTATTCACCGATTCTTCTTTGGCGTCGTTTATAAAACCGCAGGTGTTTATCACCACGGTTTCTGCATTATAATTGTATTGGTCGTATATGATTTCTAAGCCTGAGGCAGCCAGCTGCCCGCCTAATTGCTCCGAATCAACGGTATTTTTAGAACAACCCAGTGTAACGATATTTATTTTTTTCACAATTTAATTTCTTTAAATATTCATCGGCAAAAGTAGCATTTTTCTTTTTTCTGAATGCTATATCCAAAAAAGCTGTGTTTTTTGGTACAAATATTGTTTTAATAGAATTAAAAACTGCCGTATGCTCAAAAAAATAAGTCACAAAATCATTCTGTTTTCTTTGGGCGTATTATTTATATCACTCGCCGCTGTTTCGGTCTTTTTTATTTATCAGGCTGAGCAAATTTCCGAACAGGGAATTGCCGACTTAGAAAAAACATTGCACGAAGATTATGATATGAATATCAAAAATCAGGTGGAAAATGCAATAAGCCTGACAGAAACCATTTATGAAGAGTATAAGGCCGGAAAATACAGTGAGGCAGAGGCCAAAAAGCTTGCTGCAGACTTGATTCGTGAACTCAGATACGGAGAAGAAGGTTATTTTTGGATTGATACTCGTAAGGGTTTGAATATTGTTTTGTTGGGACGGGAATCGGAAGGTACAAACCGCTATGAACTAACTGATGAACAAGGCACTCCGCTCATTAAAAATATTATTGATGCAGCGGTATCCGGCGGCGGTTACACGGTTTATTGGTTTCCCAAAAAAGAAGGTGGTGAGGCATTGCCCAAGAGAGCTTATTCCGAATATTTTGAGCCTTTTGATTGGGTAATAGGTACCGGAAATTATATTGATGATATTGATGAAACCATACAAGAAAAAAGAAGTGCAGCAAAAGAAAGATTTAATCAGACCATAAGCATAATTGCCTTAGTAGTACTTATTATATTGGTAATTGCGGGTATTGCCGCTTATTTTATCGGCATACAAATATCAAAACCTATTGTGCGCTTGAGTAAAACAATGGCTCCGGTAGCCGACGGACATTTAGATATTGAAATACAAACCAACAGCAAAGATGAAATAGGGATTTTGGAAAATACATTGAAATTATTAGTCTCCAAAATTCGAGAAATAGTGAGTAATGCCAAAAACAGTGCCGAGTATGTAGCTGCGGCAGCTAAAGAAGTCAGCCTTAGTTCACAAAAGCTTTCGGAAGGCTCTGCCGAGCAGGCCTCTTCAATTGAGCAAGTTTCATCTTCCATGCAACAGATTGCCGCAAGTTCACATCAGAACCGCGAGAATGCCGAAGCTACGGAACAATACACACAAATAGTTGAAAAGAACGTAAGCAAAGGCAACCAAGCTACTCAAAATGCGGTAGAAACCATGCGCGAAATCATCGAACGGGTATCGGTAATTAATGCCATTGCCGAAAAAACCGATTTGCTGGCCATAAATGCCGGTATTGAGGCTGCCCGAGCCGGCGAACACGGAAAAGGCTTTGCCGTGGTAGCAAGCGAAATTCGGAAACTTTCCGAGCGGAGCGGCCATGCAGCCGAAATGATTAATGAGAAATCCGAGGCCGGAATACAGGTTTCAGAAGCTGCTTTGCAAGAGCTTAAAGCAATAGTTGCAAGAATGGAGAAAACTTATGAATTGGTTCGAAACATCAGTTTGGGCGGACAAGAAATCAATAACGGCGTGGAACAGGTGAATAATGCCATTTTGGAAATGAATGCCATAACAAGCCAAAATGCCGAAGCTTCCGAGAAATTGGCAAGCGGCTCCGAAGAACTTTCTGCTCAAGCCATGCAATTAGAAGAAGTCGTGAATTTCTTTAAAACTTAATGACCTGATAACTAATTTTTATATTATGAAATTTTTTTACAATTTGAATATCGGTACCCGTTTATTAATTTTGTTTGGTGCACTTATTTCCGTACTTCTGATTTTACTCGGCATTAGGGCTTATACCACTCAAAAAAATGACCTGATTGAAAGCATTGATTCACGCATGTATGAGCAATTAGACGATTTAGCTGCTTATATAAATTTAGAGCTGGATTTGAACCAAGAGCGCGTAGAGCAACTACTGAATATATCCTATGAGCTTTTTGAAACGAAAAACACTATTATTGAAAATGCGAACAGAAGCTTTGCTTTTCAAGCCGAAAATCAGATTAGCGGAGAAAAGCAAGCCTTGAATGTAAATGCTTGGCAGTACGGCAATCGATTTATTCAAAACAGTTCTGCTTTTGTGGATGAAGTACAGGAAATGACCGGAGCTACCGCTACCATTTTTCAAAAGTTTGATGACGGATACTTGCGTATTTCCACCAATGTGCTTAGTGATGACGGCCAACGAGCCGTGGGCACATACATTCCTAACAGTTCAGAAGTGATAAAAACCATTGAGCGAGGTGAAACCTATGTAGGAAGAGCTTTTGTAGTGAACGCATGGTATCTTACGGCATACAAGCCTTTATTCATAAGAGGACAGGTTAAAGGCATGCTTTATATCGGTGTCAAAGAAAAAGACATGGATAAGATGAAGCGCTTTTATTCTCAAAAAGTTTATCTGAAAGAAGGTTATCCTCACCTTATTTCCAAAGACGGAACCTTTATAATACACCCGACTCATGAAGGTAAGAGCGCTGTGGATGAACAATTTTACCAACAAATAATTAACTCAGAGAAAAATCGTGCTAAAACTTATTATGAATGGGAAGGACGAATGAAATACCAATATTTCCGGTATATAGAACGTATTGATGCATATACGGTTGCAACCATATATGAGGATACCGTTTTAAACCGGCTTTCGGAAACAAGAAATGCTGTAATCATTAGTATTGTAATTGGTTTTTTACTTTCCGTGTTTATCATTTATTTTTTTAGCAGACGATTGTCGCAACGCCTCGGAAAGGTTGTGGGTTTTGCCGAAGGCATTGCTCAAGGCGATCTTACAAATACCATGGATGTTAAATACCGCGATGAAGTAGGGCGTATGGGTAAAGCCTTGAATTCCATGGTTGATAAATTAAATGAGATTCTTGAAAATGTGCAAAACGGCGCCAATTCGCTGTTAAAAGCCGGTGAGCAGATCAGTTCCGGCTCTCAGGAACTGTCTCAAAATTCTTCCGAGCAGGCCTCTTCTTTAGAAGAAATATCCTCTACCATGGAGCAAATTGCTGCTAATTCCGAAAAGAACGGAAGAAATGCCCAAATAACCGAACAAATGTCCGGTAAATCTGCCAACGGTATTACTCAGGGCGCACAAACCGTTAAGAGAACGGCTGAGGCTATGAATGATATTGTTGAGAAAATTGCCGTAATTAATGCCATTGCCAAGAAAACAGATTTATTAGCTATTAATGCAGCTATAGAAGCCGCTCGTGCCGGAGAAGACGGCAAAGGTTTTGCCGTGGTGGCTTCGGAAATACGAAAATTGGCAGAGCGCAGTTCGGCCGCTGCTGTCATTATTGATGAACAATCGGCTTCAAGCGTATCTGTATCAAATAAAGCCGCCGAGCAGTTATCCGAAATTGTAAGCAATATTGAAAAAACGGCTCTTTTAGTAAAAGAAATTTCACAATCTGCCGCAGAAATGAGCAACGGTACCAATGAAGTCAGCGATTCTATTCAAAAAATGAATTCCGTAACACAACAGACAGCTGCCGCTTCGGAAGAATTGGCTACTTCATCCGAAGAACTCACGGCACAAGCTCAAAGCTTGAATGAAATTGTTCATTTTTTTAAGACGGCTAAGACTATCAAACATAAGAGCTCAGAGCAAAAATATGATAACTTGGAAAAAGATACTCAAGAGGATGTAAAACAGTTCAGCCCCAAGCACGAGGAAGTAAATATTAATCTTGAGGATGACGACGACATTGATTCCGATGATGAACGTTTTGAAAGGTATTAGTTGTTTTTTGCTGAGCTCACATAATTGTGAAGAAATTATAGTATCATAAAAATTTAAAAAAAAAATCACATGAGACAAATTTATATGCTTTTAAGTTTGCTGATTATATTCCCAATGTTGAATTTGCAGCAGGCTCGTTCGCAGGAAAAAAAAGAAAATCCGTTTGACATGAACTTTGGAGGCTTTGTGCGTTACGAAGCTTATTATGACACCTATAAATCCATAGATACACGCGACGGAAATTTACTGCTTTACCCCAAACGACCCGAATACGATTTGAATGGTTTGGATATAAATAAAACCGGCCAATTGGAGATGGCATCTATACAAACGCGTGCAAAAGTTTTGGTAACAGGGCCGAATGCTCTGGGCGCAAAAGTATCCGGTTATATTGAAACCGATTTTGAAGGAACAAGTCAGAATGTAGTAAGAACTTTGCGTATGCGCCATGCTTTTCTGAAAATGGAGTGGGGCAGTACCCGCCTGATGCTTGGCCAGTATTGGCATCCTTTATTTGTAACCGAAAACTTTCCCGAGGTACTTGCTTTTGGAGCCGCATTGCCAATTCAGCCTTTTTCCAGAGCACCACAGGCGCGCTTAAACCATAAGGCGGGAAATTTCGACTTTATGCTCGCAGCCATCATTCACGGTTATAACAGAACGCCGGGAGAATACGAAGCACAGCGCAATGCCGGCATACCCGATATGCAGTTGCAATTAAAATACAAAACAGATAATGTTATTGCCGGTGCTACGGCCGGATATAAAGTTTTGAAACCTCGCCTGCAAACCGGCTTGGGCTATAAAACCGATGAAACCGTTGGAAGTTATAATTCACAAGCCTTTTTGAAAATTATCACCCGCTCCTTAATTGTGAAAGGGCAGATTGTGTACGGAGAAAATTTAAGCAGCTACACCATGCTCGGAGCCTACGGTGTAGAAACCGGCAGCCGCGATATATTCGACAATTACACTTATACGAATATGAATACTGTGGCCGGTTGGATTGAAATCATGTCGGATTATAATACAATTAACTATGGCTTTTTTGCCGGCTATACGGCTAATTTAGGCTTTTCCGATGCACTTGAATATACTGACACTTATCAAATAACAGCCGGGCGAGCCGCCGATATGGCCTCTTTAATTCGTATTTCGCCTCGTTTAACATACGATGCAGGCCCTTTAATGTTGGGTGTGGAATACATGTATAATCTTGCCGAATACGGAACGGATTTCGATACTTATTATAAAGCCGTGGCTACCGAGTCTTCTGAGAATTCGAGGTTTCTTTTTTCTGCCACATATACATTCTAATCAAACGACAGCCCAAACTTGTAATTAAAAACCCAAACATGTTTTGCGTGCTCGGGTTTTTAATTAGATTAAATGTTTCGGGTTTATTTGATTCCCCGCTTTTTCAGGAAATCAACATATTTCATGTCCGTTCCTTTGATGTGTTTTTTTATCCAATCTTTAAGGAATGCCGTGATTTCGAAAGTTATTATTAACCGGCCGGCATTAAAGCGTTTTTCCAAATCTGTTACTTTCGCCACAAATTCATCGTGTTCGGCTTTATGCTCTTCATACACCGGATAGTTAAGTTGCCGGAAATAGCTTTCTTCTGTTGTGAAATGGTGTTTGGTGTAATCTTTCATGTCTCTTATAAGGTCGGAAATCAACTCATTGTTCGATTTTTTACCGATGTGCTCATACAGGTCATTAATCATTTTGAAGAGTTTTTGATGCTCTCGGTCAATTGAGTCAATTCCCACACTCAAGTTTTTATCCCAAATTAAATATGACATATTCTTTTGTTTAGTATGAGTTTATTTAACACCTTTATTTATAAGATATTCTGAATACATTTTGTCCGATTCCGGAATATCTGTTATACCTGAATTATGAGATATTTGCGGATGCTTATTTTGCGAAAATTCGATAATCGTTGATAAAACTTATCAATTCTTGGTTGAAATTCAAATAGAGAAATCTCTGATAGAATTTGGTATTATACTTGTCGGGCAAAGTTTTCTACGTCTTTTTCGGTAATTTTATCATCGCTCAAGATTATCAGTCGTTCCAAAACATTGCGGAATTCTCGAATATTGCCGGTCCAATTTATTTTTTTGAGTGTTTTAACGGCTCCTGCTGTGAGTTCGCGTTGGGGCATTCCGTGTTCGCTGCATATTTGCTCCATAAAATGTTCGGCCAATAAATCAATATCTTCAAGCCGCTCGTTCAGGCTTGGTACGTGTATTAAAATTACGCTGATACGGTGGTATAAATCTTCGCGAAAACGGTTTTCTTTAATTTCTTCTTTGATGTCTTTATTGGTAGCGGCTATTACTCGAACATCCACATTGATGGCTTTATCACTGCCCACGCGGGATATTTTGTTTTCTTGCAGGGCGCGCAGAACTTTGGCTTGCGCCGAAAGGCTCATATCACCGATTTCGTCTAAGAAAAGTGTGCCGCCGTTGGCTTGTTCAAATTTTCCGGTGCGTTGCTTATGAGCTGAGGTGAAAGAGCCTTTTTCATGGCCAAATAATTCACTTTCAATGAGTTCTGAAGGTATGGCGGCGCAGTTTACTTCTATAAAAGGGGCTTTGCTTCGTTTGCTCTTTTCATGAATTCGGTGTGCCACCAATTCTTTTCCGGTACCGTTATCGCCGGTTATCAGTACGCGGGCATCCGTGGGTGCTACACGGTCGCTCATGGCTTTTATTTTTTTAATGGCTTTGGATTCGCCAACCATGCGGTATTTTTTACTCACTTTTTTCTTCAAAGCTTTAGTTTCGCTGACAAGTTGGCTGTGATTTGCCGCATTATTAATTGTAATGAGCATACGGTTCAAATCCAAAGGTTTTTCAATAAAATCGTAAGCTCCCTTTTTTATGGCATCCACGGCAGTATCTACCGTTCCGTGTCCGGAAATCATAATGACTTCGGTATTATGCTCTTCATCCATAATTTGCTCCAGAACTTCAATCCCGTCCATTCCGGGCATTTTTATATCACAGAGTACAATATCGTATTCGGTTTTGTTCAGCTCTTCCAGAGCTTTTTTGCCGTCTTCGGCTAAACCCACGGTATGTTTTTCATACTCCAGAATATCTTTCAGAGAGTTTCTTATGGCCTGTTCATCATCAATGACTAATATTTTAGACATAATAAGTGGTATTATTTTATTAGAGCGAAAGATAAGAATTTCGCTCGGAAAAAGAAATTATTTTTGGCGTATCCATTTGAACAGGTCTGCATAGCTTGATTTTTTTCCGTAATTCAGGATACCGTTTCGATATATTTTAGCTGCCGCCCATATCGTTCCGGCTATGGTAATGAGCATTAGTCCGGCAGACAGTAAAAACTCCCATGTTTCTACGGCATCAAAAGCCAGACGTATCGGCATGAGAACCGGAGCCGTAAAAGGAACAATTGAAAACCAAAATGCCAAAGAACCCGAAGGGTTGCTGATAACGCCTTGTGCTACGATAATGGCCAGAATTAACGGAACCGTAACCGGCATCATAAACTGCTGCGTATCCGTTTCGCTGTCCACTGCAGCGCCGATTGCTGCAAATAAAGCCGCATAGAGCAGATATCCGGCGATAAAGAAAAAGATAAAACCGGCAAGTAACGCCCCCCAGTTATAATCGCTGAGAGCCATGAAAATTTCAGAATCGGCCAAGCCGGCAGTTTGTTCCTGCATATTTTCCGTGCCTGCCATTTGTGTGCTTTGTATTCCGGTTTGGGCCATGTCTCCGACCATTAATGCACTTGCTGCGGTAACAATGCCGACGGTAAGTATCACCCACAGAGCAAATTGAGTAAGTGCCAATAAAGCAATTCCGATAATTTTACCGGCCATCAGTTCAAACGGTTTTACCGATGAAATTAAGACTTCGACAATTCGTCCGGTTTTTTCTTCCAACACACCGCGCATTACCTGAGCACCGTATATGAAAATAAACATGTAGATAATCATTGCTAAAACAAAACCGATAATCAGGTTTAAAACGGCTGAGCCTGTTTTGTCGTCGCCGCTTTTGCTCCATTTTACGGTTTTTACTTTTACATCGGCTTTTGCTTGTTCCAATTGCTGTGCGCTTACGCCCAATTTACTTAAGTTTTGAGATTCCAAAAAGCTTTCCAGCATGCTGTTGGTATGTTGCTTCAAATCCATATCAATGTGTTGATAAGAATAAAGTTGCACGGACGAATCGGGAAAACCGGAGGGGATATATAAAACTGCATCATATTCGGAGTCGGCAAATGTTTTTCGTACGGTTTCCAAATCTGAGCTTTTATCCAAATGATAGTGTGCATATTCCGTATCGTTAAAGGCTGAATCGGGAATGCTGTTTTCGCTGATTACGTAGAGTTTTTTTAGGCTTTCGTCAGCTGCTTTATTGACCCAAATAGGCACTACAAAGATTGCGGCCATCAGTAGCGGGCCTAAAAAAGTCATTACAATGAATGAACGCTTTCTCACGCGGGTAAGAAATTCTCGTTTTATGATTAATAGTGTTTTATTCATGATTGTATGTGATTTCGGAATTTTTTTATTTGTTTTCTGTACTTACTTCGGGTTTGTCTTTAACCAGTTTAATGAAAATATCGTGTAATTTTGGAATCTCTTCATTGAACGAAATGATTTTTCCGTGGGGCATGAGGTCTTGCAGCAGGTCATTGGATGTTTTTCCGTTGAGTATTCTTAAGCGTAAACTTGTTGTATTGCCTTTCTCGGCTACATCCAATATCTTATAATCAGCCGACAGGCTTGCCGCATGTTTATTGAAATAATCGGCAAAAACTACTTCGTAAATGCCCGATTTGTAACTATCTTTTATATCTGAAACCTTGCCGCCGAGAACTTTTTTTGAATTATGAATCAATGCGATATTATCGCATATTTCTTCTACCGAAGCCATGTTGTGCGTAGAGAATATTACCGAAGCACCTTGATTTTTTAATCTTAAAATTTCGCTTTTGAGTATTTCGGCATTAACGGGGTCAAATCCGCTGAAAGGTTCATCAAATATTAAAAGTTTGGGCTCGTGAAGTATGGTTGTGATAAACTGCACTTTTTGTTGCATACCTTTGGAGAGGGTTTCTAATTTGGCATGACGCCGGTCAAACAGGTCAAATTTTTTCAACCAAGGGTACAGGCGTTTTCGAGTTTCTGTTAATGATAAGCCCTTCAGCTGTCCAAGATATTCAGCCTGTTCGGCTACTTTCATTTGTTTGTAAAGTCCCCGCTCTTCGGGCAAATATCCAATGCCGAAAACATCTTCCTGCCGTATTTTTTTCCCTTTGAAAAATACTTCGCCTTCATCGGGAGCCGTAATTCGGTTAATGATGCGCATGAGTGTGGTTTTTCCGGCACCGTTGGGCCCGAGCAAACCAAATATTTCACCTTCGCCCACTTCAATACTTACTCCCGAAAGAGCTGTATGCTCCTGAAAGTGTTTTACTATATTTTCTGTTCTTAAAACTTCCATTTTGTTTGCGTTTTTTTAGAATTTATTTTGTTTCATCGGACGTTTCATCATTGGACGTTTTGAAGTCCTCCGGACGTTCAAAAGTCCACTTTTCATCAGACGTTTTGAAGTCCTCCGGACGTTCAAAAGTCTGATTGTGTTTATTCAATTATCATTTCTTCCATTCCTTCTGTCATTTCAACTGTAAAATTTCCTTCCGCATCGGAGCTTATAAAGTAAGCCTCAAGTTTTGGCAATGAACTTATGAGTGCTTTGCTTTTTTCCAATCCCAGAGCCATGCATGCTGTGGCATAGGCATCGGCTGTCAAACAGTCCGGGGCTATAATCGTTACGCTGAGTAGATCGGTGAGTGCCGGCATTCCGGTTTTTGGGTCAATGGTGTGGCTGTATTTTTTTCCGTCTTCTACGTAAAAACGGCGGTAATTTCCGGAAGTGGCAAGGGCTTTATTCGTCAATGCAATTTTAGCTTGCAAATGAGCGCCGGGTTCAAAATTCCCGTCAATGGGTTGATCGATTCCCACAATCCATTTTCGTTTATTCTTTTTGCCTTGTGCCACAATTTCTCCGCCTATTTCCACCAAAAAGTTTTCAATGCCTTTATTGTTCAGAAAATCTGCCGTGTTATCAACCGAAAGGCCTTTTGCAATTGCGTTTCCGTCAATTTCCGTGAAAGGGTGAGATTTATACAGGAATGAGTTTTCTAAGTAAATGTTATGCATTCCCACGTATTGTAAAATGCTGTCAATTAGAACGGTATCTATTTTTCCAGCTTTTTCGGTATAACCAAATCCGTATATGTTTACCAGAGGAGCCACGGTAATATCGAAAGCTCCGCTTGATTTTTCATGCACTGTTTTTGCTGTGAGGTACATGCGTTCAAATAAAGTGTCCACATACATTCCGGTATCTGATCGGTTCAGCCGAGATATTAATGAGTTGGGAATATAGGTAGAAAGCGAAAGGTCGAAAGCCTGAAATAAAGAGTCTAACTCGCTTTTTGCAAGGTCTTCCGAATCGCCTTCAAATACAACGGAATAAGTCGTCCCGTGCGCCTCCCCGTTGATCTTCGTGAAATTAGAAGTTTGACAGGCAGCAGTAATAAAAAAAAGAATAGTAAGTAATATAATGCTTGAATGTTTCATTTTTAGTGAATTTCCGACAAATTTATAAAAGTTTTTTTGAAAAAAAGCGTAAATAATACATGACACTTTAAATTAAGCTTTAAAAAAGCAAGAAACTATATTCTCAATTTTGTGAATATGCAAGATTGTCTCCGGTTCTGAATCCAATTAAGGATTAGCCTTCTGAAAGCTATTCCCGTTATAAACAAATGCTTGCCTTACAAATTACTCATTATTAATATCTTCTAAAGCCTTTAACGCATGCCCTACGGATTGAATATTTTTAATCGTAATTGTAAGTTTGTGTCGCTTTTCGGCCATACTACACTTTTTAGGGTATTTTTGTATATAAGAAAGAATGTTTGAAAATACGGGTGATTGGTAGAAAGAGGACTCCTGATCGGCTACAAAATAGGCTCTCAGATAATTATCCTTCAGGAATATTTTTTCCATACCCAACTCCATACCGAGGCGTCTTAATACAACTGCTTTCAGAAGCTCTTCGGTTTCTTTGGGTAATTCACCGAATCGGTCAATTAAATTGTTTTTAAAAGATTCCAATTCTTTATCATCGCTTAGTTTATTAAGTTGTCGGTATAGTTTAAGTCGTTCGGTAATATTTTCAATATAAGTAGAGGGGAACAGAATTTCAAAATCCGTATCTATATTGCAATCGCTGACGTACTTAAATCCTTTGGGCGGAATTTTTCGTTCGGGCTCAGCTGTCGTAAAGTCGGTGCGAAATTCTTTCTCGCGCAGTTCATTAAGGGCTTCATCGAGAATTTGATGATAGGTATCAAAGCCTACATCGGAAATGAATCCGCTTTGTTCGCCGCCGAGCAAATTTCCGGCTCCGCGTATATCCAAATCGCGCATGGCAATGTTGTATCCGCTTCCCAATTCGGAAAAATTTTCAAGGGCTTCCAGTCGTCGTGCGGCATCATTGGTAACCATGTGTTTGGGGGGGGCCAGAAGCCGGCAGAAAGCTTTTTTATCGGAACGGCCTACGCGTCCGCGCAACTGATGCAGGTCACTGAGGCCAAAATTTTGTGCATTGTTGATGATGATGGTATTGGCGTTGGGAATATCCAAGCCGGATTCAATAATGCTTGTGGCAATCAATACGCCGAATTCTTCATTGATAAAGCCGGTCATCACTTCTTCCACTTCGGTGGGCTTCATGCGTCCGTGAACCACAGCTGTGCTAATATGTGGAATCAGACGATTAATCATGTCTTGCATTTCGCGGATGTTTTCAATACGATTATGTATGAAAAACGCTTGTCCGTTTCGGGCAATTTCAAATTGCAGGGCTTCTTTGATTATGTTTTTGTTAAAACGATGTATCTCAGTTTCAATGGGGTATCGATTGGGCGGCGGTGTTGAAATAATCGACATATCGCGCGCGCCGTTGAGAGAGAATTGTAAGGTTCGCGGAATGGGAGTGGCGGTGAGCGTAAGCGTATCTACATTCAGTTTCAGTTCCTTGAGTTTATCTTTAACGGCTACGCCGAATTTTTGTTCTTCATCCACAACGAGAAGCCCTAAGTCATGAAATTTTACGTCTTTACTTATCAGGCGATGCGTTCCGATGACAATGTCAATTTTCCCTTCTTCTAAGCGCTTAAGCGTTTCGTTGATTTCTTTGCGGGATTTAAAGCGGCTCAGAAAATCTACTTCCACGGCAAAATCTTTAAAGCGGTCTTTAAAGGTTTTGTAATGCTGATAAGTCAGGACCGTAGTGGGAACCAGAATGGCCGTTTGTTTGCCGTCGTAAGCTGCTTTGAAGGCTGCTCGAATGGCTATTTCGGTTTTTCCGAAACCTACGTCGCCCACAATAAGTCTGTCCATGGGGCTTTCCGATTCCATGTCTTTTTTTACGGCTTCGGTGGCCTTGGCTTGGTCGGGCGTATCTTCGTATATAAAAGAAGATTCCAAAGCATGCTGCAAGAAAGTATCTTCCGAAAAAGCGAAACCTTTTTTTGCTTTGCGCTGCGCGTAGAGCTTTATGAGTTGCTCGGCAATATCTTTTACTTTTTTCTTGGTGCGGCTTTTAAGATTTGCCCATGTTTTACTGCCGAGTTTGTAAACTTTGGGGGTGCCGGTTTCTTTGCCTGCGTATTTAGATATTTTATGCAGGTTGTGAATGTTTACCAATAAAATATCGCTGTCTTTGTAGTACAGGCGAACAGCTTCCTGTTTTTTCCCGTTGACATCGGTGGCGTGCAGCCCGCCAAATTTTCCTATACCGTGGTCGCTGTGTACTACATAGTCGCCGGGTTTTAAATCGTTGAGCTCCTTTAGGCTGATGGCTTGCTTGCTTTTTGCAAAAGAAGTTGTTTTGAGTGTGAATTTATAGTAACGTCCGAAAATTTTGTGGTCGGTAAACACCAGTAATTTTAAATCATCATCCATAAAGCCGGACGAAAGATTGCCTAAAGCCGTTTCGTAGGCATATTTTACTTGGCTTTTGTGGATGATGTCCAAATCGGCGAATTCCGTTTTAGGCATGGCCTCACGAATTTCTTCCGAGCGCAAAATTTTACTAATTCGATTTAACTGATCCTGATGATCGGCAATGATATATTCTTTGTAGCCTTGTTGTTTTTTTTCAAGCAGAACGGCGGCCAGCATTTCAAAATTTTTGTTGAAGGCGGGCTGCTCTTTTATGCGGTATTCTATTACTGAATCTGCCGAATAATGAGCGTTTGCAGCTATTTCTATGGTATTGAAGAGCTTCAGGCCTTCAAGCAGTTCATTTCCGTCTGTAAATTGTGTTTGGCTGTTTTTGTTTGCATTGTCCGAAGCTTTATTGGTGATGGCTTTCAGCTCATCAGTCCAGATAACGGTATCGTCTGAGAAATAGTGAAACAGGGAAATGTGTTCATCGTTTTGTGTGAGCGCCTGAATATCAGGAATTACGGTTACTTTATCGAATTTTACTTTAGACAACTGGCTGATAATGTCAAAAGTGCGTATGGACTCAATTTCATCATCGAAGAAATCCAGACGAAAAGGATAATCGTTGGAGTAAGAAAAAATGTCCACAATGCTTCCGCGAATGGAGTACTGGCCCGGCTCGTAAACAAAATCACGACGCACAAAACCGTATTCATTGAAAAATTCAGTGAGCGTTTCCATATCTACATTTTGGCCGATACGCAGCTCAAAGGAGTTTTGTTTAAATCCGCTGATTTCGGGGACTTTTTCGCTAACGGCTTCGGTGTAGCTCACTATAACCGGAGCTTGATTTACAGCAATTTTATTCAGTATTTCGGTTCTAAGCACCACACTTCCGCTGTCGGCGCGAGCTTCACTGCTTGTAATGGCCGAGCGTTTGAATGATGAGGGCAGAAATGAAATATTATCTTCGGGCAGTAAATGCTGTAGGTCGTTATAAAAATAAGCGGCACGTTCTTTATCGAAAAAGCAGAAAAAATGCGATTTTTTACTTTCTTTCAGCACCGCTGAAATCGGCAGCGGAGCCAACTGTACCGGCAGATTCCGAATATGTGTCTTGTGAGCGCCGGAAGCTTCTGTGCTTTGCAGAAGTTTCTTAAAGTTGGGGTGTTCAAAATATTCAGTTCGGAATTCACTAATGGCTGACATGCGGGCATAAATTTATGGAGCGCAAATATAATGGTTTTTTGTCGGGTGTGAAATAAAAAAAGCAAGTTTGAAGAAAACGCATTGCAAAAAAGGGCTAAATATTATTTTGAGGTGCTGAAGCAGATTAAATTTTTGAGTCGTTCTATTGGCATAACCCCTCGTTTCACGAGAAATCTATTGTTGTAAAATTCAACGATAATGAATAAGGATGATTTCCGGTGTATCAATTCCCTTAACCACAGAGGCACACAGAGGGATATCACAGAGTAACACTGAGTTTTTTGTTAACTAAACAGCAACGAATTGTAAAATTGTTTCATGTCTTCTATAATCGTTTTACTTTTTCCGCAAGTAAGTTATTTATGCTGAGAAACTTCAGTTATCTATACAAACTCTGTGGTAAAAAAAATATTGAAAAATTTATCAGCTTAATTTATTTAACTTGCGGCAAGCTAAAATTTAATTACTCACTATATTTGACATAGAACCGAAAATCCCGGCACCTCAAAATAATAGATAGCCAAAAAAAGATCTGTTAATATTGCTTTACTGGATTTCCCGTGTTTGTGTTTACAGATTGCCGGCTGTTTTACTCAAGTACGCTTATACCGCCTTTATTCATTGGTCGAACTTTATTACCGGGCATTGCGTTTTGAAAAAAAAAGAGACAGCGAATCTTCGCTGCCTCTTTGCTGTGTAGTAATTAACTCAGTGAGCTTTAGTGTAATTCGGATGTTTACTTAACTTCTTCGTAATCTACATCTTGTACATCGTCATCACCTTTGTCATCGTCTTGTTGGTCGCCGCCTTGCGGGCCTTGTTGTGCTCCGCCTTGGGGCCCTTCGGCTTGTGGCCCGCCTTGAGGTCCGCCGCCTTGGTTGTACATCTCTTGAGTAGCTGCCTGAAAGACTTTGTTCAACTCTTCGGAAGCAGTGTCAATGGCTGCGATGTCTTGTTGTTTGTGTGCTTCTTTGAGCTTATTGAGGGCATCTTCAATCGGTGCTTTTTTGTCAGCCGGGATTTTATCGCCAAACTCTTTCAATTGTTTTTCGGTTTGGAAAATGAGGCTGTCAGCTTTATTGATTTTATCAACCCGCTCTTTTGCCTGAGCATCTGCTTCGGCATTTTCTTTGGCTTCTTGTTTCATTTTTTCAATTTCGGCCTCTGAAAGTCCTGATGAAGCTTCAATACGAATGCTTTGTTCTTTACCGGTGCCTTTGTCTTTGGCCGATACATTCAGTATGCCGTTGGCATCGATATCAAAAGTTACTTCAATTTGGGGTACGCCTCTGGGTGCCGGCGGTATGCCGTCTAAGTGGAAGCGTCCGATGGTTTTGTTATCGTTGGCCATGGGGCGTTCGCCTTGCAATACATGTATTTCTACCGAAGGTTGATTATCGGCGGCAGTTGTAAATGTTTCCGTTTTCTTTGCCGGTATGGTTGTGTTGGACTCAATGAGTTTTGTCATACGGCTTCCCATCGTTTCAATACCGAGAGAGAGTGGGGTAACATCCAGCAATAATACATCTTTTACATCGCCGGAAAGCACTCCGCCTTGAATGGCTGCACCAATGGCTACCACTTCGTCCGGGTTTACACCTTTGGAGGGGTCTTTACCGAAAAATGCTTTAACTTTTTCCTGAATCGCCGGAATACGTGTAGAACCACCTACTAAAATTACTTGGTCAATGTCATTGTTTGTGTAGCCGGCGTCGTTCATGGCTGCTTTACAAGGCCCAATTACGCGCTGAATTAATTCGTCGGCGAGTTGCTCAAATTTAGAGCGTGAAAGTGTTCTTACCAAGTGTTTTGGAATACCGTCCACCGGCATGATGTAGGGTAAGTTAATTTCGGTTGATGAGGATGATGAAAGTTCCACCTTGGCTTTTTCGGCAGCTTCTTTTAAGCGCTGCAGAGCCATGGGGTCTTTTCGTAAGTCAATGTTTTCATCTTTTTTGAATTCATCCACTAACCAGTTAATAATAACTTCATCAAAGTCATCACCACCGAGATGAGTATCACCGTTTGTTGATTTTACTTCAAAAACGCCGTCGCCCAATTCAAGGATGGAAATATCGAATGTACCGCCGCCCAAGTCAAAAACAGCTACGGTTTGATCTGTTTCTTTTTTATCAAGGCCATAAGCCAAAGCTGCTGCCGTGGGCTCGTTGATGATTCGTTTTACGGTGAGTCCGGTAATTTCACCGGCTTCTTTTGTGGCTTGTCTTTGCGAGTCATCAAAATAAGCAGGAACGGTAATTACTGCTTCACTAACTTCTTGTCCGAGATAGTCTTCAGCCGTTTTCTTCATTTTTTGAAGAATCATGGCCGAAATTTCCTGCGGGCTGTATTCGCGATCGTCTATTTTTATTTTGGGCTGATTGTTTTCACCCTTTACTATTTTATAAGGTAATCGATCGACTTCTTTCGACAGATTATCATATTTTTCTCCAATCAGTCGTTTTACCGAAAAAATTGTTTTTTCGGGATTGGTAATGGCTTGTCGTTTGGCCGGGTCGCCTACTTTACGTTCTCCGCCCTTCACAAATCCGACAACCGAGGGAGTGGTTCGTTTGCCTTCGCTGTTGGGTATTACAACCGGCTCATTTCCTTCCATTACTGAAACGACTGAGTTTGTAGTTCCGAGATCAATTCCAATTATTTTTCCCATTGTATTATATATTTCTTTTTGATTAATTAAATATTCTATTTTTGCTCTGTATTAATCAATCATTGTGCCGAATGATTTCAAGTGTATTTTTATGCAAAAAAGGCATTAAATGACACAGGTTTTTCCAATATTGGCATTTACTCTGCCGGAACGTCAGTCAAAATGGCAGAAAGTTGCTAATTGAAAAGATCTATTTTTGGATACTAAATTACAGAGTGCAATTAATCGAATAAGTTTTTTTTGGATATACGCATTTTTTTTCATAAAATTGTTAATTACAATTTACACTATTTTGTTCTTACTCATTTATCCTCAGAATCATGGAACATTTTTCTTTTTTTAGCGAAAACTTTGCAATAAGCCAAAGCCAAGCATATATTTTGTCATTACAGGCAGGCGAAAATTCATACGCATACACGCTTGCCGATGCCATACGAAATGAGTATGTAGCTGTGAAGAGTGCCGATTATGACCCCAAAATAAAAGAACGCCCTGTTTTTGAGAAAATCAAAACAATGATACAGGATGATGCTTTTTTGAACAAAAGCTATAAAGCCATAAATTTTGCATTTCTTACACGTAAGAGTGTGTTGGTTCCCAGTCCGCTTTTTGATAAGAATTCCTTAAAAAAGTTGTTTCGTTTGAATCATCCGCTAAACGAAACCGAGGAACTGCATTTCAACTATATTGAGGCCATTGATGCATACAATGCTTTTGCTTTGCCCTCGAAGATTACAACTTTTATGGTCAATCATTTTCCGGAAATTCGTTTTTTCCATCATTCTACTTCGTTTATAACCCAAGCTTTCGCCGATGAGAAAAAAGTGAAATTCAAACTTCCTTCTTTCAGGATAAATATAAATGACGGGTTTGTAGATTTTTTGCTTTTGAAAGGAGATAAATTACTTTTTTATAATACCTTTTCGTACCAATCAAATACCGATATTGCTTATCATGCTCTAAATGTACTTAAGCAACTTGAAATCTCGGCAAGCAAATGTTATGTTTTTCTTTCCGGTAATATTTCGGGGGACGACAGTGAGCTTTATGTCCAACTTAAGCATTTTTTACCTTCAGCCTCGGTGGTTAATCCCATAACGGATTTTATATATAGTTTTGAGGAAGCACCGGCACACTTATTATATAATGTATTAAACTTGCATAAATGCGAATAATAAACGGTAAGTTCAGAGCCAAAAGCATACCGACACCCAAGAATTTCAGAGACAGACCCACCACAAATTTTGCCAAAGAAGGCCTTTTTCAATTGCTTCGTAACCGATACGATTTGCAAAGCATTGATGTTTTAGATCTTTTTTCGGGAAGCGGAAGCATCAGTTATGAGTTTGTGTCGGTGGGAGCTAAATCGGTAACAGCCGTTGAGAAAAATTCGAATTATGCCCGATTTACGGAAAAACAAATTGAACGTTTCTTTCCGGGCGAATTGCGGGTTATTACCGCCGATGCATATCGAATTCTTGAGAAAAGCCGTTTGGACTATGATGTAATTTTTGCCGATCCGCCATACAATGATCCGAATATACAACGCATACCGGATTTGACTTTAAATAACCCGCATTTGAAAGAAAATGCCCTCTTAATTGTTGAGCACTCGGAAGATACGGATTTTTCACAACACACTCATTGGGAAGAAACTCGTAAGTACGGGAAAGCACGATTTAGTTTTTTTAAAAAAACTTAAAAAAACTTGCATTTTTTTTTTGCAGAAATAAAATAGTTTATACTTTTGCAACGCTTTAAAAGAAAAACGGTCCGGTAGTTCAGTTTGGTTAGAATGCCGGCCTGTCACGCCGGAGGCCGCGGGTTCAAGTCCCGTCCGGACCGCAAGATTTTAAAGTAACAAAAAGCCGCTAAGCACCACGCTTGGCGGCTTTTTTTGTTTACATATTACGATTTGGCTATGGGTTTATTTGATTTACATTTCGCATCAAAATATATTTCTTACATTTGGCGAAAGATAGTTTTGAGCCAAGGGTTGCAAACGCATGCGAGCGGTGTAGTAGTAAAACTACCACAGTAAATCCATCAGGTAGCGTTGATGGAACATCCATACGAAGAATTATTCATCCTCTAAGAAAATGAAAAAATTAAAATTGATTCCGATTTTCTTTATTTCCATAATTATTGTTAGTTGTAATTCCGGGAAACAAATATTTAATAGTGAAGAAATTAAAAAAGGTCAGAGTTTGTATTTTTACAACATTCCGGAAAATGACATTAACTATTGCACAGATAAGTTTAAAAAGCAATATGAGTATTTTTATATTGATGATTTTGCAACATTAAAAAAAATCAAAAAAACTTGGAAAGTAAAAGATGTAGATACGACAGTATTAAAATCATTTTATATACTAAATTTAGTTGGTGCTGATAGTATTATTTGGGGTGGGCTATTAGATTGTAATAGCGAAGTTATAATGATAGACAATAATACTTATAAGTTTGACATTGGGTTATTAGAAAAGTATTCTGGTCAATTTAAAAATTTAAATATACAAATTGTAACAGCTAATAGTTTTCAAAGTGCGAGAAAGTTTCTTGAAAAATTAGAAGAAAATAAAATGCTTTCTGCGATTACAAAAAAAAACTTTAACCGTGAGAACTTTTATAAATATAATGGAGAAATGACATTTTCTCTGTTATATTCTGATAACAAATATGTATATCAAATTAGAAAAAAGATTGAAAATGATTTTAATAATATCCCTAATACTACAGTTATAAATATAGAACTTATACAAAATAAAGAGTATGAAATAAAAATATATTGTAAGAAAGATATTTCAATAGATGTTTCTAAAACTTATAAATTAAAAAAGCAATATACTACAACAACAAAAATTGAATTCTATATATTTGGAGAAGAAAAAGAAAAATTAGAAAATATTATTTTGAAAAACAATTTAAATGGAAAAATTACTATTAAAAAAATCAAACCACCTTCCTGCAAATGAGCAAGTGGTAATGTCCTCGATCAGAGTAGTATAAAAATGCAGGACTGATAAGCCTCTGTTTCGCCGAGACAATAATCAAAACAAATGACCAAGCTCAACGGTCGGCTCTGCCGCCGTCGTTTTATTTCTAAGGCTTTGCCCGGATAGGCTGACGAACCGGAAATAATATGTATTTTAAAAAAAAAAACATGTTCCCGGGCTTCAAAATGAAAAAAAGGGAAGGCTTTTACATTCTGACACTATAAATTGTCGGGCAAGAAATTATGCCGATGAAGAAAATATTCTTGATGTTAGTATTATTAGTTTTTTCCGGAAACCGGTCAAATAATATTTCGACGGCGGCAGAGCCGACCGCCGAACACACCACAGCTTAAAGCGAACGGGGGAAAGACTTGCGGATTTTAGGTGCAAACGCGTGCGAGCGGTGTTTCCCTGTTGCCAAAAAAGTATATTATAAAATGTTGAAAAGTCGAAGACACGTTACAAAGCAAGATAATACTTAAATTTATCAATGATGAAATTATTTTTCTTATTATTTATTATCTTACTTTTGGGTTGTAATGTCAATGAGAATAGCGACATCAAAGAAAATCACACCCATTTAGGGGCAGTTACTGATAGTTCGATTATTATATTAGCCCCGAATTAATGCGGACTTTTTTCGGTCTTAAAATAGCTTAGTTT
>CAYYQW010000058.1:0-25308 GCA_964472505.1 uncultured Bacteroidaceae bacterium | reverse complement strand
GGGGTTTTCTTTTGATGAGAGAATTTTGGGCGGCTTTGTATTATCCTTTTTTTAATATAAATTATTCTAAAACTCAAATATTATAACAAAATGAAAAATATAATCAAAACCAGTGTTTTATTAGTTATAGTTGTAACGGCTTTTATGAGTTGTGAAAAAGATTCTGCAACAGAGTTTATTAATGATACTTCTAATAGTGATGCTATAAACGTAGGCATTGCACATAATAAATCACTGAATGCTGTTTTTTCAGATTTACAGAAAATAAAGAAAACAAAGTCTTCGCTATCAGAATCAGATTATATTAACTACGCAATCCAAAGCAGTAAAGATTACCTGCTTGAAAATGAGGATGTGTCTGTTGATGTGATTAATGAAGTTTACGACTTTATTGGAATTAATAGTATCTCATATAAATCTTTGAAGTCTTCCGATGATATTATTGATATAAATTCATTAATTAATGAGGTTGATGATGAAACATACAAGTCTCTTTTGATAAGAGTGGTTGTAATCTTAGAAAACGATTTAGGGTCTTACGCTGCTTTAGATAATGAGTTAGTTAAAATAGAGCAGGATGCTCAAAATACAGAGTATTATGATGAAATTGTAGCTATAAATAGTGTAGCAAGAAATTCGTATTTATATTGGGAAGAGAACTATGGCGAATGGATTGCATTATTTTCAAACGATACAAAATCTGATAAAGTAGATGATAGATTTTGGGATATTATGCAAGCGGATGTTGAAGGAGCTGTTGGAGGTGCAATAGCAGGTGCGAGTTTTGCCGGTGTCGGAGCTTTAGTCGGAGGATTGGTTGGTGCTCCTGTTTATTCCGGTATCAGTGGAATTTTTGTTGCTATCAGAGCAAATTGATTAAAGAACTCAATAATTATGAAAGTTAAAAATTATCCTTTGCTTATATTGTCAGTTGTTATTTTTTATTTAATGCAAAAATTCCTTTCAGGGCATAGCTATTTAGAGTCTTTTCTTTTAACAGTCAGCTTTTTCATTATTCTTTTTATTGTTTTTTATTTATATATAAAGATAAAAAAAAGAAAAGAAAAATAACAAAGACTCATAAAGCGTGGCGAGCGAGGTGCAAATATTATACTATGTGCCTCGCTTTTTTATGAAAATCTGCATTTAGGCCATGACGTTTTG
This sequence comes from uncultured Bacteroidaceae bacterium, assembly GCA_964472505.1. GTDB lineage: Bacteria > Bacteroidota > Bacteroidia > Bacteroidales > JAADGE01 > JAYEIA01. The sequence goes on along the minus strand of CAYYQW010000058.1, from coordinate 24,144 downwards.
AAGTCCTCTCCTTCGACTGCCGCTCAGGAACCACGAACGTTCAAAAGTCATCTGCTCATCGTGCCCGAGAGCCGTGCCATGATTTTCACAAATATACCCGTCCGACCGCTCAAAGCGGTCAGACGGGTTTAGGGTACAATTTGCTTATACACTCATCATCTTAATTCTGAATTTATTCTGTGTCATATATCAGAAAAGTTTCTAACTTTGCGTTTCATGTTATCTAATTTTTGAAAACAAACAAAGCATGTCGGAAGAAAAAAAATCATTGAATTTCATTGAGCAAATCATTGAAGAAGACCTTAAAAGCGGTAAACACTCAGAAATACACACTCGATTTCCGCCCGAGCCCAACGGCTACCTGCATATCGGGCATTCAAAATCCATTATATTGAATTTTGAACTCGGAAAAAAATATAAAGGCAAAACCAATCTGCGTTTTGACGACACCAACCCTTCCAAAGAAGAAACCGAATACGTAGATTCCATCACGGAAGATATCAAGTGGTTAGGCTACGAATGGGACGGGAATGTGCGCTTTGCATCCGATTATTTCGACCAACTGTATGAATGGGCCGAGCTTCTGATACAAAAAGGTTTGGCTTATGTAGATGAGCAAACCGCCGAAGAAATTACAGCTACCCGCGGCATGCCCAAAGAGCCCGGCAAAGAAAGCCCATACAGAAACCGCAGTCCGGAAGAAAATTTAGACTTATTCCGCCGCATGAAAGCCGGAGAGTTTAAAGACGGAGAAAAAGTATTGCGTGCCAAAATTGATATGGCCTCGCCCAACATGAACATGCGCGACCCGGTAATGTATCGCATAAAACATGCACATCATCACCGCACCGGCGATAAATGGTGTATTTACCCAATGTATGATTACACACACGGACAATCGGATTACATAGAGCAAATCACACACTCAATTTGTACCTTGGAATTTGAAAATCACCGTCCGCTTTACGACTGGTTTTTGGATCATTTGCATGAAGAAGGGAAAATACGCCCTCGCCAAATAGAGTTTGCCCGCTTAAACCTCAGCTTCACCGTAATGAGCAAACGTAAACTGGCTCAATTAGTTGAAGACGGAACGGTATCCGGTTGGGATGATCCGCGCATGCCCACCATTTCCGGCTTGCGCCGAAGAGGATACACCCCGGAAGCTCTAAAGCTGTTTGCCGAAAAAGTAGGCGTAGCCAAACGCAACAACGTGATAGACATAGGCTTGCTGGAACACAGCGTGCGCGACCACCTGAATAAAAAAGCCAACCGCGTAATGACCGTTACCGAACCGCTGAAAGTTATAATCACAAACTACCCCGAAGGGGAAAGTGAGCAATTAGATGCCGTAAACAATCCCGAAGACGAAAGCGCCGGAAGCCGAAGCATACCATTCGCAAGAGATTTATATATTGAACGAGAAGACTTTATGGAAGTTCCGGAGAAAAAATTCTTCAGACTCTCTCCCGGCAATGAAGTACGCCTGCGTTATGCCTATTTCATTACTTGCAATGAAGTTATAAAAGACGAAAACGGAAATATAATCGAGCTGCACTGCACGTATGATCCTGAATCAAAAGGCGGCAAATCGCCCGACGGACGAAAAGTAAAAAGTACGCTTCACTGGGTTTCGGCAGAGCATTCCAAAAGCATAGAAATAAGACAATACGACCGATTGTTTGAAGACCCCGCTCCGGACGGACACAAAGGCAAAGATTTTAAAGAATATCTGAATCCGGATTCTTTAAAATTTAATAAAAATGCCAAAGCCGAACCCTTCATCTCCGAAATAAAAGAAGGCGAACACATACAGTTTGAACGCAAAGGCTATTATATTTTAGATAAAGAAGCCAATGAAAACAATCTTATATTCAACAAAACGGTGGATTTAAGAGATTCCTGGAAGAAAAAAGTACACGAAATACAAAGACGCCGCAAAAGAGAAGAAAAAGAGCGGCAAAGAAAAATGCAACAGGAAAGAGATCGCAACAAAAACAAATAGCTTTTTACTGCGAACAGCTTTTCATAAAATTACTTAACGAAACACGGGTGAGAATTCATCTGTGTTTCGTTCTTTTTCAGCTGTTAAGTAAGCTACAAGTTACCCTGCGCCCGTGTGGTGTTTTCACCGCACGGAGTTTTAAAGCTGCCTGTTTTGCGTCAGGTGAAAACACCTGACGCGCGCAGTAAATTGAATTTGAAGTTTTCTGCCAAATACTAAGTAAGCTACAAGTTACTTGCTGCATGCCGGCTGTTTTTTTCGGCAAAAGCCAAATAACAACAGACAGTAAAATTCACAGATGCTCGCCCGTTAAGAAGCAGCAGAGAAAGAAAAATCCGGAATGCAACAGTTTCTAAAATAAATGCCGGCACGGACATAATAGTATAAGAATTTACAGGAAGCCGCATTCCTTTACAGCTTTCAATATCTTATACAAAAACAATCTAATAAAAGTACCGGTTCGTCAAATTTATATACATTAAACCATAAATTTTCATAAGTTTGAACTCATAAATTAACCAATAAAACACAATTGATATGTATAAAAAAATTGCAATTCTGTTAGTAATAAGCTTTACTGCTGTTGGTTTCGGTTTTGGACAACAAGCATTTCACAAAAGCGATAAAGCACTTAACCTCGGCATCGGATTAGGCTCCGGCTACTACGCCGGTATAGGTATGGCGCCAATTCCGTCATTTAATGTGTCTTTTGAAACCGGAGTCTATGACATCCCGGATATTGGCGTAATAACAGCCGGCGGATACGGTGATTTTCATCACACATGGACTACTCGGCTCGGAACCGACTATCGCGACAGTTACACAAACTTTATTATCGGCGCACGCGGAGCGTTCCATCTCAGCATGCTGAATACCGATAAATTTGACGTGTATGCGGGTATTCTCACCGGAATACGATTTGAGAGTTATAAGTCAAATTATTATGATGACAATAATATTGATTATGAAGCAAATGATGCTTACTTTGTTCACGATGCTTTTGTAGGCGGAAGAATTATGATGAGTGAAAACTTTGCTTTTTTTGCGGAAGCCGGTTACGGCGTATCCTATCTTAAAGCCGGTATTACTTTAAAATTCTAAAGCGGAGTAAACACTTTTCGCAAAGCTTGACTTATGACAAGCATAAATACTGTATAAAAGGAACGAATGTTTTCGTTCCTTTTGTTTTTAGAATATATTCGCAAGTATTTGAAACGGTTCGCAACTAATTCTTTTCTTTAATTAAATGCTTCAAAACTTCAGAAGCACAATACATTCCGAAAATAGCGGGCATGTATGAAATGGTTCCAACATTGGTTTTTTTATTTTTTCCCTGTTCATGCCTAATTGCATCGGGAGAAATATCCTCGGGAGAGAAAACGGCCTGAAAACCTTCAAAAATTCCGCGCTTATGCAGGCGTTTTCTAAGCATACGTGCTAAGCCGTCGTTATAGGTTTTAGAAATATCACAAATTCGCACCAATGTCGGATTCGTTTTTCCGCCGGCACCGAGGGAACTCACAACGGGTATTTTATTCTTAAGACAATAAGTCAAGAAATTCACTTTAGGCATAAGTGTGTCTATGGCATCAATAGCATAATCGGGTCGCCCGCGGTCAAAAAGCGCCGCTATATCCGTATCATGTATAAAAACTTCTTTGAGTTCTATTTGTACATCCGGCGATATTTTTTTCATGCGTTGGGCAAAAAGTTCAGTTTTCATTCTGCCTAAAGATTCGTAATCGGCTATCAGCTGCCGGTTGATATTACTTTCGCTGACTACATCGGCATCCACAATGGTAAAACGGCCTATGCCGGCGCGTACCAATTGCTCGGCAGCATACCCGCCCACTCCGCCAAGGCCTACAATCATTATATGCGCATTCTGAAGGCGCATAAAAGCCTCTTGTCCAATTAGTTGGACGGTGCGAGAATATCTTTCCTTAAAATTGTTTTCCATTTTAATAATTATTGCCCAATTTTTGTACAAAAGTATATCAGTAAAGCTAAAGCAAGAAAAAAAATGTATTTTTGCTCAGAAAAGTATTAACAGGATTAACGGGGATAAACATGAAAACCATACAACGCTTTTTCATAAAAGACTATAGTCAATTAACATATCTCACAAAGCTGCGCTCCAAAGCTTTATTGGTGCTGATTTTCACGGCAGTGATCTTAATAATTATTCAAGCTGCGGCCATAAGTTTTCTTTTAGGAACAGAATATTATATAGCTAACAGCTTGTTGATGAGTGCGGCTCTGATGCTTGTTCTTATCACAGGATTATTGGCCATGCGTTATTTCGCATTTTCGGTTGCCGGCAGTTATGTTGTTACGACTTTTCTTATTACACATCTTGCCCTTTTATTCACAAAAAATTATGGTGCCGATGAATTCATAATTAATTTTTCGGGAAATCTTTATATCAGCATAGGAACCATCGTTCTTAGTGTTTTGTTTTCAACAAGAAAAATGTTACTTGTAAACGCTTTGTTATTTATTGCCGCCGCAAGTTTTTTATATTATATGGGCTTAAACAAAGTTGACAATCAAACCAAAGACATTCTTACTTCGTCTTTTACGCTGATTCTTGCTTCCGTCATAATCATTACAATTATATTATACTTTAGCCTAAGTTTTACTTCCAAAGCCCAAAAAAGCACTTTAGACTTTGCCAAAAAAGTTAAAACTCAAGACGAACAAAATCAAAACTTATTACAAACCATAAGACGGGTAATTGACGGGCAGCAAGATTTCACAACAGAGCTGAGCCAAGCGGTAGGCGGACTAAGCTCCAGCACAAGTACACAGGCAGCCGATTTGGAAGAAATTAGTGCCACGCTGGAAGAAATTGACAGCAGTGCCGAGCAAAATGCACAACAAGCCCAAAGAATCAATGAGTTTATCAAAGACACCTCCAAAACAGCCGAGCAAAGCGGAAGCGCACTGGAAAAATCATCCCGAAGTATAGCAGAAGTAACCGAGTATATTAAAATCATTGAAGAAATTGCATTTCAAACCAAACTGCTTTCGCTGAACGCATCCATACAAGCGGCAAAAGCCGGAGAACACGGAAAAGGCTTTTCGGCCGTTGCCACTGAAATTCAAAAACTCTCGCAACGCAGCAGAACAGCCGCCTCGCAAATTCATGAACAGATTGCGAAAAATGATAAAGCAGGCGCCGAATTGAACACAAAGTTGGAAGCCATTATTAAAAGCATAGCAGAAGCAGCCGAAGGAGCCGAAAATATTGCACAATCGGCCGAACAACAAAGAACCGGTACGGCGCAAGTCAGCCAATCCACGGCACAAGTCAACAAATCAGCTCAAACCAATGCCGGCTTAGCCGAACAAATCAATAATTTGCAAAACAGACTTAATAAAGAGACCAAAGAATTAAAAACACTTTTAGACAGAGATGCGGTTATTTCTTAGCTGTAAAAAGAAATCTTTATTTTAATACCCGAAAATTACAGGTACCGGTCAATAATTATTGACCACTTACCAAAATCAATCGTAAATATTGAAACTGAACTGTATATTTAAGCAGAATATTTTTTTGCTAACTCGCCAAGCTCCAATATATGCAAAATTTCTCTGCGGATTTAAAATATCTTTTACGATATCTTACAGTAATTATCTTAACGCTGCCCTTTCTGTGGTATATCAGCCTAAATCAGACGGACAGTTCTCCGACTTACGCAAGCTTTAAAGATGTGGATCCGGCTTGGGCCGATACCACGATAAAATATATGAGTGCGGATGAAAAAATAGCTCAACTAATAATCCGTCAAGTACAATTCAATGACCGGGAAAGCCTTCAAAAAGTATTGGAACCAAAGAATAACATACAAGCAGGCGGATTTCTCATAAAAACTGACAGCCTGAGCCTTTACATGAGTTTAATGAATACGCTTGATACAAGTCTAAATGTTGAGCCATTGCAAATAATGCAGCATGAAGATTTTATTAAAATGTTCAGGCCTGAAAAAGAATTTCCGAATGTATTTCATACGGCTGCTCTCAGAAATGACTCATTGCGTGCAAAATACATTGAAACGCTTTTTAACATAAGCAAGGCATTGAAAATACATGCTCAAATATTGCCGAATTTTGTTGTGTCGGAAAAAGATTCTGCTCAACAGAAATTTTACACGGAGCTAATAAGCGTTTACGCAGAAACTGCAAGCCAAAATAAGATATTAGCGGTTTTAGAAGAAAAACAGTTCTTTAAACAAGATTCGGCCAATTTTTATGAAAATAAAAGGCTTTTTAAGATGATATCCGGTTTTATTCCGGATAGATTTAAGAATAAACAGATACTCCCGAATTTAAGCTTTGAAACTGAACTTAACGGCAAATATCAATTTAACGGTTTGCGCATAAGCCGCATTGAAGCAGATTCTCTGTCCGACATCCTTGAGCAATTCAATGCCGGCACCCACCTTTTTATTAATGAATCGCCGGAAAAAATACATGCCGCACTAAAATATTTGCTCAAAGAAGGAAAAATCTCGGAAAGCCGGTTAAATGAAAGCGTAAGAACCGTATTGCTGGCCAAAACGTATGCCGGGCTAAGCAAGAGAAAGCCGATTTATGCGGACAGCCTAAAGCAAATGTTAAATTCCATACAAACAGAGCAGCTGATACGCTCGATCTGCAAACAATCAATTTGCTTATTGACCAATAAGCAAAATCTGCTGCCTTATACCAAAGTACAGTCTGTTAATTATTTAATTGTGAATGCCGCCAAGGAGGATTTTACTGTTTTTATACAGTACTTTAAATATTTTAAAAACCCGACAGTTGTAACGATTGAATCAAACAAACCCGCTGAGATTAAGCAGCTCGGGAAATTCAATAAATCTTATCATGCGGTAATTTTAAGCGATGAGCACAGCGATACAAGTATTACAAATGCCGTTAAACGCGAACTAAACACAGAAAGTATCAGCCTGATTAAGTTTGGGAAAACGCAGATGAGCACAAAGCAACTCAAGTACTCCGGCATACTGCAAGTATGGGGAACCCGCGAACTTGACCAAAAATATGCAGCCGAAAGCCTGTGGGGCGGAATAAATATACAAGGGCAATATCCGCTTTCTAATGACAGTTTTCCGAACGGAAGCGGTTTCAAAACAAAAAAAACAAGAGTGGCTCAAGCTTTGCCGGAAGAAACCGGCTTAAATTCTGAGCGGCTAAATATGATTGATTCCATTGCCAACAGCGGCATCCGGCTGGGCGCATATCCGGGTTGTCAGGTGGTGGTGCTCAAAAACGGTTTTGAGGTTTTTCACAAAACCTACGGATACCATAGCTACGCAAAAAGACAGCCTGTTAAAAAAACCGATTTATACGATATTGCTTCCGTAACCAAAATTGCCGCTACCACCACAGCTTTTATGCACATGTATGATCTGGGAAAAATACGGCTGAATGATCCGCTGGGAAAATTTTTCAGAAACAAAAAAATAGATTACACCAATATAAAAGCCGATACCATTATAAATATTGATACGCTGCTGTTTTCTGAGGTTGAAGATTTCAAAAAGCTTCTAAAACAACAAGATACATTGCATCTTAACGATTCCGCATTCATAGCTTTTGATACCATTTTGGTGCGTACAACTCCTAAGAATAATATTTTCAAAGTGCCGCTTAAAGATATGCTTCTGCACAAATCCGGTATATCTCCGGTGCTGCCTATACTTCCATATTTGATGTACAAAAAAATGTATTACGATACTTTAGCTGCCCATGGCCTCCTTGCACAAGTTGATACCACAATAAGCCTGTCGGAAATTGACTCTGCAGCCGTCAACATAAACCATAAAGACAGCCTTAAAAAGATATTTAATCAATATTTTTCAAATCAATACATAAAAGACAGTGCCGAGCTTAGAGTAGCCAAAAACCTATACTTCAGAAAAAATTACTTTGATACCTTATGGAACAACACGAAACGCCTGCGTGTGTATTCACGAAAAATATATCAATATACCGATATTAATATGATATTGCTGCAACAAGCCATAGACAGCTTGAACAGAAGAACCACAGACAGTTACCTAAAACGGAATATTTACAGTCCCATGGGTCTTAAAAATATAAGTTACAAACCGTACAAATATTTTTCGGAAAACCGAATTATACCTACCGAAGATGATAAATATTGGCGCAAGCAGGTCTTGCGGGGCGATGTTCATGATCCTTCGGCTGCTATGCTTGGCGGCATATCGGGCAATGCCGGCCTGTTTTCCAATGCGTATGATCTGGCTCTGTTAGGACAAATGTGGTTGAACGGCGGAAACTACGGAAGTATCAGCTACATATCAGCCAAAACCATAGGCTTATTCACCGGGCCGCAAGCAGACAGTCATCGAGGCTTGGGTTTTGACAAAGCCGGCAAACGCGGGATACATGCACCGGAAGCACCACCTGAAACTTATGGTCATACCGGCTTTACGGGAACCTGTATTTGGGTGGATCCGGTTAATGAAATTGTATTTGTATTCCTTTCAAACCGAGTACACCCTAAACAAAAAAATTGGCGCATTAATAAATATCGAATTCGACAAAACATACACAGCGCAATTTACAAAGCTTTAGAATAAATTCCCGATAATGATTATCCGTATGCTAACCAAGATTATAATCAACAACTTCGACAAGCGGTTATTGAGCTTTTGTCGGAATGCTCAGTCTCTTGCGGTATTTTCGGAGACTGAGCTTGTCGAAGTCAGCTATAATTAAGCGTGTGCAAATAGCTGACAACCAACAGTTTGAGGCAAAAACAGGTATCCACTCAAAAAAGCATGATGAATTTTATTTGCATGCAAATCCGCTAAGTAATTGTATTAAACATCTTTGCGTCTTAGCGACTTGGCGTGAAATCTTTTTTTTAGCATTATTTATTGAGTGGATACAAAAATAGGGGTAAATGCGGATATTCAATTACCGATTATGCTCAGCACTTTCCGGTATGAATAAAATAGGCTGCGACACATATTTTGTTTAAGTTCTTTTAAAAAACATGAAACAATTTAAAGTTTCCTCCGTAAAGTAATTCAGGCGCCATTTTTGCACAATATATTTTCATAACATAAAAACATATAACTATGCTTACACGACTTGTTTACTACAGTACCGTAACCAATATTGACGGAATCAATGAAATAAAAGAAATTCTGGAAAAATCAAAAGTCAATAACTCGGAATTGTCCATTACGGGCATGCTTTTTTTTGATGAAAAATACTTTATACAAGTATTGGAAGGCGACCGAAAAGCCGTAAGTGAAATGATGCTAAAAATTTCGCATGACGAGCGCCACAAAGACGTGGTTTTTGTGGATATCAGCGAAATCAGCGAACGTAAATTCGGCGGCTGGGAAATGGTATATGCCGGCGGCATGGGTATTGACAATGAAGTACTGATGCGTTTTAGCCCGGAGCGCAAATTTGACCCGGACGGTTTAAGTAAAGCCAATTTTGAGGCCATGATAGAATATTTGTACGGAAAATTATCAAAAAAATAATGCTAAAAGTACTTTTTTTTGTAACTTTTCGGGGAGTTTATCAGCTCCCTTTTTTTATTTCTAAAAAATACAAACATGAAACATTTTTTGCTTTTGATAATAGTTTTAACGGTATCTGTAACAATTGCAGATGCGCAGGAAGAAAAAATTAAAGAAATTCGCAGATTATACTATGAAGCGAGCGCCCTAACAGATAAGCAAAATAAAGATGATTCTCCGAAAGAATTATACAGTCTGACGGTAAACCGTGTACTGCCGGGAATCGGGCCGCAAGAAAAAAGTATTGATTTCTTCTACAAAACCGAACAGGATGACGAAGGCCAAGAAACTCACCGGCTTGTAAAAGTGCATAACAGTTATACCATTGGGCCTCTGTACCGAGTGTATGAAGAATATCTGTTTGAGAATGACAGGCTGATTTTTTATTTTGAAAGAGTTACCGGAGACGAATGCGGCGAGATGCGTATGTACTTCTCCGGCGACCGGCTAATTGATATGAGCACCAAACAAATAAAAGACTGCAAAGAAGAATCGCAAATGTACGCCAAAAATCAAAAGGAATTAGGCGAAAATTACATTGAAAAAATTGCTCATATTCAAAAGCAAGCTAAGCATTTATTAAGCGCCTTCAAGAGCCTGCAGAGTTTTAATAATTAGAGTTTGTCTATTATGTCCAAGCATTTATCACCGGCTTCGACAGGCTCAGCCTCCGAATATCTCCGTAGGCTGAGCTTGTCGAAGCCGATATATCAAAACCGAGTGCGATTCGGATTGCCGAGGCAGTCATCACTAAATATATGCGGCACTTGGACAGAAGAAGTTATAAGTATTAGTTATCCGCCTAATTCAATAAATATTATATAGTCTTTGGCAGAAAACTACAAAATAATTCACTGAGCAGGTCGGATGTTTTCACTTGATGCGAAACAGGCAGCTTTAAAACTCCGTGCGGTAAAAACACCACACGGCGCAGGGTTTTCAACTAAACACTATATCGGTTTTGAAAACGGTCGATTACATTAAGGCACTAATTAATCAAACTTACAAAACAGCAAACTCATGAAATTACTTGTTCATAAATATCACAAAATCGGTTTTATCTTAAGCTTATGGATATTTGCCTCATGCTCACCGGCTTATGTTCCCAATGTGGTAAACACGCCTTTACTGAGTAATAAGAAAGAAATACAAGCTTCATTGTACAGCGGTGTTTCGGGTTTTGACCTACAGTCGGCATACGCACTTACTGACCATATAGGCATTATGGCAAACGGGAGTTTTATAAACAACCGAAATGACAGTTTAGAAAATTTTCGAAAACACAATTTTGGTGAATTAGGTGTAGGTTATTTTTCCAAAATCGGAAACAACGGCCGTTTTGAGGTTTTTTCGGGCTACGGAATAGGAAAAGTACAAGCTGAATTTGAAAACAACCTGTGGCAAAGCGACGCTTACGCAAATTACAGCCGGATATTTATACAACCAAGTGTAGGAGCTGCTACCGATTATTTCGACGGCGCATTCAGCCCGCGTTTTGTTATGGTAAAAATGCAACAGAATAATGAACAGTTTACCGAATATTTTGCCGAACCCACCCTTACGGGAAAAGTAGGTTATAAATATGTAAAAGCAGTTGTTCAATTTGGAATCAGTATTCCCATGACCGAGCATCCTGACTTTAATTATAATCCCTTTCTGCTGTCATTGGGGATACAGGCCTATCTAAATCGCGTATTTGATTATTAATATTATTGAATTTTTATTCGGATAAAGGACGGTAAGGCAATTCCAGAGTAAAGGTGCTGCCTTTGCCGTAGGCGCTTTCAACGGATATGCTGCCGCCGTGTTTTTCGGCAAACTCCTTGCACAGAATCAGGCCCAGGCCGGTACCTGTTTCATTGGCTGTGCCTTTTACGGAAACGTTCTGTGCAATGTTAAATAAATTATCGGCTGTTTCCGGTTTCATTCCAATCCCGTTATCATTCACACTTATCAGAATATATCCCTCATTTTCAATGGAATATATTTGAATATCGCCGCCGGGTCGGCTGTATTTCAGAGCATTGGAAATTAAGTTGCGCAAAATGGTTTGCAGCATGTCCTCATCGGCTTCCAATACGGTTTGTTCAGTTATCAAATTTTGCAATTCTATGTTTTTCTTTAGAGCGGCACTTCTGACTGAATCCATTGTAGCTTCAACCACTTGTTTTAAGTTTAATTCAACCGGTTTAAAACGGATTCGCCCGGTTTGAGCACGCGACCACTGCAAAAGGTTTTCCAGTAATTTCATACCGTGGTGTGAGCTGTCATAAATCACTCTGCTGAAATCATATATCTTATCGTAATTTCCTTTTTCCAAGCTCTTCATTATAAGCTCGCTAAAGCCCACTAATTGTCCGAAAGGATTTTTCAAGTCGTGTGATATAATTGAAAAGAACTTATCTTTTGTAGCATTCAGTTCTTTGAGTTGTTTTTGGCTTTTTTTCAGCAGATGCTCGCGTTGTTTTCTCTCCGATACATCCATTACCATACCAATAAAAAGCTCAACGGAATTTTCTGAATTTCGGAGCGCACTTATCGTTGCATCCATCCATAAAATTTCTCCGGTTTTATTCAAATACCTTTTTTCTATGCTGTAATACTCAATCTCGCCCCGCATGAGTTTTTCCAGCATTTGAGCTTCCTTTGCTCTGTCGTCCGGATGCGTAAAATCATTGAAATGCATTTGGCATAACTCTTCTTTTGTGTAAGCCGTCATTCGAGCGAATTCTTCATTCACTTCAATAATCATTCCTTCAGGGTTCCCCAAAGCAATACCGACATACGAATAATCAAATATATTCTTAAATTTTCGTTCACTTTCTTCCAAGCGTTTCTTGGCCAAGCGTTCCTCCGTAACATCCAAACCGGAACTGAGCAAACCGGTGACTATACCCTCCGGATTTTTTATATATACATTATGCCATTGTATGCGCCGAATTTCTCCTTTTGCTGTATGAATATCATTTTCATAAAAATCAAGTTTTTTAGTTTTGAAATTCAAGTTTTTCTTAAAAACTCGAAATATTTCTTCTTTTTGATTTTCGGGTATAAAGTTTTCAAACCAGTTTTTACCGATCAGTTCTTTTTCGAGTCGGCCAAGCACTTGCGCAGTTCTTTTATTAGCTAAAGCTATCTTGCCGTCGCTATCAAGCATCAGCATCATGACACCGGCTACATCCAAGTATTTTTGTGCTCTGTTCTTTTCTGCTTCAAGCTTACGGTTTAATTCTTTGAGTCTTTTGTTGGTTTCTCGGATAGTTTTCTCGGCTTGTTTGCGCTCGGCAATATTTCTTACGGCTGCTACCCGAAAATTACCCGGTGTATTTTTCAAGTTATAAGCTTCCAACTCTAAAGGAATAGCTGTTCCGTCTTTTTTTAAGCCTGTAACCTCATAAGGTTTTGCTACTTTTTTCCTTATATTTTCATATATCAGCTCTTGACTTTCTTTATCTATAAGTAGGCTAATAATGTTTTTCCCGAGCAACTCGTCTTCCGAATATCCGAAAATGTCATAAAAAGACTGATTCGCATCGTGCAGAATACCCTTATGATGAAGAATAATACCCTCAAAAGTCAGGGAAGACAATAATTTGTAGCGTTCTTCGCTTTTTCTGATTATCTCACGATCTTGTACCTGTCTTGAAATATCACGCGTAACGGCGGTCAAGAAATTTTCGCCGCCCATTTCAAAAATCAATGCATTAATTTCTACGGGAATAAGTTTTCCGGATTTCGTGCGGTTATATGTTTCGGCCCGCGCATATCCCTTGGAAAGTAATTGCTGAAAAAGTGTTGCGACCTGCTCTCGGTTATCCTCCGGTATCATATCTTCCGGATTCATTTTTTGAAATTCAGACAAATCATAGCCAAACATTTCGCAGGCTCTGCGATTTACTTCAATAAACTTTCCGATGCGCCCGTGGTCTATTTTGTGCAAGCCGACGGCATCGTTTATGTTATCAAAAATTGCCCGAAACTTCTGTTCACTCTCATTGAGCAACTCATTGCTTTGAATCAATTCTTCGTTGGCTTCTGTGAGCCTTTCATTTACAACGGCAAATTCTTCATTGGCAGCTTTCAGTTGCATTTCATTATTTTGCCGCTCCGACATATCTCTAAAAATACCAATACTCAGTGTCTTATCTCCGGAAGTTGTAACTGCCGAGCTAATTTCTACCGGTATGTGGTTTTGATTAGAATCTACTACCCAAAACAACCCAAGCACCGATTTAGCCTTTTCCGCTTGCTTACGAAAACCTTCCGCATACTCTTCACGTTTGTCCTCCGGGTGCAAGTCGGAGAAATGCATGGCTGTTATCTCGCCTTGTGTTTTTTTCAACAGTCGCTCGGCCTGCTTATTGCACTGAATGATTCTTCCGCTTTCAATATCAGCAACAAAAATGGCATCGTTAGCAGCGGACAGCAAAGCGCGGTATCGTTTTTCGCTTTCGGCAAGCTGTTGTTTGGCTTTTACCTGTTTCGTAATATCTTTTACAACCGCCTCATAATAATACAAGTCTTTATCTTGTAATTTCACGGCATTCATTTCGAGCCATATATCTGTGCCTTTTGCCGTTAGTGCACTTATGGTATAATTTTCAAAACTGCCTCGGGCTTCCAATGTTTCACGCAATTTATTAAAATCATCCGGATTTTTATGAAAAGGCAGAACACTGCCGGAATGCTCAACCAATGCTTCGGCATCTTCAAAACCAAGTATTTGTGCAAAAGCCTTATTGGCCTCCAATATTTCGCCTGTTTGCGAAAATCGTAATATACCGACTCCGGACTGTTGAAAAAAACGGCGGTATTTGCTTTCACTCTCAATAAGCGCTTTTTCATATCGGCGATTTTCTACGGCATTACCAATGATTCGGGCAAGGGTATGTATTAATGCTTCTTCTTGGGGAAGGAAAGGCTTTTGAGAATCGGTTTCAGGCTTTTGGGTATATACCACATTCAGCTCTCCGGCTGAGAAATAGCTCAATGGGATTTCCGCACTTAACAAATCATTCGTTTTTTTAAAATTAGAGGTTTGATAAACGTCATCGCAGCATATAATTTGAGCTTCGGCTATATCGGGAAACTGAAAAGCTTGTGCTATTATTTTGGCAACAAGCTCAAGCACTGTATCAAAGGGATGTTCTCTGCTGTTCGTAATCTGAGATACGGTATGAATACATAATAATTCTTTATTTCTTTCAATAAGTTCGCCGGTGTCCTTGCTGTTAGAATAGGCTTCAGGAAATGCTTCCAAATTTGTCAAAAAACTATCGTAAAGCTTTGATTGCTTTCCGCCCAAAAAAGATTGTATGCGTTTTTTAAAATTTGAATTTTCAGACATAAACCATGCGTTTTAGAAAGAAGTATTCAGAATTCTAAACCGTCTTTTTTTCTAACAAACAAAAATACAAAAAAATATTTTAATATCATCCCTTTCATCAAAATTTCACATCCTAAAGCCTATGTTCAAAAACCGAAGAATAGTTTTGCTTTATAATGCTTTTTATTTTGGAAATATCAATGCCTTTTAAGTCGGCAGCTTTCTTGTATATCTCAGAAATGGAATAAGAAGACTCATCGGTTTCAAGAAAAATTTTATCATTTTCTATTTCAGGAAAAACTTTTGCTGCTGTTGAGTTTTCATTAAACAAAAATTCCCCGAAAGAGAAATACACATTTTGCTTAAGGAGTTGGGCCGCCGTTTGAATATTTTCATTGTAGCCGTGAATAATAAGCGGCAGCTCAGGCGATACTTCTTTTAATACCGACAATAAATCGGAATAGGCTTTGACACAATGTATTATAACGGGCAAACCCAATTCTTCGGCCATGTTCAGCTGCCAAATAAAAACCGCTTTCTGTTGCGAGAAAAGCGAGCTGTTCTTACGCCTGTCCAAACCAATTTCGCCAATGGCCGAAAGCTTTTTTTTGGCAAAAACTTGCCGAGCTTTTTGTTTGATTCGAGTATTATCAGATTCTACCTGCCACGGATGTATGCCGGCCGAAAAAAACTGCTCGGAATTCTCAGGCGCATCGTCAATGAAAAAACTTTGAAGCGCTCTTACAGACAGCTTATCCGGCGAATGATGAGTGTGAATATCAATGTATTGAATCTTTTCAAAATCAGAAAGCATTATTATTCGGCTTTATTTTTTACGCTCCGTAACATAAATAAGCAGTTCTTTCAAAGACTCTTTTGAAGGAGAATCTTGTATTTCGTTTAAAACGGCTTCGGCTTTTTGTCGATAAGCCATCATAGCTTCACGTGCATATTCTATTCCGCCTTTTTCTCTGACAAAACCGACTACGGCCTGAATATCGGCGTTTACTTTTTTCTTTTTTCTTACAATTCGAATAATTTTTCTTTTTTCGGAACCGTTTGAATTATTCAAAGCATAAATAAGCGGAAGTGTCATTTTCTTTTCGCGAATATCGTTACCTGCGGGTTTTCCCGTTTTGTTATGCTCATTATAATCAAACAAATCATCTTTTATCTGAAATGAAATACCGGCATAAGTTCCGAAATCTTTCATTTGTTTTACCCTTTGGTCGGAAGCCCCGGCTGACTTTGCTCCGGCTGCCGTACAAGAGGCAATAAGCGTAGCTGTTTTTTTGGTAATGATTTCAAAATAAACCGCTTCACTAATATTTAATTTACGCGCTTTTTCTAACTGCAGAAGTTCGCCTTCGGCCATTTCTTTAACGGCTTCGGAAACAATATCGAGCAGTTCGTATTCTTTGTTCTGAGTAGCAGTCAAAAGGCCTTTCGACAAAAGATAATCGCCAACCAAGACGGCAATTTTCGATTTCCAAAGTGCATTGATTGAAAAAAATCCTCTGCGCAGTTTTGAATTGTCCACCACATCATCGTGAACCAATGTAGCGGTATGAAGCAGTTCTATAAGTGTGGCAGCAGTGTAGGTGCGCTTTGTAATTTCACCAAATAAACGGGCGGAAAGAAAAACAAACATCGGTCGCATTTGCTTTCCTTTCCGCCTGAGAATATAGTTGGTTATAATATCAAGTAAAGGCACTTTACTTTTAAGCGCTTTTCTAAAATGGGCTTCAAATTCTTTCAGTTCTTCTGCTATCGGCTGTTTTATGGTATTTATTGCAGACATATCAATACTTCAATTTTCTTGCAATAATACAACAAATGCAGCAAGCTGCCATAGTAAAAAGAATATTTGTTTACTGAAAAAACATCAGGCGCCCTTGTCCGCAAGAAGCATCACCCCAAAAAGCAAAATAATAGTTAAGTTCTACAATAAATTTCGCAGAAATGGGATTGGTTGATTTCTCGGACATGATTTCGGGCTGAAAAACACCGTCATTCAAAATATAATCAGAATGTTCGGGAACCATATCATCCAAACCGTAATTTACTCTGAGTCCTAAGTTTAGGTCGAGCCTTTCGGTACGCAAAGCGCTCATGCCAAAACCAATCATCAGATTGGTATAATTATTTTCATAAATATTCATCAAATCAGCTCGCGGGCTGAAATTTCCTGCGATACTGTTGGTTTCTTCGGCAGAAATTAGTTTTGTAAACACAGGCCCGGCTTCAAAATAGCCGCCTTGATTACCCGTATATCTAAAAAATACGGTATAGTCCAAAGATTTCAAAGCCAATTTTTTCTCGTAAGATAAATCCGGAGTTGCCAGCGAGTACTCTTGACCATAAGAAACGGAAAGCAGATCCAGCCCAAAGCCAATATTATCGCCGTATGTAAATGTAAAACGTCCGCCAAAGGCTAAACTTGGGGTTAAAAGATTTAAGTCGGCATATTTTTCATTAAAAACATCGGTGTTCAGAAGTACGGAATTCCCTACCCCGCCTTTTGCCGAAAGGCTGAGCCATTTTATAACCTGTCCGCGCCTTTGTCCGCTTACGGATAATGCTGCAATTAAAAATACTGTAAGGATTATAATTTTTTTCATGTCCGGTAATTTTTATGATTAAGCGAATAAAAAAAGATTTTCAAATATAGCAAACACTTGCATAATACATTTTTCAAGTAATTAAGTTTAATTTTTTTAATACATTAAACGTCAATCTTCTATTGAAAATATAAAAATAGAAAAATATTTCTTTTTATGGCCTAACTTTCTATTTTTGCATTAGACCAAAAAAATAAACGTATGTCGGAATTCTTCAAACAACAATTTTACGGAAACACAATAGGTGAATGGACCATTGCAATAGCTATCATAATTGGCGGTTATTTAGTTTCAAAACTGGCTTATTGGGTGATAGCAAACATAGTAAAGAAAGCAGCTAACAAAAGCAAAACAAATCTGGATGACATTCTGGTTGAAACACTTGAAAAACCGATACTGATGGCCATTGTATTGGGCGGTATGTGGTACGGAGTGTATTATTTAAACTTAACGGTTAAAGCCGAAGAGTTTATGGATCAGGTTTTTTATATTGCCATTACATTTAATATCGCTTGGCTTTTAGTAAGAATAATAGACGGTATCATTGTAAACTATCTAAATCCAATCGTAGAGAAATCCGAAAGCGACCTGGATGACCAACTGCTTCCGCTTATTCGTAAATCAATAAAAATAGCCATTTGGACACTTGCCGTTATTGTGGGTCTTAACAATGCCGGTTACAATATAGGCGCATTGCTTGCCGGTCTTGGTATTGGAGGTATTGCTTTAGCCATGGCTGCCAAAGATACGGTAGCTAATCTTTTTGGAGGCGTTACGGTTTTTACCGACAAACCTTTTATGATAGGCGACCGCATAGTTGCCGACGGTTTTGACGGAACGGTTGAAGCAATAGGCTTTCGTTCTACGCGTTTGCGCACACTTGCCGGCAGAATTGTTACCATTCCAAACACAACTTTCACCGCGCAATCCATTGAGAATATTACTTCGGAACCTTCCAGAAAAATGCCGGTTAATCTTGGCCTTACCTACGATACAACACCCGAACAAATGAAACAGGCTAAAGACATTCTGAAAGAAATTGTGGGAGCCAATCATGATATCATAGAAGAAGATTATGTGGCAATTTTTAACAGCTTCGGCGATTTTTCATTGAACCTTCTCTTCATTTATTACATTACCAAAGGTTCGGACTATTGGGCCACTGTGGACAAATTAAACTCCGATGTGCTTGAACGCTTTAACGAAGCCGGATTGGAATTTGCATTCCCCACACAAACCATTTACACACAGAGCAGCTAAAACTGACGTTTTTTCGATAGTGAAAAAAGGCCGGATTTCTTGAAAGAAAAACAGATATTATTTGCTAAACTGACACATTTTTAGGCCAAAGCCGACAAAAGACTATAAAAAAACATGAAAAATCCTGTTTTTGATACTGCCAAACCTTGGGCAAAGCTAATTTTTACAGCCTTTTTGATGTCCGTTAGTTTTCTTATCTTTTTTTTGCTCGGGCAATTACTTGCCGGTATTGTTTATGGGGTATCAAGCGAAGCATTTGACAATAATTTTTTGATGCAACCGGAAAATATCGGGCGTTTAAAAATTCTTCAAGCATTTCAATCCGCCGGGCTTTTTGTAGCTCCGGCGCTGCTGGCAGCCTTCCTGTTTTCAAGCCGTACCAACAGCTATTTATATCTAAACAGAAAAACACCGATTCTGAGTCTCGCAATAATTTTTCTGCTCATTATCAGTGTTCAGCCTTTGGTGAACTTGCTGGCGGAAATTAATCAGACACTCACATTTCCCGACGCGCTGCAAGGACTCGAAAACAAACTGAAGTCTGCAGAGGAACATGCAGAAAAACTGACAAAATTATTTTTATTGAGCGATAAATCCCTCACGGCTTTTTTTGTTAATTTGATTATTGTGGCCGTAATACCGGCCGTTGGAGAAGAATTACTGTTTCGGGGAGTTTTGCAGAGGATTTTCAAAAATTGGACAGGCAGTGCACATGCGGCTGTATGGATAGCAGCTTTCTTATTCAGTGCCGTTCACTTTCAGTTTTACGGATTTTTACCTCGCCTGCTTCTCGGAGCATTATTTGGTTATCTGCTGATTATTTCCGGTAATATGTGGGTGCCCATTGCGGCTCACTTCCTAAACAATGCCTTGGGCGTAGCTTATTATCACTTTTTTTATGAAGAGAAAAATATTGAAACTTTTGAAAAAATAGGTACCGAAAGCAATTCCGGTATGTGGCTGCCCTTATCTTTCTTTTTAACCGGCTTGTTTCTGTTTTTGATATACAAAATACACCACGGCAAAACTGCCGACAGAAAATAAGCGCTAATGCGATGTTTGTGAATAAGCCTTTAATGTTCTTGTTTCGGGATTGTATATGTATATGATGTTTTCATTGCTTTCTGTTTTACTTAAAAGAATACCGTTAGAATTTAAATATTCATACTTTTTTGCGACATAATTTCTGTTATCGGTTTCGTTTCCGCCGGAATCATTTCCCAAATACCAGCGGCCGCCGACAGTTCCTTTCTTAAGCGCTTTTATTTTTACGGGCTCGTCAAAAGCCACCATCACATTTTCTTTTAGATTATCAAAAAAGATAACCAACTGCGACTCTCCGGTAAATTGGTGAGAAATAACGCAAGCAAAATCATCTTCCCCATTCTCGTTAAAATCATCCACAGCTATGGTATTAAATTCAAAACTCTTTTTATTCTCTACACTCAGCCTCCAATCCGAAGCATTGTTATCAAACAAACGATTTACGACAAAATACTTGCGCAAAGCCCTTTTGTATTCCACCGGTATAATTTGCTGAGCCAGAGAGTTCCCAAGAATTGAATTGATTTGGTCATACACATGTCGAATCGCTAAATAATCTTGCTGAATATAGCCCACCGAGTTACGCAGGCTGCTAACTTTAAGCCACTCTTGCTGCTCGGCACTTTGCATATCATCCAGCACGCGCACGGTTTCGCCGTAGTACAGCTGCTCTATGGTTTCGGATCGGATGCTGTCGCCGGCGCGTAATGCCACTTGTCCGGCTACAATATGCCTGACATCTTTTTTGGTAAAGAAATACAGACCCAAGCCTATGGCTGTGATAAAAAATAAAGTAGATATCAACATCAGAAAATTCTGAAAGAAATTTCCGGAAAATAAAGGTTTTTTAATATCATCGGAAGCTTCCAAAATTCGAGTTCTCAAGCCCAGTGTAGCATCGTCGCCTTTTTTCTTTGGCCGTTTTTGGGCATTGAGCAAAGCTACCTTAAACTCATCGCAGGATTGGTAGCGCTGTAACGGGCTTTTGGCAGTCGCTTTTTGTATAACTCCGTATATATTATCTGAAATGCCTACATAATATTCTCGGGGATCCGGTAAAGCTTCATTTATAATTTTCTGATAAACTTCATATTCCGACATGTTATGATCGTACGGATATTGCCCCGTGAGCATGTGAAACAATAAAACACCGAGTGAATAAATATCCGAACGCCGATCGAGCACTTTACCCTGAACTTGCTGGGGGCTCATAAAAAAAGTAGTACCTACTTTGGAGCCGTGCTGGGTAATCAGCGGTTGATTGTATTCCAAAGATTTCGCAATACCGAAATCAATAACTTTCACCTCATTTTCCTGATTAATAATAAAATTGGATGATTTAATATCGCGATGAATAATGTTTCGGTCATGCATGTGGCCTACGGCATCCAAAACCTGAAACATGATATTAAGCGCTTTAGATTCAGGCATCGGCCCGCTCACTTCTTCGATATACTCAGCCAGGTTTCGACCTTCTACATATTCGGTAATGATAAAATAACCGTCATCATTTTCCACATAATCATATAATGATACAATATTGGAATGATGAAAAGCGGCCAACTGAGCTGCTTCATTTTTGAAACGTTTCCGATTTTCGGGTTTTGAAGCCAAATCCGGCGATAAATGTTTTACGGCCACTTTGCGTTTCAAATATTTATGTATGCCCAAATAGACGGTTGACATACCGCCTTTCTCGATAATTTCGTCAATTTCATAGTTTAAGACATACTTCCCGATCATTCGCTCTTGGTTTTTGGTATCAATATCAATTCTCCCGCCTCAAAAAACAGACGTTCGCTGCTGTTCATTTTCATGAGTTCAGTTTCAGTAAGGCCAAATAAATCTCGGTAAATAACGAAACAGTCGTCCGGCCCGGCAACAAAAGCAAGATTATCCGATGAACTTTCTTTATAAATATCATTTTCTGCCGAAATAATGCAAGTGCTGTTCATATCTTTTCTGAACTCTGCCGGCTTATCTTCTGAGAGATAATCATATCCAAAATAATACAGCAAAACAAAGATGATTATTAAAGCCAATGCAATTATCGATGTTTTTTGAAATCGGCTTCGAATAAAACCGCTTTTGAGCTTATGCTGCGGCGGATGATAATTGGAAACCGAATCGTTAAAAAAACTAATCAGCTGAACGGTAATATTATCTGATCCGCCAAAAGATTTCGCCTGTTCGGTCAATTTTTCGGCTTTCTCTTGGGGCGTTTGCTCCGTGCTGATAATTTCCTCAATAGCCTCTTCATCGAGTTCATTGGTAAGCCCGTCGGTACACAGCAGAACGATATCTCCGTTTCCGGGCTGTAGGGCTTCATCCGAAATATCAATATCAACAGTGTTCTGCAAACCCAAGGCACGCGTAACCACATGCCGCTCGTGATGCAAGCGAGCTTCTTGCTGAGTTATCAAACCTCGGCGAACCATAGTTTGTACTAAAGAATGATCTTCGGTGAGCGGAAAAAATCGCTTGCCGCTTCTGTAATAAATACGACTGTCGCCCACATGAGCATACCACATATTACTATCTCGCACAAGAACTAAAGCAAGCGTTGTTCCGGCCGATTTGCCTTTGCTCTCGGCAAAATCAAACACAGCTTTATTGGCTTTCTCTATCGCTTCTTTGATTAAATCTTTGGCCCGGTCTTTCCATTCACTTGTAAATGTTTCAATAATGCTTTCCACAGCTATGCGCGCTGCATCGGCTCCCAAATCGGTACCGCCCATACCGTCGCATACCACAAATAAGTCGCCGTTTATTCCGAACGCATGATTATATGCATCCTGGTTCAGTTTTCTCATGCAGCCCACATCGGTATAACTGCCGTATTGAAAATTCTTCAGGGGCTTTGTTTTTAAAAGCTCTGTTGTGTCTTTACTCATAGCTGATTTTTATGTAAACTTCTCCCAGTTTTAGCAGCATATCCTTTCGTAATTTTTCTTTTATTACCCGTTCACCATCGGCATAAACTCCATTGGTACTGCCTTTATCAGAAATCATGTATAATCCTTGTTCTTTGAATATTTCTGCATGAAAAGCAGAGAGGGTTTCGTTTTCCACCACAATATCATTGCTTTTGTGGCGTCCGATGGTATAACGCTTTTCACTCAACTCATATTTTTGAGAAAGTCCGGCAGATTGAACATTTAGAACAACTTTTTTATCGGAATCGGGTATGGTTTCTTTTCGTTTTGTTTTTATTTTGAGATAATGAATCTTTCGTTTCTGTATAACATACATCAGCAACAAATAAAAAATAATGATTCCGCTGATGATCAAAAACAACTGATACATTTCGGTTTCTCCCAAAAGCCGCTTTCTGTAGAAAACAAAGGAAAGTTCTTTTTCACCGTTAGAAATGATGGCATAGTTTTTCTTTGCTTTTGAACGGGTTTTAAATTGCAATTTAAAAAATTCAAAACCTGAAACGGAAGCATAAAGCAAAGCATCATCAATATATGTATTCAGGGTTCTTCGGTAATTTTCAATTTCGGATTTGGTGTACATCCCGCCGGTACGTGAACAAAGAGATATCAAATTGCTCTCATTACTTACATCCAAAGAATCGCTTAACAAAGAATATATATGAATATCGGAACGAATGAGTTGATGAATTAAGGGTTCGTTTTTATTGGCTCGAAAGCGCGAACCCAGCATAAAAATCGAATAATTGGTTGTTTTCAGATCCTCATTTATAAGGCGCCGCATCATATTCTGAACAACCGGATTTACGGATGTCAAAGTATCGGAATCGAAAGCGTATTTATCCAATTGATTATAAAAAAAATCATAATCTGCACTAAACTCAGGGCTTAAAAACTCAGTTTTCACTCTAAACTTATCCATACGTATCAGCGCTAAGTTCATTTTATATCCGGATTGTTTCGATTCAAAGTGCTCTTTAATCTGACCGGCTATGGCTGAATTCTCATCGGAATTTCCCGACAGAAAAAATAAATACAAAATTGCCGATTCTTTGTCGTGTTTTAAGCTCGTAATTTTCTCCAAACTATAAGGCAGTTGCAGATTATCTTCAGAATAAAGTTTCAGAACATCTTTACTGATGCTTCCCGAGTCGGCTCGAATCCAAACATCTATCATGGGAAAATCCGAATCATCGGTTTTTATAACCGAAAAATCGGACTGGGAATAAGCAGCTAAACTTATTAAAAGCAGTATTAATATGCTAATGTATTTTTTCATCCGATTTACAAATATTAAGTACAACAAAAGTAACAAAAAATTAGAATTACTAAGCTGTTTTAATATCCGATTATATATTCGGAACAGATTAAAAGCCAA